>DBGM01000023.1:0-72557 GCA_002295885.1 Phycisphaerales bacterium UBA854
CCGGTCAGGCACAGGACCTTGATGGATCGCTGGAATCCCGACACCAGTTCCCGCTGGGTGTCGTCCAGGGCCAGCTGCTCGTACCGCTGGTGCCATTGCGGCTGATGCATGGGCTCGCCCGAAGCCACGAACTCGTCGTAGCCGAGTCCCATCTCGAAGGTCTGGCGCAGGATGTCCGCATTCATCAGCATGGGTTCAGTCTCCGTGGATCGCGCGAAGTCGACCGCTCAGTCGCAGCAGGAGGTGGACGCGTTCGAACTCGTCCAGCCAATCGGCCACCAGTGAATCAAGCAGGGTGTCGGCGGTGGGCGCTCCGGGCACGGGGCACGAGCCGCCGAGCTTCTGCTCCGCCATGTGCCGGTAGTAGGACAGGGTGCGGTCGCCCGCGACGGACACCGGCTCGAAGTCCTCGGCCATGAACAGCGTCACCGGAACGCGTGCTCCGTCGTTGATGCGCACGTGTTCGATCAGATCGGGGCGGGCGTCGCGATCGATGAACCGCAGGTCGATGCAGGGGTTCGCCTCGGCGATGCGCTGCAGTACGGGGCCCTGTCGGACGCAGTCGCCGCACCAGATGCCGGAGATGCACAGGACGGGCATCCGTCGCGTGAAGCCTTCGACGAGTCCGGTCTGCTCCGGAGTGAGTCGGACGTCGTTCGCGAGTTCGATCCAGCGTTGGGCCCGTTCCGGATCGGTGGCGAGGTAGTCCTCGTACGACAGGGCGGCTTCGTGGGCCGCGGCCAGTTCCGGCGCTCGAAGTCCGTTCGGCATGGGGTCAGTTCTCCTCCGCCCGGTCGATCAGGCGGCGCAGTTCATCGAAGGCGTCCATCGGGCTCATGGAATCGATGTCCAGGGCGCGAAGGCGTTCCAGGGTCGGATGCGGCTCGGACGGTTCGGTGAACAGTCCGAACTGTCGGGAGTCGGCGGGAGCGGGAGCCGCGGGCGGGGGAGCGGCGCTGGTGTCCACCGTGGTCTGCACGCTCAGGGTCTCCAGCAGCGAGTTCGCCCGGTCCACGACGGCCCCGGGGACTCCGGCCAGCTGGGCCACGTGCAGCCCGTAGCTGCGATCGGTGCTGCCGGGTTCGATGTGGTGGAGGAACACGATGCGGTCCTTCCATTCGCGGACCGCGACGTGGAGGTTGCCGATCGCCTCGCTCCGGTCGGCCAGTGCGGTCAGCTCGTGGTAGTGCGTGGCGAACAGCGTCCGGGTGCCGCGTTCGGCGAGCGATTCGGTGATGGCCCAGGCCAGCGACAGGCCGTCGAGGGTGCTGGTGCCGCGGCCGATCTCGTCGAGGATCACCAGGCTCCGCTCGGTGGCGTGATGCAGGATGTTCGCGGTCTCCATCATCTCCACCATGAAGGTCGACCGCCCCGTGTGCAGTTCGTCGGAGGATCCGATGCGGGTGAAGATCCGGTCCACGCAGCCGATCCGGGCCCGGGTGGCGGGGACCCAGCAGCCCACGTGGGCGAGCAGCGTCAACAGGGCCACCTGTCGGATGTAGGTGCTCTTGCCCGCCATGTTCGGTCCGGTGATCAGGGCCATGGTCCATTCGTCGTCGCCGGGCCCGAGGCGTGTGTCGTTGGGTACGAACTCGCTTCCGATCAGGGCGTCCAGCACCGGGTGACGACCGGCTTCGATGTCGAGGATTCGTTCGTCGACCATCTCGGGACGGATGCAGCCGGTCCGGACGGCGAAGTCGGCGAAGCAGGCGAGCACGTCGAGTTCGGCCACCGCATCCGCGGCGCGGGTCACGGCCTCCGCCAGTTGTTCGGTGTCACGGCAGAGGGCGTCGAAGAGCCGGCGCTCCCGCTCGATGGCCCGGCGTTCGGCACCGGTGACCTTGTCCTCGTATTCCTTCAACTCGGCGGTGATGTAGCGTTCGGCGTTCTTCAGCGTCTGCTTGCGGTTGAACTCCATGGGGACCCGGTCCGCGTGGGTGTGGGTCACCTCGATGTAGTAGCCGAAGACCTTGTTGTAGCCGACCTTGAGCGTGGGGATCCCGGTCCGCTCGGAGAGTTCCTGCTGGTACGCCGACAACCAGGCGCTGCCGTCGGTCTGCAGGGAACGGGCCTCGTCGAGTTCGTCGTCGACCCCGTCGCGGAAGAGTCCTCCCTCGCGCAGGTGCGCCGGCGGCTCCTCGACGCATTCGCGTCGAATCCGTTCTCCGAGGGGGCCGAGGGTCCGTTCCGCATCGGCGAATCCCTCGTGGATCGCGGCGAGCACGGGGACCGCCGCGGTCAGTTCGACCAGATCCGGCAGCGCCGACAGCGATCGACCGAGGGCCCAGAAGTCCCGCGGGGTCGCACGCCGCATGGCGACGCGTCCGCTGATCCGCGCGATGTCCTGCACGAGTTCGAAGGTCGACCGCAACTGACGGCGGCGTGCTTCGTCCTCGACCAGGGTCTGGACGACGTCGTGGCGGCGTTCGATGGCGTCGCGGTCGGCCAGCGGATGGCACAGCCAGTGGCGAAGGGCACGACGTCCCATCGGCGTTCGGCAGCCCTGCATGGTCGCCAGCAGGGAGCCCTCCGTGGTGCCCGTGCGCATGGTCTGTTCGATCTCCAGACTCCGCAGGGTGGTGGCATCGAGCGTCATGATGCGATCGGTCGATTCACGTCGCGGCGGCTGGAGATGGCCGAGTCCGGCGCCGTCGGCGCGGCTGGCCTGGGTTTCGCCGAGGAAGCCGAGCAGAGCGCCCGCGGGCCCCAGTTCCGCCTCGCCATCGCCCAGTCCGAACCCCTCCAGCGAATGGACGGACCAGTGTTCCCGAAGGCGGCGTCCGGCATCGGTGGGATCGAACATCCAGCCGGGCCGGGGGGTCCGGGCGCAGGCCAGCGTCGATTCGACCTGCTGCAGCATGGAGTCCAGCGTCTCGTCGTCGTCGGAGTGCAGGATCTCCGAGGGATGCAGGCGCACCAGTTCGTCCACGGCCCGTTCGGCGGGCACGGTGCGAATCCGGAAGGCCCCGGTGGAAAGTTCGGCGACCGCGATGTCCACGACGAGGGATCCGTCCTCATCCCGTGCTCCCACCGCGGCGATCTCGTTCGCCACCGAGTCGTCGAGCAGGCTGTCGTCCACGAGGGTGCCGGGGGTGATGACGCGGGTCACCGCCCGTTCGACCACGCCCTTGGCGTCCTTGGGATCCTGCACCTGTTCGCAGACCGCGACCCGGTATCCCTGTTCGATCAGTCGCCGCAGGTAGTTCTCGGCCGCGTGGAAGGGGATCCCCGCCATGGGGATGCCGCTGGTCCGCTCGGTCAGGGTGATGCCCAGGGCGGCGTGGGCCGTGACGGCATCGTCGTCGAACATCTCGTAGAAATCGCCCATCCGGAAGAACAGGATGCAGTCGGGGTGCGCCTTCTTGAAGCCGGCGTACTGCAGCATCGCCGGCGTCTGCCGGGGATCTCGCTTGGTTCGGGAGGCCTTCGTCTTCTTCCCGTGAGACGTTGGTGCGGCGCTGCTTGGACGCATCGCACGATTGTAGCGATCTCAGTCGCCATTGCCGGGGGCGATCGAATCCAGGAGGGTCTTCGCCTCCGAATCCATGGGCGCGGCGTCGAGGACGGCTTTCAGCAGCTTTCGGGCGGCATCCTGCATGTCGCACGCGAGAAGTATTCTGGCTCGGACCACCGCCAGTCTCGGTTGATGCACGGTATTGGTGCCGAGCAGGCTCAGGGCATGGAGCGCCTTCTGGGGGTTCTGATCGCTCATGTGGAGTTCGGCCAACTGGAGACGATCCTTGGGCAGTCCCTCTCCATGGCTGACCAGAGGAGCCAGTTGTTCAAGGGCCCGTTCCTTGGTGCCGGCACGAATGGCTGCGTCGCACCAGGTCCTGCGTTGCAGCGGAAGCATGTTATCGGGTGGATTGGCATCGACGACGCTTCGGATCTGCTCCTGCGTGGGCTGGGCGGCGGCGAGGGTGGTCGCGAGTCGATCGTGGATCGAATCCGGATGCTCGCTGCGCAGTCGTTCGCAGGCGGAAGTGAAGATCTTGTGGTCGCCCACGAGATCCGCGCTGACGGCGAGTCGGAATAGATCCTGGGCGTCGCCCCGCAGCTCGCACAGCAGTTCGGCGTAGCGGAGTTCGGTGGCGGTGATTCCACGGTACCTCGCATTGCAGATCCAGGCGGAGGTCAGCCAGTTGACCACATGTTTCCTCGCTTCATCATTGCCGTCTTGCACTGATTCGACGGCGGCGTCGATCGGATCCCCCTGGACGGTTTCCGGTGCAAGGCTGGGCCAGTCCGCCAGGCTCTCGTCGCGGTCCATGCCGTCGAGCACGGAACGGCCCGGAACGTCGACGGTCTTGGGTACCTCCAGCAGATCCAGCACCGATGCCGGCAGATCATGCTGCGAGGCGGACTTCGAGGTGATCGAATCGGCCCGGCGACCGAAGACCAGCAGGTGGTCGAACGTCCTGGTCGTGATGTACACCACGAGGTGCTCATGGTCCGCCCGCGGTGCAAGTCGTTCGAGGACCGTTCCGACGGCCTGGCGTGCGATCTCCGGCGTGATGCGCTGCGATTGGTCCGGCCCCTGCAGGTGCAGGTTCATCGCCAGGGTCACAAGGTCCGTCTGCAGATGCGATTCGAGAGTTTCGGACAGATCCGTCGGCGATGCCTCGTCGTTCAGTTTCAGAAGCTTCACGCATGAGGGGTCGTGTTCGTCGTTGACCAGCGGCCAGTCGATGGTGGAGGTCGTGCGTCCGCTGCGCCGGACGAGATCCCAGATCCACGGCCTGCCCGTGTCATCGGACCGCCGTGGGCGGATGGTGCCGGTCTCGGGATCGAAACGCATCCGGGTGTGTATGCCGTGCCGGATGGGGGGGGTGCCGGTGCCGATGCTCGCGATCCGGGGGAGGATCGGATAGTTCGCATGCATCCGGATCGGAAGGGAGGCGTGGGGAATCTCCGCGGACACCATCGTTGCGATGTCCATGCCCCGCATCAGAGGCTCCGGGGCCATCAGCAGCAGCAGGCGAACACGGGGTTGGGCGTTGGCTTCGGTCATCTGGTTCTCGTCGTGGACATTCGACATGCTATCGACTCCCACCCGGCGTGGAGGACCGGCCGACGTCCCGGAGCGGCCGGTCGATCGCCGGTATACTTCTTCGATTCCGGATCGTTCCGACGATTTGGGGGCAGTAGCTCAATTGGGAGAGCGCCTCGGTCGCATCGAGGAGGTTGTGGGTTCGAGTCCCATCTGCTCCATTCCCCACTGAAACCGCACTAGAGCCGCGTTCGGCCCAGGGCCAGCTTCACCCGGAAGCGAAGTCCACGGTCCGCGGCATCGATGCCCACCCGTCGGAGTTCGTACCGATCCCGGGGGGTCGTCCGTTCGATCCGGTATCCGATCCGGGCCGCGTATTCGATGTCCAGTTCCCGAAGCAGCTGCTTCATCCGGCTGCGGTCCGGTTCCGTGCGCGGGAATCCCCCGTAGGGATACGCGAGGACCTTCCGGTACGGAATCGAACGGTCGTCGAACGCGGCGATGCAGCGTTCGAGGTCTTCGCGAATCTCGTCGAGGTCCATGTCCCGGTAGTTCCGATGGTCGAAGGAGTGCAGGGCGAGTTCGGTGCCGCGTTCGGCGGTGGTCCGCAGGTCCTCCCAGTCCATCAGCGGCTCGCCGCCGCCATCCCAGGTGTTCTCCTTTCCCACGCAGCCCGCGGGGACGAACAGTGTCCCGTGGAAGCCGTGTTCCCGCATGGCCGTGGCGGCATGGGGCTCGAAGTCCGCGTAGGCGTCGTCGAAGCTGAGCAGCACGGGACGGCGGGGCAGTCGGGTTCCGTCGCGGTGGAAGGCGGCGAGATCCGCGAAGGAGATCGATTCGTACCCGGCTTCGGCGAGCTGCTTCAACTGCTCCCGGAAGACCTCGAGGGGAACCGTGAGGCCGTCCCCCGGAGCGGGCCTGACCTTGTGGTACATCAGGATCGGCAGCCGCCCCCGGGACCAGGGGAGCAGCATGGCTGATGCCAGGCCGAGAATCAGGATGGGGAGGAGTGAGAGCACGCCAGCCGATATCCTACCGGCATGTCGACCGCATTCATTCTCTCTCTGGCCGCCTTCTTCGCGGTCTCCCTGATCGGGGGACTTCTTCCGCTGTTCGTGAGGCTGTCGCACCGAGGGATGCAGATCGCCCTCAGCTTCGTATCCGGTGTCATGGTGGCGATCACCGTCTTCCATCTGCTGCCGGACGCTCTGGCCATGGGGGTGGGGGGCGACGGCCATTTCCACGATCAGGTTCCCGTGGTGGGGGCCTGGGTGCTCTTCGGCTTTCTGGCCATGTTCCTGCTCGAGCGGTTCATCTGCTTCCACCAGCATGCGACTCCGGATGAGACGGAGGACCGTCCCCCTTCGCACGCGTCGTCCTGGGTCGGTGCTCTGGTCGGACTGAGCATTCACGGACTGCTGGCCGGTCTGGCGTTCGGTGCCGTGGTCTCGGGGGGGGAGGGCGGACTCGGTGCGGCCGGCACCGGCCTGCTGCTGGCCATCGCCCTGCACAAGCCGTTCGATTCCCTCACGCTGGGCACCCTGCTCGCTGCGGACGGTCGATCGCGTTCCCTGCGAAACTGGATGAACATCGCCTACGCGTTGGTGACCCCGGCGGGGGCGGTGATCGGATGGGCCGGGCTGAGTGGTGGAGCCGGTGTGCAGTCGGCCGCGATCGCCTTCGCGTCGGGAATGATCCTCTGCATCGCCCTGTGCGATCTGCTGCCGGAGCTGCAGTTCCATCGGCATGACCGCATCGCCCTGACCGTCTCCCTCCTGCTCGGGCTCGCGCTGGGATGGGGTTCGACGCAGGTGGTGGAGCACGATCATGGTGCACACGGGCACGATCATGCCGAGGCCCACGACCACGACCACGACCACGATCACGACCACGACCACGACCACGACCACGACCACGACCATTCATGGGGGCCGGGGCCTTCGGTGCCGGTTCTGAGTGGTACCATGGTCGGTTTCCAGCGGGATCCTCGGGCATGAGCGACACAACCAAACCCAACTTCAAGAAGACGCTGAATCTCCCGAAGACGGCGTTCCCCATGCGGGCGAATCTCCGTCAGAACGAGCCGGCGAGCTCGAAGCGTTGGGATGCGGAGACTCTCTACGACACCCTCACGGAGGCTCGCCGGGATGGAGAGCCGTTCGTCTTCCATGACGGCCCCCCCTACGCCAACGGGGCCATCCACATCGGGCACATGATGAACAAGATCCTCAAGGACATCGTCGTGCGCACGCAGGCGATGGAGGGCCGTTCCTGTCCGTTCGTGCCGGGCTGGGACTGCCACGGGCTGCCGATCGAGCATCGGGTGATGACCGAACTGCTCGAGAAGGGCAAGCTGGACAAGATCAACGCACTGGAACCCGATGCGAGGAGCATGGCCATTCGGCGGGCCTGCCGCACGTACGCGGAGAAGCAGCAGAAGGAGCAGGCCAAGCAGATGCGCCGGCTGCTGACGCTCGCCGACTACGAGGATCCGTATCTGACGATGAATCCCGGGTACGAGGCGGCGACGCTCGAGGTGTTCGCGGATCTCGTCGATCGTGGCATCGTCTTTCGTCAGCTCAAGCCAGTGCACTGGTCGATCGAAAATCAGACCGCACTGGCCGAGGCCGAGCTCGAGTACGAGGATCGGGTGGATCCCTCGGTCTACGTGGACTTCCCCCTCGAGGATCCGGCCGCGGTCGGGGCCGCCTTCGGCATCGAATGTGCTTCGTCGCCCTCCCTGCTGATCTGGACGACCACGCCCTGGACGCTGGTCGCGAACCGGGCCATCGCCGTGCATGAACGCGGCCGCTACGCCCTGGTCGAAGGGGGTGGTTCGCTCCGGATCATCGCCTCCGATCTGGTCGCGAAGGTGGCATCCATCACGGGACTCGAGGATGCCAACGTGCTGGCCGAGTGCGACGGAGCGGCTCTCCTGGGCCTTGCCTACGGACATCCGTTCGTCGAACGATCGAGCCCGGTGGTCGCCGCGGACTACGTCACGTTCGAGGACGGCACCGGACTGGTGCACACGGCGCCCGGTCACGGCACCGACGACTACTTCACCGGAATCCGCGAGGGTCTGGAGGTCGCCTGTCCCGTCCGTGGCGACGGGACGTACGACGATACGGTGCCGGAATGGCTGGAGGGCCTCGACGTCTGGGCTGCGAACCCGGTGGTGATCGATCGTCTCCGCGCATCGGGCCATCTGCTGCACCACCACGACTACACCCACAGCTATCCCCACGACTGGCGGGGCGGTTCTCCGGTCATCTTCCGCAGCACCGAACAGTGGTTCATCTCCGTCAACGATCCGGTCGGCGAGGACGGGGCGTCCCTGCGGGATGCCGCCATGCAGGCGGCCGAGCGGGACATCACGTTCATTCCCGAATGGGGCCGCAACCGGATGCGGGGCATGCTGGAGTCCAGACCCGACTGGTGCATCTCGCGTCAGCGGGCCTGGGGACTGCCCATTCCCGCCTTCGTGACCCCGGAGGGGGTCACCGTCCTGACCGCCGCGTCCACCCGGGCGGTGGCGCAGGCCTTCGGTGAGCGGGGCAGCGACGCATGGTTCACCGAGACCCCGGCCCAGCTGCTGGCGACCTGGGACATCGGTGCCGATCCCGATGTGCCTCCGGGCGTGCGGATCGAGGACCTGTCCACCACCAACGACATCTTCGACGTATGGTTCGAGTCGGGGTCATCCTGGAATTCGGTCATGCAGCGGCGGGGATTGGGCTATCCGATCGATCTGTACCTCGAGGGTTCGGATCAGCATCGCGGCTGGTTCCAGCTGTCGCTGCTGCCCGGCCTGGGCGTGACGGGAACGTCGCCGTTCCGGTCGGTGCTGACCCACGGATTCGTCAACGACCGCCAGGGTCGCAAGATGAGCAAGTCCCTCGGGAATGCGCTGAACGTCGGCGAACTCCTCGACGAGCACGGAGCCGACGTCTGCCGGTGGTGGGTGAGTTCGCTCTCCTACGAGAACGACGTCCGGGCCGACGGGGAACTGTTCCAGCTCGCGGGAGAGAGCTACCGGAAGGTCCGCAACACGATGCGGTTCCTGCTGGGGAATCTCGGCGACTTCGACGGTTCGACCGACGCGCGGCTGGAAGGGCTCGACGACGCCTCGCTGGATGCGTGGGTGCTGGGTGAGACCGCCGTCCTGCAGGAGCGGGTGCGTGCCGCCCTGCTGGAGTACGACTTCCGCCGGGCCCATCTGGCGTTGTTCGACTTCTGCAACGACACCCTTTCCTCGGTCTACTGCGTCGCCGTCAAGGATCGGCTGTACTGCGACGCTCCGGATACACCGCGGCGACGTCGGACGCAGGCCGTCCTGCACGTCATCGCCGGGACGCTCTGCCGTCTGCTGGCCCCCATCCTGCCGCACACCGCGGACGAGGCGTGGCGAAGTCTGCACGGCGGAGCGGGATGCGTGCATCTCGAACGGCACCAGTCCGTCGGCACCGCGGCCCATGCGGGATGGCCGAAGGTCATGGAGCTCCGCAACGAGGTGCTCAAGGCCCTCGAGGAGGCCAAGGAGCGGGGGATCGAGAACTCGCTCGATGCGGGAGTCGTCCTGCCGGATCCCGACGGATCCCTGGCGACCTTCGCCTCCGATCTGGCGGATCTCTTCGAAGTCTCGCGGGTGCGGATCGATCCGGATGCCGCCGCCGTGGCGGTCGAGGATCTCCGCGACCAGCCGGCGTGCGAACGCTCGTGGCGTCGGGACGACACCGTGACAGAGCGGGCCAACGGTTGCATGCTGTCGGACCGCGACTGGGATGCGGTGCAGGCCGCCGGGTGACTCCGGCTGCGAGCCCGACCGGTCGACGGATCCGAAATCGAAAAAGAACACGACCCCCGGCGGATGCCGGGGGTCGTGCGTGATCGGATCACACGTTGGTGTGGATCAGGACCATTCCTGCAGCACGAGCAGGAAGTCCAGGATGTCCACGGTGCCGTCCGTGTTGAGATCGGCGTCACCGCCGCCCTGGCCCCAGTCCGCGATGACGCGGAGCAGGTCGAGGACGTTGACCGAACCGTCGGCGTTGATGTCGCCGAAGATCCCGTCGACGATGATGATCACATCATCGTCGTTGCTCACGGTGCCGTTGATGATGATCTCGTTGGCGTACACCTTGTAGCCATTGGTCACGAGGGTGCCGTCCACGATGAGGACGTCGCAGTAGATGGCTTCGCCATCGGCCTGCGTCTTGTTGTCGTTGTCGTGGTTGTCCACGAGGCTCGACGTGGAACTGGCGTCGATGACCAGGCTGCCCAGCGGGTAGTTGCCCGCGACACCCTGCTTGAGTCCATCGGTGCCGTTTCCGAGGTCCGCACTCATCACTTCGATGTTCTGGACGCCGCCGGCACGGCCGGTTGCGTTCAGTTCGGCCAGGCTCATGTCGAAGTTGGCCGCGTTGTTGATGGCGAGGTCGATGTTGCCGCCGACCCGGACAGCCCAGAACTCGTGGGGCATGCTCAGGCTGGTGCCTGCTCCGGCGGTGAAGTCGCCGGTGATGTTCATGCCATCGCCGGGCTGTGTTTCACTGCCACCTCGTCCGCCCTGATCGATCGTGCCGATGATCGTTCCTTCGTTGGTGAGATTGCCAACCAGGAAGTATTCGCCGCGCAGGATGTCGATGGTGGCACCCGGTTTGTTGTACAGGTTGCCGATCTGAATCAGATCGCCGATGCCATTCATCGTGTTGTCGTTGGTCAGGTGGTGGATGATGGTTCCCTGAGCATTCAGCGACCCGGGGTTGGAGATCCCCTCGGATGCCGATTCAATGGAGGAGTATTCGCCCATGACCGTGAAGTCACCCAGTGTCAGACTCTCTGACGTGGTGAAACTGGACGCTCTCCGCAGGATGGTGTTTCCGCTGATCGCGACGGGCGATCCCATCACTTCAAGGCCCACGCCGTGGCGCACCACGACGGAATCCATCGAGATGCCGTCGCTTGCATTGATGCGACTGGTGCCATCGACACCCGAGTAGACGGTGGCGAGGGTTGCCGTGGTGGTGTTGAACGAGCCGCACCGGGACAAGATGATGTCCTGGGTGGTGTCGGCACCGCCCGGGAGCTTGCCGCCGGAACCGTCCACGGTGAACTGGACGCATTTGCCGTTGAAGTCGAACGTCTGCGTTTCAGCACTGAACGCTTCGGACTGGGCGACGATTCGGTCGCCCTCTTCCGCGTCCGCGATAGCGTTGGCGAAGAACTCGTAGGTGGCGTTGGTTTCCAGGTTGACGTAGTTGGGGGGCACTTCGCAGTCGTCGATGATGCCGTCACCGTCGGAGTCGAGCTCGCACTCGTCCGGGGTGCCGTCGCCGTCGCAGTCCTCTGACGTGCCGTCCGCGATGTCGCAGGTGTCCGGAATGCCGTTGCCGTTGCAGTCGTTGGACTGGCATTCGTCGGGCGTGCCGTTGCCGTCGCAGTCGCTGGACGTGCCGTCGGCGATGTCGCATTCGTCGGGAATGCCGTTGCCGTTGCAGTCGCTGGAGGTGCCGTCGGCGATGTCGTCGGCGTCATTGGTGCCGTTGTCGTTGCAGTCGAACGTCTGGCATTCGTCGGGCACGCCGTTCTCGTCGGAGTCCTGACTGGTGCCGCTGGAGATGTCGCAGCTGTCGTCGATGCCGTTGCTGTTGCAGTCCTCGAACTGCAGGCTGGCGTAGGTGACGTCGAGGGAGGCGGACAGGGTGACGGTCGCACCGGATGCGTCCTTGCCCTGGAGCAGGCCTTCGACGTGGACGGCCGTGTCGAATCCGATCACGGTCAGTCGGGCCACCCGGACCGCGTATTCCTCGCCGCAGCCGAAGCTGTAGAGATCGGAGTTGCCCTGGGCGTCGTCGGGGGTCACGAACCAGGCGCCGTTGTTGGCGTCGATGGCGCCACCGGCGGCAAAGGCGGTGAAGTCGATGCCCTGCACGGCCAGTGCGTTGTCGGTCTGATCGAGCAGGCCGATGGTCACGAAGCTGTCGTATTCCAGGCTGGGGAAGGCCGCAAAGAGGGCGGGGTTGATGTTCGTCGAGAGGTTGCCGCCGAAGGCGTTCTGCCAGAAGCTGCCGTCGGGCGTGCAGGTGATCATCTTCTGTACGGTGGAGTCGCCGGCCATGGCGTCCAGGCGGTCGCCGGCTTCCATGATCGCGAAGATGTCGATGGTGTAGTGGTCTCCGGCGGGTCCGTTGGTGCCGGTGATGTGGTTGGTGTCGACCAGCTGGGCATTCAGACCGAGCAGGTCGGCCTGGGCACCGGTGGCCAAGAGTGTGGAGGCCGCCGCGACGGTCCACCAATTGGTATGACGTGACATGTGATCTTCTCCCTCCCCCGGAGTTGAATCCAAGTCCAGTGCCACGCCCGACTTCGGATCGGCGGCACAGCCCTTCTCACATCGCAATCTAACAGTCCGCCGCGGATCCGGGGACTCAGAAGTGCGGTGATTGTCGTTGTTTTTCGGGCCACGCACCACGAAAGAGGCCTTGGGAGCCTCCCGAAGGAGATCAGTCGCTAGCATGGCCGCCGATCCACGAGCACCAAGGAGAATCACCGTGTCCGAACTGCAGTCCACGATCGATTTCGAGACCTTCACCCGGCTCGACCTTCGGGTCGCCACCATCCGCAAGGCGGAGCATCATCCGGACGCGGATCGCCTGCTGCGGTTGCAGCTGGACGACGGAACCGAGGAGGGGCGGCAGGTCTGCGCCGGCATCCGGAAGTGGATCGAGGATCCGTCCACTCTGGAAGGTTCCCAGGTGGTGATCGTGGCCAACCTCGAGCCCCGTGTGATCCGGGGAGAGCGAAGTGAGGGAATGGTGCTGGCTGCGACCGCGGCCGATGGGGAAGGCAACACCACCGATCTCGCCGTGGTGCGGATCGATCATCCGCTGCCGGCCGGTTCCCGCGTCAGTTGAATCGGATACCGGGGTCGGATCAGTCGTCGTCGGTCGCGTCCTCGTCCGATTGCGGAGTGGAGGCCGGGACGTAGTTGTTCCGCTCCATCAGCGACTCCAGAGTGAAGGAGTCCACCATCGGATTGGTTCCGTCGAGTTCGTCCATCTGGATGAGCGATCCGAGCAGTCCGCTGGATGCCATCTGGTTGAACTCGTTCAGCGTGATCGGCGTGCGCTTGTTGAGCTGCACCACGACCAGTGCGAGGTTGTCCTCGGAGGGATAGACCTCGACGCGTTCCGTGACGTCGAGGTCCGCAAGGGAGCCGTCCTGCTGGAGTCGTGCGACTTCGTCCAGCACGGCCGAGACCACGGCCTCGTCCTCGCCGAGTCCGGGGATCACCGGAGGGGACTTGGGCATCGAGTTCTGGTTCTGGAGGAAGAACTGCACGAAGCGGGGGTCGTACTGCCGAAGGGAGGCGGCCTGCACGCGGGCGTTCCTCGCATCGGCCAGTCCGCTCAGTCCGTCATTGTGGGCCTGCATCCGGACCGCATCGATCTCGGACGTGAGTTCCTGGTAGTGGGCCAGCCGGTTGAGATCGCGAACGAGGTCCTCGCGGGCTTCGTCCACCGAGGCGGGCGGGCGGGAGGCGTCGGTCTCGATGATCCGGAAGGCGTAGAGGTCGCCCTGGCGGTCTTCGAGGACCGGACCGGCCACGTCCAACTGGACCGGGTAGAGGCCGGTGCCGCCGAACTCCTTGGCCTGCTTCACCAGATCGACCAGTCCGATGGGGCGCTGGCCGTACTTGTCCGTGTTGGCCAGTCCGACGCCGTCCAGCGAACGCAGTCCGTTGAGCTCGGTCAGGCCATCGCTGCGGTCGACGGTCGGGGCATCGATCTCGAAGTCCGTCTGGAGCGAGGCCCCCAGGTCGTCGAAGGCCAGCCGTCGGTCGTTCCAGTCGTCGGGAAGGATGATGAAGCCGTTGGATTCCGAGAATCCGCGGCGGGGATTGCGCAGACGGTCCGCGATGACCCGCTTGAGTTCCTTGCGACGCTGCTCGGTGAGCTCGTCGAGGAGACGGGTGCGGACGGTCGCGGGAATCTCGGCGCCGGCCTCAACCGCCGGAATGCCGGCTTCGCCTTCGTTTCGGCGCCAGTACTTCCGGAGTTCGATGTCGTTCATGGCGTCGCTGTTCTCGATCGAACTGCGAATCGTTTCCTTGGGGATCCGGATCCACTCGATGGTGGCGCGGTCCGGGAGTCGGTATCCGAAACCGTGGTCGCCTTCGCCGGGTTCGGTCTCGCCCCAGGCGTCGAGGTGGGCCTGCAGTTCCTCCTCGGTGGGATCGATCGCGACTGCAGGAGTCTCGGCCTTCAGCGAGACGATCTGGACGTCGGCCGAGTCGAACAGGCGACGGCCTTCGAGGCGGAGTCGGCGGTCGGACATCGGACTGCTGGCGGCGAGGTGGGTGAGGTAGTTGGCGATGCCGGCCCAGTTGGCGTAGGTCTGCTGGACCACCATCGGCGGGATGCCGGTGTTGCGGCTGATGTCGATGGCGGAGTCGACCGGGATCGGGCTGGTCGCCGTGCCGCCGATCATGCCGGCCGACTTGGCCTCGTGGACCAGCAGGTACCAGAGCTCCCAGTTGTCGACAAGGCCGATGAAGGGGAGCTGGAGCCCGAGGCGATCCACCAGTTGGGCCTGATTCTGGATGTTGGTCAGTTCCGATCGGGTGATCGATTCGCCGTCGATGGTGCCGACGACGGCCCGCTGGGCCCCCATGCCCGAGAGCAGGGAGGGGATCTCGGGCATCAGGAAGATGACCATGAGACCACTCCCGAAGATCGCGAGCAGCCACTTGTTGTACTTGCGGAGGAACTTGTTCATGGATGCATCGTTCCGGCGTGCGCCGGGGCCGGGATCAGCGGTAGAACTCGACGATCAGGTTGGTGTTGACGTCGAAGGGGATCTGGTCCGGAACCGGAGTGGCGATGATTCGAGCCGAAAGTTCGGAGGGATTCAGCTCGAGCCAGCTGGGGATGATGTGCCCCGCCAGTGATTCCATGTTCTCGCGGACGACCTTGTGGATGCCGTCCTTCAGCGTGATCACGTCACCGGGCTTGAGCGGGATGCTCGGCTTGTCGGCTTTCCGGCCGTTCACCAGGACGTGTCCGTGGGTCACCATCTGACGTGCGGCCCAGATGGTCCGTACGAAGCCGCTGCGGCGGATGGCGTTGTCAAGACGCGATTCCAGAAGCTGGAGGAGCAGTTCGCCCGTGTTGCCCTTGCGGCGGTTCGCCTCGTCGACGTACCGGCGGAACTGCTTCTCCATGATGTTGTAGTGGTAGCGGACCTTCTGTTTCTCGATCAGGCGGATGCCGTAGTCCTTGGGACGACGTCCCCGGTACCCGTGCATGCCCGGCGCGTTGAGCTGCCGACGGGCGGTGTGCTTGGGGATGTCGGCGATGGGAACACCGACTCGACGGGACAGTTTCACCTTGGGACCGAGATAGCGAGCCACGGAAATACTCCTGCAAAATCACGACCCCCCGTCCTCCTCGGGACGGGAAGGGCCAAGCGGGGTATTGAATCGTTTTTTGGCCTCCAAGTCAAGGCCAACCCGTACTGCGGAGCCCTAATAGGCCCGGCGATCCTCGCCCTCGCGCCAGTTCAGATAAGCCCGGTTGAGGACCTTGTAGCCCCCTGGAGTGGGGTATCGACCGGTGAAGTACCAGTCTCCGGAATGGGCCGGCATGGCGTCCTGAAGCCCCTTGATGTCCTGATAGACCACGTTTAGTTCACCCTTCCAGGGAACATCGTCCGGCCGGACGAGTTCGGCGACCTTCTGGCCGATCTGGGTCAGGGTGAACGGTTCGTAGATTCTGGCCACGTGGTTCACCATCTCCTCCGGCGGGAGGTCCTGCTGGGCCCGGCAGTCGTGTTCCACGGCCTCCAGCAGGTCCGACTGGCCGTGCTCCTCGAGCAGGGCGACCGCGGCCTGGAAGGCGATGAAGCGGTGGAGCTGGCTCATGTCGATTCCGTAGCAGTCGGGGTACATGATCGGAGGGGCGGAGGAGGCGACGATGATCCGTCTCGGATTCAGACGGCTGAGGATCGTGATGATCGATTCCCGGAGGGTGGTTCCCCTGACGATCGAGTCGTCGAGCACCACCAGGGTGTCTTCGGGCTGGACCACGTGGCGGGTGATGTCGTAGATGTGCATCACCAGATCGCGGCGTGCCGCATCGTGGGTGATGAACGTCCGGAGCCGCTGGTCCTTGTGTGCCACCTTCTCGGCCCGGACCCGGAAGTTCATCGCGCGACGGAACTCCTCGGGATCTGGAGTGCCTGCCTCCACGGTTTTCCAGAAGTGTTCGCCGCGGTGCGTCTTCACCTGTCGTTCCACTTCCTCGACGAGTCCGAAGAATGCGGACTCCGCGGTGTTGGGCACGTAGCTGATCACGGCGTGCTCCACGTCGTGATCGATGGATTCGAGGATCGGACGGGCCAGGTTTCGCCCCAGCTGCTTGCGTTCCTCGTAGATGTCCGGATCGTTGCCGCGGCTGAAGTAGATTCGCTCGAAGGTGCACTGGCGGAGTTCCACCGGTTCGGTGAAGGGCACGTGTTCGACGCGGCCGTCCCGCTTCATGACCAGCACGTGGCCGGGGGCGATGGTGCGGATGTCGTCGACCTCCGCGGCGAAGGTGCTCATCAGCGGGGGGCGTTCGGACGCCACCGCGATGACGTCGTCGTCCTCGTACCAAAACAGGGGGCGGATGCCGGCCGGATCCCGGCAGACGAAGGCATCTCCGTTGCCGAGCAGCCCGGCGAAGGCATAGCCGCCGTCCCACTGTTCGGAGGCCCGTCGCAGCACCCGCACGATGTCCAGATCGCGCGAGATCGCGTCGGCGAGTTCCCGTCCCTCCAGGCGAAGGAACGATTCGGGTCCCATCGTCGATCGCAGGTGACGGTGCTCCAGGTCGAGGAAGTATCCGACCCGTTCGAGGATGACCTGGGTGTCCGAGTCGCCGACCGGATTGAGGCCGTATTCCAGAAGCTGCTGGAAGAGGGCTTCGGAGTTGGTCATGTTGAAGTTGCCCGCGAGCGCGAGGTTGCGGCTGGACGTGTTGTCCTTGCGCACCAGCGGGTGGCAGTTCTGGATGGAGTTCTTCGAGTGCGTCCCGTACCGCAGGTGTCCGATGTAGACGTCTCCGAGCAGTCCGCATCGGCGCTTGAGTTCGGTGGCGTCGAACGTGCGCTTGGAACGGTACACGGGTGCGAGTTCCCGGGTGACCGCATCGAAGATGCGCTCGATCGCGTTGTGCTTCGTCGATCGCAGCCGCCGCAGGTAGGGGACGCCCGGCGGCATGTCGAACTTGACGGTCGCGATGCCTGCGCCGTCCTGCCCCCGGTTGTGCTGCTTCTCCATGAGGAGGTGGAGTCGACGCACCGCCCACGCCGCGTCGCCATGAAGTTCCTGGAGTTCGTCCAGGGACCTCTTGGGTCGAACCAGGGCAAGACCGCATTCATGGCCGATGAAGTCGCTCATGAGGCTGGACAGGGTACCCGTCCCCGGCCGATTGAGGAAACCGGACGGATCAGGCGGACGGGGCGGTTTCGGTGGTGGTCGAGCACCCGGCCCGATTCCAGGCCGTCATCCCTCCGAGCTGGTCGATGATTCCGGTAGCGCCGGCCCGTTCCAGCAGGGCGGCCGCGATCGCGGACCGGTAGCCTCCGTTGCAGACCGTGACCACCGGGTCGCCGCCGACGAAACGGTCGACCTGCCGGGGCAGTTCGGGCAGGGGCACGTGGACCGCCCCGTCGATGTGTCCGTTGTTCCACTCCACATCGGTGCGGACGTCCAGGACGCACAGCGGTTCGCCGGCGTCGAGTCGCTCCTGGAGTTCGGTGGAGGGGATCACCTCGTGCCGTGCCGTCTCCAGTCCGGAGTCAATCCAGCCCTGTACGCCTCCGGTCAGATGGCCCGCGATCCGATCCAGTCCGACCCGGACCAGGCCCCGCACGGCGGCTTCGACGTTTCGATCGGAGTTGCCGGCAAGGATGATGGGGGTGTCCGCATCGAGCATCCAGGCCGACCACATCGAGAAGTTCTTGCCGAGACCGATGCAGACGGAGCCCGGGACGTGGCCGCGTCCGAAGTCGGTCTGCGACCGCAGATCCAGCACCACATGCCCCTGTCCCATGAGTCGTCCGGCGTCCTCCGGAGTGATCGACGGGCCGGCGGAGATCGGTCCCAGGGTCGCGGGGCCGCGGCTGTTGAGCACCTTCATCCGGGTGTAGTAATCCGGACGGGGGGGGAGGTTGGCAAGCATCCGCTGCACGAACTGGTCCTGGTCCAGGGTCGGATCGAGCATCGGGTTCGTGAGGCGTTCGTAGCCGAGCGTCGACATCGGCCGGCCGCTCATTCCGGCGCCGCACATGGATCCGGCCCCGTGTCCGGGATGGATCTCCAGGGAATCCGGAAGCGACGCCAGTGAGGCGACGCTCTGGTGCAGTTGTCGGGCCAGTGCGTCGGTGGCGTCCGCTCCCAGCAGATCGGGTCGTCCCAACGAGCCCACGAAGAGGAAGTCTCCGCTGAGCATCGCCATGGGGGTGCCGGGGCTGCGATGGACATCGAAGACCAGCCAGCTCAGATGCTCCGGGGTGTGTCCGGGGGTGTGCATGGCCTGCAGCCGCACTCCTCCGAGTTCGATCTCATCGCCGTGCTGCACCGGGGTGTGCGGATAGCCGACTTCGAACTGCTCTCCGCGGTCGTAGGCGGACAGACGCAGGGTGGCACCGGTTCGTTCGGCAAGTTCCCGTGCCCCGGAGGCGTAGTCGGCGTGGATGTGCGTCTCCAGGACCTCCGTGATCTCGACGCCATGGGAACGGGCGAAGTCCAGGTACACGTCGATGTCGCGCATCGGGTCGACGATGGCGATCCGCTTGGCGCCCTGGCAGCCGACCGCGTAGGCGTACTGGGAGAGGCCAGGTTCGGTGATTCGCTCGAAGATCATCTCATCCATTCCTTGCTGCGGGTTGAACCACTACAGGGTAGCCGGACGGGGGACCGCGGTCCGGGATACGGCATCCTGCTACCGTGTTGGCATGGAATCCGACGCATCAGCTCCGGGACCCGAAGTCGAGGCGGCCATGGCCAGGTGGTCCCAGCTCCACGACTTCGCACGTCGCTCGCACGCCCTTTCCGGGCCGGGGGCGGTGCTCGTGGAGCGGCGGACGATCCTGGACGCGGGGGAGGAGGACGTGATTCCGATGAACTACGTCGCCGCCCAGGACGTGCCCTCGGGCGACGACTTCCGCCCGCTGATGCTTCAGATCGATCCGGAGCGACAGCTCATGCTCATCCTCGGAGGGGACGGGCTCGATGAGACGGTGCTGGTGCTCGAGCGGAATCAGTAGCGATAGTAGTCCGGCTTGTACGGTCCGTTCACGGGGACGCCGATGTAGTCGGCCTGCTCCTGACTCAGCACGGTCAGCTTGACGCCCAACTGTTCCAGGTGGAGCCGTGCGACCATCTCGTCGAGATGCTTGGGAAGCACGTGCACAGTGTCGAGGCTGTAGGAGTCCGCCTTGGCGTGCAGTTCCATCTGGGCCAGGACCTGGTTCGTGAAGGAGTTGCTCATCACGAAGCTGGGGTGCCCGGTCGCACAGCCGAGATTCAGCAGTCGGCCTTCGGCCAGCACGATGATGCTGTGGCCGTCGGCGAACTTCCATTCGTCGACCTGCGGCTTGATGTTGATCCGCTCGACGTCCGTACGGTTCTCCAGGGTCGCCATCTCGATCTCGTTGTCGAAGTGGCCGATGTTGCCCACGATGGCGTTGTGCTTCATGTTCGCCATGTGCTCGGCGGTGATGACGTTGAAGTTGCCGGTGGTCGTGATGAACACGTCGGCGTCGCCGATCACGTCGTCCATGACCACGACTTCGTAGCCCTCCATCGCCGCCTGCAGGGCGCAGATCGGGTCGATCTCGGTGACCAGCACCCGGCAGCCCTGTCCCCGAAGGGACTGGCAGCAGCCCTTGCCGACGTCACCGTAGCCGCAGACCACGGCGACCTTGCCCGCGAGCATCACGTCGGTGGCCCGCATGATGCCGTCGACGCAGGAGTGCCGGCATCCGTAGAGGTTGTCGAACTTGCTCTTGGTGACGGAGTCGTTGACGTTGATGGCGGGGAACCGCAGGCTGCCTTCCTCGGCCATGTGGTAGAGACGGTGCACGCCGGTGGTGGTCTCCTCGGAGACGCCTCGGATCGCTTCGGCCATCTCGTCCCAGATCGGATCCGTGGTTTCGCTGAGCTCCTTGAGGACGCTCAGCACGCAGGCGTACTCCTCGTTGTCGGCGGAGGCGGGCTCGGGGAACGCGCCGGCCTTCTCGAACTCGGCTCCCTTGTGGACGAGCAGGGTGGCGTCGCCACCGTCGTCGAGAATGAGGTTGGGGCCCTTGCCGTCACCCCAGTGCAGGGCCTGGAAGGTGCACCACCAGTATTCCTCGAGGGTCTCGCCCTTCCAGGCGAAGACCGGAATGCCGGCGGGGGCGTCGGGGGTTCCGTTGGGACCGACGGCGACCGCTGCGGCCGCGTGATCCTGCGTGGAGAAGATGTTGCAGCTCGCCCAGCGGACTTCGGCGCCGAGGGCGGTGAGCGTCTCGATGAGCACCGCGGTCTGGATCGTCATGTGCAGCGATCCGGTGATGCGGGCGCCGGCCAGCGGCTTGGCATCGCCGTGCTGGCGACGAAGGGCCATGAGCCCGGGCATCTCATGCTCGGCCAGTTCGATCTCCTTGCGGCCGAAGGCGACCAGTTCGGGATCGAGGCTGTGGACCTTGAAGGGCTCTGAGCCCAGAAGGGGCAGGCCGGTGTTCATGAAGGTGCTCGGTGACGTCGTCGTGGTGAGGCTCAAGGTGATATCTCCAGAGAGGTAAATCCATCCATCTATTCGGATATATGGATCATATTCCGCGATTTTCTTCTGGTCAAACGTTCCAAGGCGAATATTTGCGAGGAAATCAGGGCTTGGGAATGGTTCCGGGACACTCTTGGGTTGTCCACAGCAGGAGTACCCTATGGCAGCATTGCCAAGCAGTCCAATGCCCGATCCCGGCAAGACGGATGCCATGGGCTATTCCCGGACCAACTGGTCCATGATCATGGATGCCGTCTCGGCCGCGGAACCACGCTCCAACTCTGCGATGGATCGCCTCGTGCAGCGGTACTGGCCGGCCGTTTTCGCCTTCATCCGCAGCAGCGGCAAATCGGTCGATGAGGCCACGGATCTGACCCAGGGGTTCCTCTGCGACGTGCTGCTGGGCCGCAACCTGCTCCAGTCGGCCACGCCGGAACGCGGACGATTCCGCTCGCTGCTGCTGAAGTCCGTTTCGAACTACGTGCGTGAGCAGCACCGCCGCGCGACCCGCAAGAAGCGTGCTCCCAGTGGAGCCGACGGTCGACCCATGCCGTCGCCGCTCTCGTTGGATGCAGGGGAAGGAGCCTGGTCGGCGATCAGTCGTGACCAGGATCCCGAAGCCGCCTTTCATGCCCAATGGGCCGCCAGCCTGGTGCGTGAGGTTCTCGAAAAAGTTCGAATCGACTGCATGCGTCGCGGGCAGCAGGCGTATTGGGAGGTGTTCGCGCGTCGCGTGGTGCGTCCGAAACTCCACGGAGAATCGCCGGAGCCCTACGAGCATCTCGTGGCCAACTGGGGGATCGCGGATGCCGCGCAGGCGGCCAACATGATGGTGACGGTCAAGCGCCGCTTCGCCAGAGCCCTTGTCGAGGAGGCGGAATCGACCGTGACGGATTCACTGGTGACCAAGTCGGAACTCGAGGATCTGCTCGACCTGCTGGTGCACGAGCGATGATTCCGCGCTCCCGAAGCCAACTCGGCACCGCCCTTGGCTGGGCCGTGGAGACCGAATCGGATCCATCCATGGCGACGGCCGACTGGCTGGTCCAGGACGCCTGCCCGCGGGCCGCCGGAATCTTCTCGCTCGTGAACGACCCCGACATCCCCGTCGAGGTCCTGATCCAGTTGAAGGACGCCTTCAAGGCCTGGCGGGTCATGGGTGAGAACGCCCGGGACCGAAGAATGGCCGCGTACTGCTACGCCCTCGTCATCGCCGCGGGTCTGGTGCACGCCGGTCGGCGGATCAGCACCCAGTCCGACGGTGCCCTGCTTCGCAGCTTCCAGGCCATCCGAATGGACAAGACCTGTGCCGACCACGTCCGGGGCCTCATCGACCGGGCCATTCGAATGCTGAACGCTCCGACGACGGACTGAGCCGTCTCCGCACCGGGTCGGGGTCCACTCGCTAAGATGAGGACCTTGAGTGCGGGACCACGTCGGTTTCGCAGTGCGACCCTCTTGTTGCAGGCAGGTTCACCCGTGAGCAAGTCATTCCAGTGCACGATCATCACTCCCGAGGCCTCCGTCTTCGACGGCGAAGTCACGTACGCCCGCTTCCCCGCGTGGGACGGCCAGTACGGCATGATGGCCGGCCTGTCACCGCTGCTGTCGAGCCTTGCTCCCGGTGCGTTGCGACTCGACGAGGCGTCGGGCAGCCGTTGGTTCCTGGTCGAAGGCGGATTCGCCCACGTCGTGGGAGACCGGCTCACCATTCTGGCCGAGGCGGTGACGCCCGCCGAGGAACTCGACGTCGCGGAAGCGGAGGCCGCCTTCGCCGAACTGCGCTCCGCGCAGCCGACGGACGACATGGACATGGATGAACTCAACCGTCAGCGGCAGATTGCCCGGGACCGGGTGCATCTGTCCCGACGCAACGCCGGCTTCACGACCGGGGTCTGATCTCCGCGGCGCGATGCCGCCCTCACTTTGGACGGAGGATCCGTCATGGCCGATACGAGCGCGTCTGCCTCCAATGCGGAGCTCGACCACTGCGATCTGACGCCTGCGCAGCGGATCGAAGCGGTGTTGATGACGGTCGACCGTCCGCTCGGCGACCGTGCGCTGGCGGAAGCCGCCGGAGTCGACGGGGTCGAGCTCGCGATCTCCGAACTCAACGATTCCTACGAATCCACGGGACGAACCTTCCGCATCGTGCGGGTGGCCAGCGGATGGCAGGTGATGACCATGCCGGAGTCGGCCCCGGTCCTCTCGCGGCTGCACGCCCAGCGGCAGCAGACCCATCTCACCCCGGCCGCGATGGAGACGCTCTCGATCATCGCCTACCGCCAGCCGGTGATGCGGGCCGAGATCGAGGCGATCCGAGGCGTGGCCTGCGGCGAGGTCCTGCGGGGGCTCCTCGAGCGTCGCATGGTCCGCATCGCGGGACGGGCCGAGGAACTGGGCCGTCCCATGCTGTACGGGACGACCAAGGACTTCCTGCGGGTGTTCGGGCTCTCCGGCATCGACGATCTGCCGGAGGTCGAAGGCCTCCGGCGCAAGCCGACCCGTCGGCCCGCTGCTTCGGACGAAGGGTCCGACGATGCCGCGGCGTCGCCTCCCGCCGAGGATGCGCCGCCGGCCGACACGGATGCCTCGACGGACGAAGGGGACTGAGTTCCCCCGGGTGGTGCCATGGCTCGACAGCTGCTTCCGGTCAACGCGCCGATCACCTTTCTGCTGCTGCTCTTCCTGCTGGCGCCCGCCGCCCTGCTGCAGGGCAACAACGTCATCTTCTGGATGCTGGCGGTGCTGGTCGCCTCGGTCGGACTGTCGATCCTCGGCAGTCGATTCATGATCCGCGGTCTGTCCGTCCGCCGGCAGCTTCCGGATCACGGCCGGGCCGGCGAGCCGCTGGTGGTGGGCTACGCCGTCACGCGCCGTCGGCGGTCCATTCCCTGCTTCGGGCTCTTCATCGACGAGGACCGCGATCGGGAGCAGCCGGGGTTGGACCTCGAGCATGCCCGGGGATGGATCCTGCACGTGGGCGCCGGGGAGACCGTGCACGGTCAGGGAATCATCATTCCATCCTCACGCGGGCGACTGGAGTTCGACCGATTCCTGGTGCGTACCAGCTTTCCGTTCGGATTGATCCGGCGGGCCCGGGCCTTCAGCCAGCCGCAGCACCTGCTCGTCTATCCGCAGGTGCACGAGCTGCAGGATCGCGTGCTCGAGTCGCTGTCGCCCCGGGGGCCGGACGGACGCCGGACCGTCGACCAGAAGGGGCAGGGCGACGACTACTTCGGGGTCAAGCAGCTGCGTACCGGTGACAGCATCCGCGACATCGCGTGGAAGCTGTCCGCCCACCGCGACGAACTCCTCGGGATCGAACGGTCCAGTCCGTCGCCGCCCCGGGTCCGGGTGGTCCTCGACCTGTCGACGCCCACCGGGATGCTCCAGGTGGATGACGCGGAATCCGTCACCGCTCGAATGCTCGAGGAGCAGTCCATCAGTCTGGCCGCGTCGCTGGTCGCGGCGGCCGTCGATCGCGAACTCGAGGTCGCGGTGACCGTGCTCGGGCACACCGGACCCTCGCTGCCGTTCCGCGCGGGCATCTGGCACGTGCATCGGATCATGACCATGCTCGCGGGCATCGATCTGGACGCGGACCGCACCGCCGTGTCAGGGCCCGTCTCGGACATGGAGCACGCGGGACTGATCGTGATCCGGCCGGATCGGGTGCGACCGCTGAATGCCCGGCAGGACGCCTGGTACCTGACCGGTCGCCAGCTCCCCGAACTCGTTCGGGAATCCGCGTCGGCCCCGCCTCGGGAGCCGCGTCAGGACGATGCCGCATGAAGCTCGACCGCCTCTATCCGCGTCTCTCCTTCCTTCTCGTGTTCACCGCGATCGTGGCCCACTGCATGGCGCAGCAGGAGCTGCTGCTCGTGCTCGTGGCCGGCGCGCTCACCGTGGCCAGCCGTTCCGTCTGCGAGGGACCGCGGGGTCGGGTGCTGCCCCGGCCGTGGTCCCTGTTCCTGACCTGCGTCGCCCTGATCTGGGCCGTGCTCTCGATCGTGCGCGAGCCGGGGGCCGCGATCCAGTGCATCGGAACGTTCGTGGTGTGGCTCACCCTGATCAAGGTCTACGAGCGGCGGTCGATCGAGAACGAGGCCGAACGCCTCATTCTCAGCCTGCTGCTGATGGTGCTTGCGGCGCTGGTCTCGATCGATCTCCTCTTCGGACTGCTGCTCGTTGCGTGGACGGCGCTCGCCATCACCGTGCTGCTGCTCTTCCAGCTGTACCACGGCCAGGAACTGGTGCGGATGCAGTTGGGGCAGGTGGTGGACCAGACCACGCCGGTGGATCTGCCCCGACGGCCCGTGATGGGGCCCCGCGTCCGACGGGACTTCCGGCGGATCACCCTGGGGCTGCTCGGGGTCGGACTCGCCGCCAGCATCGCACTGTTCATCTCCGTGCCGCGTTCGTTGACGACGACCTTCGCCCAGGGCACCGGGCAGGCCGATACCGCGGTGTCGGGCTTCACCGATCGCGTCGACCTCGGGGGGGACACCCGCATCACCCTGTCCGAGGAGCAGATCATGTCGGTCGGTCTGCAGTCCTGGGACGGTTCGTTCGTCCAGCTGCCCGAACCGCTTCGTCTCCGCGGCTCGGTGCTCGACCGGGTGGTGGGCGAAGGCATCTGGGAATCGGGGGACCAGCGGGCGGATTGGGAGTACGAGACCGAACCCGACACCTGGCAGCTGCTCGAACTCTCCAGCGCCCGGTCGCGACCGGGGCCCGAGGAGACGATCCTGCAGATCTTCGACCTGCAGTCGCCGCTGGACACGCTGTTCTCCATGTCGCTGCCGATCGAGATCCGCACGCCCAATCGCGTGGGGCTCGAGTTCAACCGGAACACCGACACCCTCAGCGTCACCGGTGACCAGGCGCCGCTGCACTACGAGATTCGGGCCAAGCCGGGGCCGCCGACCGGGGTGATCTCGCGGCGGGGGTGGTACCGCTACCAGAACCCCGTGGTCCGGGACGTCGCGCAGGAGGTGCTCCGGCAGGCCGAGATTCCGTTGCGCCGCCCGCGCACGCCCGCCGAGGCCTCGCAGTGGAACCAGCGGGCGGCCCGCGCCTTCGAGGCGTTTCTGACCTCCCGCGTCTTCCGCTACACACTCGAACTCGATCGGCTGCAGCGTCCGCCCTCGGCGGACGGACTCGATCCCGTGGAACGGTTCCTGCTGGTGGACCGCGCCGGGCACTGCGAGTACTTCGCGGCGGCGTTCGTGGCCCTCTGCCATGTGGTCGATGTGGACGCCCGCATGGTCACCGGATTCGTGACGGACCGCTACGACCCCCTGATCCAGCGCTACGTCGTGCTCATGTCCGACGCCCACGCCTGGGCGGAAGTCGAACTCGTTCCCGGTACGTGGACGACGTTCGACCCCACGCCGCCTGCGTGGACCCCGGTCGGTCGTCGGCAGCCGCCGAGTCTCGCCCAGCGGGCGAGCTGGATCTACGGCTGGTTCGAGCACGCCTGGCAGTCGAACGTGCTCGGGTACGACGTCCAGAAGCAGGTCGAGATCGTCGATGCCGTGCAGCCCTGGTGGCGGTCCTCCTCGCGATCGGTCTTCGGTCGCGTGGGCGACTTCCTGGTCTCGGTCAATCTTGCGTTCGGCTTCGGTCTCGGCGGCTACATCTGGATGGGGGTCGTGCTGCTCATCGTGGTGCTCTTCGTCGTGGCCTGGCGGCTGGCCCGCCGCCGGCATCGACGGGTGCTGGCCGCGGTCTCGCTGCCCCGTGGCTCCGCCCGGGCCGATCGGGACGTGGCCCGACGGTACGCCTTCTACGTCGACGGGCTGCATCGGCTGGCCGTGGCGGGCCTGGCCAAGCCGGCGTGGCAGTCGCCCTCGGAATTCACCGCCGAACTGTCTGCGACCCGCCCCGCCGTCGCGGCAGCGATGCGTGAGATCGTCGACCGGTTCTACGCCATGCGGTTCGGCGGCCATCCGCCGCCGGCGGATCATGCGGAGGCGACCGGACGCGCCCTGCGCGAACTCGACGATGCCCTGGGTGCGGACGCATGAGCATCTGGCTCGGTGGTGACGAACCGCACGAACCGGCCGTGGCCGGGCAGCAGGACGACTGGCTTCGCGGATGGGCCGAGCGGCCACGATCACGCGTCCTCGATCTGGGGTGCGGACACGGTCGGACCATGCTGACGCTCGCGGCGATGGGGCACGAGGTGATCGGGGTCGACCGTGACCAGGCGTGTCTGGCCGAGTGCCGAAGCCGCGCCGACGCACTCGGTGTCGACGTGCGGCTCGAATGCTTCGACTTCCTCACCGACGACTGGCCGGGCGCGGCAGCATCCTGCGATCTGATCTGCTGTCTGGGCAACACGTTCATGCTCGTGGACACGGATGAGGCGGCGGTCGTCCTGCTGCGTCGATGCGCAGCCCGGCTCGCTCCGGACGGCGCCGTTGTGCTCGACGATCTGCCGGGGCTCTTCGTGTCCGAGGTGGAATCGGGAAACTGGCAGACGGGGCTGTCGGAGGACGGTTCGCTGCAGTTCATCTGGTCCGATCGCGACGACGTGTTCACCGTGCGCAGTGGGGGGGACGTGGACCCGGAGGGATGGACCCTCGGGGACGCGGACGTGCCGCTGCGGTTGTGGCGGCGGCCGGCCCTCGAGCGGGTGGCGGCGGAAGCCGGGTTATCGGTCGTCGAGGTGGATCCCGCCGCGGCGGTGCTGGTCATGCGTTCTGGGGGGCCTGTCCCGGCGGGGTGAACGGCCAAACTCGCCCCGGACTGCACCGCATCGGCTTCAGAGTGCGATCCCGCGGGCCGATAGATCTCCCGGACCGCAGTTCTGCGGATGACCAGGGGAGACGGACATGCCTGCACAACGATCACGCACCACGGGTTGGCGACGCTGCCTCGAGCAGATTCGCCAGCGAAACGGTTCCATCGAAATCGCCATCGAAGGCCCGGGCGGTGAAGCGCCCGCGGGCGGCGACCTGCTCTTCCGGTCGCGGGTCCTGCACGTCGGGGGCGACGAGTTGTGGATCGAACCGCCGTCGACGCTCGGTGAGGCGATCGCCATCGAGGCCGGCATGCGACTGGTGGGGATCATGGCCATCGGTCAGAACCGATGGATGTTCCACACCACCTGCGGCGGGGCGACCAGTCGGAGCTGCCAGGGACGGATGGTGCCGGTGCTGGTGCTCGGCATGCCGCACGACGTGCAGCGTTGCCAGCGGCGCCGGGACTACCGGATCAACACGAGCGGCCTCGCCCTGCCCGACGTCACCGTCTGGCCGTTGCTGGATCCCGAATCGGTCGTCCTGGCCGAGCGGGTCAACGAAGCCGAGTTTCTTCGGGAACGCGATGCCACCGGCCCCGGGCCCGTCGACACGGACGGGGCGGACGGTGAACTGCTGCTGCCGGATGTGGGGCCGTCGTTCTCGTCCCGTCTGGTGAATTTGGGCGGAGGCGGCATCGGACTGAACATCTCGATGGACGATGCCGGCGCCTTCAACCGGGCGCGGGCGTGCTGGGTCCGCTTCGAACTGCCGCCGCACGTGCGCACCCCGGTGTGCGCCACGGCCCGGGTGGTGCATACGCACATCCAGTCGGACCGCCGTCTGTACGCGGGGATGACCTTCGACTTCAGTCACAATCCGTCCCACAAGCGATTCGTGGTCCAGCAGATCGTCCGGGCCATCGCGGGACAGCAGAAGTCCCAGCTCGCCCGCCGACGGTCAGCCTGAGGTCGGCTCGGACAGTCCCAGCGCGGCCTCGAACACGGCCGCCTTGTGACAGGTCTCCTCGAACTCCTCGCGGGGGCGGGAGTCGGACACGATGCCGCCACCGGTGCCGTAGACCACTTCGCCCTCGAACTGCCTGAATCCCCGCGTGAACCGTCCCGTCATCGCCATGGTGCGGATGCCGACGGACAAGCGCGCCGTCCGGGCGGTCAGCCATCCCAGCCCACCGCAGTACGGCCCGCGCGGTTCGGGTTCGAGCTCGTCGATGATCTGCATCGCCCGGATCTTCGGCGCGCCGGTGACCGACCCCGGAGGGAACGTCGCCCGAAGCAGGTCGGCCATGGTGGTCTCGGGTCGCAGCATGCCCTCGACTTCGCCGACTCCGTGGTGCACCGTGGGATGCGATTCGATCCTGCGTCCGTGGCGGACACCCACCGTGCCCACTTCGCAGACCCGGCCGAGATCGTTCCGCATCAGGTCGACGATCATGTGCAGTTCCGCGGCGTCCTTCGAGGACGACTCCAGTTCCGACGGATCACGGTCCGCGGCGCTGGTCCCCTTGATCGGTCGGGTCACGACTCGGCGGCCGTCGTCGACGCCGTCCACCTGCAGGTAGAGCTCCGGACTCAGGCTGAGGATCGCACGGTCGTCGCCGTTCCCGTCCGGCAGTTCCATGTACAGCCCGTACATCGGTCCGGCGGTGTCCAGAGCGTTCAGGGTCATCGATCGGAGGTCGCCCTCGATGGAGGCGTGGAGACGTCGCGCCAGGTTGGCCTGGAACACGTCGCCCTCGTGGATGTAGTCGCGGACCTGCTGGATGTGGTCGATGTATTCGGGCTCGCCGGGAACACTGCGGGGGGGTGAGCAGCGCACCCCGTCCGACGGTCGGGTGGAGGCTCGGGCGGGAGCTTCGGCATTTCCGAACGACCACCATCGGTCGTGTTCGTGGTCGAAGGCCAGACCCGCGGGGCACCACAGGAGATCGAACATCGGCCAGGTCCCGGTTCGCGAACGGTGCCGTGCCGTGGGTTCGATGTTGGTTCCCAGCTCGTAGGACAGTGCGGCCAGCCATCCCCGGTCGAAGGGAAGCTCGGGGCCGGCGGACGAAGCCGTGTGATCAAGCAGGGACTGGATCAGTCCAAGCGGATCATCACTGGACGCAGGTAGGTCGATCGGTGGCCGGGTGGGGCCGGACCAATGGACCCGTTGCGACGCGGTATCAACCCGCAGGTGGCCCTTCGGACTGCAGAGCAGCGACCACCGTGACCAGTCGCTGTCCCGGCGGGCGGAGGAAAGCATCGCCACGGGCTCGTCCCGGGGCCAGTCCGCGAGCATGCTCATCACATCACGGTCGTCGTCGATCCTGCGTGGCGGTGCGGTCCCCATGAAGTCCATCATAGCCGTGCCCGGACTGGTTCCGGAACGCCACTCGGGCCGATACACTGCCCAGTCAGCCCGATATCGAACGATCACGCACGGACAGGAGCCCCCCTGATGGCGGTCAAGACACGCACTCGCAAGAAGAGCACCCGAAGCAGCGGCCGCAAGGCCCGAATGATCTACGGATTCGCACCGGACCGGACGGACGGTCGTGCCCACCAGCGGGAACTGCTGGGCGGCAAGGGCGCGAACCTCGCGGACATGACCTCCATCGGTCTGCCGGTGCCTCCGGGCTTCACCATCACCACCGAGACCTGTGCGGCGTACTCCAAGGGCGGCAACCGCATGCCTTCGGGCCTGATGAAGGAGGTCGAGACGCACGTGAAGCGGCTCGAGAAGTTCACCGGCAAGTCGTTCGGTTCCAAGACGGACCCGCTGCTGGTCTCCGTCCGCAGTGGTGCGGCGGTCTCCATGCCGGGCATGATGGACACCGTGCTCAACCTCGGGCTCACCGACGCCGCGGTCGAGGGGCTGGCCGAGCTCACGGGCAACGAACGGTTCGCATGGGACGCCTACCGTCGGTTGATCAACATGTTCGGCGACGTGGTGATGGATGTCGACCATCACCACTTCGAGACGGCCTTCTCCAAGATCAAGAAGAAGTACAAGGTCACCGAGGACACGGACGTGCCGGCCGCCGGACTGCGTGAACTCTGCACCGCCTACAAGGCCGTCTACCGCAAGCACGTCGGCAAGGCGTTCCCGCAGGATCCCATGAAGCAGCTGCAGCACGCCATCGAGGCGGTGTTCCGTTCGTGGAACGCCCCCAAGGCGATCTCCTACCGGAAGATCAACGAGATCACCGGTCTGCAGGGCACCGCGGTCAACGTGCAGACGATGGTCTTCGGGAACATGGGTGACGATTCCGGCACCGGTGTCGCGTTCACGCGTGATCCGTCCACCGGCAAGAACCAGTTCTACGGCGAGTTCCTCATCAATGCCCAGGGCGAGGACGTCGTGGCGGGCATCCGGACGCCCAAGCCCGTCTCCCAGATGAAGAAGTGGGACGGCAAGGCCTTCGCGAGTCTGATGAAGATCCGCACCATCCTCGAGAAGCACTACCGCGACGTGCAGGACATCGAGTTCACCATCGAGCGCGGGCATCTCTGGATGCTCCAGACCCGCAACGGCAAGCGGACCGCGGCCGCCGCGGTGAAGATCGCCGTGGACATGGTCAAGGAACGCCTGATCACCCGGGACGAAGCGCTGCTGCGCATTCCCGCCGGCGATCTCGTGCAGCTGCTGCTGCCGAGCTACACCGCGGCGAGCAAGAAGGGCGCGACCATCGTGGCGACGGGCCTTCCCGCCTCGCCCGGCGCGTCCTGGGGTGCATTGGCCTTCACGGCCGAAGACGCCGTCGAGCGTGCCACCGCCGGCGAGCAGGTCCTGCTTGTCCGCACCGAGACGTCGCCCGAGGACGTCGAGGGCATGCACCACGCTGCGGGCATTCTCACGTCGACCGGCGGCATGACCTCGCACGCGGCCGTCGTGGCCCGGGGCTGGGGCAAGTGCTGCGTGGCCGGCGCCGGTGCCATCGCGATCGACGAGAAGAAGCAGCGGGCCACCATCAACGGCAAGGCGTACGGGCCGAAGGACATCCTGTCGATCGACGGTTCCACCGGTGAGGTGATGGCCGGTCGCGTCGACGGTTCGACTCCCAAGCTGTCCGGCGACTTCAACACCATCATGAAGTGGGCCGACGCGGCTCGACGCATGAAGGTCCGCACCAACGCGGACTCGCCGGCCGACTCCAAGCGGGCCCGCGACTTCGGGGCCGAAGGCATCGGCCTGACGCGGACCGAGCACATGTTCTTCGAGGGTGATCGCATCGTCGCGATGCGGCGGATGATCCTCGCCGACAACCAGAAGGACCGCGTGGCGGCGCTGAAGCAGCTGCTTCCGTACCAGCGGAAGGACTTCACGGGAATCTTCACGGCGATGAAGGGGCTGCCGGTCACGGTGCGGCTCCTCGATCCGCCGCTGCACGAGTTCCTTCCGCACGACCGGGCCAGCCAGAAGGAGCTTGCTTCGGCCATGGGCGTTCCGCTGAAGGACGTGGTCCGGCGGGTGGACTCCCTGCACGAGGCCAACCCGATGCTCGGGCACCGCGGCTGCCGTCTGGCGGTGACGTATCCCGAGATCCTCCGGATGCAGGTCACCGCGATCGTGGAGGCGATGATCGCCTGCCGCAAGAAGGGCATCAAGGCGATGCCGGAGATCATGATCCCGCTGGTGGGGACCCGTCAGGAACTGGCGCTGCTCCGCGAGGAGACGTTGGAGACCATCGCCGAGGTCAAGAAGCGGAAGAAGTACACCGGCAAGCTCGACATTCCGGTGGGCACGATGATCGAGATCCCGCGGGCGGCCCTGACCGCCGACGAGGTGGCCGGCGTCGCGGACTTCTTCTCGTTCGGCACCAACGACCTCACCCAGCTGACCTACGGCTACAGCCGCGACGACATCAACGGCTTCCTGCCCGACTACATCCACCGGGGCATCCTCGAGAAGGATCCGTTCCAGTCGATCGACGTCAACGGCGTGGGCCGGCTGGTGGACATCGCGGTCCGCGAGGGTCGGATGGTGAAGCCGAAGCTGAAGCTCGGTGTGTGCGGCGAGCACGGCGGCGATCCGGCCTCGGTCGAGTTCTTCGACCACGTCGGACTCGACTACGTCAGTTGTTCACCGTTCCGGGTGCCCACGGCACGTCTGGCCGCGGCGCAGTCCACGATCCGTCGCAAGAAGAAGTAGGTCTCATTCGATCGCATCGGCGATGGCCCCGGCCATCGCTGCGCCGTCGTCGAGTTCACCGCTGTTCCACTCGATGCCCAGACCCGAGCCGTCGTCGAACTTCGGGATGATGTGCACGTGCACGTGGAAGACGGCCTGGTGGGCGGGGGCCCCGTTGTTCTGCAGCAGGTTGTAGTGCGCGCAGCCGGTGGCGGCCATGACGGCCCGGCACAGCTTCGGCAGGACCGATCCGATGGCGGCGGCGGAGGCTTCGGACAGTTCGTGCATGAAGCGGGCCCGTTCCTTGGGAATCACCAGCACGTGGCCGCGGCTGAGCGGGCCGATGTCGAGAAAGGCCAGGACGTGGTCGTCCTCGTAGACGCGGTGGCAGGGGATGTCCCCGGCGAGGATCGCGTCGAAGATGGTCGACTCGTCGCTCACTGTGCGGATCTCGGTCCCGGATCCCCGAGATGGCGGTGCTCGGCCATGGGATCGATGTCCAGCCACCGGGCGAGCCGGGGGACCAGCCAGTAGAGCGGGGCGGTGTCCAGCAGGGCGCAGACGAACTTGAACACGTAGCCGGTCACGATCAACTGCAGGAGGAAGTTCACCGGGCTGGACTGGTATTCGCCAGCTCCGTCGAAGACGCCGAGCCAGGCGGTGATCAGGATCACGGCAACGGTGTCGATCAGCTGACTGACGAGGGTGGATCCGTTGTTGCGAAGCCAGAGGTGCCGACCCCGCGTGAGCTTCTTCCAGAAGTGGAACATCCACACGTCGGTGAACTGGGCCACGAGGTAGGCGATCATCGACGCCAGGGTCGCGCCGAAGGCCAGGGCCCGGACTTCGAAGAAGGTGGTCGGCCGTTCGCTCTGACTGGTCACGTAGTCGACGGTCGAAGCGTCGAAGGTCCGTTCGCCGATGGTCAGTCCGCCGGATTCGCCTGCGGTCTTCATCGCATCCAGGAGTGCGGGAAGCTCTTCGGGCGGCGGGGCATCCATGCCGGGAAGAATGCCCGCCAGCCACAGGATGAACAGGACCCACGCATTCAGCAGCAGGCCGACCCAGACCACGGCGTTGGCCCGGGCCCGTCCGAAGAGTTCGCTGATCAGGTCCGTGCACAGGAAGGTGACCGGATACGGTAGTACGCCGACGGCGACCGCGAAGACCCAACCGGAACTGCCGTCCTCTCCACCGATCCTGCCGAACTCGATGAATCGCGTGATGCCCAGGATGTTCAGCATCACCAGCGTGCCCAGGAAGACCCCCGACATCACCAGGAAGACCCGCTCGCGGCGGGCATGGATCGGCGAGGCTTCGATCGGATGGAGTTTGGCGTGCTTGGTGACGGACATGGAGGAAGAGGATAGGCTGACGGGCCGACGCTGCCAATGGACACCATCGATCTGAACAAACTGGACCTTTCCGACCGCGGACTCGTGCTGGTGCCCGACGCGGAGCTGACCCGTCTGCTTGAACTCGCTCTCGAGGAGGACGGCGTACCGCGCGGAGACATCTCGTCCTTGTCCATCGTGCCCGACGGTCGTGACGTGGTGGCCGACTTCGTCACCCGGGACGCGGGGGTGCTGGGGGGCATGGAGCTGCTGGTCCGGGCCTCGCAGGTTCCGCCGCTGGCGGGGCGGGTCCGGGTCGAAGCCTGCATGGCCGACGGGCAGCCGATCTCGCCGGGGCAGACCATCGGACGGCTGCACGGTGCATGGCGGGACGTGCTGTCGCTGGAGCGCACGCTGCTGAACTTCCTGTCGCAGCTCTGCGGCGTCGCGACCCGCACCGCCCGCTTCGTGGCGATCGCCGGCGGAGGCGTGCTCGTGACCGACAGCCGCAAGACGACACCCGGGCTGCGGAGATTCGAGAAGTACGCCGTGGCCTGCGGCGGCGCCTACCTGCACCGGCTCGGACTCGACGATGCGGTGATGTACAAGGACAACCATCTTGCGGCCGTTCCACCGGACGAACTCGGAGTCGAGTTGGCGGAGGCGATCCGGCGTGCCCGGGCGGATCGTTCGCTGCGGTTCACCTGCGTCGAAGTCGATCGACTGGACCAGTTGGACGTGGTTCTCGGGCTGGATGCCGGACTCGTCGATCTCGTGCTGCTGGACAACATGGACGTCGAGACGCTCCGGGAAGCGGTGTCCCGCCGGGATGCCGGCGGCAGCCGGATCCAGTTGGAGGCCTCGGGCGGAGTCACGCTCGAGACCATCGCCGCCATCGCCACCACCGGCGTCGAACGCATCGCGGTCGGGTCCATGACCCACGGTGCGACCTGGCTCGACATCGGTCTGGACATTTCACCGGAGGATGCCCGTGATTGAAACCGTTCCATTGCACTGCTGGGCGGACCGGCTGGAGGCGCTCTGCGCGACGCTGCCGCCGCTGCACCGGGTGCGGGTCATGGCGGAGATCGACACGACGCAGGATCTGGCCCGTGATTCGGGCATCGGAACGCTCGTGACGACCGATCGGCAGCGGGCCGGTCGCGGGCAGCGGGGGAACCGCTGGGCCGATACGGGCGAGTCCGGACTGGCCTTCAGCATCTGCCTGCCTTCCACCAGCCAGCCGGAGCGGTCGTTGGTGCTCGCCCGGGCCCTGGCTGAATCACTGGGAACCCTGCTGCCGGATCGCATCGAGGTGAAGCCTCCGAACGATCTGCTCGTCGACGGTCGCAAACTCGCCGGGGTTCTGATCGAGCAGTCGGTCGGCGCGGCGGTCATCGGCATCGGCATCAATGTCGGCCCGGTCGAATGGGACGAGGAGCTCGAAGGTCGGGCCATCAGTCTGGCCGAGGCGGGAGTCCAGTGCGATCGCCTCGAGGTGCTCGAACTGGTCCTTCCCGCCGTGGTCCACGCCTGGACCGGTGCATAGGTCGCGATCCACGGCTTCCCGTCGGGAACCACTACACTGGCCCGTTGCATGACGACCCCGAACGAGGACATTCTGGAGTGGTCTGTTCATCCGCTCCGTGAGCGGCCGGGCCGAGCGGTCGGGACGTGTCTGATCATTCTGGCCTGCGGCCTGCTGGTCGCCGTGGCCGTCGGAGATCCCACCGGCGGTGTTCTGGCCGGCGGTGCCGCGATCCTCTTCCTGATCCTGATGCTCAACCGCTTCTTCCTGCCCAGCTACTACCGGATGGACGGGGTGGGCATTGCCGTCCGGCATCCCATCGGAACCCGCAGCCTGCGGTGGGTCGATCTGCGCCGCTTTCCCCACAACGAGTCCGGTGGCTATCTCTCCACCCGCGAGCGGGGGGGGATGTTCGACTCCCGGGGCATCAGCGTGCTCTTCGCGGGCCGGGGCGACGAGATCGTGCCGTGGATCAAGTCCGCCATGGACCGGTCCCGGGAGGCCGGCGAATGAGCTGGCGGGATCGCATTCGGAACGCATTCGCGGTCGACAAGCCCGGGGCGGCCGAGCCGACCGAGCGGCAGGGGGAGATCTGCGACACCGTCTGCAAGGCCGTGGTTCGCCGGGGAATGACCCTGCCGGCCCTGATGGCTCTGGAAATGGGGCGGCCGCTAAACTTCGTGGCGGCTCAGGCCATGCACTTCTTCCGCCCCATCGTCTCCGTCATCCTCGACGGGCCCACCATCGAGGAGTTCGCTACCTTCCTTGAGCAGCGGGGGTCGGTCGAGTACCTTTGCCAACGCTTGGAGTACTGGGACCGGGTCGGTCCTGACGCCGAGGACCCCGATTCCACTTCAGAACCCCAGGATCACACCCCCGATGACGAACCTCGACCCTGACAAGATCAAGGTCATCCTCGCGACGGACTGCGGGAGCACGACCACCAAGGCGATTCTCATCCAGTACGTGGATGGGGAGTATCGCCAGACCCATCGTGGAGAGGCTCCGACCACGGTCGAGAAGCCCTTCGCCGACGTCACCATGGGTGTCGTCAACTCGGTGACCGAGATCGCCGAACTCGCCGGCCGCCGTCTGGTGGGCGACGACGGGCGCATCATCAGTCCCGCGACCGACACCGAAGGCTGCGACATCTACATCTCGACCTCCAGCGCAGGGGGCGGCCTGCAGATGATGGTCGCCGGCGTCATCGCGGAGATGACCGCGGCCAGCGCCAAGCGGGCCGCACTGGGGGCCGGCTCGATCGTCATGGACGTTATCGCCGCCAACGACGGCCGCCGTCCGCACGATCAGATCCAGCGCATCCGCGATCTGCGTCCGGACATGATTCTGATCTCCGGAGGTACCGACGGCGGCACGGCCGACAAGGTCGTCCAGATCTCCGAACTCGTGGCGCCCGCCAAGCCGCAGCCCCGGTTCGGCAGCGACTATTCCATGCCGATCATCTACGCCGGCAACAAGGACGCCCGCGAGTCCGTCTCCGAGGTCTTCAGCGAAGGCGGTTTCGATCTGCAGATCGTGGACAATCTGCGTCCCGTCCTCGAACGGGAGAATCTGGGCCCGGCCCGGGACAAGATCCACGACATCTTCCTCGAGCACGTCATGGCGCAGGCTCCCGGCTACGACAAACTGATGGGCTGGACCGGCGCGCCGATCATGCCCACGCCCGGTGCGGTGGGGGACATCCTCCAGACCGTGGCCCGGCTGCAGGACATCAACGTGGTCGGCGTCGACATCGGCGGGGCGACCACCGACGTCTTCAGCGTCTTCGACGAGACCTTTAACCGCACCGTGTCGGCGAACCTCGGGATGTCCTATTCCATCTCGAACGTGTGCGCCGAGGCGACCATGCCCAACGTGCTCCGCTGGGTTCCCTTCGACATGAACGAACGGGAGCTGCGGAACCACGTCAAGAACAAGATGATCCGCCCCACGACCATTCCGCAGACGCGGGAGGCGCTCATGTTCGAGCAGGCCGTGGCCCGCGAAGCACTTCGGCTCGCCTACAAGCAGCACAAGGAATTCGCGACCACCCTCAAGGGCGTGCAGCAGCAGCGCACGGTCGGCGACACCTTCAGCCAGCAGACCAGCGGAAAGACGATCGTGGACAACATGGCCCTCGATCTGCTGGTCGCCTCCGGCGGCGTGCTGTCGCACGCACCGCGGATGCACCAGACCGCCATGATGCTCATCGACGCCTTCGAGCCCGAGGGCGTGACCATGCTGGCCAAGGACTCGATCTTCATGATGCCCCATCTCGGCGTGCTGTCGTCGGTGCATCCGAAGGCCGCCGAGCAGGTGTTCGACCGCGACTGCCTGGTCTACCTCGGGACCTGCGTCTGCGCCGCCGGCCAGCCCAAGCCCGGCAAGACCTGCTTCAAGTACGAACTCACCGGTGATCGCACCGCTTCGGGTGAAATCGTCGGCGGACAGATGGAGCTGCTTCCCCTGGCGGAAGGCGAAAGCGGAACCATCACCCTCTCGCCCTCGCGGGGCATCGACCTCGGCGAGGGGCCGGGCAAGAAGGTGCAGAGATCCGTTCGTGGTGGTACGGTCGGCCTGATCCTCGACGGACGAGGTCGGCCGCTGGAACTGCCCGAGGAGCGAGCCGCGTGCCAGTCCACGGTGCAGGGATGGCTGGACGCTCTGGATGTCTACGCAGAAGACAAGGAACCGATGGCGGTCTGACCGTCCACCAGGAGCAGCAACGTGGCCAAGGCCTATACCCCAGGATTGCTTGTGACCCGGCACAAGAAGCACCGCATCATGCGGCGGCTGCCCATTGCCGGTGACGTGCAGGTCAAGGTCGGCGACACGGTCGCGGCCGACGACATCGTCGCCGAGACCAATCTGCCCGGCGACGTCCATCCCGTGAATCTCGCCAACAGCATGTCGCTGCCTCCGGCCGACGTGGTGGGCTGCATGCTCAAGTCCGAAGGGGATCCGATCGCACTGAACGAGCCGCTCGCCCAGACCAAGGGCCTGTTCGGGATGTTCAAGAACACCGTCAACTCCCGGTACGAGGGCACCGTCGAGACGGTCTCCCCGGTCACCGGGCAGGTGATCATCCGCGGTGCACCGCTTCCGGTGCAGGTCCGTGCCTACATGAGCGGCACCGTGGTCGACGTGCGGGAGCACGAGGGCTGCGAGGTCGAGGCGGACGTGGCCTACGTGCAGGGGATCTTCGGCGTCGGTGGCGAAACGCAGGGCTGCATCAAGCTGGCCTGCACGAGCCACGACCAGGAACTCACCAAGGATCGGATCACCGACGACATGGAGGGCAGCATCATCATCGGTGGTGCCCGCATGACCGTCGACGCGATCCGGCGGGCGTTGGAGGTGAAGGCGGCGGCCATCATCTCCGGCGGCATCGACGACCAGGACCTCAAGGAACTGCTCGGCTACGACCTCGGGGTCGCCATCACCGGCCGCGAGAACCTCGGCATCACCGTGATCGTTACCGAAGGTTTCGGCGAGATCTCCATGGCCGAGCGGACCTACGAGATGCTCAAGGAATTCGAAGGCCGGGAGGCGTCCGTCAACGGCGCCACCCAGATCCGGGCCGGCGTGATGCGTCCCGAGATCATCGTCCCCCTCGATGCGCCGCCCGCCGCGGCGGCCGAAGGCAAGTTCGAGGAAGGGCAGTTGGAGATCGGCCGCATGCTGCGGGTGATCCGTGATCCCTGGTTCGGGATGATCGGACAGGTCTCCGGATTGCCGGCCGAGCCGCACGTGCTCGGATCCGGTTCGAAGGCCCGCGTGCTGGAGGTGACGTTCCCCTCCGGCGAGAAAGCCGTCGTCCCGCGTGCGAACGTGGAACTGATCGAGGAGTGAACGGCATGAAACGAGTCCTTGTCGCCCTGCTGCTGCTGGCCTGCCTGCCGGTGGTCGCACATGGGCAGACGGTCACGCTCGCGGCCCCGTCCAATGTGACGGCCCAGGACGTGCCGGATGATGTGGGGAACCAGGTCGCCCTGAAGTGGGACTTGTCGCCCGAAGACCGTGCGGATGCCGATGGCGGCCGTTCGGTGACCGGCTACGTGATCTACCGTCGCGTCGTGCAGACCGGTGACGGACTCGAGAGCGGGGCGGAGACTCCGTCCGGTTCCGGCGTCATGGCCTTCGCCGACGACTTCGACTACGAGGCCAACCAGCCCGTGGGCACCGTGCCGTACTCCGTCGCCTCGTTCCTCGACGAGAACGTCGAGGGTGGTGTGTCGTACATGTACGCGGTGGCGGCCACCGGGCCCGGCGACACCTTCTCGACGCTCGCGGTCACCGCGATGCCCGTCGTGCCGACGATGGAGTACATCAACCAGGGCAAGATCTGGTTCCTGATCATCATGCTGCTCATCAGCGTGGTCATCATCTACTTCGTCTTCTACGCCAAGCGGGGCGGCCAGATCAAGGTTCGCCCCATCGCGGGACTCGAAGCCGTGACCGAAGCCGTCGGTCGATCGACCGAGATGGGCAAGCCGGTGCTCTTCGTCCCAGGCATCCTCGACATCAACGACATCCAGACCGTCGCCGGCATCACCGTGCTGTCCAACGTGGCCCGCACCGCGGCCCAGTACGACGCCGAACTGAAGGTGCCCACGGCCCGCTCGCTGGTGATGACCACGGCCCGTGAGACGGTCGAGGCCGCTTACCTCGGGGAAGGTCGGCCCGATGCCTACAACGAAGACAACATCTACTACCTGACCGACGAGCAGTTCGGCTACACCGCCGGTGTCCAGGGGGTGATGGTCCGCGAGAAGCCGGCGGCCTGCTTCTACATGGGCGCCTTCTACGCCGAATCCCTGATTCTCGCCGAGACGGCGAACTCGATCGGGGCCATTCAGGTCGCAGGAACGGCCATGCCGTCGCAGCTGCCGTTCTTCGTGGCCGCCTGCGACTACACCCTCATCGGCGAGGAGTTCTTCGCGGCGTCCGCCTACCTGTCCAACGATCCCGAGCAGCTGGGGTCGCTCAAGGGGCAGGACGTCGGGAAGGTCATCGCGGCCTTGCTGCTCGTCCTCGGTTGTCTGTTCGCGACGCTCTCGGGGATCTTCAGGGACAGCTCGACGCTGCAGAACGTCAACGGCTACATCACCAACAATGTGCTGGGCGAGGACGGCCTCGTGCCCGAGTGGATGCTCGCGGCCGAACTTGACCAGACCCAGGAAGCTGAGCAGTCCGCTCAGCCCGCCGGCGACGGGGGAGGAAACTGATGCTTGCCAAACGGACGATACCTCTGGTCATCGCGGCGCTGATCGGCTTCCTGCTGATCGCGACCTACTTCATTCCGAAGACGGAACAGTGGGGCGCCAGTGCGATGGAGATGTTCATCATCCTCGCCGCCGCGGCGATGGTGCTGGGGGCGGGCAACCTCATCATGCTCAACCTGGCGAAGATCTCCAACCGTCGGCCCGGCTGGGCCTACGGGGCCATCACGCTGCTCGCGTTCTTCATCACGCTGCTGATCGGCGTCTTCAAGGTCGGCGCCCTGCCGACCGCGACCTCGCCCGACAACCCCTGGACCGCTCCGCTGGTCTCGCAGGAGGGGGTTCCCTTCTGGTGGATCTACTCCTACGTCTACAAGCCGCTGACGGCGACGATGTTCGCGATGCTCGCGTTCTACATCGCCTCCGCCGCGTTCCGGGCCTTCCGGGCCAAGAACATCGAGGCATCGCTGCTGCTGGGCACGGCATTCATCGTGCTGCTCGGTCAGATCTACGCCGGCGAATGGCTCACCGGATTCCTGCCCGACCTGACGTCCTACGTCGCCTCGTTCCCCGAGGCGAGTCAGTCGTTCGTGCAGGCCATCGGCATCCAGGTGCAGAACGGCACCCCGGTCGCCGCCATGGCCTGGGAGGGGACGACCTTCGCCCAGATGACCGCGGAGCAGCAGGCGATGGCCACCGAGGTGAACAACCATCTGACCGGATGGTGGTACCAGCTCGTCAACGGTCTGCGGCTGGAGAACCTGACGCAGACCATTCTCGACGTGCCCCAGAAGGCGGGCAATCGAGCCATCATGATCGGCATCGCCCTGGGCATCGTGTCCACGTCGCTGAAGGTGCTCCTGGGCATCGATCGTTCCTACCTCGGATCGGAGGACTGACCCATGTTGAACTTCCTCCGTACCCTTGACCGACGATGGATCTTCCTGCTGATGGGGCTTGCGGTCGCCGTGCCGCTGCTGCTTCGGTTCCTGCCGCCCAACAGCGCCACGCTGATGGACCGCAGCGTCTTCGACGCCATCGAGGATCTCCCCGACGGTTCACGCATCCTCGTCTCCTTCGACTTCGACCCGGGGTCGCAGGGCGAACTGCTGCCCATGGCCATGTCCTTCGCCCGCCACTGCGGGTTCAAGCGTCACAAGGTCTACTTCATGTGCCTCTGGCCCCTGGGCGAACCCTTCATCGAGGACGCCATGAAGATCCTCGAGACCGAGTTCGAGGGGCTTGAATACGGCACCGACTTCATGTCGTTCGGCTACAAGCCCGGCGGCGAGGCGGTCATCAAGAACATCATCGTCGACTGGAAGCAGCTGTTCATCACCGACTCCCGCAAGCAGTCGCTGGACAACATCCCCATGACCGCGAACATCAAGTCCGCGAAGTCGATGGACCTGATCGTCAACGTCTGTGCCGGCGATCCGGGTGCGAAGCAGTGGGTGCAGTACGCGGCCACCCCCGCGGGACTGCCCATGGTCGCCGGTTGCACCGGCGTCCAGGCCCCGCTGCTGTATCCGTACATTCCCGATCCGATGGCCGGCCTGCTGGCGGCCATCAAGGGGGCGGCGGGGTACGAGCAGATCATGCTCGAGGAGTACCCGTCGCTCGAGGAACTCAAGAGTGCCCGCTTCTCTTCGACGGCGGCCTTCCAGCGGATGGGGCCGCAGTTCGTGGCCCACCTGCTGATGCTGGCGTTGATCCTGCTGGGCAACTTCATCTTCCTGCTCGATCGCAGGCGAGGGGGGACCCGATGACCGATCACACCACTACTCCGGTACCCGACGCCAGTTCCAGCAAGGTGGGCTGGATCGTCGTCGTGGTCCTGATCATCGTGGGCATGTTCGCCGCCGGCTTCCTGCTTGACGCCGGAAAGGTGTATGTCGTCTCCCAGGAGCAGAGCTGGACCGAATACGAGTCCAGTCTGTCCGACGTCGACTTCTGGCTTCCGGCCGGCAGTCGGGGAGAACGCGAGCTGGCTCACTACGGTGCGTCGGCCTCCGAGACCCGGATGCTGTCCTCCAAGGCCGATGTCTCCGCATTGGAGAAGGAAGCGGGGGCCGCCTTCTCGGAGGAGATCCGTGGCAGCGTCTCGGCGTCCATCGATCGTGGGGCCTCCGTCGAGATGGTCCGCATGACCGGTTCCGTCACCTTCACCGGTTGGCTGCCCACCGGGCAGGAACCCGCCGGTGCGGTGGCTCCCAGCCTCATGGGACGTCCAATGAGCGACTTCACATGGCAGGCCACGGGAACCGTGTCCACCTGGGACGTCACGTCGAGCCTGCCCTACAACCTGCCCGCCGACCAGCGGCCCGAGGGAGCGACGCTCTCCACGAGTCGGACCGTCGGAATCTGGCTGTCGGCCATCCTCACCCTGGCGATCATGTCGTTCCTCTTCGGAGACAACGTGTTCTACAAGACGGCCGAGGCCATTCTGGTCGGATCGTCCGCCGGCTACGCGATGGCGTACGCCTTCTACACCGGCATCGTCGATCAGCTGATGGTGAACCTCTTCCCGGATCTGGTCCGAGACTGGACGTCGCCGGGCCTGCCGTGGTCCTTCACCTGGGACTGGGTCTATCTCATTCCCGCGGTGCTCGGCGTGATGCTCGTGTGTCGACTGCTCCCCAAGGGTGGCTGGATCGCGCGGTGGCCGCTGGCGTTCATCATCGGGGCGACGGCCGGCTTCCGTCTGACATCGCACCTCGAATCGGACTTCCTGCTGCAGATCAAGCAGACGATCACCACGCTGTGGGTCGAGAACGCCACGGGAGACTTCCTGTTCTGGCCCTCGATGGGCGCTGTGGTCATTCTGCTCGGCGTGCTGCTGTGCCTCGTGTACTTCTTCTTCTCGATGGAGCACAAGGGTGTCGTCGGCAAGGCGGCCCGGGGCGGCATCTTCGTCCTCATGATCACCTTCGGCGCTGCGTTCGGTCTGACCGTGATGGGACGCATCACGCTGCTCACCGAACGGTTCGACTTCCTCTTCAAGGACTGGCTTCACCTGATGTGACGATCTCCGATCGGCTCTGGCGGCAGCGCCAGGGCGGTTTGGCCCCATGGATGCATTGACAGGGCGATGACGACCACGTAGATTGTTGTGTCCTCCTGAGCCCCCGGGTAGGGGGTTTGGAGCCCAAACGTAGGAATCGATCAATGGCTGTACCAGCATTCAGGACATCACCGAGCCGCAAGCGTAAGCGTCGTTCACACCACGCCCTGCAACGGTCGCTCATGTCGATCTGTCCGGCCTGCGGGAGCAAGAAGCATCCCCATCGCGCCTGTCGCGAATGCGGGTACGTGCGGCCGGGACTTTCGATCCGCGCATCTGGAATCGAGTAATCCATGCGAATCGGTCTGGACGTCATGGGTGGCGACCTGGCACCTGATCCCATCCTGCAGGGCGGGTTCGATGCCCTGCCGCTGCTCGATGAGGGTGATCGTCTCGTGCTCTTCGGAGACGAGGATGGCATGCGTTCGGCCGCCCAGTCGGCCGGCGTGGATGACATCCGCATCGAATATGTGCACACGACCGAGACGGTCGGAATGGACGAGTCGCCGGTCGAAGCCGTGCGAACCAAGCAGGACAGTTCCATGGTCCGGCTCTGCCGGATGGCCTCCAGGAAGGCCGGCGACCAGCGTCTCGACGCGGTGATCTCGGCCGGCAACACCGGGGCCTTCGTCGCGGCGGCCCAGATGCACATGCGTCGTCTGCCCAACGTCGCACGCCCCGGCATCGCGGCCGTCATGCCGACCTTCGGCGGCCCCGTGGTGTTCATGGACGTCGGCGCGAACATCGATCCGAAGCCGTCCCACCTTCACCAGTACGGCGTGATGGGGTCCATCTACGCCCGCGACCTGCTGGGCATCGAGTCGCCGAGGGTGGCGTTGATGAACGTCGGTGGAGAGGAGGCCAAGGGCACCGAACAGCTCAAGGCCGCCCGCGACATGCTGCGCGAGACCGACGGGATCAACTTCATCGGCTACGTCGAGGGGCGAGCGGTCTTCGACGGAGCGGCCGACGTGGTCATCACCGATGGAGTGACCGGCAACGTCGTCATCAAGCTCAGCGAGGGGCTGTCCAGCGGGATCTTCCGGATGATCCGGCGCGAGATCGACGGAGTCGATCCGTCCATGGCCGGTCAGTTCGAGCCGATCGTGCACAAGCTCTACTCCGCGTATGACTACCACGAGTACGGAGGCGCTCCGCTGCTGGGCGTGAACGGTCTCTGCATGATCTGCCACGGTTCGAGCAAGGCCCGCACCATCACCAACGCGATCCGGCGTTCGCACATGTATCTCGCCGCGGGGGTGAACGAATCGATCACCGATCTCGTCGGCAGCGTCGAGGTTGAAGCCTGATGTCCGGCCAAGCCCCCTTCGGGGTCCGCATCGCCGGCACCGGGTCCGCCGTCCCCTCGAAGGTCCTGGCCAACACCGACCTCGAGCAGATGATCGACACCTCCAGTGAATGGATCGTCAAGCGCACCGGAATCCACCAGCGCCACATCCTCGATCAGGAAAAGGGAGAGACGACGCTCGACATCGAGCGTCGGGCCATCACCGCCGCCCTCGATGCCGCCGGCATGACGGGGTCCGATCTCGACCTGCTGATCGTGGCTTCCCTGACCTCGGAGATGCGATGCCCGTCGAATGCCTGTCGCCTGATCGAGGCGATCGGCGCCCAGCCGGCGGGAGCCTTCGACCTCAATGCGGCCTGTTGCGGCTTCGTCTATTCCCTCAACATCGCCGATTCGCTCATCCGATCCGGCCGGCACCGTGCCATCGGGATCGTCGGATGCGACACCCTCAGCCGCTACATCGACTACACCGAACGCACGGTCTCGATCCTCTTCGGAGACGCCGCCGGAGCCGCAGTCGTGGTCCGGGACGACGAACATCCCGAGCGTGGCTGCATCTACCAGAAGATCGAGGCGGACGGCAGGGGATGGGAAAGCCTCTACATGCCCCGTCGTGAGGAGGACGTACCACCCGGAGCGCCTGAATCGGACGTCCGCATGGGTTACCTCCGCATGAACGGCCGCGAGGTCTACAAGTTTGCGGTCTCGAAGTTCCAGTACGTCATCGAGGATGCACTCGAGCAGACCGGCCTGAAGGTGGACGACATCGCCCAGTTCGTCTGCCATCAGTCGAACATCAGGATCATCGAGTCGGCCAAGGAGAAGATCGGTCTTCCCGACGACAAGGTCTACATCAACATCGACAAGTACGGGAACTCGTCGGCCGGGTCGGTGGCCCTCTGTCTCGACGAGCTGATGCAGCAGGGGCGGATCAATCCCGGCGACAAGGTCGTCTTCGTGGCCTTCGGTGCCGGGATGACCTGGTCGAGCAGCGTCTGGCAGGTCTGATTCCACGCCTGCTATCATGCTTCCCATGAACACTTCACACGCAGTCATCTGTCCCGGACAGGGCGCTCAGGCCGTCGGCATGGGGCGGGCCTGGGCCGAAGCCTGCACTTCGTCGCGTGCGATCTTCGATCGAGCCGACGAGGTGCTCAGTGATTCCCTGGGAACCGCTCTGAGCACGCTGTGCTTCGAGGGGCCAGCGGAACGTCTCAACAAGACCGACGCCAGCCAACCGGCGATCTACACCTGTTCGGTGGCATGCCACGCCGGGCTCGTCGAGCAGGGATTTCGCCTCGAGGCGGGCTCCTACGCCGGATTGTCGCTGGGCGAGTACACCGCATTGCATCTGGCGGGCGTCTTCGGATTCGAGGACGGTCTCCGACTGGTGGCGGAGCGTGGGCGATTGATGCAGGAGGCCGCCGAGGCGTCCCGCGGATCGATGGTGGCCCTGATGGGGGCGGACGAGTCCGAGGCGGAATCCTTCTGTCGGGGGGTCGTCGAAGCCGTTGGCGGGGGACACGTGCTCGTGCCGGCCAACTTCAACGCTCCGGGGCAGATCGTGCTGTCCGGGGATGCGGAGGCCTGTGCCGCTGCGCTCGAACGGGCCGGAGAGGCCGGTTTCAAGGCCAAGGAATTGGTGGTGGCCGGGGCGTTCCATTCCTCGCTCATGCAGCCCGCGGCCGATGCGATGGCCGATCGCCTGGCCGAGGTCGATTTCAAGCCTTCCGCGGCCACGGTCTGGAGCAATGTGACCGCCCGCCCGCACGATTCGGCCGACCCGGAACAAATCAAGTCGCTGCTCGTCCAACAGATAACCCAGCCGGTACGATGGGCCCAGTCCTGTGCCGCCATGATCGAGGAAGGCGTGCAGGCGTTCGATGAACTGGCTCCCGGCAAGGTCCTGAAGGGCCTCATGCGACGAGTCGACCGAGGGGTCAAGGTGGAGACACACGATGAACCGAATACGGTCACGATGGATTGAGACGACCCGGCCGGCCGCCGGGCTGCTGCTCGTCACGCTGTTCGCCCTGCTCCCGATGGGGATGGCCGGGTGCGGTGGAGAGGAAGAGGAGAAGCAGGAGGTCGCCGTGGCTCCGCCTCCGCCGCCTCCCCCCCCGCGTCCGCGGTGCGCCCTGGGCGATCTCCGCGATGAACTGCAGGTCAGCGAGAAGGTGCAGCTCAGCGAAGCCGAGGCACCGCCCAACTGCGACGATCGCCGCAATCTGCTGGTCTTCTTCGATGCCTTCGTCAACGGCCAGGCCGACACCCTGCGGGAGATGATGGGCAGTCAGGACAGCATGCAGCTGGAGGCCATGATCAACGCCGGGCAGCTCGCTCCCGTGGTGGCCCGGATCCGCGAGGTCACCCTCGAGACCGGGGTCAGCCCGGAGGGTCGTCCCTGCGTCCTGGCGATGTACCTGCTCGACGACGGCTACCAGGCCCAGATGTGGTACTTCAAGGATGCAATGGGCGGGTCCTCCTTCACCAGTGCGCCCCAGCTTCCGAACGTCGTCGACCGCCTCAGCGGCAATGACCTGGTCGAGTCGTGGTTCGCCATCCTGCAGGAAGAGCGAGATCGGGGCAGTGAATACGACGACATGCTCGACGATCTCGGACAGCCCGAACAGAGCACCAGCAGTTCCTCCGGCAACGCGGCGCCGTCCGCACCCCGGGCACCGTCCCGTCCGGGCGGCCCGTCTCCGCTGGGCCCTTCCGGTCCCCGAACCCCCGGTGGTCCCCGAACCCCGGGAGGCCCTCCCGGTGGCGGTTGATGCCCGGCGGTGGACTTTGCGTCCCGCGTATGCCGATGATCCGCTTTTCTCCTTCTCCCGTATCGGAGCCTGGTAATGACTCCTCCTGCTGAAGCAACGGATTCCCGAGTGGCCATCGTGACCGGCGCCAGTCGCGGCATCGGTCGATCGATCGCCACCCGTCTCGCATCCGATGGACATCACGTCGTGCTTGTCGCCCGTTCCGCCGGTCCTCTCGAAGAGTTGGCGGCGGAGATCAAGGCGGCGGGGGGGGCGGCATGCGCCGTCCCCTGCGATCTCTCCGACGGAGATGCCGTGACGGCGATGGTGGAAGGGGTGGCGTCCGATCACGGCCGCCTGGACGTCCTTGTGAACAACGCCGGCATCACCCGCGACGGCCTGATGCTCCGCATGTCCGATGAGGACTTCGACGAGGTCCTGAACGTCAATCTGCGATCCATCTTCATCGCCTGCCGGGCGGCCGCCCGACCGATGATGCGGGGTCGGTTCGGCCGCATGATCAACATCAGTTCGGTCACCGGTCTCATCGGCAACCCCGGTCAGGCCAACTACGCCGCCGCCAAGGCGGGCATCATCGGCATGACCAAGACCATCGCCAAGGAGTTCGCCTCGAAGGGGGTGACCGCCAATGTGGTGGCCCCCGGCTTCATCGAGACCGAGATGACCGAGGCCCTCGGTTCGGCGGTGCTGGAGGAGGCCGCCAAGCGAATCCCGCTGAAGCGTCTCGGCCAGGGGGACGACATCGCCCATGCAGTTTCGTATCTGGCGTCCGAAGGGGCGGGGTACGTGACCGGGCAGGTTCTGACCGTCGACGGCGGCATGGTCTGCTGAGGCTCTTTCTTGCCCTGGTGGCGGAATTGCCCCCTCAGACCCGATACGGGTACAATGCAGCCCCCGCAGTGGGGTACAGATCTACTCAGGAGATTCACCGTGATCGAAAGTGAAGTCGAAGCCAAGGTCATCGAAATCGTGTCGGAGCAGATGGGTGTCGATCGTGGTGAGATCACCCGCGAAACCAGCTTCGCGAACGACCTGAACGCAGACAGCCTCGATACCGTCGAGCTGGTCATGGAGTTCGAGGACGAGTTCGAGACGTCCATTCCCGACGACGAAGCCGAGAAGATCCAGACGGTCGGACAGGCGATCGACTACATCATGTCGGTCAGCTCCTCCTCCGCCTGATCGGGACGCGATTCAAGTAACAGTCCGTTCCCGACGGGAGGCATTTGCAGCATGGCATCCAATGGTCGGCGTCGTGTTGTCGTCACCGGATTCGGTGCAATCACCGGTCTCGGAGACGATGCGCCGTCCCTCTGGGACGGTCTCAAGAACGGTCGCTCCGCATTGGGGCCGATCACCGCGTTCCCGCTCAGTGACGAGTGGTTGACCCAGATCGCAGGCGAGGTCTCCCCCGACTGGAATCCCGCCAAGCGGATTCCCGCGGGCGACCACAAGCGGATGGACCGCTACTCGCTGCTCGGTGTCTATGCGGCCATGGAGGCGGCGGAGCATTGCGGCATCGACTTCCACTCCGGTGATCCGTATCGCCGTGGAGTGGTCTTCGGCAGCGGCATCGGCGGCATCATCACCATCGAGATGGGGCACCTCAAGCTCATCAACAAGGGACCCAAGCGGCTGAGTCCGTTCAACGTGCCCAAGTTGATGGCCAATGCCGGGGCCGGAAACATCTCGCTTGCCCTGGATCTCAAGGGCGTGAACTCCTCACCGGCCACGGCCTGTGCCTCCGGCGGTCACGCCATTGCCGAGGGCTTCCAGTTCATCCAGCGCGGCAACGCCGACGTGATGGTCTGCGGCGGCGGTGAAGCAGCCGTCTCGACCCTCTGCATCGGTTCCTTCTCCGCCATGAAGGCCCTGTCGACCCGGAACGACGAGCCGACGAAGGCATCGCGCCCCTTCGATCGGGACCGTGACGGATTCGTGCTGTCCGAAGGTGCGGCGGCGCTGGTCCTCGAGGAGGAGTCCCACGCCAAGGCACGCGGAGCGGAGATCTTCGGCGAGGTGCTCGGTTTCGGCATCACCGGTGACGCCCATCACATCGCGGCTCCGGATCCCGTGGGAACGGGGGCTCGGGTGGCCATGGAGCACGCCCTGGCGGATGCCGGGCTGTCCGTCACCGACATCGACTACATCAATGCCCACGGCACCTCGACGCCCCTCGGTGATGCGGCCGAGGTCGCGGCGGTGAAAGAGCTGTTCGGCGACCATGCGAAGTCGCTCGCAATGTCATCGACCAAGTCCATGACCGGTCACGCCCTCGGCGCTGCCGGCGGCATCGAGTCCGTGGCCGTGGTCAATGCGATTCGCGAAGGGGTGCTTCCGCCGACGATCAACCTCGATCATCCCGACGAGGGATTCGATCTGGACTTCGTCGCGAATGAGGCGCAGGAGCGGCCGATCCGCTACGCACTCAACAATTCGTTCGGATTCGGCGGTCACAACGTATCGCTGGTCTTCGCCCGCTACGAAGGCTGATCGATCGGATTTCCGCTCAGAACGGAAGATTGATGCCCGTGTAGACGTAGATACTGTCGCGTCCCGGGTTGTCGGTGTACAGGCCGGCGTTGGAGATGTGGTGCCATCGGACTCCCACGATCCAACGGTTGTTGTTGCCCACGTCGAACGTGGCTCCGATGCCCGCCTGCGGCGTGAAGTTGAACTCCGAACCGTTGATCGGGACGTTCTTGGTCGTACCGAGCAGTCCCACTCCGCCGTCGGCGTAGATGGACCAGGTGTCCCGCTGGATGAAGTGCCACTGGAAGAGGAGGTCGAGTCCGACGCCGAAGGCGTCTCCGCCTTCCTGGAAGAAGCCCCAGAGCTTCAGTTCCGGTGCGAACGCAAAGCCGTCGACCATGAAGTATTCCCAGGTCACGCCGATGCCGAGCTCGTTGTTGCTGCTGCCCTTGACGTCGACGCCCCAGCCGCCGATCACGCCCCATCGCATGGACCCTTCGGATCCGAATGCAGGCACGCTGCTGGCCGCGGGGGCTTCCGCAGTGTCCTGGAACATCGCCGGAGCGATGCGCAGCTGCGATTCGGCCTGCAGGGTCGATTCGAGGGAGGCCATCGCCTCGGCCCGCTGTGTCTGGTTCTGCTCGCGGTGGCTTGGGACCGTTTCGGTCAGTGAGAACGAGCCGGAGCCCGGCAGGACCGTTGCGAGGGTGAGGGTGGTGGCAAGCAGCATGGCGTGTCCTTTGTGTGATGCGCGGTACTTCGTTCGGACAGGCTAGATCGCCGCGGGTTCCTTGACAAGGCGGAAGGGGTACTGCCGTAACGGGGCCGACCGTGTCAAAAGCAACCGTCGCCTGGAAGCTCCGACTCTCCAGGCGACGGCGTGACACGGCTAAATGCCGCGTTTCTAGGCTGTTGTCACGATGCTCGGGGTGTGATTGACAGCCCCGGCAAGACATGGCCACGGTAGCCGGCCCGGGCCGCGTCGGCAACGGGAGGGGATTGGTTTCCATCCAAATAGCCATAAGCCATTGCTGGAAAGCGACTTGAGAGGGTTCTGGGGCGTACCGGATTCCGGGTGCCTCCGCGGGGTGGCTTGTCGGGCCTGACCGGTGCCACGGGGCCCCGGCCGCTCGATCGGGGCCCAGGGGCCGCCTTGGAAGGGCGTTACGGGGGTCGGTGGCATCTTTCCTGTGGGCAAATCATCCCGTATGATGCCAATCCTGCCTGACCCCATCGTCTAGTCAGGTCTAGGACGTCAGGTTTTCATCCTGAAAACAGGGGTTCGAATCCCCTTGGGGTCGTTTCACAGAAACCCGCGGACCGCCGCGGGTTTCTGCACGAGGGGTGATTCGATCCCATGCTCGTATTGGTCTTGCTCGTTGCTGTTCTGGAATCACCTCCGCCGCTGCCGGGGGCGGTGATGGAATCGCTCGCTGCGGTCCAGGACGATCGGGACGCGCCCGATACAGGTTTTTTCGCCCTCCTCAACCACGTTCGTGACTGGCCGGCCGGAGTCGAATCGACCGGCGCACCGCCGGCGTTGGAGCATGACGAACTTGTCACGTCCCCGGCCGCGCACCGCGGCACTCTGATGCTCATCGAGGGTCGGCTTGAGCAGGTCCGGCAGCTCGATCGTCCGCTGGAGACCGTTCAGGAGTGGTTTGTACGACTCGCCGACGGTCGTCCGGTCATGGTCTACGCGCCGCTTCCCGGCGGGCCGCTCCTCCAGCCGGGTGACGATGTGATGCTGGGGGGCTACTTCTACAAGCGGCTCCAGATGGAGGATCGGCAGGGGAATGCCCGGGTCTACCCGGTCTTCATCGGTGGACAGCCACGGGCGGTGATCGCGGAATCACGTGCGGTCGACACTGCGTTGCAGGATGCCCGATCCTACGTCACCCGGACGGTATGGCTGGTCGGCGGGGTCGCGCTGCTGCTGGTCCTGATGTTCGGCCTGCTGATGCTGATCCGGCGTTCGAAACGAACCGCACCGCACACCGGAAACTTTGGCGACGTCGATCCGGAGCCGCCGATGCCATCACTTCCGGATGATCCGGCCGATGCCATGGCGGAAATGATGCGACGCAACTCCGAGGGGCCATGAGTTCAATACCCGTTCAATGTGCTGGAGGGAGCTACGAGGTCGTCGTCGATCCCGGAGGGCTTCATTCCCTCGGGGCCCGGGCCCTCGAGGTGGCCCGTGGACGTCGGGTGCTCCTGGTGGCCGACTCGGCCGTGGCGGACACGCATGCGATCCGGGCCACGTCCGGTCTCGAGGCGGCGGGATTCCGGGTGCAGGCGTGCAGCATCGTCTCCGATGAGCATCGAAAAAGCATGGCCACGGTGGAGTCGCTCTACCAGGCTGGGCTGGGAGCCGGATTGGGGCGGAGCGATCTCGTGGTGTCCGTCGGCGGGGGGCTGGTCGGGGACGTGGCCGGATTCCTGGCGGCCACCTATCTCCGAGGCATCGACTTCATCAACGTTCCGACCACCCTGCTGGCGATGGTCGACGCGTCGGTCGGAGGGAAGACCGGTGTCAATCTGCCGCTGCCCGACGACGATGGCGTGCCGAGGTTGGGCAAGAACCTGGCGGGTGCGTTCTGGCCGCCCCGACTGGTTCTCGCGGACCCGGAACTGCTGGAATCGCTTCCGGATCGGGAACTCCGCTGTGGTTTGGCCGAATGCGTCAAGCACGGGGTCATCGCTTCGCAGGATCTGCTGGACGGAATCGACCACAGGCTCGATGTCATACGTTCCGCCGACCCTGCCGCGACGGCCTGGCTGGTCGATCAGGCGGTCCGAATCAAGGCCCGGGTGGTGGAAGAAGACGAGCACGAGCACGGCCGACGGGCCGTCCTGAACCTCGGGCACACCTTCGGGCATGCCATCGAGCCGATCGATTCGCTGGATCTCCTCCACGGGGAGGCGGTGTCCGTCGGACTGGTCGCCGCCATCGCCCTGTCGAGGGCCATCGGACAGCTCGAGGGGGACTGGGCCGACGGGTTCGTCCGGCGTCTGGAACGCATCGGATTGCCGGTCCAGCTGCCGCAGGCGGTTCCGGTTGCGGAACTGCTGCTTCGGATGGGGTTCGACAAGAAGGCCCACGGCGGTTCCCACACGCTGATCGTTCCGCACTGCCCGGGACGGGTCTCCATCGTGCCGGACGTGCCCGAGGAGGCCATCGTGGCGGCCTGGCGGGCCGTTGGAGCCGACTGACCAGCGTCCCATATTCAAGGCCTGTTTTCGCGCCCGCCGATGATGTTCGGGAGCATTGGCTTGCTGCCCGGCGCGATCCGCGCCGAAACCGGCCAGGAGGGTCACGCCGTGCGAACGATCGCCATCGTCAATCAGAAGGGTGGATGCGGCAAGACCACGACCGCCATCAATCTCGCAGCTGTGCTGGCCAAGCAGGGGGTCCGAACCCTGCTGGTGGACATGGATCCCCAGTCCCACTGCGCGGCCGGGCTCGGAGTGCCGGAATCCAGGATCGAAACCGGCATCGCCGAAGCAATGCTCTCGGATCTGGATCTGGGGTTCGATCCCGGACCGATGCTGTGGGAGGTCATGCACGGGCTGGATCTGCTGCCCAGCACGATGATGTTGGCCGGTCTGGAATCCCCCGACGGCGGGCTGTACGCCCTGCCGGACCGGGATCGTCGACTGGCCCGTGTCCTGCAGGGATGCTCGGTCCGGTACGACATCTGTCTCATCGACTGCTCACCATCCATCGGACTGCTCACGTACAACGCCCTGCGTGCCTCCACCCAGGCGCTGATTCCGGTGGAGACCGGCTACTTCTCGCTGCGGGGAGCCCGGCGGCAGTGGGGCACCATCCAGTCGCTCATCGAGCGGATCGCCCGTCCGATCCAATGCAACATGCTGCCGACCCTGTTCAATCCGGAGTCGCGGCTGGCCTCCAGAATTCTCGAAGCACTGCATCAGCACTTCCCGGATCATCTGCTGCCGATGATGATCCGCGAGCACGAGCCGCTGCGGGAAGCAGCGTCCTTCGGGCAGCCCATCACCGAGTTCGCTCCGGGCAGCGAAGCGGAACAGGACTACGTCGCGCTGGCCCGATGGATCATCGAACATCCGCCACAGGTGCAGCCGGAACTGCTTGACCGTCGTTCGGCCGCATCCGTTCCGCCTCCTCAGGTCCAGCCTTCGACCCGTGTCGGAGAACTTGCCTTGCGCATGCAGGCGGGCTTCGATGCATCGCCCGCACCATCGGTCCCGGCGGATTCGACAGCCGTGGATCCATCGGTCGGTCCGGTGACGTCGGACGCCGGGGCGGAGGCGGAGACGCCCGACTACGGCGTGGTGATCACCGATCAGGGAATCTGCTTTCGCCAGCCGGGTCTGCCCGAACAGAGCATGTCGATTTCGGCTGATTTCAACGGCTGGTCCGCTTCGGCGACTCCCATGCGGTTCGACAGGACGCGTGGCTGCTTCGAGGCGATCGTGCCGCTGCCTCCCGGGCAGTACCGGTACCAGGTGGTCATCGACGGCCGCAGTCGCATCGATCCCTACAACGAGGCCACGATCACGGGCGAGACCGGGTCGAGCACCAACTGCTTTACGCTGGCTCCCGCACCATGACCTCGCAACCGGATCCCTTCGCAACTCTGACGGACCTGTTCACGACGCCGGTGGCGGGGGCGGAGGTTCTCGATGCTCCAAAGGCGATCGAAGTCGAGCCGCGCATCGAATGTCTACTGCCCGGGCATCTGCCGGTACGGGCCGCGGTCTGGTTCGGTCCCTGCGCCTGGGGACTCAACGCCGATGCCGGGGGCGTCGGACTGCTCCGCATGGAGGATGACTCGATCGGACTGCAGTGCATGGCCGACACCGTCCTTCCCCGGCCCGATCAGGAACATTCCCTCGGAGCCGCGATCGAACTGATGGCGGCCCGCTGTCGTCGCTGGGCGGTGGTGCCGGCCGCGGGCTGGGATGTGGTGCATCTCGCCACGGCTGGATTCGATCGCATCACGATACTGAGCGGTACCGATCAGGCGGCGGTGGTCGCGGCGTATCAACTATGCAAGTCGTTCTCCGCCCTGCCGGATGCAGTGCAGCTGGACCTCGGGATCTGTTTCGCGGGTTCTCCTCCTTCGGTGGCCGCGGAAACCGGTTCCCGTCTGGCCGAGACGGTACGCGACCAGCTCGGCTTCGAGATCACGATTCGCGAGAGTCTTCATCGCATCGATGCCTCGGCCGATCAGCTGCAGGCCGGCCGCTTTCCGCATCATCCCCACGGGATCGATGGAATCGTGGCGGATCTGCACCGGGGACTTGCCGCCTCGGCGGTCGATGCATCGGGCCGCGAGGACGGCCCGGCGGTGGTGGGTGCGTCATCAGTCGAGTCGGGCGTGCCCGAACCCGTGATCGAGGTGCCTCCGCCACCTCTGGTGGTGGCCGACGAACTGCTTGAACCGCTGGAACTGGATCCGCCGTCCGAGAAGCACGTCGATCCCCCGGCCACCGAGCCGGAGGGGCTGGTCCGCCATGTAGCGGATCTCGTCGCCCTGCCGGTCGGTTGCCCCGCCTGTCCGGAAGTCGAACTCGCCGTGGATGACGAAGGACGGGTTCATTGTCTCGGTCGGTCGTCCGATTTGCGACAGCTCCAGGTCGCGGCCCGTTGGGCCACGGATCATCGCGAACTCCTCTCGCTGGCCTGCCCGGGGCTCGTGTCGGCGACGGTCCAGGAGCCGTGCTGTCATCTCTTCACTTCGCATCCTCCGGAGTTGGCCGACCTGCACGGCAGTGATGTGCGGTTGCACCTGCTGGCCCGGATCGAAGTCGGCACCGAGTCGACCTGGTATTCCTGCCCGCTTTCCTGATCGTCCCGCACTCCGGTCGGCTGGTTCCGCTCAGCGTTGCCGTACCGGTCGCGAGCGGGTAGCCTTGACGAGATGGCCCGAGTGAAATCACAGCCCGACGCCGCCGCCGTCCGTTCCGGATGGCTGGACCTGCTGTTCGCGCCGCGTGCCGTGGCCCTCTTCGTGGTGCTGGGGTGCGGTGCGGTGCTGGGCGTGGCCACCACGCTGCAACCGGCTTCCGGAGGGATCGGCACCCACACCCAACTGGGACTGCCGCCCTGCGGCTGGATCGTCCATCTGGACATTCCGTGTCCGACCTGCGGCTTCACGACCGCCTTTGCCAACGTGGTGCACGGGGACTTCGTCTCGGCCTTCGCCGGTCAGCCGTTCGGGGCGTTCCTGGCCTGTGCCACGGCGGTGTTTTTCGTGGGTGGGCTGGTGGTGCTGGTCACCGGAGCCCCTCTGGGGGGGGTTCTGTGCCGTTTCTGGACGATGAAGGTCACCTGGGTGGTTCTGGCCATGTTGATTCTGAGCTGGGGCTATACCATGCTTCGTTTCCGAGGCCACATCTGATGCGACGACTTCTGCTGCTATTCCTGTTCGTGCTTCCGCTGCTGGGCGGCTGGGGCTGTGGTGCCTTCTACCTTGCCGGTGGAATGGCCCAGAGCTTCGAGTACCAGAAGCTGGTCGAGGTGCTTCCCCGCTACGAGGGTCTCGAGCACAAGACCGTAGCGGTGATCGTCGATGCCGATCTCGGCACGCTGCATCAGTACCAGCTCCTGCCGGAAGTGATCAGTTCCGGGGTGGGTGGGCTCATCGCCCGTGAGGTGTCCGGAGCTCGGGTGCTGACCTCCGGAGCGGTCCGTGAATGGCAGTTCACCACTCCGCGCTGGAACGCACTGCCCTACAGCGACATGCTCAAGGCCCTGCAGGTGCAGCGGATCATCCTGATTGACATCCACACCTTCCGCTTGAATCCTCCCGGCAACCGGTGGATCTGGGATGGGGAGTGTGCGGCGACCATCGGTGTCATCGAGGACGACGGGCACAACCCGGACGAGTTCGCCGATGCCTACCACATCACCGCGAGGTTTCCGACCATCAAGCAGCTCGACCGCGACTCGGCCTCCTCGGAGGTCATCGAGACCGGTCTGGTGACGGAGTTCATGAAGCAGACCGCCTGGTTGTTCTATCCGCATCTCGAGCCCAAGTACCCCGATCGCTACAAGCCCGAACTGGATCAAGCGCAATGAGCATCCGAATCGTATCGCTGCTGGGCGCGTGGGTATTCGCCGCCGTGCTGCTGCTCGAACTGGGTGGATGCAACATCGTGTCCGCCGTCAGCTTCGTGGCCCAGCCCGAACCGGAGATCGAGGCCAAGTACCAGTTGCAGGATGTACCCACGGTCGTGTTTCTCGATGACCGTCGGAACCGAATCAGCCCCACCCGTCTGCGTCGCGTCATCGCCGAGGAGGCGACCACCGTCCTCATGGAGGAGGGGGTCGTGTCAAGGGAGAACATGATCCCCGCGCGGGACGCCATTCGCGTCTCGAGTCGCCACGATCGGGCCGGGAAGCTGCTGTCCGTGCACGCGATCGGGGAGGCCGTCGGGGCGACGCAGATCATCTTCGTCAGTGTCGACGAGTTCGCCCTGACCCGTGACGGTCAGACGCCGGAGCCGAAGGCGATCTGCCGGGTCCGGGTCATCGACGTCAAGAACGAGGAGCGGCTGTTTCCGGATCCCTCCTCCGCGGACAGCTACGGCTACTACCAGCTCGTCGTGGATCTGCCGAACGTGGATCCGCACGGTTTCCACACCATTTCGACCCGCAATGATCTGAACGATCGGCTGGCCGTCACGACGGGTGACGAGATCGCCAAGCTGTTCTTCACCTACACGGTGTCCGAACTCGGCGGTCGCATCGAGCCACGGTGACCCCCGTGCGTGTACTCCACCTTGTGGACATCCAGCCCGGAACCGATGGCCGGTGCCTGCATCGGCTGGTCCATCGGACCATCGATGGATTGCAGGCCCGGGGTGAACATGTCCTGCTCGAGGTCGGCGGGGGTGCGAGGCGGCAGCCGTGCCTGCCTCCCACGTCGGGCCGTCTGAACCAGACGCGTCTGGTGAGCGGCTTGTCGGGTCAGCCCTTGTGGCGCGTGCTCGAAGCGTGGGCGGATGCCGGACATCCCATCGATCTGATCCACTGCTGGGGAGACGCGTCGCTGCGTCTCCGTGCGGCCTGCGGGGGTGGGCCTCCCACCCTCTGCACTCTGGATTCGATGGAGATCGACGCGTCGCTGCCGGTCGACCTGATCGAGTTGTCGCATCTCGTACCGCTCGAGCTGCAGGTGGGAAGCAGCGGCATGGCCGATGCCCTGCGTGCGTACGGTCTCGAGGTAGGAGTGGCGCCGTTCGGTTTCGACATCGAACGGTCGGAGATGGATCCCGACCGACGCCGGGCCTGGGGGGCTGGTGACGAAACACTGGTGTTCGGAATGATCGGCGATCGACTTCCTCGGGCCTCGCTGAGATCGCTCATCGGTGTCCCCGTCCGGTTGGCGGTGGCGGGGGGCGACGTTCGGGTCGTCGCACCGGAGTGGACGGGCGGCTTCGAGGACGGGCTTCGATGGCTGGACGACATGGATCGTGGGCAGCTGCTGGTGAGGGAGGATGTCACGCAGGGCGGAATCTCGTCCATCGGCTGCGCCTTGGCCCAGGGGACCACCGATCGGTGCGGTGAGATCGTCGGACTGATTCCGATCCTCGAGGCGCTGGCCGCCTCCCGGCCGGTCCTGCTCGGACGCGGTCATCCCGCCGCCGCGGAGCTGGCTGCCACCGGTGCGGTGTTTGCCGGTGTGGACGACGCCGAGAGCGATGCGGCCCGTTGGCTGCGTGAAGGGAGTGCCCGCCGCGTGGATGCGGGCGGGCTACTGGTCGACATGACGACCTGGTGCGAAGGGCTGCTCGAACGCTACGCCTTGCTGGCCGAGTGATCGGGTTCCAGCAGGCCCAGGCCACGGGCGGCATCGGCGTAGATCATCCGCAGCAGCTCACCGGACAGATGATGGCCGTGCAGCGTCGGTGAATCCAGCGGGCCGTGAGCCTCGGGATCGACCATTTCCAGATCGGGGTCCGCAATGGGCGAGGGACCGTCGTAGTCCGATTCGAACAGGGTTCGCAGGGCCCAGTAGCGGCTGGCGTAGAGGTCGTAGGCCTCCTTCAGCGAGGATGCCTTGGCGGTCATCTCGTTTCCGTCGGGAGCCGCCACGAGGTGGTCGTCGGAGGTGAGGATGTCCGATCCGAACAGGATCCTTCCCGACCACCGCGTGAGGAAGCTGGCAAAGCGCACGCTGTCGTGTCGACTCAGCTCCCGCACCATCCACTTGGTGGCCGAGGTGTCGAGATGGAGATTCGGATGTCGCTCGAGCAGTCCGTCCAGTACGTCGAGGTCCTCGGGCCATCCGCCGAAGTGGGCGGCGATCCAGGGGACCGGGTAAAGGTCGAGCAGCTCCTCAAGGGCGTCGTATTGGGCGGCCTTGGTTCCGAAACGGTCCGCGTCCTTGTAGCGGGTGGCGAACCAGGTGTCGGGGTCGGCGATGTGCACCATGAACATCATGTCGAGCGACGCGGCGAGATCCATCGCGTCGCGGCGAACCGGACTGTCCAGTCGCAGCAGCCCGGGATCACCGACCTCCTCGCCGTATTCGACGCCCCGGGGAGCACACCAGAATTTGACGATCTTCGATCCCAGGGCACGGAAGGTCCGGATCCGGTCCATGAAATCGGTTCCGTGGGCAACCCGCCGGTCCGGATTCGAGAAGGACGGGATGGCGATGAACTGCACCATGTCGCCCATCGCCGCGGATACGGCATCGACCTGTTCCAACTGGGTCATCGAGATGCAGTGCCGGACACCCCAGGACGTGGCCACGTCCCGGTACAGCTCGGCCGCCCTGGTTCCGCCGATGTGGAGATGCGCGTCGACGATCGGAGTTGGAGGCGGTCCCATGTCGACGGCCGCCTGGCGGTAGTCGATGCCGAGGAGATTGGCGGGGTGTGGGGCGTGCTCGCTGTTCATCCGAACGATGATAGGGCGAGGTCGACCTCGGGTCGATGATTCAGTGCACTGACATCTTCTTGCCGGTGGAAACATCGTCCTGCGGCTCCAGCACCTTGTACTTCAGCGGCTTGTCCGGGTCCTTGACGGTCCCCAGGGCCTTGACCAGACCGAGGTAGATGCGGCAGTCGGCCTCCGGAGCCAGATGTCCCACCAGTTCGCAATCCATGAAGTACTCGCAGCGATGGAGAATCGGGGCCCCCGTGACCAGCTGTGAGGTCGGAATGGCGACGAAGGGGTCGTCGCCCCGCTGGGGAGGGGGATTGAATCGTCGCTTCACCAGTCGATCGTCACCGAGCAGTCGGCAGAGTCCGAAGCACCGGCTATCACGCAGCAGGGGTTCGATCGGGGTGCCACGGGGAATGGAGATCATCAGCAGCAGCGGTTCTTCACTGCACACCTGCACCCGTGAGGTCATGACGCCGGTTCTGGTGTCTTCGTGTGCAGCGGTGACCAGAAATCCACCGCTGGGTATGCGACTGATGACGTTCGCGATCACGTTGCGACTGACCATCATGATTCCCCGAAATCAGATCGTTCTAAACGTGCTCCCCCCCAGAAGGAGCCCACTCAAGTCTGGCCCCAAAACCGATCTGCTGCCGGTGTGATTACGGCTTTCGGCCGAAAGCGCCTTGGAGGGGGGGGCTCTGAAGGGGGCAAAAAAAGACTTCCGTTCGATAAGTCCATTTACATCAAGGAGATGGGCCGAATTTTCGGACCATCTGAACAACGCATTGTGGGAATCGAGGCAGGTTCTTGAGGAAAAGTGTTGAAATGTGGGGCGAAGTGGGCTAATTTCCCAAACTGAAACACAGAGGACCTATGAGTGCTGTTTACAGGGGAATACGAACACTCGATCGACGCCAAGCAGCGTCTGGCCATTCCTTCGGATCTTCGCGGTCGATTGGACCCCGAGATCCATGGATCGGCTTTCTACGTCGCTCCCGGCCAGCAGGGGTCACTGTGGATCTGGCCAGAGAAGACCTTCGAGCAGATGGCGGCCGCGACCGAGCAGTCGCTGGTGCCCAACGAGGACCTGCTCGAGTACGAGCAGCTGCTCTATTCCCAGGCCGCCCGGGTGGATCTGGACAAGACCGGCCGCATTCGTATTCCGGACCGCATGCTTCGCATGGCGGGGCTGGAGAACATGGTGGTCGTGCTGGGCGTCAAGGACCATCTCGAGGTCCACGACCCGGCCGCTTGGGCCACGATCCGGGAAGCACGGTTCGCCGCGCAGGCGGAGATCATGCTCCGGGCCCGGCGGGCCATCCAGCGGGGCGGGGGGGAACAGCAGTGAGGAGTTCGCGACTCGAATCCTTGACGGGATCGATCGTCGCATTGTCGACGGCAACGTCGGATCATGGCCGGCTGGACCGGCGTGCTTCGAGCGGGCAGGGAAGCCAGCTCGACCCGTGCACGGGAGCGGATGGGCCAAGGATGGCTGCATCGCCCGTATTTTCAGGGGGTTTTTCGCCATTGCAGGACCTGTGGCGAAGTACCTGCATGACATGGTCACGACGAATGCCCGAGGCAACGGATCACGGATGATCCGTTCGGGGCAGCCGCGTCAGGCATGGATCGCCACGACGCCTGCTCCTTCAAGGTCCACCCGACGCACACACGTCGGGCACGTACCGAAGCGGTCTGCAGAACCCTCGGTACGACATCGGCCCGATCGGTCTTCGACCAGACGGGTCAAACCCTTCCCGGTTCGTGACGTGCTCCCACCGCACGTCACGAACTTTTTTCGTGGGTGCAGATGGTGTCAGGGGTTCTGGCCGGCGGGACGGATCTTGCCGACGACCGTCGGTTTGTCCGCCATGATCTGATCTGCGACTTCGCGGCGATGGACCTCCACCTCACGGGGGAAATCCATGGCGAGTCGGACCCGATCACCCTTCACCGAGGCCACCCGTACCACCCCGACGGGGTTGGCCGGATCGCCGATGACGACTTCTTCACCTTCTCTTCTCGTGATGACGAGCATGCCTCGGACCTCCTGCCTCAGCTGTGATGCCATCTCCTTCGGGGCTTCCGCGGCCCCGATCCTCCAACGGGATACCTTAGCGGATCCGGCCGCATTCTCCTACCTCCGACCCGACAGAGAACGGCAGAAATCGTTCCGCATCCTCTCTAAGGCACTTGATTTCAATGGTTTGGCGTCAATCCTGGACCGGATTGCCATCCATGTCCACGGCAACCACTTCCATGATTCCGGGCACGTAGGTCTTCAGATTCCGCTCGATGCCCGATTTGAGGGTCATGGTGCTCGAAGGACACCCGACGCAGGCTCCGTGGAACCGGACCTGAACCATGCCTTCATCGCTCACTGCGACCACCTCGATGTCTCCACCATCGGACTGGATGGCGGGGCGCATCATCTCGACGACCTTTTCGACCTGCGTTCGGATGTCGGCCGTGTCCACGTTGTCGTTGGTATCAGTCATGAATGTCCAGATGGTACGAAGCCCGAGCAGTGGGGGCAACCGGGCCCGATCATTCGATCCATGGGTACACTGCGGGCATGGCAAGCATCCCCCAAATGCGTTGGATCACCCCTCTCGTGGCCGCCTGGGGCCTGCTGGTCCCGATCGCCCTTCTGTCGGGCTGCGAGACCACGGTCCAGGATCCGATGACCGCTCTGGCCGACAAGTCGGCCCATGACCGGACGCACCTCAAGAGCATCCAGATGATGCGGGAGCGGAATATCGACGACGATCCGATCTACCTCGATCTGCTTGCCGGCATCGTGTGGCGACCCGGGTACGGGCTCGCCGTCCGTCGCGAGGCACTCAACGAGCTGTGGGCCCACGACCGGGAGCAGACGATTCTGCTGCTGCGGCGTCAACTGCCCCGGATGACCAACTGGCCGTGGTTGACCGAATGCTGTGAATGGATTGCTGATCGAGACATCACGGAACTGGATCCCGCCCTGATCTCCAGTTGGGGGCGCCCCCGGGCCCTGACGCCCGACGAGACGGACCGTCCCGAGTTCATCGCGCTGGTGCGCATGCACGGACGCGATGCCGTCGTCGACAAGGTCTTCGAGCTCTTCGTGACCTCGAACAAGCGGTCGCAACGCGGTCTTCGTCAGCGGTGCTGGGATCTGCTGCACCGGCTGGGCGAGCGTGGTCGGTTGATCGCACTGGCGACCGAGTCGGAGCCGGACACGGACGACATCATGATGCTGGATCTCAATGCGGCCGCACGGGACTTCGGCATGGTGCCCTACAACCGGGAGGAGATCATCTGGTTGCAGAAGCTGCGGCAGCCGGAGAACGAGGACTTCTGGGAGGAGGCGATGGTCGCGATGGAGCGGGTTCCCGCCGAGCGCCGAAGCGAACTCGAGATGCGCGACCTGGCGATCGTGGTGGCCGCGACCCGTCACCGTCAGGATCTGCTGGACGCACCGGTCGCCCGGCTGTATTCCCATGTCGACGGCATGCTTCGGGGCCGAAAGCACTATTCGGAATACAACCCGGGCATTCCCGGGGCCGATCCAATGATGGAGCGGCTCCGAACCCACCGTGAAAGACTCACCTGGAGCGATCTGGCCGCCATCGAACTGGCTCTGCAGGCGCTGCAGCACGCTCCGGTGCGTACGCATCTGTTCGCATACGCCGACGAGGACCACGAGGACGAATCGACCGAGTTCGGCGGGGTCATCGCCCTGGACCGGAAGGGGCGGTTCGAGGTGCTGGAGTTCAAGCCCCGGATCCGCGAGCATGACCTCAAGTTCAATGCATCCCAGGCGATGTTCGATGCGGGCTACACCTCGCTCTTCCATTTCCACTTCCACGCCCAGCGTCACGGCAACCGGGATCATGCCGGTCCCGGTCTCGGCGATATGAACTACGCTGACAACACCCGGGCCAACTGCCTGGTCTTCACGTTCGTGGACGAGGACCGGATGAACGTCGACTACTACCGCCACGGCCGGGTGATCGTCGATCTGGGCACGATTCGACGCCCCGGGTCGGGCTGATCGTCCGTTGCTGTCGCTGGTGCCCATCCTGCTCGTGCTGGCGGTGCTGCTCGCCGACGGCGGGTTCGTGTTCGAACTCGGTCTGGCCACGCCTGATTCGGAACTCGGACGCGTGGTCGGCCTGTCGGTCGGACCGGTGCTCCTGGTGGCCGCGGGAGCATCCGTCGTCGTGTCCGCGCTGCGCCGGCGAATCGGTCGGGGGCGGTCGCTTCGGGCCGCAGTTCGGACGGGTGACCGCTGTCTCCTGGTGGCACGCTGGCTTCTGCTGCTGAACTATCTGTTCACCGTGCTGGTGATTGATGCTCTGGGGGCCGCGCGGGAGCTCGCCGGCGGCTGGATCCTGATCGGCGAACTACTCGTCATGCTTCCGCCGATCCTGGGCCTGCTCTGGCTCTGGTGGATCTGGTATCCCATCGAGCGACGCCTGCACGAAACCGCACTGCTGCACCGCCTGGATCGTGGGCTGCCCGTCCATCTGCCGCCGGGACGGTGGCCCTACGTCCTCACGCAGCTCCGTCTGCACATCCTGCTGATGCTCGTCCCCATGCTGCTGATCCTGGGGCTGTCCCAGGTGCTCGAGGGCTTTCTCGAGACGGACGGACGCGAGATCAACCTCTGGGCGGAACTGGGCACGGGGTTCGTCGCGATCTCGGTGCTGGGGGCATCTCCCTTGATCGCCCGCTGGCTGCTGGGACTTCGGCGTCTGCCCGACGGTTCGATCCGAATCGATCTGGAATCCATCTGCGCCCGCCATGGCGTCCGGGTCCGCGACATCATGCTCTGGCGGACCGGCGGCACGATGATCAATGCGGCGGTGATGGGGCTGGTCCGGCATTTGCGCTACGTGGTGCTGACGGACGGCCTGATCGAACAGCTGCCGCGTCGCCAGGTGCAGGCCGTGATGGCGCACGAGGTGGGACACGTCCGGCATCGACACATGATCTGGCTGCTGGTGTGTCTCCTGTCGACCCTGGTGCTCGGGCAGTGGAGTCTGGAGCTGCTCGTCGATCTCGCCCCCGAGGTGTTTCGCGAACCCGCGGGCCCCGGCGCCGTGCTGCAGCTGGTCGTGGTGCTGGCGGTGATCTTCCTTCTGTTCGGTTGGATGTCTCGTCGGTTCGAGCGGCAGGCGGACACGTTCGCGGTCCAGCATCTCGTCGCGGAGTCCGAATGCCCGGACCGGATCGATTCGGAGTCGGTGCTGGCCATGGTGGGAGCCCTGGACAGCATCGCCTTGCTGCAGGCCATCGATCCCCGTCGCCGCAGCTGGCGGCACGGATCGATCGCATGGCGGACCGAGTACCTGCAGTCGCTGATCGGGCGGCCCGTGGACGGACTCGCCATCGACCGGACCATGGTGCTGATCCGTGTCGCATGCGGGATCATCGTGGCGATCGGTATCCTGCAACTGATCATGGAGGCGATCTCGTGACGCAACTCACCGTTCCGCGCATGCACGGTCTCGGCAACTCGGTGCTGCTGGTCGATCGATCCACCCTGGCGGATGCGGAGCCCGGTGCGGTGGCTCGACGCTGGTGCGGTCGGGCGGAGGCGGATGCGATGCTGCTGCACGCCCTGGACGCGGCGGGGGAATGCCACGTGGACATCCGCAACGCGGACGGTTCGTCGGCCGAACTGTGCGGCAACGGACTCCGGTGCCTGATCCGTCTCGGTGTCGACGAAGGCTGGTGGACGGACGGCGTTCGAATGCGCACGCCGGCGGGGCGGCACGAGGGTTCGATCGACTCGGGACAGGTTCGCGTCTCCATGCCTGCGCCCGCATTCGGGCCGAAAGCGGTGGGAGCACGTACGGACCACTTGCCGGGCGAGTCGACCGGCGAGGGGGCCTGCATCGTCATGGAGCTCGACGGCATCGTTCTGGATCTGCATCTGGTCTCGACGGGCAACCCGCACGTGGTGATCCCATGCCGCGACGCCGAGGCACTGGACGCCGTCGACGCCATCGGGCCCGTGCTCGAGCAGCATCCGGCCTTCCCGGACGGGATCAATGTCCATCTGGTGCAGCCGGTGGCTGCGGATCGAATGCTGCTGCGCAGTTGGGAGCGTGGTGTCGGACCGACGCAGGCCTGCGCCAGCGGAGCCACCGCCGCGGTCGCCGCGCTGGCCCGGGCCGGGCTCGCGGGTCACGACTCTGCGGTGGAGATGCGAGGTGGTGTGCTCCATGTCGCATGGGATCCGGAGACGGAGGAGATGTGGAACCGGGGGCCGGCCGACTATCTGGATCCGGTGGTGTTCGACCTCGATTAGGATGACCGCATGTACGAACTCGATCAGATCACGGTGTCCGGTGATGCGCGTTCGATGGGGCGTCAGCAGGGCGAAGCACTGCGAGATCGTGTGCAGTCGCTGCTGGGGCACCGGCTCAACGAGATGACGAACTATCTGGCGGAACGGTCGGTCGACCGCATGCACCGCATCGAGGCGGTGGGGCGTACCTGCCTCTTGCGGCTGCGGGACTGGGATCCCGAGGGGTGGGACGAACACATGGGGGTCGCCGAGGGCGCCGAAGTCGATGCCGCCCGGCTGCTGTTCGTACTCAACATGACGGACACCAGGGATCTGGTGTGCTGGAGTCCCGCCGGCGACGACGAAGGCTGCACGGCGCTGAGCATTCCCCCCGACCGCACCCGATCGTCCACGGTGATCATGGCGCAGTCGTGGGATCTCAACCGCGGCGACATCGAGCATGTTGTGGCGGTGCATCGGCTGCCCGACGAAGGGCCGGAGACCTGGTCGGTCACGGTGGCGGGGGGGCCGACGCTCATCGGCATGAATGAACACGGGCTCTGGGTGGGGACGACCAATCTGAAGACGTCCGACGTCCAGGACGGCATCGGGTACATGAACCTTCTGCACCGGGCGATCCGGCAACCGGACCGCATCCGGGCGGCCGGGGTCATCGAATCGGCGACCCGGATCGCGGCCCACACCTACTGGCTGGGTGATCAGGGTGGTGCCGTGCAGTTGGAGTGTTCCGCGTCCGACGTGATCCGCCACGATCTCGCGGCCGATCCCATCGTCCAGACCAATCACTGCCTCGACGTGGGGCATCAGGCGCGTGAGCCCGAAGCCGCGTCGATCAGCAGCCGGCACCGCTTCGATCGGGCCACGGCGTTGCTGGCCAAGGGGGAGTTCGATCTCGACGCTGTTCGTGAAGTCCTCTCCGATCGCAGCGAAGGGGCGCTTTCGATCAGCCGGCATCCCGAAGACGGGGAGGCCACGACGACCAACGCCTGTCTCATCGGGATTCCCGCCGAGCGGCGACTGGAAGCCTGTCGCGGACCGGCGGATCAGGGCCAATGGGTTCGTCTGTCCTTTGATCGTTCGGGCTGACCCCCGTTTTTCGACTCGAGAGGGTCGATTCCGCCGGGTCGGCTAGAATGTGGTCTTCATGACTGACCCCACGCACGCTACCAGCCGCCACCTGAACCCCATGACGGACTGCCCCGATGTCGATGCCGCCATCGCGGGCCTCGTTGCCGCCCTCAAACGGCATCAGGCCACGATCACCGGAGTCCGGGCGCCGGATCCGGGGCGGGCCCAGGTACTGCAGGATGCCATCGACCGTTTGTCCTCGGTGCGTGGTCGGGCGGGGTTCTACCCCTACATCGGTTCCGGATTCGGGCGGGGCGGACTCGTTCAGCTCGCCGACGGATCGGTCAAGTGGGACATGATCACCGGCATCGGGGTCCACGGCTTCGGCCACGGCGATCCGGATCTGGTCGAGACCGCATTGCGGGCCTCGTTGACCGACACGGTCATGCAGGGCAACCTCATGTGCAACGAGGAGGCGATCTCCTTCGCCGAGGCGCTGCTGGAGGCGGCTCGTCCGGGAACGCAGCTGGCCCACTGCTACACCTCGCCGTCGGGCGCGCTGGCGAACGAGAACGGCCTGAAGATCTGCATGCAGCATCGGTGTGGCGCCCCGCGTCTGCTGGCCTTCGATCACAACTTCATGGGGCGGACGATCGTTACGTCCCAGATCGGCGACATTCCGGGCGGCCGTCAGGGCATTCCGCTGAGCACGCAGGTGGACTACCTGCCGTTCTTCGAGGAACAGGACCCCGAAGGCTCGCTCCAGCGCACGATGGATCTGCTCGAACGCTATCTGTGGCGCTATCCGCACCAGCATTCGTGCATCGTCATTGAGCCGGTGCAGGGCGAGGGCGGCTTCGTCGCCGCGGAGGCGGCCTGGCTTCGCGTCGTCGGCGAGCGTTGCCGCGAAGCGGGCATCCCCGTGTGGTTCGACGAGGTGCAGTCCTTCGGCCGCACGGAACGCATGTACCGCTTCCAGGCCCTGGGCCTCGAGGATCTCGCCGACATGGTCACGGTGGGGAAGATGTCGCAGGTGTGCGCTACGCTGTACACGGAAGAACTGAATCCCAAGCCCGGTCTGCTCAGCGCGACATTCCTCGGCGGCACGGTCGGCCTGTCGGTCGGGCGTCGGATCATCCAGCGGTTGCTCGAAGGCGATGCCTACGGCGACGACGGACGGCACGCCCGGCTGCACGCCGCGTTCCGCACCGCGGCCGAGGGGATCATCGAACGTCGTCCGCAGGACTTCCCGGAGGTCAAGACCGACTGCCCGACTCCCCACCGCCCGATGTCGCTGGTGGGCGGAGCGGGCGGCATGATGCGCCTGACGCCCTACGGCGGTCGCCTCGATGCGATCAAGCCGCTGCTGCATCGGCTCTACGAGCACGGCGTGGTGGCCTTCTTCTGCGGCCACGGCCCGCACCATCTCCGTTTCCTGCCTCCGGTGGGCGTGCTGCAGCCCGAGGACATCACCGAGGTGATGGGGATCGTCGAGCGGGCCATGGACGAGGGGGCCTGACCGTGTTCCTGATCCGCAACGTGCGCATGGAGGACATGCCCGAACTGCTTCGCATGGCGAAGACGGTGCACTCGAACAACCTGCCGTCCAACGAGCGTTCCATGGAGAAGATCATCGAGCGGGTGGAGACCAGCTTCGCCGGCGAGGCCGAGCTCGACCAGCGGTTCTTCACCTTCGTGCTCATGGACACCGCCCACGGCGACGGGGGACGCGTCGCGGGAACCTCCGCGATCATCGCCCGTCGGGGCACGCCGGACTTCCCACGGCTCTACCTCAAGGTGCGTCGTCACCAGCACTTCTCGAGCGATCTGCAGTCGGGACAGGTGCAGCTCACGGTGCAGCTCTGCCAGGACACGGTTGGTGTGACCGAAGTCGGCGGGCTGGTCCTGGCCCCCGCCTACCGAGCGAACGACATGCGTCTGGGATCCTTCCTGAGCAAATCACGGTTCGGATTCATCGGCCAGCATCCGCAGCTGTTCATGGACGACGTGGTGGCGGAGGTGATGGGCGTGCTGACCCCGGACGGGCGGACCAAGCTGTGGGACCACCTCGGGCGTCGTTTCATCAACCTCTCCTACGAGGAGGCGGATGTCTTCAGTCGCACCTCCAAGGAGTTCATCACCTCGCTGTTTCCGACCGGCGAGATCCACACCTCGCTGCTGCCGGCCGCGGCCAGAAAGCTGATCGGGGCCGCCAGCGACGACGCGATCCCCGCCCTCCGCATGCTCGAGCGGATGGGGTTCCAGCATGTCGACGAGGTCGACCCCTTCGACGGCGGGCCGTACCTCAAGGCCGATCGCGACGAGATCACCCTCGTGAAGTCATCGCGTCTGATCTCGCTGGCGGGCTGCAAGGAGCTCACGGGGGAGGAGGGGTACGTCAACGTCAGTCGACCCGGTCACTTCCGGTGCGTCCGCTGTGCGTACGAACTGGACGGAGATGCCCTGTGGATTCCGTCCGAGGCGGCGGATCGTCTCGAGGTCGCCGTCGGCGACGAGCTGGGGTTCACCCGCGACGTGGCCCGGGTGCGGGCCGACCGGGAATCCCAGGCCAGTGATTCCGTCTCCACCTGAATCGGGAGTCCTTCATGCGTCGCTCACCATTGCTGCTGCTGTACGTCCTGTCGGCCGGCTGCACCTCCACCAACGTCCACGAACGGACCGAGCAGCAGGTCGTTCCGGCTCCGCCGGCCGCGGTCCGGGTCGACGTGCAGAACGGGTCCGTCTCCCTGACCGTGACCAGGTCGCTCGAGGCCACGGTACGGGCGGTCTGGTCGACGCTCGATTCGGATCGGACCGCGGCCGACGTCCGCTTGATGCAGTCCACGCTGGGGATCGACACCGACAGTGGAACGCTGGAGATCAAGCCGGAGGCTCCCGAGGGTGTCTCGGTCTCCCTCATGATCACCGTGCCGGACACGAGTGGCGTCATCATCAGCACCGTCAACGGCTCGGTCGATGTCAACGGCGCGTCGGGGGCCGCCCTGCTGCTCGTGGGCAACGGCTCGATCCGGTGCGTCGATCAGGACGGTACGGTCTCGGCCAAGACCGATCTCGGCTCCATCCGGGTGCTCAATGCCACCGATGCCGTCGAGGTCATCACCCGCGACGGTAACATCGAGATCACCGGGGCTTCCGCGTACGTGCGGGCCAAGACCAACCGGGGCAACATCGATCTGACGGCACGGCCGAACAGTTCGCCGCCGCTGTTCTGCCAGTCCGACCTCGGATCGGTCACGGCGACGGTGGGGCCGGCGTTCGTGGGCGAGGTCACCCTCGGGGCGCCGGGAGGCCGCACGTCGGTGGAGGATCCCGACGGTCGGCTCCGGGTCAATGCCACCGACGGCGACACCCGTTATCTGGTGCTGGGTGACAGCACCGAGACCTCCTCGCTGAGCAGCATGGACGGATCGGTGCGGTTTATCCTCGAACCCGCCGGGGCTTCCGACGAACCTTCGGAATGAACGCGGCCACGGACGACATCGCGGTCAAACGACATCCGGTCGTGACCGGTCTGCACCGCGGCCTGCAGGCGGCGTGCGGAACGACGGCGACGGGTCCGATGGTGCTCGCGGTGAGCGGTGGTGGCGACTCGACGGCGCTGCTTCTGGCGATGGATCGGCTCCGGAGACGCGACGGCGTCGACATCGACCCGCACGTGGTGCATGTCCACCATCATCTGCGGGCGGAGGCTGACGCCGACGCCGAGTTCGTCCGTTCGCAGTGCGCGGAGCTGGGCATCGGGTGCGACGTGCTCGACGTGCATCCGGAGCGGGGCGGGGCCGAGGCCAGGGCGCTGCGATACGACGCGCTGCTGGGCACGGCCCGGCGGATCGGAGCAGCGTGGGTCGCCACCGCGCACCACGCCGAGGACCAGTTCGAGACGATCATCGCGGCCCTCGGCCGTGGAGCCGGACCGGGAGGCCTCTCGGGAATGGCACCCTGTCGCGAACTCGGCGACGGAGTCAGGCTGGTTCGACCGCTGTTGACGGAATCAAGGGCGAATCTACGTTCGCTCTGCGAGACCGCCGGCGTCGCGTGGCGGGAGGATCCGACGAACGTCGACCCGACCACGCTCCGCGGGCGGCTGCGACGTGACGTGCTGCCGGTGCTCGAGGAGCTCTGGCCGGGGGCCGCCCGGCGGGTGTCGGACAATGCGGATCTCGTGCGGGCCGCGTCGGAGTCCCTGGATGCGGCGGTGGATGGACATTTCGGCCGCGAAACGCAATGGACGCGGGCCTCACTGCGTACGCTGGATCGGGGACTGCGTCTGGCCGGACTGCGGCGGGCGATCCTGCGGGCGGGAGTGAGGTCCGACGGTATCGATGGTGGCCGTCTGATGGACGCGGCGGACGCGATCTCGGACGCAGCCGAACACGGACGGACCTTCCTCTTCACCGGCGGGGTTCGGGTGAGGGTGGATGCGAACCGGGTCTGGATCGAACAGGAGAACGACGATGGCTGATGTGATGTTGGTGGGGCACTGTGGTCCCGATGCGATCATGCTCAAGACGGTGGTGCAGCGTGCGCTTCCCGGTGCGGGCGTCGAACTGATCAACGACCAGGGATCACTGGAGACGGCGTTAGAGCGGGACGTCGTGCTGCTGGTCAACCGTGAGCTCGACGGCGAGTTCCGAAGCGGCCGTGGCGGGATCGATCTCATCCGTCAGTTGTCGAAAGCGGGCACGGGGGCGCCCATGCTGCTGGTGTCGAACTTCGCGGACGCCCAGGCCGAGGCCGAATCGGCGGGGGCGATGCCGGGATTCGGCAAGAGCGAACTGTACGACGAAGACACGACGCGGCGCCTTCGGGACGCCGCGTCACGGTTCGCGTGATCGGTTGACTCGCCTCAGGGTGTGATCCGGTCCTGGCCGTCCATGAAGGGACG
>DBGM01000023.1:72950-87691 GCA_002295885.1 Phycisphaerales bacterium UBA854
GGGCTCGCCACCACCGTGTTGTTCAGCGAATGGCAGAACACCGTCTTGCCGTCCTCGCCCCGGTACCGGAGGTTCAGGCGGCGGCACTGGAAGTCGTACAGCCGCGACGCCGAGTGGGTCTCGCCGAACTCGCCCGAAGGGCGACCCGACGCGTCGTCGTCGCCGCGACCGGGGATCCAGCACTCGATGTCGATCATGTCGGCGTTCTTCTGGCCCAGATCACCCGTGCAGCACTGCAGCAGGCGGTAGGGCAGTTCGAGGGCCTGCAGCAGTTCCTCGACGATGCCGATCATCGTGGCGTGGTGGGCGCGGCTCTCGGTCTCGTCGGCCCGGCAGATCACGACCTGCTCGACCTTGTCGAACTGGTGGATCCGGTACAGGCCGGCGGTGTCCTTGCCCGCCGCGCCCGCTTCGCGACGGAAGCAGGTCGACACCGTCGCGTACTTCAGCGGCAGCGATTCGGCGTCGACGATCTCGTCGGCGTGCAGCCCCATGAGTCCGACCTCGCCGGTGCCCGTCAGAAAGAGATCCTGGCCGGGGCCGGGGGTGCTGTCGGAGTCGATGCGGTAGGTCTGCTCCCGGCCGCCGGGAAAGAACCCGGTTCCGGTCATGGCCTCCTCGCGCACGATCACCGGCACCGACGTCGCACGAAAGCCGTGCCGGCGGGTGATGTGCTGCATGCCCAGTGCGAGGACCGCCTGGTGCAGGCGCATGCCGTCGCCGGTGAGGGCGTAGCTTCGCGAGCCGGCCACCTTCACCCCGCGTTCGAAGTCGACCAGATCGAGTTCGTCCACCAGTTCCAGATGTGTCTTCGCGGCGAACCCGCGGTTGGCCTCGAAGCTCTTGTCCCAGTCCCATCCCTCGGGCGCCCAGCGGCGGATCTCGACGTTGTCGTCCGAGTCCGTGCCCACCGGTACGTCGGCATCCGGCGGCTGGGGGATCTGCAACTGCAGTTCGTGCCACTCGGGGGTGATCGCCTCGATCGATTCGTCGAGCTGCTGGATGCGCTGCTTGAGTTCGGCGGGACGGGCTTCCAGTTCGTCGAGCTGGGCCTGCAAGGCGATCTGCTCGTCGCCACTGGCGCCCTTGAGCTGTCCCTTGAGCTTGCCCAGTTGCGGACCGACCACCTTGCCGAGCTTCTTCTGTTCGGAACGGAGCTGCTCCTGCTCGCTCAGAAGCGTCCGTCGCTGGGTGTCCAGTTCCAGCAGTCGCGGAATGTCCACACTGCTTCCCTTGGCGCGAGCGCCTTCGATGAAGTGGTCGGGATTCTCGCGGAGTGCCTTCAGGTCGATCATGGGGTTGCATGGTACCGGCCCGACGGTGGTTCCGCCCCCGGGATCAGGAAGGGTCGTTTCGCCGGTAGTTGGGGGGCGCGGCCCACCGCATCTTGTCGATCAGGATCCGCCAGTACGGTTCGCGGCTGCAGGTGACGAACTCCACCGAACGTTCGTGGCGGGTGATCCGCAGGCGATCGCCGACCGCGACCGGATACGACTCCTGGCCGTCGATCACCACCGTGGTGCCTTCGTTGGCACGCTCGATCACGATGTCCAGCGGCGAATCTCCCGACATCACGAACGGTCGGAAGCCCAGCGAGTGGGCGGCCAGCGGGGTCACCACCACGGCGTCCATGGTGGGCGAGACGATGGGACCTCCCGCGGAGACGTTGTAGGCGGTGGATCCGGTGGGGGTGGCCACGATCAGTCCGTCTCCCGACAGGGTCGGCCCGCCTTCGCCGTCGATGTCCAGTCCGAGCTGGATCATCCGGAAGGGAGGGCCGGCGGTCAGGACGCAGTCGTTCATCGCGCAGTGGCCGAGCACATCCCCCGCGGCCCGATGCAGGTCCACCTTCAGCATGCAGTGCCGGCGGCGGGGCGGGTCGCCGTTGAAGACCAGTTCCGCGTCGCCCCGCAGCGTCTCGGCGTCGAACGAGGCGAGGAATCCCAGACGTCCCCGATTGATCGGGACCAGCGGCAGATCATGGCCGAGCAGCCGTCGCGCCTGCTGGATCATCGTGCCATCGCCTCCGACGACCACCGCCAGATCGGCATCCCGGGTGGTCTCGAGATCGATCGGGGCGTCGCCGGGCGGGATCTCGATGATCCGTTCGCACCAACGCTCCAGATCGGGATGCAGATCCCGGATGACCGCGTCCACGTCCTCGCGGGCACGGTTGGCGATCAACAGGATGGACGGACGATCCGCCATGCCTTCATCCTAGCCGGTCAGGACACCAGGCCCTTGGTCAATCGCATGAATGCCGTTTCAAGGTTCAGGGGCTCGGGTTGGAAGGACCGGATCCGGAATCCACTGGCCACCAGTCGGCTGGGAAGATCGGACAGATCGGTGATGACGTTGCCGTCGATCGTGACCTCGATGACCGGTTCCTCCCGATCCCGAAGCAGATCGACGGTGGTGACGCCGGGGACCTTGGCCATCAGATCCATCGCGTCCTGCACGCGGTCGGCCACCGTCAGGTGGACGACCTGCCCGACGTTCGACTTCGCCATGATCTCCTCGGTGGTTCCCGAGAACAGCAGCGCGCCCTGTTCGATGATGCCGACCGTGTTGCAGAGTTCGGCGAGCTCATGCAGGATGTGGGAGCTGATGATGATGGTCTTGCCCATCCGCCGCAGTTCCTTGAGGAGTTCGCGGATCTCGATGCGGGCCCGGGGATCAAGGCCCGAGGCGGGTTCGTCCAGCAGCAGCACCTTGGGGTCGTGCAGGAGGACGCGGGCGATCGACAATCGCTGGCTCATGCCGCGGGACAGGCTGTTGACTTCGGTCCGGGCCTTGTGCGTCAGTTCGGTGAGGTCGAGCACGTCGCCGACGATCTTTCTTCGCTGGGCGCCGTGGATGTCGTAGCAGGACGCGAAGAAGTCCAGGTACTCCGTCACCACCATGTCGTCGTAGCCGCCCATGAAGTCGGGGACGTAGCCGATGCGCGGACGGATCATCGGGTTCTGGTAGCCGATGACGTGTCCGTCCACCCTCGCCTCGCCCCAGCTCGGCTTCAGCAGGGTGGCCAGGATCTTGATGGTGGTCGTCTTGCCCGCGCCGTTGGGGCCGATGAATCCGAAGCAGTCGCCCTCGTCGATGGACAGGTTGAGATTGTCCAGCGCGATGAGCTCGCCGTACTTCTTGGTCAGATTGATCGTTTCGATGATCGGCATGGGTGGATTGATCTTACAGGTCGAAGGCCGTGGGGTCGTACTGCGGCAGGGGCAGGATCCAGCGGATCATGGTGGTGCCCGTGCTCTGGACCGGTTCCCCGTCGACGAGCACCGGGGTGGGCATGGTCGAATCGGGCATGAAGCCGGTGATGATCAGTGCCGGTTGTCCCGCCCAGGTGGAAAGGTCGAGTTCGCGTCCGAAGCTCCGTTCGGTCACGCCGGTCTGGATGAACTCCCCCTCGCTTCCGTGGTAGGCCGGAGGTTGCAGATGGTGGTACCAGCTCAGCGCTTCCAGGGCCCGGCGGCGTTCACGGGTGTCCGGCGTCGACCGTCCTCCCGGCAGTCCCGTCCACTCCGGCGGGCGGTAGGTGTCCTCCAGATGCAGGGCGAGATCGTTGAGGCGGTTCGGCTGCAGCGTGGAGACGTCCAGTCGTTCCCCGGGTTCCAGGGTGCCCACCGACCAGGCGTGGCCGCGATTCAGCGGGGTGCCCGTCCGCAGCGTGCTCGTCCAGGCCTGCTCGACGCCGCCCCGGCGTTCCAGTTCGCGGGGAGTGGTGCGCTCGCTGCGAATCCAGGTGACCTGCACGTCCTCGAGGGGGAAGGGCAGATCGCTGATGACGCCGCCTTCCAGTCCCAGTTCACGTCCCAGGGTGTCGTAGACCACTTCGATCCGATCCGCGGCGTCCTCGCGCAGCAGCCCTCCCCAGGTGTCGCGATCGATCACGCCCATCCAGTGCGCCCGCATGTCCATGCTGGTCCCGCGTCCGGGCACCACCGCCCGATCCGGCCGTCGCTCGAGATCGATGGTGATGTTCGATGCGTCGGCGAACTGCAGGCCCTTCTCGTCGACGGTGCCGAAGCTGTCGAGACGGTTTCGCGGGGGCGACAGCATCCCCTCCTCGCGTTCGAGCTCCAGCGTGCGATCCCGGTAGCCCGGGGTGTACAGGGAGAACCAGCTCACGGCCCGCTGCTCCGCTTCGCCCGGAATGTGATCGAGGACCGTCAGATGCTGGATGCGGAGTTCGCGGTCCTGCATGGTCTCGACGAACATCCAGGCCAGGGCCGTGAAGACCGTCGCGCAGACGAGGAAGGCGAGCCACGAATACTGGCGATGGCCGCGTCGTCCCAGCAGGAACCAGATGCCCGGTACGGCGATCAGCCAGTAGGCGAGGAACAGGCCGAAGGCCAGCAGCAGCCCTCGTCCGGCCCGTTCGCTCATTGCGATCTCCGAACTGACCACCGACTCGTTCAGGCGAAGGAGTCCGGTGGGACTGGACTTGTTGAGGAAGTTCGCCTCCTCCATCGCAGCCAGCGTGCGGCCCGACGGGGTGTCGGCCCGCCGCCCGAGGATCCGGTTCCAGAACCGATCCGCTTCGGGGACGCCGGCGACCACCGAATCCTGCGTCGCGGCCGATTGGATGTCGAGGGCAGTGACGACGTCTCCGGTCAGATCGAGGCCCACCAACGTCAGCCAGCCGTGTCCGACCGGGCGGCGCACCGTGAAGACCCGGCCGTCCTCCGTGGCGTGGATCGCCTCCCAGGGCGGCGGGATGGAGACATTGCCCTGCCGAAGGTCCTCGAAGACGCGCAGCGTCACCGGCCGGTCGATGGTGGTGGCCGAGGACTTGATCAGTCGGGGCAGCACCGTCTGCAGCGGAACACCGTCGTCCCGCCGGGCCTGCTCCGGAAAGAGACTGGTCAGGGTGTTGCGGGCACTCTGCTCACCGGCCCCCAGATTCCAAGGATTCCCCGCCTCGGGAAGAATGATCACGAACTGGCCGCCGCGGCGCATCCACTCGACCAGAGCGGTCTCCTGGCTGGGACGGAGTTCGGGTTGGAGGTCGGTCCAGACGACGGCTTCGAAGGGAAGCCATCCTTCCCATCGATCCGGCAGCTGCTCCGCCGAGGAGATGGCGATCACGCCGGTGGCTTCGTTCGCGGCGGGAGGCCGGGTGTTGAGGGCCCCACTGGAGTCCGCGTACTGATCGATGCCCGCACGACGCGTGCCGACGACTCCCAGAAGGGAAGTGGTGGGTTGGAGTCGGGCGGAGCCGGTGGTGCGGGGAGTGAAGCGACGCGTGGCCACCGGCAGTCCGGGCGTGCCGTCCTCGAAGGTGCGTACACGGATCTCCATGCCGGTTTCGTCGTTGATCCAAGGTTGCAATGGTCCGTACAGCCAGATGTTCCGCGGCTGACCGGGGGAGAGGGCGATGCGGCGGCCGTGTCCCGCGAGATCGCCGTCGGCGGTCTGCAGTTGCCACTCGAGCCAGTACGAGGCTTCATCGCGATCGTTGCTGGTCAGTTCGATTCGCACCCCGATGGTGTCGCCGGATCGCCATGCGTTGCCGACCCCGAACTCCTTGACATCGATGTCCACCGGACTCTGGGCCAGACTCGTGGTGGGAGTCAGCATCAGTTGCAGGGTCAGAATGGCCGTGACAAATCTGAGCATCGCAGTGCGGTGATTCTACGCTTCCTTGGACTGTTCTGAAGCACGTTCGAACTCGACGGAGACGAAGTGGTTCCGGCATGAGTGCCACCGAAGCGTGGTCCGATTGGCTCTGCTTGCGACCACAAAGGGCATATTAACTGCTGTGAGCATCGCTTCAGGCGGATGCGGCCTCCGCAAAGCGTCCGAGGATCGCCACGTGCGACTTGATGCCGTTGTGGAACGAACTGAGGTCGTACTTCTCGTTGGGGGAGTGCACCCGGTCGTCGTCGAGACCAAAGCCCACCAGCAGTGAGTCGAGACCGAGGATGGACTGGAAGGATCCCACGACGGGAATCGATCCACCGCAGCCCATGAGCACCGGACTCGTTCCCCACACCGACTCCAGACCGTCGAGGGCGGCTTGCAGCCAGGGTGAATCGGTCGGGACGCGGATTGCGGGGAAGGCTCCTTCGCCCAGGAACTCCCAGCGGCCTCCCGGCGGCGTGCGGTCCTCGAAGAACTTGATCAGGCCGGCCCGGATCTTCTCGGCGTCCTGATCGGGAACCAGCCGGCAGGTGAGCTTCACGCCGGCGCTGGAGGCGATGACGGTCTTGCCGCCGGCCCCCTGATAGCCGCCGTAGATGCCGTTGGCGTCGCAGGTGGGGCGGGACCACGTGCGCTCAAGGACGCTGCGTCCTGCTTCTCCCACGGAGGTGTCGCACCCCGCGCTGGCCAGAAACGCGGCTTCGTCGAATCCCAGACCCTGCCAGGTCTCGAGTTCCGCCGGCTCGTCGACGTCGTCGTAGAACCCCTCCACCTGGACCCGTCCTTGATCGTCGTGGAGGGCGCCGACGATGCGTGACAGCGCGTTGATCGGATTCAGCACGGCGCCGCCGTACATGCCCGAATGCAGGTCGTGGCCCGGGCCGTGCAGGATCGCCTCCACTCCGACGATGCCGCGCAGCATCGTGGTCACCGCCGGGGTGGTGCGGTTCCACATGCCCGTGTCGCAGATCACGCAGGCATCGGCCTTGAGCTCATCGCGGTGCGATTCGAGGAACGGATCAAGGCTGGCGCTGCCGGATTCCTCTTCGCCCTCGAGCAGGACGATGACCCGGACGGGCAGCGATCCGTGGACCTCCTTCCAGGTCCGCATGGCCTCGATGAAGGTCATCAATTGTCCCTTGTCGTCGTCGGCGCCCCGGGCCACGATTCGAGTTCCGTCCGGATGGTCGACGATCTGCGGATCGAAGGGGTCCGACTCCCACAGATCGTAGGGGTCGGCGGGCTGCACGTCGTAGTGTCCGTAGTAGAGGATGGTCGGCGCGTCGTCGGTTCCCGGTCCGGGGTCGTGTGCCACCACCATCGGATGCCCCTCGGTGTCGTGCACCGTGGTCTCCATGCCGAGTTCACGCAGGAGCCCCCCCATGTGCTCGGCGCACCGTCGGACGTCGTCCGCAAAGGCGGGGTCGGTGCTGACCGACGGGATGCGGAGGATGTCCTTGAGCCGTTCGAGGGAGTCCTCGATGTGGGCGTCGACGTGCGAGAGCAGGGCGGGGAGGTCGTAGTTCATGCCTGCAGGGTAGCGACTCAGTGCCAGATCAGGCACTCCGGCACGTCGCTGTCCTCGGCTTCCTTCGCGCACTCGACCACGCCGTTCTCGAGGGCCAGGACAAGCGGCGGTGTCATGAGCCATTCGCAGCCCACGGGCAGTTCGAGTTCCCGGCAGTCCAGGCAGGGCTGATCCAGCAGGCCTTCGGTCTCGAATCCATCCTTGTTCTCCGGGATGGAGACGAGCGTGGTCGGCACCGGGACGCCGAATCCGTAGTGCAGCTCCAGCAGCATCTGGCAGTGGTCGCAGGTCCGGCTGAAGAAGATCACGTACTGCCGACCGTCCTGGACGGAGTCGGCGAGCCCGTCGACGTAGTTCACCAGATCGATGTCCCGCACGTTGCGACCGATCCAGTCGCTGGTGTCGAGCAGGTAGTACCCCGGAAGGGTCGTGGTCGATGATTCCGTTCCGGAGTCGGACGCATCGCCGGCATCCGCCGGGCCCTCGGCGTTCGACTGCGGATCCTCGATCTCGACGATGGTCGTCGAACCCATTTCACCCAGAACGAGGGTGAACGTCGTACCGCTGGTGATGAGGACCAGCACGGCGACGATCGTCCAGGCCGTCCGCTTCGAGGCGAACTGCACCGGGCGGGGCTTGAAGACCACCACTCCCAGCAGGAGCAGGAAGTCGATGATCAGCATGAGCCACGGGGGAGGCGAGGCGCTGCCGAGGCAGCCGCAGGAGTCGAAGTTTCCGGCACGAAGTTCGTTCAGGAGGACGAGGCAGAACGCCGAGAGCATGAAGACAGCCATGATCCGTGCGAGCGAGGGAATGAACAGCATGATCGCCACGGCGACGAACTCGAATGCGATCAGGATCGCCAGCGCCCAGTAGAGATCCACGCCCAGTGCCTCGACCTGCACCATGAAGTCCTTGGGCAGGAGGCTCGGAGAGCGTTCCGTGATCTTGAAGAGGGCCCCTGAGAGCACCCAAAGGGGGACGACGATGCGGATCAGGATCATGCCGATCATGCCGCCGGAATGGAGCTGGTCCGAGGGACGTGGTGACGGGTTGTTCTCGGTGGTCATGGAGACCCTCCTGCATCCGAAAGGATAGCGTCCTCATGCCGCGGGGGTCCAACGATTCGACCGGAGTGGTTTTCGTTCAGCGCCGTCGGCGACGCCGGCAGGCGGCAATGCCCAGCAGAGCAATCGCGCCGGGGGTCGGGGTGACCTGTGCCGTGAAGGCGTAGTAGTTCGCCGAGGAGAACGAGGCCGTCTGGATCACCGACCATCCGCCGGCTCCCGCGGTGAGGAACTGGAAGGTTCCATCGCTGCTCAGACCGGTGAACGTCGATTCCTCGATGGCCGCGAACATCGCGCTGAGTCCGTCTCCCGGCTGCAGGTCGGACCAGGCGAAGGCATCGCCTTCCAGCAACGGATTCCATGTGAACAGCCCCCATGCGGATTGCTTTCCGCTCAGTCCGTTGTAGCTGTCGGAGATGTCGTCGGGTTGATCGTTGATCCAGGACGTGCGTCCGATGGGAGCCGTGGTCTGGAAGGAGATGCTGGCCGTGTCGTCGTCGCCGCCGATGCCGGCCCCGTCGATCAGGAAGACGAGCGAGATTCCGTCGTCGGTCTCCAGACCCAGCATGGTCACGCGGCCATCGGTTTCGATTCCGTCGTCCCAGAGGGCGGTGTGGATGTCCAGAAGGTCCTGGTCGCTGAACACGCCCGAGTCGCCGTCGAAGATCCCTGCGATCCGTCCCGTCTCCAGTTCAAGTTGCGGTGTGATGCGGATCATGGCACTGCTGGCCGTGCCGGCGATGAGTCCGGTCGCGATCGTGCTCAGGAGCAGGCGGCGTCGGGGGCGGGTCATGTCGTGGTCTCCGGGGCCTCGGTCGAGGTCTCCCGGCCGGCGTTCAACTCCGTGGCACGGCGGGGGATGCATTCGACCTGCATTGAAGAAAGGTCGGCCGATCGCGGGCATCGGCTGCAGTGCTTCTGATTCTTTCGTACGGATCCGACCGCCGGCTGGTTCCACACCGTGGGTTCGCTTCAACCTGGTTTGAAACAGGAACCGCGGGCAGGCGTCGTGGCGATGCCTTCATCCGTCGGACTGCACAGACGGGTGGAGTGGATTCAGCGCTGCTCGGCCATTTCGCAGAGCAGGTGGAGGAGGACCTGGTGTCCCTCCTGGATGAAGGCCGAATCCTCCGCCGGCACCACGATCGGGTGATCGCAGAGGTCCCGGCAGGGGCCGCCTTCGCCCCCCAGGAGTCCCACCGTCAGCGCTTCGTTCTCGCGTGCCGTCTGCAGGGCCTCGATGAGGTTGCCGCTGCGGCCGCTGGTCGAGAACACCAGCAGAACATCCCCCGGTCGCACCAGAGCGCTGCACTGCCGGGCGAATACGCTTTCGTAGCCGAAGTCGTTGGCGATGCAGGTCAGGGCCGTGGGATCGGCATTGAGGCAGACCGCCGGCATCGCCCGGCGATCGGATCGATACCGCCCGATGAGTTCCTCGGACAGGTGGAGAGCGTGCGCCGCCGAGCCGCCGTTTCCGGCGGTGTAGAGGGTGCCGCCGTTGTCCATCCGTTCGAAGATGGAATTGCCCACCCGCACCAGGTCGGGAATCAGGGCCCGGATCGATTCGATGGCTTCGAGGGAGCCGTCGATGCGTTGCCGGAGGTGGTCCTGGATGCTGGTCATGGGGCGGGCCTGTCGTGGGGAGGGCGGGATCTCGGTGTTCGGGCCCAAGTATAGCCGGGAGGGCTCGGAACCCCCTTGAAGCGGGGCCTGCTACAATCGGACCCCAACCGGTTGCGGATGGTTCCGGACCGATTCTCGCAGGGAAGGACGGCATGCGAACGCTTCAACGACACTTTGCGGCCCTGATCGGCCTGCTCGCCCTGGGCGGGCTGGTGACTCCGGTGACCGCTGACGTGAACGATCTGATCGATCGTCTGAACAGCCACAACTCCATCAAGGGGAGCGAGTCCACCAAGGGGTGGAGGATCCTCTTCGATGCGTACCTGAAACTGTCGACGCCGCCCCAGGAGGTGGGACCCTTCTTCAATCTGGAGACCATCTGGCCGGGCATGTCCGGTTGGAGCGAGGTCTCCAGTTGGGCCGAGTCCAATCCGGGCATGGCACAGGCCATCATCGAGGCCTCGCAGCGCACGATCGTCGGGCTTCCCTACGGGGCCGACAACGTACCGGCGACCTACCAGCAGAAGGGGGTCTTCATCGAGATCTGGTCGAAGGGGCAGGTGCGGAACAACCGCTTCGCCTACCTCGACGCCCTGCAGGAGATCCTCGCCTACTCCACCGCGGAGACCTACCGCCTGTTCGAGGCCGGAAAGTCCGACGAGGCCATCGATCTGGCCATCGCGCAGCTCTGGCTGCTCCGCAAGTTCTGCGACCGCGACTTCCTCGAGGAGAAGCGGACCGCCATGGAACTGCTGATCGTCTCGCTCCAGAATCTGCGCGACTGCTTCTGGTCGTACGCCGATCGCATCAGCGCCGACCAGTTCACCCACATCGCCCAGAAGGAGATTCCCTACCTGCGGACCGATCGGGGACGACTGGCCATTCCCGAGGCGGACCGCATCGTGGCCCGGGAGATCTTCAACCAGGTCTTCGACCCCACGACCGGCGACGCTGATCCGGACCGCTTCCTCGAGGTGTTCACCGAGATCCAGGCCGAGGACGAGCCCCTGGCCCGCTTCGGCGCCGGTCGGCGCTGGGTCGAACTCGCCGAGATCCACGGTGGTCTCCCCGCGACCCAGGAGCGTCTGACCAACATCTTCGACGACTGGTGGCGACGATGGCGGATCAACGAGTACTCCGCCATGCTGGGCATGGAGACGGAGTACGACAAGACCAACTCCACCCGCTACGCGGCCGTGCTGTTCATCATCGACGACATCGTCGATCTGTTCGGCCTGCGGAAGCTGCTCCTCAGCGAGACCCGGGGCACGGTGGTCGCCGCGGCCCTCTGCAGCTACCGCGCCGATCGCGGCCGGTTCCCCAAGAAGATGGTGGCCCTGTATCCCAATCCGCTTTCCAAGCAGCAGAGCGTCGACGTGTTCAACGAAGAGCTCTACCCGATGCAGTACAAGTACATCGCCAACCGCACCGCGATCGACATCGGTGTGGACCGGGTGTGGCTGGAGGAAGGCAACTGCGTCGTGTTCAGCTTCGGCCCCGATCTCGAGCAGAGTTCGGAGGGCGGCATGCTCCTGCACGGTGTCGACGAGGACATCTTTTACTGGCCGCCGGCCAAGGCGCTCGTGCGCGGCCAGCAGGAGCGGAAGTGAGCCATGGCTGAAACGGAACGTTGCGTCATCATTGGAAGCGGCCCCGCGGGCTGGACGGCGGCGATCTACGCCGCACGGGCCAATCTCGAGCCGCTGTGCTGCATCGGTGTCCCGCAGTCGAATCCGGCTCCGGTCCTGCCCGGGGGCCAGCTCATGCTGACCACCGACGTCGAGAACTACCCCGGCTTCCCCGAGGGCATCAGCGGCCCGGAGATGATGCAGCAGTTCCAGGCCCAGGCCGAGCGGTTTGGGACCCGGATCCTCGGAGAGGACGTCGTGTCCTGCGACTTCTCCTCGCAGCCGATGAAGATCACGACTTCAGGGGGCAAGGAGATCGAGGCCCGCTCGGTCATCATCGCCACCGGGGCGACGGCCAACTGGCTCGGGCTCGAGAACGAACTGCGTCTGGCCACCTCTGGCGGAGGCGTCAGCGCCTGCGCCGTCTGCGACGGCGCCCTGCCCATGTTCCGGGACAAGCCGCTGGCCGTGGTCGGCGGGGGCGACAGCGCCATGGAGGAGGCCTCCTACCTCCTGAAGTTCGCCTCCACCGTGCACATCATCCACCGCCGTGATTCGTTCCGGGCGTCCAAGGCGATGCAGGAACGGGTCCTCGGGGCCGACAACGCCGTGGTGCACTGGAACAGTGCCGTGGTCGATGTCCACGGTGAGAAGATGATCGAGGCCGTCGAGCTCGAGGACACCGTCACCGGGGAGCGTTCCCGATTGGACGTCAGCGGGCTCTTCATCGCGATCGGTCACACGCCGGCTTCCAAGTTCCTCGCCGGAACCGGCGTGGACATGGACGACAAGGGCTACATCGTGCTTCCGGGCCGGAGCAGCGCCACGAACCTGCCGGGTGTCTTCGCCGCCGGCGACGTGGCCGACGCCCAGTACCGGCAGGCGATCACCGCCGCAGGCATGGGATGCCAGGCCGCGCTCGACGCCGAGCACTGGCTGGCCGACCAGTCGTTCTGAGCTCAGTCTCCGTCCGGATCGTCCGGCGCGATCCGCGTCATGACCTTGGCCGCCGTGGCGTCGCCCCACACGTTCACCGTCGTGCGGCACATATCCACGATCCGATCCACCCCAAGGATCACACCGATGGCCGCCAGCGGGAGGGCCTCGCCCGTGCCCGCCAGGCTCGAGTTGACGGCTGCGATCACGATGACCATGGTCACCAGCCCCGCGGAGGGGATGCCGGCAGCTCCGATCGCGGCCAGCGTCGCGGTGATCACGACGACGACCAGTTCGCTGAAGGCCAGTTCGAATCCGAAGAGCTGGAAGAGGAACACCACGGCCACGGCTTCATAGAGGGCGGTGCCGTCCATGTTCACCGTCGAGCCCAGCGGCAGCACGAAGTTGCTGGCCCGCTTGGAACAGCCGCCTTCGCCCTCGGCACAGTCCATGGTCACGGGAAGCGTGGCCGAACTGGAGTCGGTTCCGAAGGCCGTCAGGAGGGCGCGGCGCATCTGCCACATGAAGCGGTAGGGGTTGGTGCCGGTGAGCAGCCACAGGATCAGCGGCAGGACGAGGGCCCCGTGGATCAGCAGTCCCAGCAGCACCACGCCGATGTAGCTGCCCAGTGGTCCCAGAATGGTGGCGAATCCGATCGTGCCGACGGTCCAAGCCACGAGGAAGAAGACTCCGATCGGGGTCAGCCAGATGACCCACTGCACGAAGATCATCATGCCCTCGAAGGCCGCGTCGAAGAAGCGTCGGGCCGCTTCGGTGCGTCGTCCGCCGGCGGCCAGGGCGAGCCCGAAGCCGAGTGCGAACACGATGATGCCCAGGGGCCGGCCGTTGACCATCTCGGCGAACACGTTGGTCGGAATGCACTGGCTGAGGATGTTCATCCAGGTGCTGCCCAGCGACTGCGACTGCATGTCCTGGATCTGAGTCCGTTTGGTCTCGTTGGCGTCGAAGAGCGCCTGCCCGTCCTGCTGCAGCGTCGCGGCCACCTCCGGATCGAGCTGGCCGGGTTGGAAGAACGAGACCAGCGAAGCGCCGATGACCACGGCGATCAGCATCGTGCCCAGGTAGTAGGCGACGGTCGAGAGTCCCAGTCGACCCAGCTTCGAGGGGTCCCCGATGCGGGTGATGCCGGCGACCACGCTGAGGAAAATCAGCGGAATCACGAGCATCTTCAGCGGTCGGATCAGGACGAGGTCGCCGACGGACTTGGTCCAGTGATCGCCACCGATGGGGGTGTCGGAATCGAAGAGGATGAATTCACCGAACAGCACGCCCAGCACCATGCTGAGGACGATCAGGGCGGTGAGCCAGTTGGTGGCCTTGCTCATGCGTGGAGAGTAGCGTATTCGCCGCTTCGGATCAGTCTTCGGACTGGTGCACCTCGACCCGCAGTCCCAGATCGGTCAGCTGGGCTTCGTCCACTGGTCCGGGGGCCTCGCACATGAGATCCGATCCGTGCTGGGTCTTGGGGAAGGCGATCACGTCCCGGATGTTGTCCGTGCCGTGCAGCAGCATGACGAGTCGATCCAGTCCAAAGGCGATGCCGCCGTGGGGTGGGGCTCCGTACTTCAGCGCTTCGAGGAGAAATCCGAATTTCTCCCTGGCTTCGTTCTCGTCGAGTCCGATGAGTTCGAACACCTTTGCCTGAACGGCCGGCTGGTGGATACGCACCGATCCGCCGCCGACTTCCGACCCGTTGATGACCAGGTCGTAGCAGGCGGAGATGCAGTTGGCGGGATCGGAGTCCAGCTTGGCGACCTCGTCCTCCTTGGGGGCGGAGAACGGATGGTGCAGGCTGATGTACCGCTTGCTCTCCTCGTCCCACTCGAACATGGGGAAGTCGATCACCCAGAGGGGAGACCAGGCGTCTCCGTCGATCAGGTCCAGATCGCCCGCCACCTTGAGTCGGACGTGTCCCATCGCCGTGCAGGCGACGGAGCGTGTGTCGGCGGTGAAGAGGACGACGTCGCCGGTCTCGAGGCCCAGGGCCGAGACCAGGTCGTCGGCGATGGGGGCGAGGAACTTCGCCACGCCCGTCTCGAAGCCGCCGTGGTCGCCCGCGCCGGTGTACTTCACGTAGGGGAGGCCACCCGTCCGCCAGGACTTGGCGTACTCGCCGTAGCCGTCGAGCATCTTGCGGGTCAGCCGCTCGGCGCCGCCGGGGATCCGCATCGCCTTGACGACGCCGTCCTCCCGCTCCAGGGCTCCGGTGAAGACCTTGAAGTCCGTGTTCGCGGCGATGCTCGAGACATCCTCGATGGGCAGGTCGAATCGAAGGTCCGGGCGGTCGGA
>DBGM01000023.1:88077-104515 GCA_002295885.1 Phycisphaerales bacterium UBA854
CCCTTGAACTCCTTGAAGAGACCGGTCGCGTACTCGCTCATGATGTCCATGACATCATCCTGATCGACGAAGCTCATCTCGAGGTCGACCTGGGTGAACTCGGCCTGACGGTCGGCGCGGGGGTCCTCGTCGCGCAGGCACTTGCAGATCTGCATGTACCGGTCGCAGCCGGAGACCATCAGGATCTGCTTGAAGAGCTGGGGGCTCTGGGGCAGGGCGTACCACTGTCCGGGGTACATCCGCGACGGCACGATGAAGTCGCGGGCGCCTTCCGGCGTGCTCCGGATCAGCAGGGGCGTCTCGACCTCGAGGAAGCCGTTCTCGGCGAAGAAGTTCCGGGTGTAGCGGGCCACGTCGCTCCGCAGGCCGAGGATCGACTGCATGCGGGGACGACGGAGATCGATGTAGCGATGGCGGAGGCGGACCTCCTCGTCGATCTTCTGGGCCTCGTGCTCGTCGGGAAGAATGGGCGGATTCTCGGTGGCGTTGAGGATCTCCAGCTTCGCACCCACGAGCTCGATCTCCCCGGTGGCCATCTTGGGATTGCTTCCTCCGTCGCGCATCCGCACCGGTCCGGAGACGGCGATGACGGATTCCCGACGAAGACCCCGGGCCGGTTCCATCACCTCGTCGGGAACGTCCTCCTGGTCGAAGACCACCTGGGTGATGCCCGTTCGGTCCCGCAGGTCGATGAAGACCAGGCCCTTGCCCTGGTCGCGGTAGGTGTTGACCCAGCCGCAGAGCGTTGCGACCTGGCCGGCGTCGGAGGCGCGGAGTGCACCGCACATGTGGGTTCGCTTGAGCATGGGAGTCCGTCCTGCTTGAAGAGGAGGCATCCTACCGGCAGGAACGCGGGGGTGGAAGCAGGGACGGTGCAGCCCGGGTGGCCTCCGCGTATCCTCTGGCAACCATCGCCCCACGCGGGGCACAGGAGCACGATGTCCAGTCAAGGCCAGAACAAGCCGGCGATCCTCTTCACCGCCTTCGAACCCAGTGGTGACGCCCTCGCGGCACCCATCATCGAGCGGCTGAAGGCACGTGCCCCCGGGGTGAAGATCTACGCCTGGGGCGGGCCGCTCATGGAGCAGGCCGGTGCGACCGTGGTGGAACACACGGTGTCCGACGCCGCGATGGGCCTCGGGGCCCTGAAGAAGGTCCGGACCGTACGGCGGTTCCACGGCCAGATTCGTCGGTGGCTCAAGCAGTACCGGGTCATCGCCCACGTTCCGGTCGATTCGCCGGCGGCGAACTTCCCGATCTGCGCCATGACCCGCAAGGCGGGGGCGAAGATCGTCCATCTCGGCTGTCCGCAGCTCTGGGCGTGGGGAAGCTGGAGGGCCGGCAAGCTTCGCAAGCGGACCGACCTGGTCCTCTGCCTGCTTCCGCACGAGCCCGGCTGGCTGCAGGAGCGGGAGATCCGGGGACGATTCATCGGACATCCCGCCATCAATCGGGAACTCGATCTCAAGAAGCTCCGCGGCAGTCTGCACGGCATGCCCCACGGCGCCCCGCGTCTCGGACTCTTCCCCGGATCCCGCCCGCAGGAGGTCAAGCGAAATCTCAAGCTGCTGGTGAACACCTTCATCGAACTGCGATCACGCAACAGCGGACTGACCGGTCTGATCGTCGCGGCGGATCCCGACATTGCGGCCCTGATCCGACGGAAGCTGCGGGAGTTTCCCGGGGGACTCCACATGGTCACCGGCCAGCGGGACATCGCGATCGCGTGGTGCGATCTCGCCCTCGCCGTCTCGGGCACCATCACGCTGCATCTGGCCCGCCAGTGCAAGTCGATGGTGGGGGTCTACAAGACGGATCTGCTCAGTTGGGTCGGCGCCAAGTTCCTGCTTCGCACCGACTACCGGCTGCTGCCCAACATCATCGCCGAGCAGGAGATCGTGCCGGAGTTCGTTCCGTACGTGGGCGGACCGCGGCCGCTCGTCAGCATCATCTCCCGGGTCTTCAACGATTCGAAGAATGCGGCCGAACAGCAGCAGGGGCTGGCCCTCCTGCTGTCCCGATTCGCCAACAAGCACTACGCCGACGAGGGCGCCCGGTTGATCCTCAACACCATCCAGGGCAAGAAGCTCGACACCGAGGAGACGGTTCGCCGCGAACGCAGCGAGGCCGAGACCCGCGTTTCCTGATGCGATCCCTGCTTACTTCCGGCCGGGTGTCAGATGATGTCCGAGTCCGAGGGCGAGGAGGCCTCGGCCTCTTCCTCCATGTTCTTGTGGGCCTTGATCTCTCCGTTCTTGAGCCTCTGGAAGTAGGAGTGGTAGGCCTTCATGGCGGTGAATCCGAAGATGAGCATGATCGGGATGTTCACCCACAGCATGACGCCCGTGCCCAGGTCGGTCAGGTTGCCCAGTTCGTCGGTCGTCGACACGATCGGAAGCGTCGCGACCACGATCAGGATGCAGTAGACGATCTTGTACAGGGGGACGAGCGTGCTGCCGAAGAGGAAGACCACGCCCTGTTCCCCGTAGTAGGACCACGAGATCATGGTGCTGATGGCGAAGAGCCAGGAGGCGATCAGGATCAGCCACGTGCCGATGCCGGGGAACTGCCGATTGATCGCGTAGGCCGTGAAGGTGGCGCCCACGTAGTCCTCGTACAGCAGCGGTTCGATGAGCTTCGGCGCCTCGCCCTGTTCGGCGAGGGTGTCCCAGGCCGCGACCGAGACGGTCTTCCATCGGACGTACGGCGACGAATCCGCCTCCTCGGGGATCACCACGGTGCCGGCCATGCGGACCCGGTTGGAGTTGGTGTCCTCGTTGATCTGGCCGCCTTCGGCGATGGTGAACACGTTGTCCCCGTCTCGCCATTCGCCGCCCATCGAGGCTCCCTGCTCGGTGCGTTCGGGGAGTTCGGTCCTGCCCATCATCACGGATTTCCCGTCGATGATGAACTCGGTCGGCGTGCCGACCGTCCACTCCGAGCCGGACGCGGTGACGCTCACGTTCGAGGCGAGTTGTCCGTCGGCGCCTTCGATGCCGTCGCCTCGCTCCAACGCACCGGTGCAGAGGATCACCAGAGCGGTCAGGGTGCAGACGACGATGGTGTCGATGAACGGTTCCAGGCCCGCGACGACGGATTCGCTGATGGGCTCCTTGGTCTGGGCCGCGGAGTGGGCGATGGGAGAGGATCCCTGGCCCGCTTCGCTTGAGAAGAGGGCCCGCTTCATGCCCCACAGGAACGCCATGCCGACCGATCCGCCGATGAAGGCGCCGCCGGCTTCGGCGGGATTGAACGCACTGCTGAAGATCAACCCGATCACGTCCGGGAGCACGCCGAGATTCATCGCCAGCACGGCCAGGGCGATCAGCACGTAGAGCAGGCACATGAACGGCACCAGCACACTGGCGACGGAACCGATCCGTTTGATGCCGCCGATGATGACCATCGCGACGATGACGGCGAGGATCACGCCGGTGATCCACTTGGGGAGATCGAGCGCCTCGCGGGTGATGTCGCCCACGTTCCAGGCCTGGAACATGTTGCCGCCGGTGGCGGCGCTGATGAGCAGCGTCACGCAGAAGAGGGCACCGATGCACCAGCCAAGTCCGCCCAGACCCCATCGCTTGAAGCCCTCGTGGGCCACGAACATCGGACCGCCGTGCGGATTGTCGTTGTCGGTGGTGTCGCGGAACAGCATCGACTGGGCCACTTCGGTGGTCTTGAGGGCCATGCCGGCGAGACCGACGATCCACATCCAGAAGACGGCGCCCGGACCGCCGATGGCGATCGCGATGGCAACTCCGCCGATGTTGCCCAGTCCGACGGTGGCCGACAGGGCGGCCGACAGGGCCTGGAAGTGGCTGATCGCACCGGGATCGTCCGGATCGTCGTAGTCACCCTTGGTCACCGCGACGCCGTGGGTCAGGGCGCGGTACTGGCAGACGCCGCTCCAGAGGGTGAACAGCAGGCCGACCGCCAGCACCGTGTACAGGACCCAGTCGGCCCAGATGACGGAAGTGATCGATCCGATGAAGTCGTTGAATGCGTCCATGGTGGGGTCTCGGTGTCTCGGGTGCAGTGTCGGTTCGAGTTAGTTCATCAGGTTGAAGGAGATCTCGTTGACGTCGATCAGTCCGATCTTGTCCAGAAGGACGACGATGACCAGCAGCGGGGCGACGAAGCGGACGAGGAAGAGCCAGGTGGCGGCCAGTCCGCCGTTGAGATCGGAGAGTTCGGCGCGGCGGATGCGTTCGGGCATGACCCAGCCGGCGTAGATGGCGATGAAGAGTCCGCCCAGCGGCAGCATCCAGTTGCTCGTGAGCAGATCCATGGTGTCGAAGAAGCTCTGGCCGAATCCCGGCAGCCATGAACTCATCAGGAATCCCTGGCTGTTGGCGAAGGCGGTGATGATCCCCACGACGAAGATCGCTCCACCCATCGTCCAGGCCGCACGGTGGCGGCTCCATTTCTTGGCGTCGATGAGGTACGAGGCCGTGACTTCCAGCAGCGAGATGGCACTGGTCAGGGCGGCGAAGACCAGCAGGCCGAAGAAGACGATGCCCAGCAGCATGCCGAGCTTGCCCATCTCGGCGAACGCAAGCGGCATGCTCATGAAGACCAGGCCGGGTCCGCTCGAGGGATCCTGTCCGTAGCTGAAGATGATCGGGAACATCATCAGGCAGGCGAGGATGGCGATGACGGTGTCGAATCCGGCGATGGCCACGGATTCGCCGGCGAGGCCGCCGCTGCTCGACCGCTGGTACGAGCCGTAGGTGATCATGCATCCCATGCCCAGCGAGAGGGTGAAGAACGCATGGCCCAGAGCCTCCAGCACCCCGCGCGGTTCCAGCGAGGTCGGGTCGGGGCTGAACACGAACTCCACCGCCCGGCCGAATCCAGGCTGGAAGAAGCCGTAGATCACCATGGCGACGATGCAGGTCATCAGCAGCGGCATGAGGATCCGGCAAGCCCGCTCGATGCCGCCTCCGACGCCGGTGGCCACGATCAGGATGGTGGAGAACATGAAGATGCACGCCCAGAACGTGCTGGTCCATCCGTCGCCCAGCAGGTTGAGGAAGAGGGTGGTGACGTCATCCCGAATCGTCTGTCGCCGCTTCAGGGTCTCCGCAGCGTCCAGGACCTCGTCTTCGGTCATGGCGTCGATCTTCGCAGTGGCGGCTTCACGAATCGAAGCCTGGGCCGCGTCGAGTTCGCCCTGCCTGGCGGTCACCGTGGCCAGCGCCGCGGCCGTGGCGGGGTCGGCCAGCAGTCGCTCGGACGAATCGAGGTTCGCCGTGCCGATGGCCGCGGTGTAGTCCTGGTACGTCTCCCAGGTGGAGGGGGAGAACTGTCGCCGCCAGCTCTTCTCGGCCGAGTCGAGCTTCAGGTTGGCCTCGTCCTCCACGAGGGAGGCCCGCATCGAATCGATGGACTCGGTGGCCCGGTAGACCATCGCCTCCTTCTGAGCGGAGGCTCCGATCTCGTTGGTGAAGCCGACGACCGACTTGAGGGTGTAGTCCATCGCCCAGCCGGCGACCACAATGTAGAAGGACAGGATGATGAAGCCGGCGACCACGCCGAGCCAGCCGACCACGCTCCAGCCGGTCCGGCCGCCCTGGAGTTTTCGGAACGCTTCCACGGGCTGGGCCTGTGCGGCCCGGCCGATCATGATTTCGGCGATGAGGATGGGCAGTCCGACCAGAGCGATGCAGAGGAGGTAGATGAGCACGAAGAGCCCACCTCCGTTCTCGCCCGCGATGTAGGGGAACTTCCAGATGTTGCCCAGCCCGATGGCGGAACCGGCCGCCGCCAGGATGAAGCCGGTTCTGGTTGCCCAGTGGCCACGTTGTTCGTTCATGACGTGCCGCCCTTTCCCGGACCGATCGGACCCGTTTCACGGCCGATCATACTGGCTTGCCGAGCGGGAGTGGAGCCGCCGGGGGTGGGGTCGATACCATGGATGCAGCCATGAGTCTCTACCAGCTGCGAGATGATCTGCCCCGGGCCGTCTACGACGACTTCGTATTCCCACTGGGAATCGTGCCCGCCCCCGGTCTGGTCCCGCTTCAGGGCTGGACCATGCAGTGGACGACGGGCGAAGGCGAGTTCGAGGACTGCTGCACCTTCCATGTGGTCCAGTCGCTGGATCGCCTGGCGCCGCTGGTGGAGGCCTGCTTCCGCATGCTTCCCGAGCGGGGACTGCACGGCATCCTCGAACTGGGATCCCGGGACGCCTACCGGGCGGTCGACGTGTACCTCGGGGACCGGCCGATGGATCGGGAGCACTTCATCCGGACCTGGCGGCTCTTCGAACCGATCTTCCTCGAGGATGCGGCGCTCGCCGTGGGCGTGAACTCGGAGGATCCCTTCGTGGAGATCTTCCTCGACCCGGACAAGGGGCTGCTCGTGCACGTGGATCCCTCGCTGCAGGAGGAGGTTCGCGCCCTGCTGTCGAAGCACGGGATCGAGGAGGCGCCGGTCGTCGGATACGAACTCGACGACGAGGAGCTGGAACGCATCGGCATCCGTCCCGTGCTCGTGCAGGCCGACGGCCTGATCGGGGACATGGACCAGCTTCTCCAGGAACTCCGGTACGAATGGAATCTCGTGCTCGACGAGGATCCCGACACCAACGTCGACGGCCGCGGCCGACGCATCGGACGCACGCTGTGGCATGCGGTCGTGATCATGGAGAAGGACACGGGAGAAGCGGTCCACGAGGCGCACGCCACCGTCTGGGGATCCGCCGCCTCGCGACGGGAGATGGAGGAACTCATCGATCGCCGCCTGCAGCGCGAGCTGCCCTGGAGGATCCGTGAACTCTACGTGCTCGATCGGGCGGCCTTCGACGATCGCCCCCAGGAACTCGACTCGCTGCCGCCGGTCCCCGCAGCGAGCGGGATCCATCTGGTCCGCATCGATCCGCTGGATGATCCGTGGTCGCCCGCCGGGGGGGAATTCAATGGCTGACGAATGGTACGCCGACGGACTCCGCTTCCAGTGCACCCAGTGCGGCAACTGCTGCACCGGTCCGGAAGGTGCGGTGTGGTTCACCGAGGAGGAGGGGCGTCGCATGGCCGATCGCGTGGGACTGGACGAAGCGACCTTCCTGCGCAGGCACGCACGCCGTCTGGCTCCGGGCTGGTCGCTCAAGGAACGGAAGACCGCGTACGGCTACGACTGCGTCTTCCTGGATCGGGACACCGTCCCCGGCAAGGCCGTCTGCGGTCTCTACGACGCACGGCCGACGCAGTGCAGGACGTGGCCGTTCTGGAAGGAGGTCATCGAATCGCCCGGGGCGTGGGAGGCCGCCAAGCGGACGACCCCCTGTCCCGGAATGGGGAAGGGGGCACTGGTGCCGATCGAGTCGATCCGGATTCAGCGGGACGCCCTGCCCTGAGGTAGGCTGTAGGACCACCGGCCATGCGGGTCGGCGAAAGGAAGGATACGTACGATGAACTGCAACGTGATGAAGATGCTTCGGTTGGCGAGTCTGGCCCTCGTCGTCGGGTTCCCCATGCACGCGATGGCCGACGAGAAGCCCGCGACGCCCAAGCTGCGACCGATGCAGAAGAAGGTCGTGCCTGCGCAGCCCGCGACGCCGTCGCCCGCTCCGACCGCCGCCGAGGCGGAGTTCGTGTACGTCGTCATGACCACGAACAAGGGGCCGGTGCTGCTGGAGCTCAATCGGGGCAAGGCTCCGATCTCCACCGCCAACTTCGTCGACTACGCCGAGGCGGGGACCTACGACGGAACGATCTTTCATCGCGTGATTCCCGGATTCATGATCCAGGGCGGCGGTTTCGAGCCGGGCATGACCAAGCGGGACACGAAGGCCCCCATCAAGAACGAGTGGGACAACGGACTCAGCAACGCACGCGGTACGCTGGCGATGGCCAGGACCAGTGCACCCGATTCGGCGACCAACCAGTTCTTCATCAACGTCAAGGACAACACCTTTCTCGACACTCCGCGCGGGGCCAATCCGGCGGGGTACGCCGTCTTCGGGCGGGTCGTCGACGGCATGCAGGTCGTGGACGAGATCCGGTTCGTGAAGACCACGACCCGCGAGGCGTACCAAGATGTTCCCGAGGAGGATGTCCTCATCCAGTCAATGAAGGTCCTGACCCCCGAGGAGGCCAAGAAGGCCATGGAAGAAGCAGCGAGCAAGCCCCCCTACGAAGAGAAGATCGAATACCCCGGTGATCCCGTCCCGGAGGGTGTCGACAAGGTCGAAAGCCAGTCGGGACTGGTCTGGTACGACCTGAAGGTGGGGGACGGCGAACAGCCGGCGAGTCCCGCCAGCACGGTCAAGGTCCACTACACCGGGTGGCTCGTGGACGGGACCAAGTTTGACAGTTCGGTCGATCGCGGACAGCCGATCGACTTCCCGCTCAACGGCGTGATCAGCGGCTGGACCGAGGGCGTCGGATCGATGAAGGTCGGCGGCAAGCGCAAGCTCATCATTCCGGCCGACCTCGGCTACGGTGCTCGCGGCGCCGGCGGCGTGATTCCGCCCAATGCCACGCTCGTCTTCGACGTCGAACTGCTCGACGTTCAGAACTGAGCGGGGCAACGAATGACGACGATGCGGGCTCCGGTCATCCGGAGCCCGCTTCAATTGCAAAGCCCCGACTTCTTCTTGCCCGACCCCGAAGCGTGGGATACAACTGAAGAGGCACGAAGATGACAAGGGGTGAACCGTTGACGGGCATCGAGGCGGCACTTGGAGCATCACTGAACGAGCGGGTGCTGGTTCTCAACCGCGGGTACGCCGCGATCCGGATCATCAGCGTCCGCGAGGCGTTCGTGCTGCTCTTCCGCCGGGTCGCTGAAGTCATCTCCGCCGTGGACGGCCGGTACGAGACCTTCGACATCGGTTCGTGGCTCGAGGTGGCCGAACTGCAGCGGATCTACGAGTCGCAGGAGCACGACTGGGTGCGTTGTCCGGGCGGCAGCATCGCAGCTCCGCGGATCATCCGGGTGCACAGTTCGAACCGGCAGCCCGACCACCACGTCCGTCTGAACCGTCGCAATCTCTTCGCCCGGGACGGGAACCGCTGCCAGTACTGCGGGGTCCGCTTCCCGATCGGCGATCTCTCCATCGACCACGTGCTGCCCCAGTCCCGCGGGGGCGACCATTCATGGGAGAACCTCGTCTGCGCGTGCATCGCATGCAACTCCCGCAAGGGCAACCGGCTTCCGCGCGAGGCGGGCATGAAGCTCATCCGCCAGCCGGTGCGTCCGCGCACGAGCCCGGACCGGGCGATTCGGGTCCGTCGCCGGCAGTACGAGGAATGGAAGGTCTTTCTGAACGAGGCCTACTGGACGGTCGAACTGCGCGATTGAGCGTCAGCGTCCACCGGCCACGTCGGGGTTCAGCGAGCAGGTTCCCGTCCAGGTCGCCGAGGCCAGCACATGGCCCTCGACGGCCTTGAGCACGTCCTGGGCTCCGAATCGATCGCCCTCCACCGGACAGCGTTCCAGATCGATGGCGTGGATCGTGAAGCGGTAGCGATGGACGCGTTCGTCGTTCCAGGGCGGGCAGGGGCCGTCGTACCCGTGGTAGTCGCCGCCCATGTCGGGGTCTCCGGCAAACCAGTCGGTGTAGTTGTTGATGCCCTGCCGGGATCCGGTCGGGCCGTCGGGAGCCGTCTTGCCTCGTGCGGTCACTTCCCGCGAGCAGGTCCCCTCGCCGAGTTCGGTGCAATCGATCGGGATGTCGACCATCACCCAGTGGCAGAATTCGCAGCGGGGCAGATCGTGGGGGACGGTTCGTCCCTCCTGGTTCACATCGTCGCCCACGGTGGGCACGTCCGGATCCATGCAGAGAAGGACGAAGGATCGCGTGCCTTCGGGGGCACCGCTCCAGGCCAGATGCGGATTCCGGTTGTCCGCAAGGGAGACGTGGGTCTCGGGGTCGATGCGGCAGAAGCAGTACGGTTCCGGGATCGGCTGTCCGTCGTCGAAGCTGGTGCTGGTGAGTTGCATGGGCGTCCTCCTGATGGTGGGTCAGCCTAGCGGCACGGGGCGTCGGCTTCCAGCGCGACCATCGGACGGGGGCGGGCCTACCGACGGTCGAACGGCGCCTGCACGGGCCAGCAGTCCCCCCATGCATCGAGGACGGCCAGCAGGTCGCCGACGTCGAACACGCCGCTGCCGTCGACATCGGCGTGGCTGGACTGGCCCCATCGCTCGAAGATCGCCAGCATGTCCAGGACGTCGATGGTGCCGTCGGGCCGCAGGTCGGCGGGGCATCCGGCCCGGCGGATGGCATCGCCCACGATGGTGGCGAAGAACGCCGCGGAGGCCTCGTCCAGCGGATGGATGTCGCTGGCGTCGAGCAGGTCGCCCGACTGCGGTTCGTCGACCAGATCCGCGGTGAGCGTTCCGTATTCGAACTCGTCGAAGCCGTGTTCGAGCAGCCACGCCTTCGATTCGTCGCTTCCGTCGAACAGGACGCCGTCGGTGGCGGTGTAGATGGAAACCGCTGCGACATTGCTTCGCTCGCCGGCCAGTTCGAATGCCGCCTGGACATGGTCCTGCATGACCAGATGCGCGGCCGGATTGTCTCCCAGGCCGCCGGTGAACTTGTACATGTGCGGGATCACGATGAGATGCCGGACGTCCTGCAAGCCGATCTGCTCGCCGATGAGGTCGCATTCCTGAACCAGCCGTTCAAACGTCGATTTCAGCTCCTCGTACGGACTGACCTCGGGGGCGAAGTACCAGGTGAAGAGCACCGGCTGGGCCGGATCGATGGTCGTGGCGTCGAGCCAGTGCACGAATTGGCTGCGGGGGAACCGCTTGTCCAGTGGTCCGGTCGGCGCGATGTCGCTGCAGAATCCCTCGTAGGACCAGCTGCTGTCCGCCAGATACGAGTAGTAGAACCCCGGGATCCGTTCACCGGACTGGTCGACGTGGTAGTAGAGGCTGCCCACCGGGTTGAGGTAGGTGTCCGTCCCGATCAGGTCGTTGTCGACGTGGGCCCGGACACGTGCGTAGAAGTCGGGGTGCACGTCGATGTCGGGCCAGGTCGCGTTGACCTGACCCGCCACGGCCGGATGTCCCGCGTCGAGGTCGTCGTTGCGATTCAGCATGCCCCGGGCACCGGATCGAAGGTCGAAGTCGGTCGATCGTCCGGCGTAGTCCAGCAGTTGGAGTCCGGGCAGCAGCAGGGCGGGATCCTCGGGAGCCCGGTACAGCATCCGGAACCGGAGCCGGTCCAACGATGCACTGAACCTTCCGTGGACGCCCGGTTCGAACCGGTGGTTGTTCACCCTGAACTCCAGCATGCGGTCCGGAACGGAGGTGAACGTCAGTTCGGAAGAGAGCCGGATTTCCCGTGTGCTGCAGACCGGAAGAGTGAAGTAGGTCTCCTGGGGCTCCTGTCGCAGGATCTGGAATCCGAAGTCGTCGCCCGGACCGATGGTCTCGACGGGCTCGCACAGGGCGATGCAGCGCATGAAGTCCTGGTACTGCTTGGCTCCACCGGTCAGTGCGGTGATGCGGGGGATGGGCCATGATCGCATGAAGGCCAGGGGAACCCGGAAGAACCAGTTCGAGCTGTAGGAGTCTCCCAGTACGACCATTCGCACGTCACCCCGGAGCAGCCGAGCGATGCTCTCCAGATTGGCGGATGCGGGGCCGGCCAGGGCGCTGCCGGTCATTGCGACGGCAAGCAGCATCATCGTGGCCAGAGGGCGGATCCGGTGGCGTTCAAAATGGGTCGCTCGCGCATTCATGTCGATTCCTTCAGAGTAGTCCGAATGGGCTGGATGTAAATGGATTTGTGGTCTTCGGGGCGTTCATGGCGGCATCCCGCTGGGTGCAGGAAGCCGCCGGCGGTTCGTGCCCTGCCCTGGAAACCGACCGATGGGGGGTGATCGGGCGAAATCGCGGTTGGGAGCGGATACGGGGCGGTGGATTGCGTCTGCGGGCTGGGAACCTAGAATGGCGGATCTCGGGACAGGTGTCCGAGTGGCTTAAGGAGCACGCTTGGAAAGCGTGTGTGCGTTTAGGCGTACCGTGGGTTCGAATCCCACCCTGTCCGCTTCCCGTTCCGGGCTGTAGCGCAGCTTGGTTAGCGCGCTTGACTGGGGGTCAAGAGGTCGACGGTTCGAATCCGTCCAGCCCGATTCAGCACGGCCGCGGCTTGTCCGCGGCCGTGCTGTCATTTTCGGTTCGATCGGAATGGTCTACCAGCCGCTGAGGACGATCAGCAGATCCTCGACGTTCACCAGTCCGTTGCCGTCCAGATCGCTCGGGCAGTTGAAGGGCGGACAGGATCCCCAGTCCAGGATCACCTGGAGCAGATCGGTCACGTCGACCTGGCCGTCTTCGTTGATGTCGCCGACGACCTCGATTTCGTGGGACCACATCGAGGCGGGGACGGCCTGCTTGTCGAGCCCGCCGCCTTCGATTCGCACGATGCATCCAGCGCCGCCGCCCCGCTCGAAGAACTCGACCCGGATGGCGTGCCGTCCCGCCTGGAGGGCGATGGTGCCGGCGATCTCCCGCATGCCGTGCAGCCCGTCGTTGTCGATCAGCAGTTCGTCTCCGACGTAGAGCTTGGAGCCGTCGTCCGAATCGGTGTAGATGGTGTACTGGTCGCTGGTGGGCACCTCGATGAATCCATCGAAGACCACGCCGAAGTTCTCGCTCCGACCGGAACCGGCGAAGTTGCCGTTCGTGCTCGGATAGTTGACGTCGGTGATCGTCTCGACGAGATAGGGCTCGAGGGCTGCGAAGTCGGGCAGGACCTGCGGATCGTTCAGTTCGTAGTACGCCGCGGTGGGGCCCGGTTCGGTGGCCGACGGCGTGTCCGGAGCCCGGGCGGCGATCTCGAGGATTAGCACCGACGCGGATGCGGACTGCTGGTTGGCGTCCTCGATGTCGTAGCGGAAGAAGTCGCCGCCTCCGATGATGCCGCCGCTGGGGGGCGTGTAGCGGAGGATTCCCTGGACGGCATCGTCGCCGACCAGTTCGATCGTTCCACCGTCGAGCGAGACGGTCTCCCAGCTCGAGACGATGGGAACCGAGCAGTCGTTCGTGTAGTCGTTGTCGAGCACGGGAATGTCCACCGGATCCGGCCCGAGGACGTTGACCAGGTCGGAGGAGGCGAACGGGGCACTGCCGTCTCCGGCCAGTTCGCAGCTGATGCCGGTTTCGAGGTAGTTGATGATCACGTTCTGGACCTGCGGGTGGAATTCCATCCGCATGTTCGACATGCCGCCGCCGCACAGATGGCAGTAGCTCATGACCGTACCCTGGTTCGCGCCGCTGCAGTCTCCGTTGCCGCAACCGTCGATGGGGGGGTTGTACGAGTCGTGGGTGTGGCCGCTTCCGCAGGTGTGTCCCGTTTCGTGGGCCACGACCATTGGGTCCCAGTTCGCCCCGTTGTTGTTCTCCAGCGGGGTCGGAAAGTAGCCGTTCATGTTGCCGGAAACCGCGTAGCCGTAGTTCGTGCAGAGCGTGCCCAGGTAGGCGACGCCGCCCCCCAGATTCCGCCCGCTGAAGAAGTGGGCCATGTGCCGGGAGATCTGGTCCATGGTGGATTCCCAGTTGGACTGGAACTGGCTCAGCTGTGCTCCGGCGTCTCCGCTGGTCCACGGATCGCTGGAGTCGGCCCAGAGCCTGGTGTAGCTGATGGTGACCTTGATGCCGATGTCGCGGTCGTAGATGCTCGAGACCGCCGCCACGAGGGTCTGGATGTATTCCGAGGCGGCATCGAGGTTCCCGCCGAAGAGGCTTGCGAACTCCCAGTCGGTCTCGATCGCCATCAGCATGGCGAGGCAGTTGAGGTCGCCGCGGTTCCGCGGACGGCTGGATGCGTCCGGCTTGTGCGAGGCGATCTCCCGAACCGCACAGTTGAAGTCCTTCCAGTTCATGTCCACGGGATCGATGGTCTTCAGGTCGTAGATCGCCGTCCAGCCCTCATCGGGATGCGTCGAGATCACATGCAGTTCGTCGTTGCGTTCGATCCACCCGTTGGCGGTCGTGGGACCGACGGCCAGGAAGACATGCGAGTCCGGTTCTCCGTCCACGTGTCCCTGGAAGCAGTCGACCCGGGGGAACTCCATCGGAGTCGCAGCGATGGTGCCGTCTTCCAGCACGGTGGCGACCTCCATGCTTGCGTCCGGGTCCAGGACATCGATGCGCTGGAGTTGGAGATCGACCTGCCGGTGCGCATTCAGAGGGAGCCGGATGCGGAGCTCCTCGCCCACGTCCGCACGCAGCGGAGTCAGCAGGAGCGCGGTGCCTCCGAAGGCCTCGACCGCCGGTGGGGTCGACTCCGCGGCACGCAGGGGCGATGCGGTGGACGCGGCGGTGATGGACGCAAGGGCCAGCGGCAGAGCCGCAGCGATCATTCGAACTGAGTTCATGGGCTTCTTTCTCCAATCTCTATTGGAGCAGCGACCCGTGGTCCGCACAAGTGAAATCAGGCTTCTTGGCTGGTATCGGGCTCTATTTCCGGCACCGGAAGCAGATGTTCCTGCTCCAGCGGGTCCGGTATCGCATCGAAGTCCAGTGCCTGCTCCTCGGAGTACGGGCCGACGGCCCGCCGGTGGATCGATCGGCACAGACCGCCGCATCCCAGGGCTCGCCCGAGGTCCCGGGCAAGGGCCCGAACGTAGAAGCCCTTGCCGCAATGGATCTCGATGTCCGCGTGGGGCCATCGGTACTCGGTCAGTTCGAGTGCATGCACGGTGACGGCGCGGGGGGGCAGGTCCTCGTGTCGATCGCGCCGCGCATCGGCGTAGGCGCGTTTGCCGTCGATCTTGATCGCACTGAACGCGGGAGGCGCCTGCATGCAGGTTCCCACCATCGAGTCGAGCACGTCCTCGATGTCCGCCCGGCTGGGAGGCGTCGTCACCTCGACGGAAACGGGATCGAGCTCGAGGTCGAACGAGGGCGTCGTGCAGGAGAGATCGATCGTGGTGTGGTACCGCTTGGACAGACCCATGAGGAAATCGAGCCGCTTCGTCGCCCGGCCGAGTCCGACCACCAGCACGCCCGTGGCGAGTGGATCGAGCGTGCCGGCGTGCCCGGTCCGGACGCCGCGAGATCGGCCTCGCACCCGTGAGATGACGCCCATCGACGACAGCAGGGGGGGCTTGTTGACCACGAGGATTCCGTTGAGCCGCAGCCGCTTGGATTCGATCTCGGTGGTCATGCGTCGACGTCTTCGGCGAGTTCACGGGCGGCACGGGCCGCGCGGCGGTCACTCAGGTGCAGGTGCAGCAGCAGCAGTCCCATGCCGACGAGCAGCATGACGTCGGCGATGTTGAAGACCCACGGAAACCATTCGGGGTTCGGCGGGTTTCCCGGCCAGCCCCATCCGAAGGGAAGCCGGCTGTCGGGAAAGAGATGGAGGAAGTCCCGTACCCGCCCGAAGCACACCCGGTCCCAGAGGTTGCCCACGGCCCCCGCCAGCACCAGTGCAATACCGATCTGGGCCATCGTGCTGCGGGCCGACATCCAGCGGATGAAGACCACCAAGCACACGGTGACGGCAACGAGTGTGAAGATCACGAAGAACGTGCGTTGTTCGGCGCCGATGCCGAAGACCGCTCCCGGGTTCAGCACCAGATCCAGTTGCAGCAGGCCCGGGACGACCACCACGCTTTCGTGCGGGGGAATGGGGTTCAGATTCGGATTCTCGACGATGCTGGTACGGTCCAGCACCACGGGGACATGGGCGACGTTCGCGAAACTCCAGTCCTTCAGTCCGAGATCGAGGGCGAGGCCCGCGCAGAACACTCCGATCAGGATGGCCCACGCCTTGGCCGATCGCCGTGCGGGCTGCTGCGGAGTCCGGTCCGGTGGTGGAGCCGAGCTCACGAGACGATGCCGCGCTCGACCTGACGCTTGGCGTCGATGCTGTACTTGGCCCAGGGCTTGGCGCGGAGTCTGGCCTTGCGAATCTGGTCGCCGGTCATCATGCAGATGCCGTAGGTACGCTCCTGGATCCGGACGAGTGCCTCGTCGATCTCGCGGATTCGTTCGCGTTCACTGGCGGCCATGCCGAGCATCAGGTCCTGTTCGTAGACATCGGAGCCGACGTCGGCCATGTGGATCGGCATGCTGGAGGTGTCGCCGTCGTCGCTGCGGAGCGCTTCGTGCTCGAGGGAGTCGACGGCCTTGAAGAGATCCTGCCGTTTGCTGAGCAGGAGCTGCTTGAACTCCTTCAGCTCCGCCTTGGTCAGTTTCGTCTTCTTGTTGGCGATCTTCACCTTGACGTCTTCGGCGCTCGTGGCGCTCGTCGAGGACCGCTTCTTCTTGGGCATCATGTCCGGATCGATGGAGATACGTCGGATCTTGCGTCCGTTGACGATCACGTAGCCGCGAGCGTCGGCCTCGCCCGCCAGAGCGGCCTCCTGCACCGTCTGGCGTCGTCGTTTGCCGCCACTGGTGGGTGATTCTCCGGCCTTCTTCTTGGCGGTCTTCTTCGCCGTCTTCTTGGCGGTCTTCTTGG
>DBGM01000023.1:104910-130056 GCA_002295885.1 Phycisphaerales bacterium UBA854
TTGGCGGTCTTCTTCGCGGTCTTCTTCGCGGTCTTCTTCGCGGTCTTCTTCGCGGTCTTCTTCGCGGTCTTCTTGGCCGTCTTCTTGGTCACCTTCTTGGCGGCCTTCTTGGACGCCTTGCGGGTGGATTTCTTCGCTGATTTCTTCGTGGTCTTCTTGGCCATGGGAGATCCCGCCGATACCTAAGTGACTTGAAGACAGCAGGTTGCGGCGAACGGCAGCCGGCTTCAGCCCTGCTTTGGACGGGGGATTGTAGATTCCGCGGGGAAAGGCGTCAACGCACCACCAAACCAGGAGGATCAGCTGGCGGTCATGGCGCCCATGCGTCTGAACTTGTCGTAGCGGCGTTCGACCAGCGAGCGGGCATTGAAGCGTTCGAGTTCGCGCAGGGAGTCGATGATCCAACGCTGGAGCTGCTCGGCCGCCGCGGCGGGATCACGGTGGGCGCCTCCGATCGGTTCCTTGATCGTGGAATCGATCAGGCCGTTCTTCATGTTGTGCTTGGCCGTCAACGACAGCGCGCTGGCCGCCTTGGTGTTGGTGTCCTCATTGGCCTGCTTCCAGAGGATGGCGGCGCATCCCTCGGGACTGATCACCGAGTACCAGGCGAATTCCATCATTGCGACCCGATCCGCCACGCCGATGCCCAACGCGCCGCCGGATCCACCTTCACCGATCACGATGCTGATGATGGGGGTTCGCAGGCGGCTCATCTCACGCAGGTTCAGTGCGATCGCCTCGGCCTGTCCGCGTTCCTCCGCCTTCAGACCCGGATAGGCTCCGGGCGTGTCGATGAAGGTGACGATCGGAAGTCCGAACTTCTCCGCCAGCTTCATCTTCTTCAGGGCCTTCCGGTATCCCTCAGGATGTGCGCAGCCGAAGTGGCATGCAATCCGTTCCTGGGTCGTGCGACCCTTCTGGTGTCCGACGATCAGGGCCTTGAATGAGCCGATGCGTCCAAATCCGGTGATGATGCTGCGGTCGTCGCCGAAGGTCCGATCGCCGTGCAGCTCCCGGAAGTCGCGGCAGATCATGTTGATGTAGTCGGCGGTCTGGGGACGGTTCGGGTGCCGGGCGACGCGGACCGTGTCCCACGGGGAGAGCTGCCCGTAGATCTTCTCGAGCAGTCGTTCGCGATTCGACCGGAGGCTTTCCAGTTCGTCCGCGATCGACTCGGCGTCCTCCCGGGCCGCCAGCGTCTCGATCTGGCGTTCCAGTTCGATCACCGGTTCCTCGAAGGGCAGCGTGTAGGTCGTGCTCATGGTCGTGGGCCTCCGTTCCAGCGTGATATTCTACATCGGCCGATCGGCAATCGTGCCGTTGGCGAGGAGTCATGGAGAGAAAGCGGCATGGAACTTCAACTGGGCGTACTCGGCGTGGGGCATCTCTCCACGGCCATCCTGCAGGGGGTATTCGAGCACGGGGTCCTGGATCCCGGTTCGGTGCTGCTGGCCGATCGCGATCCGGATCGGCTGGAGGACTTTGCGGGCCTGGGCTGCCCGGTCGTCCCGTCGACCGAGCTCGTGCGTGCGCCCCGCATCCTGTGTGCGGTCCGTCCGCAGGACTTTCCCGCGGCGGCGGCGGAACTGGCGCCGCTCGGGAGCGAGCATCTCGTGATCTCGGTCATGGCGGGGCTCGGTTCGGATTCGATCCGGAGTTCGTTGGGGGGAGCATGTCGGGTGGTGCGAACCATGCCCAACGCCGGTGCGGTGCTCGGCTGCTCAATGACCGCGGTCGCGCGGGGTCCGGGAGCGACCGACGATGACGACGCCTTCGTGGAACGTCTCTTCGGTGCCATCGGACTCACCGTCGAAATCGACGAGCGGATGCTGAGTGCGGCGACGGCGGTCAGTGGTTCCGGGCCCGGATGGGTGTACCTGCTGGCTTCGGCGATGCACGACGCGGCGGTGGCGGTCGGTTTCGACTCCCAGCTCGCGGACACGAAGGTCCGCCAGACGATCCTCGCCGCGGCACGAACCCTGGAGACCTCCGGGCAGCCGTTCGACCAGCTGATCGAGGGGATCGCCTCGAAGGGAGGAACCACCGAAGCCGGTCTTCGCGTCATGCGTGAGAACGGCTTCGTCGAGGCCGTCGTGGCCGGCATCACCGCCGCCCGGGACCGGGGCGATGCCCTGGGAGCCGCGGATCAGTAGTCGCGTCGCCAGAAGATCACGCCCGCGCCCAGGCACAGGACCAGTTCGAACAGCAGCGACGTGCCGATGATCCAGAGGGGGGATCGGGAGTTCACTTCGTCACGGACCGCAAGGCCGATTTCGGCCTCGTTCGCCTCGAACTCGCCGTCCTCGGTGATCACGGGGGGGGATTCGTCGATGTCCCGCTCGGGAAGATCCGCGAGATCGACCGTCCAGCGTTCCAGCAGGTCCAGCGTCTGGCTGGTCTTGGGCAGCACGGTCATCGCACCGGAGAGGATCGAGTGGGCGATCCGGACGCCGGAGCCGGAGTCCCGTGCTTCTTCGAGCCGTTCCTCGCGCACCTCGATCGTCTTGTACATGAAGTCCCATCGCTCGCGGTCCTCGGGATTCTCGACCCCGGCCAGCTGCGTTCTCGATCGTTCCAGATTCTCCTCGTAGGCGGCCACCTTCTGCTCCTGGTACTTCACGAAGAAGAGCAGGGTGTTCTCCGAGGACTGCACGACGAAGATCACGAACCAGCAGAGGATGGTCAGCAGCAGGGCGGCGATGGTCGAGCGGGTGAGTATTCCGAAGAACACGCTGAATGCGTAGAGGTACGAGAAGAAGAGCACGACCAGGGGGATGGAGATGAAGATTCCCGGAAGCCAGACTCCGCCACGGAGTCCGATGACCACGAAGCTGCCGACGCAGAACACGCAGACCTGCAGGACGACGAAGAGCAGCCCGCTGAGGTACTTCGTGATGAACAGTCGGAATCGACCGATGGGCTTGCTGAGGATCAGGTCGATGGATCCCGTGCTGATGAACTCGGGGAACATGCCCGATGTGGTGACCAGCCCGAGGATGGTCGCGACCCAGGAGAGCCAGATTCCGATCCCGAGGTTGTTGAAGATGAACTTGTAGAAGAACTCGGGCGTCCAGCCGGTACGGGTGTTGACGCCGGGGATCTCGATGTCCCACACGACGATCCGGATGCCCTGGTCGTTGATGCCCACCAGTGCGAAGCACAGCACCACCAGCCCCGTGATGATCAGGGTGAACCAGAAGATGCGTCGCGCGTTGAGCAGCCGGTACGCATCGACGAAGAGGGCGATCGACTGGGTCACGGCCGTCCTCCCTCGTCACCGACGACGGCGCCCGGGCCTGCGAATCCCTCACCGCCTTCGGTGACCGCACGCATGAAGAGCGCCTCGAGCGAATCACGCACGGGCCTGATCTCAAGGATGGTGCGATCCTCCGCCCGCAGGCGGTCGATCAGGGTCTGGATGCCGTCGGGTTCCCGGCCGTTGATCCGCAGCAGTGTTCCGTGCTCGTCGGACTGCATCGAGACGTCGGGGAGCGAATCGATCCAGTCCGGAGCCGAACCGTGGATGCGAAGTTCGTAGTGGCGGCTGTCCGCCGTGAGGTCGTCGATCGTCCCCTGCATGGCGACCCGCCCCTTGACCATGATGGCGACCCGGTCGCAGACCATCTCCAGTTCGCTCAGCAGATGACTGTTGATGAAGACGGTCATCCCCTCGTCCCGAAGTCCCAGCAGGAGATCGCGGATCTCCTGCCGACCCACCGGATCGACGCCGTCGGTCGGCTCGTCCAGCAGGACGAGTTCGGGGGTGTTGACCAGCGCCTGGGCGAGGCCGATGCGCTGCAGCATGCCCTTGGAGTAGCTCTTGACCCGCTTGTCGGCCCAGTCCCACATGCCGACCCGCTTCAGGAGTCGATCCGCGCTACGGCGGCGGGGCTGGCGCCGCATGCCCGTCATCGCGGCGACGAACTCGATCACCTGGCGACCGGTCAGGTAGGAGGGGAAGTTGTGGTGCTCGGGAAGGTAGCCCACCTTCGCCAGCGCCCGCTTGTCGCCCGGGGAGCGTCCGAGCATGGTGCCCCCCAGCCGGTCCGGGCGGACCACGGTCATCAGGATCTTGACCAGAGTGGATTTACCCGCTCCGTTGGGGCCCAGAAGCCCGAACACCTCGCCGGCATCCACCTGCAGGTCGACCCCCCGCAGGGCATGGATGTTCCTGCCGAAGGCTTTGTACGCATCGGTGATGTCGATGATCGACCCGTTCGCCATGGAGACAGGGTACAGGACGCCGCACTGGCGCGGTATCCTGTGGAGATGCCTCCCGTGGTCTCGCAGGATCTCGGTTCGTTTCTTCGTCGCCTGGAAGACGCCGGTTCCCTGCTGCGCATCACCGAGCCGGTGTCTCCGATCCTCGAAGTCACCGAGATCGTGGACCGCCACAGCAAGGCTCGCACCGATCTGGTCAGCGAGGCGGCCCGCCGCTTCGATCCTCGGCATGCGGATCTCGGTGGCCGGGCCCTGCTGTTCGAATCGGTCGAGGGCTCCGATTTCCCGCTGGCCATCAACATCTTCGGATCCTACGCCCGCACCGAACTGGCCCTGGGATGCCGTGGCGAGTTGGGGTTCGAAGCCATCGCCCGTCAGCTTGCGGCCATCGCGCAGCCGCAGCCGCCGCGAGGGCTTCGCGATGCCCTTCGCATGGGCCGTCAGTTTCTTCCGCTGCTGCTGCATTCCAAGCCGCGGCTCCGTCGTTCCGGCCCGTGCCAGGAGGTTGTCCGACGCACCGAGGCCGGTGAGGTCGATCTCACCCGGCTTCCGCTGCTGAAGTGCTGGCCGCACGACGGTGATCCTGCGGCCGTCGGCATTCCGTCTCCGGAATCGACGGGGACCGAGGCGGGCGGAGGACGCTACATCACCTTCGCCGGGATCCACACCATCCACGCCGACGATCGGAACGACCCCTCGCCGCCCAGCCACAACATCGGCATGTACCGCGTGCAGCTGGTCGACGAGACCCGTCTCGTCATGCACTGGCATGTTCATCACGACGGCGCATCCCACTGGCGTTCGTGGAAGGCCATCGGAGAACCCATGCCCGTCGCCATCTGCTTCGGCGGCGAGTCGATCATGCCCTACGCGGCGTCGGCGCCGCTTCCCCCGGGCATCAGCGAACTGCTGCTGGCCGGATACCTCAATGGTCGGGGAATCCCCCTGGTCAAGGGAGCCACGGTGCCGCTGCGGGTCCCCGCCAACAGCGAGATCGTCATCGAGGGGCACGTGCGGACCGACGCGGGCCCCATCGGATGGGATCCCGCGGGCGACGAGCCGCTGGGACCGGGCGCCGTCTTCGAAGGTCCCTTCGGGGATCACACCGGGTTCTACTCGATGCCCGACCGGTACCCGATCGTGGAGGTCAGTGCGATCACCCATCGACGCAAGGCGGTGTTCCCCGCCACGATCGTGGGGCAGCCGCCTCAGGAGGACTACTACCTGGGCAAGGCCACCGAACGCATCTTCCTCCCGCTGCTCCAGACCCTCATCCCCGACGTCGTCGACTACCACCTGCCGATGTTCGGTTCGTTCCATCAATGCGCCTTCGTGCAGATCGCGAAGGCCTACCCGCTGCAGGCCCGACGGGTCATGCACGCCATCTGGGGCGCGGGACAGATGGCCTGGACGAAGTCGATCATCGTCGTTGACGAATCCGTGGACGTGCATGATCACGAGGCCGTGCTGGAGGCGGTCGCCGCCCACGCCGAGTTCCCCCGTGATCTGGAAGTGGTCAACGGTCCGCTGGACATCCTCGATCACTCCGCCCCCCGCCTGGGTGCCGGTGGCAAGATGGGCATCGATGCCACGCCGTCGATTCCGGGTGAGGAGGTGCTGGGCATACCGGTGGGCTCCCCGCCGGCCTCCGATACCGCGGCGGTCCGGGCGATGCTCGAGCCGCTGGTGGATGGTCGGGGCGTCCACGCCATCGATGTGCCGGCCTGGGGACGGGGGCGGATCGTCATCGCGGCGGTCGATTCCTCCGCTCCCGGACGTTCCAGCGAAGTCATCGAGTCCATGCTCGATGTCGCCGCCAAGGGAGACGGCGCCGATGTGATCATGGCCGTGGATGCCGACATCGATCCGTGCGACCACGAGCGGGCGCTGTTCATGCTCTTTGCGAACATGGATTCGCTTCGCGACCGGCACGAGCGTGCCCACCGGGTCGCCCTCGACGGGACGTGCAAGCACGTCGGATGGGAGCGGAATGACGAGCCCGTCCGACCCTGGCCGCCTATCATCAAGATGGATCCGGCGGTTGTCGACCGTGTCCAGAAGCGTGCTGCTGCCTTCGGGCTTGATGAATGAACCTGACCGTCCGACTTGCAACTGTATTCCTCCTGACGCTCTTCTCCTTCATGTCCTTCGTGGGCATCCGATCGATGTTCGTGTCGAGCATCACGGCGCCGGAGAAGACGTCCGTGGGACTGGAGCCGGTGCCGGTGGCGGTCGTCTGTCTGATTCTCATGCTGCTGGTCTGCTGGGTGGCGTTTGTGTGGGAGCTTCCGTCGGTGCTGGCCAACCTGAGGGCCCGAAGACGCCTGGCACGCGGACGGTGCGGTCAATGCGACTATCCATTGGAGACGGACTGCACGCGGTGCACGGAATGCGGCTGCGAACTCGTGCCGCCCCGGCCGCTCGAACTCAGCTTGCAGTGGGTGGAGCGGGCGGTCCTGCTGCTGGTGGGCTGCTGGCTGCTGGGGGTCTCGGTCGGAGAAGGGTGGATCCAGCTGGATCAGCGGGACGCCAGCATCCGACTGATCGAATCCCGGGCCGTCGACCCGGAGGTGGATCAGATCACGTGGGACCGGCGCTGGCCGGGCATTGGAGAACTTCGGGTCCGGTGGCGGCCGCTACCGGACGCTGGCGAATGACGGGTCGGGCTTGAGGAAGAAGTAGTACATCCGGCCTTCGGCGTACTGGCCTCCGGCGAGAATCTCCGCGGTGGCTCCGATCCCCATGAAGATGTCCGCCCGCCCCGGGGCGTTGATGGCACCGCCGGTGTCCTGATCGAGCATGAACTGGACGAAGGGGCGGGGGCCGCTGGACAGGGTCACCGCATCGGTGTCCACCAGGACGATCGATCCCCGCGGGAAGATCGTCTTGTCGGTGGCCAGGGACCGCTCCGCCGTCACCGGGACTCCGAGCGATCCCGCCGGCCAGCTGTCTCCGGAATACTCCTGGAAGAACACGTAGTTCTCGTTCCGGTGGATGAGCTCCTCGATGCCGTCCGGATCGCGCTGCCAGGCCCGGCGGATCGCCGGCAGGCTCAGTTCGCTCTCCTGCAGGTAGCCGGAGTCGACCATCGACCGTCCGAGTCCCGTGTAGGGACGGTCGGTCTTGCCCGCGTAGCCGAAGTACGCGATGGTTCCGTCGTCCATCCGGAGCTTGGCCGATCCGTTCACGTGGACGATGTAGGCCGAAAGCGGATCCTCCAGCCAGACCACTTCGGTCCCGTCGAGCATGCCGGTGCGTTCGATGGTGCGCCGCGCCGGATACGTGACGATGGTGCCGTCGGGCAGCATGCGGCCCAGCGGCTTGCCGTCGACGGGGTGCGTCGCGAGATCGTGCGGACGTCCGTAGAGCGGGGTGTTGAACCGCTCGCTCCGCGTGCGGGAGGCGTTGAAGTCCGGTGCGTAGTAGCCGGTGAACAGCACGGTCCCGTCCCCGTCGCAGCCGACCGATTCGTAGACGTCGAATCGGCGTTCGACCTCCTCGGCGAAGGTGTCCGGGTCGGGGGTGGTCCGCATCAGCTCCCGCATGGCCACCACGGAGGCCTTGGCCTGCTCGTGGGTGATGTTGCAGCAGGGGAACCACTGGCGGCTGGAGGGGGCGTCGTACCAGGCGATGCTCCGGTCCATGGCGTCGCCGAGGAAGACGTCCCGCTGGCTCCAGGCGGCCGCGAGGTCGGGCATGCGCTCGGGCGACCGGACCTTTCGCAGGGGCATGGTCCCGGCCGGCAGGGGGCGGTTGTAGTTCTTGGTCGCCGCGACCTTGGCCGGTTCGGCCTGCTGGCTGCATCCCGTCAGGAGGATCACGGTCGCGACCGCGATTGAAAGAGGTCCGAGAACGGGCGTGCCGGCGTGTCGCATCGTCAAGAGGCTCCTTGGTTCCAGTGTCGCAGGATGCCCTATCTATCGGCCGGAATGGCCCGAAAACACGACTTCGCGTCTGGTGAGCCCCCGATTCATTCATTGCTTCCCCCGTCGCTGGTCGACACGGTAGAATGAGGCATTCAGGCAGCATCCCGCTGCTTCGCAAACGCAAGGAATCCGTGCCATGATCGAGTCGACCCTGCTCCCATCCGTGAACCTCGCCATCGGCCTTCCCGGCCCGACCGAGATGATCGTGCTGCTGGTCATCGGTCTGCTGATCTTCGGTCGGCGTCTCCCCGAGGTCGGCCGCAGCATCGGCCGCAGCATCGTCGAGTTCAAGCGGGGCGTGAAGGGGATCGAGGACGAGGTGGAGACCCGTTCCAGCAATCCGCCGCAGCTCGACGATCAATCCGTGGCTCGTGGCGATTCGTCCGTGCAGGACGCAATGGGCAAGGTCATGCCTGAGTCGGATGTGCCCTCCCAGGGCAACGGCTGAGCCGTCCCGGATGGATGACCAGAAATTTCGACGACGGGGCTATACTGTCCCCCCCCCGGGCGATTAGTTCAGTTGGCTAGAACGCACGGATCACACCCGTGAGGTCACAGGTTCGAGTCCTGTATCGCCCACTTCCACGACCCCGTTCATCGTATAGGGATGAATGGGGTCGTCGCGTTTGGGAGAGGTCAGGTCGAGGTGTCCTGCTCCAGATGGACGTAGCACCGTCGCCAGGGCTGGTCATCGATCAACTTCCATTTGTGTCCGCCCCCGGTGGTGTCCTCGGCGAGGAGGATGTCGCCCGGGCGAATTATCTGCGTGTCACCCAGACGATTCGTGAACTCCAGCGTACCGGTGAGGGTGATCACGTACTGTCGCCGTGGTGCGGTGTGCCAGTCGTAGCCGCCGCCGGAATTCGTTTCTGCGAATTGGACTTCGTGGCAGTCCTGCAGATCGCTCATGACGACGACATCACCGTGCGGGATCGTTTCGACGGTCGTCGATTCGAAATGTGATTCGCCGTCCTCGCCGGTGAACAGTCTGATGATTGGAATGGGCATGGGTGCTCTCCTGCATACGCCTGAAGTTTACCGGGATCGTCGGCCCGGGCTCCGCTGCTATGATGCGGCCGTCCGTCAACTTCAGGAGCATTCGACCAATGGAACGATCCAACTGCGACGTCTTGATCATAGGAGGCGGCATCAGCGGAACCTCGCTGCTCTATCTGCTTTCGCGTTTCACCGACATCCGATCGCTCTGTCTGATCGAGAAGTACGACCATCTGGACCCGCTGAACTCGAATGCCCACAACAACAGCCAGACACTGCACGAAGGCGACATCGAGACGAACTACTCGCTTGAGAAGGCGACGCACGTCAAGGCGGCGTCCGGTCTGACCAAGACCTTCGCCCAGCGGGTGCTGCAGGACGATTCCGTCATCCGCTGCTACGGCAAGATGCTGCTCGGCGTGGGCGAGGAGGAGGTCGAGAAGGTCACCCGTCGGCATGCCGAGTTCAAGGAACTGTTCCCGACGATCGAGCTGTTGGATGCCCGGGGGATTGCGGATCTCGAGCCGAAGGTCGCCCTGATCGACGGCGAACTCCGTGAGGAGCCCATCGCGGCGATCCACAATCCGGAGGGATACGCGGTCGACTACGGGAAGGTGACCGAGGGATACGTCGCCGAGGCCAAGAAGGCCGAAGAAACCGAAGTGGCCATCCATCTGTCGACGGAAGCCAAGAAGATCAGCAAGGTCGATGGCGGCTACGAGGTCGAGTGCGCCGATCGCACCATCCACGCGAAGTTGGTGGTGGTCTCCGCGGGGGCGCATTCTCTGCTGATGGCCCAGAAGATGGGCTACGGGCACAACCTTTCGGTCATGCCGGTCACGGGCAGCTTCTACTTCGCCCCCCGGGTCCTCGATCGCAAGGTCTATACGGTGCAGAACGACAAGCTGCCCTTCGCCGCGATCCACGGCGACCCGGATCTGACGGCGCCGGACAAGACCCGGTTCGGCCCCACGGCCCTCGTGCTTCCGGTGCTCGAGCGTCACAACGCGAAGACCGCCTGGGGCTTCCTCGAGTCGTTCAACTTCGACGACGACGTGGCCGCGGTCCTGTGGGAGCTGATGAAGGACAAGGACATCCACAACTTCGTCTATCAAAACCTGGGCTACGAACTGCCGTACTTTGGCAAGCGAAGCTTCCTGAAGGCCGCACGGAAGATCATTCCGTCGATGGAGGCCCACGATCTCGAGTTCGCCGAGGGCTACACCGGCATCCGGCCCCAGCTGATCGAGAAGAAGGAGCGTCGTCTCATGATGGGGGCGGCGAAGATCGACGAGGGGGACGGCATCATCTTCAACATGACTCCGTCGCCGGGTGCGACCAGTGCCCTCGACAACGCCCGGGTCGACATGAACTCGATCGCCCGCCAGTTGGGAAGCACGATCGACGAGACGGGATTCCAGTCCCTCTTCGGAGAACCGGCCTCCGGTCCGGAGGTCACGACCACGTCCGTCGGTCACATGTGAAAAGACAGGAAAGGGGACGGTGCGGAACACCGTCCCCGGAACCGGGCGATTCGCTTCCCCAGATTGATTCAGCGGAGGCCTGCGTTCTCGACGATGCAGGCGGTGGCCTCGGCTTCGGTCCAGCCGTAGCCGTGGAGCTCGATCAGGTCGTGCCGGGAGGTGTTGCTGACCTTCAGCATCTCCCCCAGACCCAGGTCGTACACCCGCTCGACTTCGGCCAGTCGGGCCAGGACGCGGTCGTACCAGATTGGAAACTCGATCGAAGGCATGTACAGTTCTATTCGTGCCGGTAGGCCCCGGGGTTCAGAAAGATGTGCTTCTCCATGAAAGATTGCGTCGGCCACGACGAATCTCGCACTCGAAAATCAAAAATGGGTTGAATGGGCGTGCCTCGATGCGAATCGGCCCGTTCCGCGTCGATGTATTCGGACCCAAGTTCTTTGACTTCAGGGGCTTGACGGCGTGTCGCGGGGGATCGGCGGCGATTCGTACATCGTCCGGGAGCTCCACCAGGCCCCATTTTCCGCCCGTTGAGCGGTGTCGGTGAAGCGATATCGATCCAGTCGCCAGCGAACGAAGCGGGAGGGGCCGGAGGGGGCGACCTCCAGCAGATCGAGGACGGGCCTGCGGCCCTCCAGGATCGCCTCCATCAGGTCCGGGAGGATGGTCCGTCCGGTGCGAACCCCCCGCTGGATCTCGGCCTTGACGTAGAGCCCGTCGAACCACATCTGCCAGTCCAGTCGCGGCATGTCCGGCAGGCAGTAGGCGGGAGGGCGGTCGAGGGGGCCCGGCTTGTCATCGAACACGATCGGTTTCCAGTTCGTCCCGTCCTCACTGGTCTCGATCCGGATTTCGGGACGTGTCGTGGTCATCGATCGGAACAGCCCGTATTGATTCGCGAAGCGCCAGGAAGCGACCGATCCCCGCCAGGTGCTCGCGACCGGCTCGCCGGACAACTGGGACCAGGCGGCGGGAAGGCTGAGGCTGAGCAGGAACACGACCACGATGGCGTTCACCGTCCGTCGGGTCGGCGCCTCGATTCGGGCCAGCCCGGTCCGGAGATTCCACCGTGACTGCCTGGGCCAGAGCATCATCCACTGGGCGTCGTCCAGCAGGACCATGCACAGCACCAGCGAAAGCAGATTGAAGAAGCCGTAGTTGCCTGTGGCCAGAATGGCGATCTGCAGGAGGGCCAGGAGGATGAAGGCGATGCTTCGGAACACCCGGGGGCCGAAGATCAGCAGGGGAGCGCCCAGTTCGATGGCGAACATCACGAAGCAGCATGCCTTCTGGAACCACGCCGCGGCCTGGTGCATGTACCAGGCGGTCCACGTCGGAAGCGGCTGCGTCCAGTAGTGGTAGTCCAGTGCGGTCAGGTTGAGCCAGGTCGGATCACCGCTCTGCAGCTTCACGTAGCCCGAGAAGAACATGAAGCGGGCCAGAAGCCAGAGCAGCATCAGTCGGATGGCCGCCGAGGGGCGTCTGGCCTCCGACGCATTGAGGCGCCAGGCGAAGGGGGCCCAGAAGATCGAGACGAAGCCGACCTCCAGCAGCAGGGCGTCCCACTGGTACTGGAAGAACACGTCGCCGCCGTTGGTGATCGACAGGTAGGCGATCCAGCAGAGGGCCAGCATCGCCATGGGCAGGAGACCGGCCATCAGGAGCGTGGCGGCCACCGCCCCCGCTATCCAGAGGGTCTGGAGCATGGCGTCGCCGGCCCCGAACCAGAGCAGGGTGGGCAACTGGCCGAATCCGATGCGGGTGGACTCGAGGGCGTCGAGCCGCTCGGCGACGGGACGGATGCCGTCGCTGCCCACGAGTCCTTCGAGCTGCCAACCGGCCGAGAGGAAGGCGATGAGGTAGATCAGCCCCAGGCAGCGCAGGAACACCCGGCGGGTCAGGTGAAAGGTCGAAGGCGCCGCGACCTGTCCGTGGGCGAGTCGGCTCGCGACCTCCGCGGGGCCCCGGTTCCGGGCGGTGAACCGGTACAGGGCATCGGTGAGCAGGCGGAAGGGCGCCACGTGCTCGTGGAGCCACAGCGGCCAGCTTCGCAGGCCGACCAGCTGCTGGAGGCGGAAGAAGGCCGCGGCTCCGCGTCGCGCGGTGCCGTCGGGCTCGATCACGTGCAATGCTTCACGAAACCGTTCCTCGGGGATCCCGGGGAACTGGGAGGAGCCGGACTGGTACGAGCTCCACGCGATGTCCAGATGTCTGATGTTCCAGTAGCGCCGCATCCAGCGTCGGCAGAACCGGCAGTCGCCGTCGAAGACCACGACCGGATTGTTCGAGGGAAGAGGGGTTTCCGGCACGAGCGAATCGCAGCCCGATCCGCAGCCTCCGCCTCCACCGTCTTGACACGAACCACAGCCCATCGAGGGTCATTCTAGGGACTGGGCCTTCCGCGGGGCCTGCGGTATCCGGTACGCCGGATCAGAGGCAGTTGCCCCAGGCTCCGATGACGATCAGGAGATCGGCCACGTCGACCGTGCCGCTGCCGTCGAAGTCGCAGGACGGATTGGCTTGGGACCAGGAGCCGATGACCGACAGGAGATCCTCGACGTTGACCAACTGGTCTCCGTTGGTGTCGCCAGAGCATCCCGGGGCATCGTCGCACTCGATGGAGGACACCCGTACGGCATCCACGCCGGCTTCGATCACGCTGCCGTCGCCCAGGTCGCTGGCGTTGAACCGGATCCGCAGCGTGTCGGTGTTCAGGATGCCGGGGATGTCCGCGACGACGAAGGACACGGGAATCCACCCGCCCGAGGTGCCCGGTCCGGCCGGGCCGATGAGCTCGAGCTGGACCCAGTTCGAGCCGCCGTCGTCCGAGACCTCGACCACGAAGACGTCGTTCTGGGGATCCGCACCGTTGCAGGTGCTGCCGTTGTTGTACCAGCGGTTGTAGCTGAGCACGGCGGAGGGGGCCGAGGCGTCCAGGAGCGGCGAGGTGAGGATCGTCGATCCGCCGTCCACGTCGCTGTTGCAGGCGCCGGCCGAACTGTTGTCCGTCAGCCAGCTCTGTCCCGATGCATCCGCATCGAGGGAGGGATCGCACCGGGCGCAGTTGACCGGCGTTCCCCGGTCCCATTGGCCGTCGGTGGCGTCTCCGCTGACGCTCCATCCGGTGTCGGTCTCCGAGTTGTCCTCGAAGGTCACGGAGGTGCCGCTGGCCACGAAGGTGGTGTTGGTGTTCGAGGGGGCACCGGCGGGAATGGTCACGGTCTGGCCGCTGGTGGTCGATGCGGTCAGGTACCAGGAGGCCGTCTCGGTGCAGGGCAGGGCGGGGAAGGACGCGACGTAGGTGTCGCCCGATTCGAGCACCATGTCGACGGTGCCGCTGGTGCTTTCGGTCGCGTAGTTCAGCTTCAGCGTGTCCTGGTCGATGGTGCCGCCGTTGACGCCGGCGATGTCGGCCCGGACTTCGGTGCCGCCGGCGGGATCGATGAGTTCGGGGGTGGTGCCCACGTAGGTCATCGAGATCTGGGATCCCTGCCAGACGAACAGGCCGCGTTCGAGGTCGCTGCCGATGATGGTGCCGCTTTCGAAGTACGGGTAGACGCTCCAGAGGCCGTTGAACGAAGCGGCGTCGTCTTCCGGCCACGTGTCGAAGAACGCGACCTCGACGGGGTCAGTCGGATTGGTGGCGTCGAAGATGCGAAGCCCGCTGCGGTAGTTCGCCTCGTAGATCAGGTTGCCCCGAACGTACAGGTTGTGGTCGACGGCGTTCAGCCCCGTGGTGAAGGTGCCCACCTGCACCGGATTGGACAGGTCGCCGACGTCGATGATGCGGGTGGTGGTCGGGATGCCGGTGTTCTGCTCGTCGAGTTCGTCGTTGAGGTAGAAGTACTGGCGATCCTCGGTCAGCCATCCCTGATGCGAGTAGCTGGGGTTGGAATGCTGGAGGCAGGCGAGCTGCTGGATGTTGGACTTGTCCGTCACGTCGAGGATGCACAGTCCGGTCTCGGAGAAGCCGCCGTTGAAGCCGCCGCAGCAGAATGCGATCTGCCGGCCGGCGTAGGGGCCCTCGGTGTACGTCACGACCTGGGCGTCGTGGACGTAGCGGCTGGTCCACGAGCCGACGTAGACGGGATTGGACGGATTCGCGAGGGAGTAGATGCGCAGTCCCTCGTCGCCGCCGCCGGCGCGGTAGAGGAAGCCGCTGTCGACGTCGATCACGATGTTGTGCGTGGCCGAGGTTCCCACATCGTTCACGGTGCCCACCAGGGTGACGGTTCCCAGATCGATCTGCGCGAGCTGGAACACCTGGATGCCGCTGCCGCCTTCGCTCACGGCGTAGGCGTAGTTGCCGTAGATCTTGACGTCCCGCCACAGGCTGTTGGGGCCGGAGATGTTGGCGATCACCTGGGCGTCGCCCGGGTTCGTCACCTCGACGAAGGCGGTGCCCTCGCTGTGGGTGAAGATCGCGTACTCGCGTCCCGACTGCGGACTGGTGTAGCCCCAGCAGTCGCTGCCGGTGGAGGGGCTTCCGAATTCCGCGAGGGGAAGCCAGCTCAGCAGGGTCAGGTTCTGGCTGGGGAAGCCCCGGATGTCCGCTGCGCTCCGTTCCGCCGGGGTGGCATCCGCGCGGTAGGCGGGCCCTTCGAAGCGAGGAACCCGGTCCTGCTCCTTGGGATCGTCAAGGTGCGCAAACGAGGCGGTCAGTCCCGCCCCGAGCAGGGCGGCCATAGCGAGCATCTGAGTCTTCACGGTTCAACTTCCTGCAGGTGATGTTGCCTATCTCTTCTCAACCCCCAACCTTCAATCTACCGATTTCGGGGTTCGCAACCACCCAAGATCCCCAATCAGGGCTGATTTTCGGACTCTGAGGGCGTGGGCGGGCCGGTTTCGGGCCGAGGAGGAGGGAGTCCGGTTCGTGGGTCGACCGGGCCCATGAGACTCCGGGGGGGCAGCGGACTGTCGAGGGAACGCAGGAAGGCCTCCAGATCGGCCAACTGCTGTTCCGTGAGATCCAGCGGCTGCAGCACGGATTCCTGATGGTGGTCCTGGACCTGCATGTCCTCGAGGGTGTTGTAGAACCGGAGCACCGTGCCCAGATCCTCGAACTGTCCCTGATGCATGTAGGGCGCCGTTCTGGCCACGTTCCGCAGTGACGGCGTCTTGAAGCTTCCCCAGTGTTCCTGTCCCTGCACGATGGATCCGGTCCGTCTGGCCTTGCGGCCGTTCGGTTCGTCGCTGTGTTCGCCGTGCGAGGAGAAGGAACTGGATTGCACGAACTCGATTCCTCCGAACCGTCCCGGATCGCGGGGGGGACCGCCGTGACCGGTGGGGATGCCGATGTTGTGGAATTCGAAGTCGGTGAAGAGCGGACCCGAATGGCACTGCCGGCAGCCGGCGTCGCCGATGAAGAGCTGGAGTCCGCGTTGTTCCGAGCTGTTGAGTGCCGTCATCTTTTCCCGGTCGCCTTCACGCAGTCCTTCGACGAAGCGGTCGAAGGGGGAATCGACGCTGCGAAGTTCCCGTTCGAAGGCGGCGATCGCCTTGGAGCAGTTGACGAACACCCGATCCACATGGTCGCGGTCGGCCTCCGTCATCGCAGTCCATTCCGGCGTGCCGGATCGCGTTCCGGGGGGGAATCGTTCCGTGTCCGCCATCGAGGGGAGATCGCCGAAGACCGATTCGTAGGCTTCCCGGTAGGCCGGGTCTTCATGGATGCGGCGCACATAGTCGACCCGGCTTCCGTCGAATTCCGCCGGGTCCTCGACCGGATGCATGGCCTGGGACCAGAGGGTGTCGGCACGTCCGTCCCAGAAGAACCAGCGGTTGTGGGCCACATTGAGAAGGGATTGGGAGTGTCGTTTGCCGGGCCCCATTCCGGTCGAGATGGGGATCCCATCGGTCCAGGCGATCATGGGGCCATGGCAACTGGCGCAGGAGATCTGCCCGTTGCGCGAGAACCCGGCGTCGTAGAACAGGGCCTGGCCGAGATTGGCCGCGTCCGGATCGAGGTCCCATGCATTGGTGGGATCGTCCGGAGGTTCGGGGACGGGGGAGTGCTGGAGGATCCGTCGTTGCTCGGTGGGGGTGAAGACGACCGGACGCTCCTCTTCCGCAACGCCGAGCAGGGTCGTGATGCACCAGAGCAGGAGCATCAGTCGACCTCGAGCGGTTCCTGGGCCCGATGGGTGACGCCGCGATCACGTACGTCGAAGTAGAGCTCCCAGTACCCCGGCATGTGGAACAGCATGTCCTCGACGTGCCACCGGCCGGGGCCGGTTCGTTCGATCAGCGGAACATGGTTCATGCCGTGGTTGTGATGGGGCATGGCGGCATCGACGGACAGTTCCCCGTCGGTCAGCAGTTCGCCGTCGCGTCGGACCTCCACCTCGAGGGTGAAGAAGTCGTTCACCGGGATCGGTGAGGGGTCCGAACTCCATGACACCTCGTAGTTCCGATCGTTGGTCTGGAGCTGGTGGTCCAGGCTGGTGCTGCAGCCGCCCAACAACATGGCAGCGGCGAGGATGGCGGCGGATTTGGTGATCATGACTGGTGGCTACTCGTCTTCCGGACGTCGGGGTGGTCGATTCTTAGGAGTGTAGGCCCGTCCGGCTCCGAACGTCATGAGCCAGCGTCCTTCGAGGTCGAACATCTGGCAGCGATGGTTGCCGTGGTCCAGCACGATCACCCGATCCCGATCGTCGACGACGATGCCGGCCGGTTTCCAGAATTCCTCGTGGTTCGAGCCCTTGGTTCCCCACGACGTGCGATGGGTGCCGTCGTTCGACAGACGGTGCACGGCGTGGCCGCCTCCGTCGCTGATGAGCAGGTCGCCCTCGCGCGTCACCGCGAGTCCGTTGGGGCGGACGGGAGGTTCCGGGGTCGCGATCGCGGTGACGGCCCGGGTCCGCCCGGCTTCGTCCAGTCGATGCACCGCGTTGCGGCCGCGGTCGAGCACCAGCAGTTCGTCGTGTCGGGGGTCGAACGTCATCGCTGCCGGTTCCCGGAGATCCGGAATGCTCCATCGGTCCAGCGGTTGCAGATCGGCATCGAGCACGTGGATCGTTCCTTCGCTGCCTTCCATCAGGTACCAGCGTCCCCGTGCGTCGCGCTCCGCATCCACGATCCGGTGCATCGGGATCGACGGGTCGAGGGTCCTCGACGTGAGCAGCCGTGCCATCGACGGATCGAACCGCGGCTGATCGGCCGGAGGCAGTTCCAGTCCGTAGACGTGGACCTGCGACGTGCCGCGGTCGAAGAGGTGAAGCTGGTTCGAGTCGTGATCCCAGTGCAGATCGACCAGGTGTCCGAAGCCGCCGGGGCCGTCTCCGCGGGAGAAGATGCTGGTCAGGCGAATGGGAGTCTGTCGCTGGTGGTCGAAGATCAGCACGGCGCGGGCTTCCGGTTCCCAGACCACCATGATCCGGTCGTCGAGATCGACGGTCGGTCCGAAGTGGGACTGGATGCCGGTCCGCGGGGCGGTGGTTGGGCGGGATTCGATCTCCCGCCGGGTCTCCTCGTCGATCCAGTCGGGGTAGTCCCCACCGAAGAACTGGATACGGTCCTCGAACGACTCGACGACGGCCAGTCGCGAACCGTCGGGACTGATCGCCAGGGCGTCCGGATAGTGGATTCGACCCTGCCCTTCGCGGGGCTTGACCGAATGCATTCCCCACGCGTCGACGAGTGTCCCGTCCGATCGGAACAGCTGGATGCGGTGGTTCAGTCGGTCGCTGACGAAGATCCGATCGTCGATGCAGTGGACGTCCGAGGGGGCCTGGAAGAGTCCGGGAAAGCTGCCCCAGCTGCCCCAGTGGGAGATCGGGGTGCCGTCGAGGTCCAGCGTCTGGATGCGGTGGTTGTCCGTATCGGCGACCACGATCCGGTCCGCTGCATCGATGTCGAGGCCCTGCGGCCGCCGGAACCGGCCCGGGGCGACACCACGCGATCCGATGCTCCGCAGCAGGGTGCCGTCGAGATCGAGTACGGCGATGCGGTCGTTGCCGGTGTCCGCGACGTAGAGGTGTCCGTCGTGCATCGCGATCCCCGTCGGATGGCGGAGCCCGTCGGACGGTTCGATGATCCGCACGGTGGTGCCGTCGGGGGCGAGCTGGAGGATCCGGTTGCGTGCGGCGTCCGTGACGAGGATGGTGTCGTCGGGGCCGATCGCCAGTCCGGCCGGTTCGCCGCAGTCGATGTCCGTCGCGGTCGAGCACTCGAGCCAGTCGGTGATCCGGATCGCGGGTGGGGCCGATTCCAGAATCACGAGGCGGTCGTCGGTGAGCCACCGGGCATCGACCGGCGCGCGGAGGCCGTTGAAATCGAGCTGGTACCGGTCGGGACTGTCGGTTTCCTGCGCCGGTGCCGGCGCAAGCACCTGCAGCGTCGCGAGCAGTCCGGCCCATGCTGTCGGACGAATCATGTCCTGCCCTCCGTATGCACCGATTGTAGGGGGATCAGGACGTGCGAAGGATCGATTCGGTCTTCCACCTGCCACCGAGCACCTGTCCGGCGTCGGCGCCCATCCAGTCCTCGATGACCGATGCGTACACGGTCCGGAAGTCGGTGTTGTGGATCAGATCACCGCCGTCGAGCCGCGTCAGGGACGGATGGGTGCCCAGCAGTCCCGGTCGTACCATGTCGCCGATGACGTACATGGGGGCGGCGGTTCCGTGGTCCGTGCCGCCGGAGCCGTTCTGTGCGACCCGCCGGCCGAACTCCGAGAAGACCATGGTCAGCACCCGGTCGGTGTTGCCCTGGGCCTTGAGATCCCGGTAGAAGGTGTTGAGCGCGTTCCCGACCTGCTCGAGCAGTCTGGCGTGCTGTCCGGCCTGGTTCGCATGGGTGTCGAAGCCGCCCAGCGTGACGTAGTACACGCGGGTCGGCAGTTCGGCACGAATCATGGCGCCCACCATCCGGAGCTGGCCTGCCAGATTCGAACCGGGGTAGGTGACCAGCGGCGCCTTCGCGACGGCGCGGCGCACCTTGTCCGAGGACACCCGGGCGTCGAGCGTCGTCCGCTTGAGGAAGGCGCTCTGCGACCGTTGCTCCTCGACCGCGTCGGCGTGGGCGGTCCGGGCGATCTCGTCGTAGGGGCGTTCCAGGTTGGGATCCAAGTCGGTACCCATCCATCGGAACAGTTCGGCCCGTTCGAAGCTCACGGGGAGCTGCGTCGCACCCTGCATCGCGAGGGGGGCCTGTCGGCCGATGGCGACGCCCACCTCCGGATTGGGGGTGCCGCCGCAGGTGTTGTCGAAGTAGCGTCCGATCCACCCGTTGTTCTTGCCGTCGGGATCGGCGGAATGCCAGATGTCCATCGAGGAGAAGTGGGAGCGGTTCGGGTTCGGATAGCCCACCCCCTGGATGATGCCCGCCACGCCCTCGTCCATGAGCTCCTTGAACCCGCTCATCGCGGGGTTGAGTCCGATGCCGTCCGCACCGTCGATCGCCAGCGCGCCGTTGTTGCGTCCGGGGGCCGCGATGCCCAGCTGGGGTCGCAGTCGGTAGTAGTCGGCGCTGCCGTAGGGCACCACCGTGTTGAGGCCGTCGTTGCCGCCGCCCAGCTGCACCACGACCAGCACCCGGTCCTCCGGGACCCCCGCCTGGGACGAGACCATGGATCCCAACGGCAGCATGACGCCGCGGGCGGATTGCTCGATGAACAGGGGGGTGGTCGCCGCCAGCGACGCGAGCGTCACGCCTTGCTGCAGGAAGAGACGTCGACTCCAGGGATGTTCGTTGTGTCCTGTCATGAAGGGTCCTTGCCGGAAAGGGTCAGCAGAGCTGGTACTCGGGAGCGGCGGTGATGAGGGCGAGCAGGTTGATCAGGGTCGGCTCGTCGAGTCGTCCCCCGCGCTGGTTGACGTAGTCCACCCACTGCTGCACCCGTTCCTCGTCGGGGGGGACCGAGTGGGCGAATCGAAGCAGGTAGACCACGCCGTCGCGGACGGTGTCCCGCCCGCTGATGCCTTCGAGGTGCTGCACGAGATGCCGCGCCGAATAGTCGGTGGTCCCCGCATCCCAGGGATTCGAGCGTTCGTCGCGGCCGGTCAGCAGGTAGAGGGAGATGTTCTGGCGGATGAAGAGGGTGGAGGTGTTGATCCACTTGCGACCGCCCTCCCAGCCCTTGACCGAAGGAGGATTCATCAGGCTCTGTCCCATGTAGCCGCAGGCGGTGTTCAGCGTGCGGAGATCCCGTGCGGGGGTTCGCAGCGAACGGATGCCCTGGACGATCAGCTGGGTCGGACTCTTGATGCACGCTCCGATGTTCTCCGGGTCGTAGAAGTGCTCCGACAGCAGCATCTGTCGCAGCAGGGGTCGGAGTTCCCAGTCCGAACGGACCAGGGTCTGGGCCAGTTTGCGGATCACGGCGTCCTGGCTGCGGGTGAATCCTCCGGGCGCATCGTTCACGAAGTAGCGGTACAGCTTCTCGGTGATGAACCGGGCGGAGTCGGGGCGGGTGAAGATGAGCTCGATGAAGTCGTCGCCGTCCCAGTTGCCGCTCCGCCCGAAGATGGTCTTGGTTTCGTTGTCGTGGTTCCTGGCGTTGAACCGGAACACGTCGTCCTGGAAGGTGTAGCCCGTGAGGGCCCGGGCGCCTTCCTTGATGTCGCGTTCGGTGTAGCCACGTCCTTCGCCGAGCGTGAAGAGTTCCATCAGTTCGCGGGCCAGGTTCTCGTTGGGGCTGCGTCGGTTGTTCTGGTTGTTGTTGAGGTACTTGATCATCGCGGGGTCGCGGATGATGCCCCGGACGAGGTCGTTCTTGAAGTTGCCGGCGGCCCGGCTTCGGAACAGCTGGTTCTGGAGGAACATGTGGTAGCTGTCCTCGACCGGGCGGTAGCCGGTCGCGAAGTGGCCGTGCCAGAACAGCACGAGCTTCTCGAGCATCGGAGTGGGCGTCTCGATCATGCGTTGCAGCCACCAGTCCTGGATCTCCGTCAACTGGCGACGGTCCGCCCGCTGACGCTGCTGGCGCATCTGCCGGTAGCGCTCGATGGCCGCTTCGTCGCCGGATCGTCTCGCCCGCTGCAGTTCGCCCCGTTCGCTCTCGGTGCGGGGGCGCATGATCGTGGCGTCGAACCGGTCCGGGCGGATCGGATCGTCCGCGGTGCGCTCGAAGTTCAGGAGATGGTCGACCGCATCCTCGGGCCCCATCTTGCGCAGGGCGAGGACCTGGCTCGGCTGTCCTCCGAATCCCGCCCGGTTCAGCAGATGCTGCGCCTTCCAGTAGTCGAAGGATCGTGGATTGATCTTCTTGAGGGAGGTCGTGGCCATGAATCGACTCCGTTGCGGCAATCGGTTCTACGACGTTCCGCTCCGCCGCATCCCCATTATGCGTTCAGAGTGGGGGATGTGGAGGCGAATCCCCGACGAAGCGCTACAGCCGCCCATTCCGCGGGGCCGCGTCGGGTCATGATTCGGACTTTCGGACCAGCCATCGCAGCCGCAGGGCGTTTCCGATCACCGTGACGTCGCTCAGGCCCATGGCGGCGGCGGCGAACAGCGGTCCCCACGGGCCCAGCAATCCGAAGGCGGCCAGTGGAATCATCGAGGTGTTGTAGAAGAACGCGAAGAAGAGGTTCTGCTTGATCGTCCGCAGCGTCATGCGGGCCAGGCGGATCGAGGCCGGGATGGCGGTGACCTGGCTTCCGGGAATGACGATCGATGCGGTCTCGATGGCGATGTTGGTGCCGGAGCCCAGGGAGATGCCCACGTCGGCCATGGCCAGGGCGGCGGCATCGTTGATGCCGTCTCCGACCATGATGGTGCGGCCGTCCAGATCCTGCAGGAAGCGGGACTTCGACTCCGGCGTCTGTTCGGCGTGGGCCAGCGATCCGGGAATGCCGACCTGCTCGGCGACGCGTTCGACCACGGCGGCGCGGTCGCCCGAGAGCATGTGCACCTCGACGCCGAGCCGGTGCAGTGCCCCGACGGCCTCGTTGGCTTCGGGACGCAGCGTATCGGCGATGGTGATCCGGCCCACGGGTTCGTCGTCGACGGTGATGCGGCAGGTGGCGGTCTCGTCGCGTCCGATCACGATCCGTCGTCCTTCCACGACGCCCGAGACGCCCTGGCCGGACGTCGCCTGGAACTGGTCCACCGAAGGGATGTCCAGGCCGTGCTCCTTCGCCTTCTTGACGATGGCCCGGCCCAGCGGATGTTCGCTGGGGGCTTCCACCGCTGCCGCGACGCGCAGCAGCTCGTTGGCGTCGAAGTCGGGTCCGATGGGCTCGACGCCGGTCACGCCGGGTCGTCCCACCGTGAGGGTGCCCGTCTTGTCGAAGACCACCGTCCGCGCCTTGCCCGCGACTTCGAGTGCGCCCGCCGACTTGACGAGGATTCCCATGCGACTTCCTTCGGCGGCGCCGACCATGATCGCCATGGGCGTGGCCAGTCCCAGTGCGCACGGGCACGAGATCACCAGGACCGCGACCATGGCGATCAGGCCCTCCTGGAACACGGCCCAGTCGCTCTGCACGCCGGCGGCGATCGACCAGCCGGCGAGGGTGCACAGGGCGATGCCCAGCACGATGGGAACGAAGACGGCGCTGACCCGGTCGGCGAGCCGCTGGATCTCCGTCTTGGATGCCATGGCATTGGTGACCAGCTCCGCAATCCGGGACACCGTCGTGTTTCGACCGTCAACGCTGGCCTCAATCAGGAGGCGGCCGGTGGTGTTCATGCTGCCCGCGATCACCTCGTCACCGGTGGTGCGGGCGATGGGAATCGATTCGCCGGTGACGACCGATTCGTCGAGATCGGACTCGCCTTCGAGGACGATGCCGTCGATCGGCACCCGGGAGCCCGGCCGGATCACCAGCCGGTCGCCGGGCTCGACGTCGGCACTGGGGATGCGTTCGGTCGATCCGTCCGCCGTCTCGCGTTCGGCCGTCTCCGGCTGCAGCTCCAGAAGATCGCGGACCGCCGAGCCGGCCTGGGCCGAGGACCGTGCCTCCAGCCAGTGTCCGAGGCTGATGACGCCGAAGAGGGCGGCCGCCTCGGTGAAGTACATCATCTGGTCGCTGTGGACTCCCGTCAGCATCAGGATCATCAGCACCAGCGAGTAGACGTAGGCGGTGGTCGCTCCGATCGAGACCAGCGTGTCCATGTTGGTGGTTCGGTTGCGGGCCGCGTGCCAGGCGGACGAGTAGAAGCCGCTGCCGACCAGCACCATGACCAGGGTGCCGAGCGTCAGCTGGACCCACTTGATGAAGTCCCCGTCGACCGTCCAATGGAGGACGAACATGGGGATCCAGATGCCCATGCCGATGACGGCCCTCCGGCGCCACTGGCGTTCGTGCGTCAGTTGACGCTGTTCCAGATCACTGCGAAGTTCCGCCGGAGTCTGTCGCATCGTCATCGGCGTGGCGCCGAACCCGGCGGCGGTGACCGCGGCGACGAGTGGATCCAGCTCCAGAGCACGACCCTGAATGGTCGCTCGGCCCTGGGTCAGGCTCACCGAGGCCGACGAGACCTCCGGTCGTCCTTCCAGGGCGGTCTGGACGCTTGCGGCACAGGACGCGCAGGCCAGCCCCTCCACCTTGAGCAGGATGGTGTCTTGGTCCGATACCTGATGGTCGTGGGGAGGCATGCGTCCTTCTTATCATACGCCTCGGGATTCGAAATGCCATTTCCGAACCCCCAAAGGGACATCGCCTCGAGCCTGCGATACACTACCGGGTCGATGAGCATGTCCCATTCACAAACCAGATCCCCCGGTGGAGCTCCCGCATTGCTGGCGGTGCTCGCGATCCTCGTCGCGGCTCCGGTGGTCGGCGGTGGGGTGGGGGCACCGGGGCCGGCGGGACGTTCGCTGGCCAGGCTGGTCTCCACTCCCGCGACCCCCAGCGTGCTCGTCGCCGTCGGGACGTCCGATGCCTCGTTCGACGCCGACCCGTCGTCGGGTCGGAGCGGGGTGCGGTCCGTGGAGGGTGACGACGCCCTCGACGTTCTTGTCCGTCTCGGTCCCCTCCGCCTGGTGCTGCCTCCGCCGTTCGCCTGCTGAATCCCCGTTCGGTCCGATGCAGGTGCATCGACCGCTTGATTCTCAGATGAACCGCGAGAGACTGACCCATGGCAATTCCAGTTGTTTCCAAACTCGGCAAGAAGATCTTCGGCACCCGCAACGACCGCATGGTCAAGCGGTATCTCCGGATCGTGGAGCAGGTCACTGCTCTGGACGATTCGATGCGTCGCCTCAGCGACCCCGAACTGCGCGAGAAGACCCTTGAGTTCCGCCGTCGGGTGGACGAGGGCGAGGACTCCGAACAGCTCATCCCCGAGGTGTTCGCCGTCGCCCGCGAAGCCATGGACCGTGCCGTCGGCATCCGCAACATCTTCAATCCGGTGCACGAGTTCGATCCCGGTCGGCTTCCCGCCGATGCCCGAAGCCTCTACGACCAGGTCAAGGCGGAGATCGACGCCGCGGAGGACCTTCCGCCCACCGACGACCTGCTGGGCAACCTCGATCCCGTGCCCCCCTGGGTCTGGGTGGACATTCCGCCGGCGCTCTACGAGGCGGTCCGCGTCCTGGAGCCCCAGTCAAAGCCTCCCTTCCGCGCCCG
>DBGM01000023.1:130428-145467 GCA_002295885.1 Phycisphaerales bacterium UBA854
ATGAAGACCGGCGAGGGCAAGACCATCGTTGCGCCGTTGGCCTGCTACCTCGCCGCCCTGTCGGGCGAGCAGGTCCACGTGGTCACGGTCAACGACTACCTGGTGCAGCGCGACCGGGACTGGACCTTCCCGTTCTTCCGCCAGGTGGGACTGACCGTCGGGGCGATCCATCCCCAGCACATGCAGCCCCTCCAGCTCAAGCAGATCATGTACCGCTGCGATGTGGTCTACGGCACCACCTCCGAGTTCGGTTTCGACTACCTGCGCGACAACATGAAGCTCTCGACCCATGAGCAGGTCCAGAAGCGGCGCAACCGGGCCATCGTGGACGAGGTCGACTCGACCCTGGTCGACGAGGCGCGGACCCCCTTGATCATCTCCGGACCGGCGCACGAACACACTCCGCGCTACGAGATGGCCGACCGGCTGGGCATGCACCTGCTCAAGGGGCAGGAGCCTTGGACGAGCGCCGACCACAAGGTGCAGTCCTGCCTGGTCGAGATCTCGGGCATCGAGGGGGACATCCGGAACGTCCGGGACAAGGAATCCGTCGGGCCGCTGCGGGACCGTCTGCAGGCGGCGAAGGACCGGCTCCCCTCGCTTGAGGAGGAGCGGGACCAGTACACGCAGTACTTCGAAGTGGAACTCGACAAGAAGCGGGCCACACTCACCCACGAGGGCATCGCCGAGGCGCAGCGGGTGGCGGGTGTGGGATCGTTCTACGTGGGCGACAACATCGACCTGCCGCACCTGCTCGAGCAGTCGATCCGCGCCCACACCGTCTACCAACGCGATCGCGACTACATCGTCGCCGCCGACGACAAGGGCGAGATGAGCGTGGTCATCGTGGATCAGAACACCGGGCGGAAGATGATCGGCCGGCAGTGGTCGGACGGCCTGCACCAGGCCGTCGAGGCGAAGGAAGGCGTTCCCATCAAGCAGGAAACGCAGACCATGGCCACGATCACCATCCAGAACTTCTTCAAGCTCTACGACAGCCTGTCCGGCATGACGGGCACCGCGGACACCGAGGCCACGGAGTTCTACGAGATCTACGGACTCGATGTCGTGGTGATTCCCACCAACGTTCCCGTTATCCGAAACGATCACGACGACGTGGTCTACCTGAACATCAAGGACAAGTCGCAGGCGGTGCTCGACGAGATCAAGTCCTTCCACGACGTCGGCCGCCCGATCCTAGTCGGCACCACCAGTGTGGAGAAGTCCAAGGAGCTGTCCGACCGGCTGACCAGAGAGTTCGGAATCAAGCACGAGGTGCTGAACGCCGAACAGCACGACCGCGAATCGGAGATCATCAAGTACGCGGGCAATCTCGGTGCGGTGATGATCGCGACCAACATGGCGGGCCGGGGAACGGACATCAAGCTGGGGCAGTTCGATCCGTCCGACCTGGTCGATCACTGGAAGCAGCGCGGCATCTGCCCGCGCGACGTGAAGTCGGACATGGACGAGGCCGAGATCGTCGCCCGGGTGTACCGGCACATGGCTCCGGGCGAGCTGGGCGTGAAGAAGTCCGAGATCGCCGAACTGAGCGATGATCAGATCCGTCGCCGGCTGCTGGAGCACTGGTACGTGTCCCATTGCTGGGGCAAGGAATCCAAGGCCTCCTCGATGTCGGAGAAGGCTCTCGTGGCCGCGATCGACGAATCCGGGACCTGCATGTACCACGACCTGCATCTCTACCGGAACATCGAGGCGTTGGGCGGCCTCCACGTGATCGCCACCGAGCGCCACGAGTCCCGTCGGATCGACAACCAGTTGCGTGGTCGTTCCGGCCGGCAGGGGGATCGCGGGTCGACCCGCTTCTTCCTCAGCCTCGAGGACGATCTCATGAAGATGTTCGCGGGGCCGACCACCCTCAAGATCCTCAGCAAGCTGGGGATGAAGGAGGGCGATGCGATCGAGCATCCGATGCTGAGCCGCGCGGTGGGGCGAGCCCAGCGCAAGGTCGAGGAGCGGAACTTCCTGGTCCGAAAGAACATCCTCGAATACGACGAGGTCATGGATCACCAGCGTCATTCCTTCTACGGCATGCGACAGGGCGTGCTCGAGGGGATCGGCATCAAGGAGCTCATCTTCGAGCATCTGGACAACGCGATCGACGACGCGACCTGGCGGTTCCTCGACGGCAACTACGTCGGAAACTGCATCGCGGAGTGGTGCCTCGAGCATCTCGGAGTCGGCGTCAATCCCGACCGCGCCAAGGGCAAGGACCGGGTCGATCTGCACGAGGCGATCCGCAACGACGCCCGCGGCGAGGCCACGAACGTGATCGAGGTCACGCTCGGCGAGTTCCTCTCGGAGGAGATCGATCTCGGCAAGGGGAAGATCGTCGAACGGGATTCCCACGGCGACGACTACGCGGGACTGTCCGACTGGGCCCGTTCCCACTTCGATGCCGACCTGAAGATCTCCTCGCTGCAGGACATGAGCCGCGACGAGATCGTGGATGCCCTGACGGAGGCCGCGGAGCGCAAGATCGCCTCCACGAGTCTCGACGACCTGGATCCCTTCCTCGTCGAGGACTACACCAAGCGTGAACTCGCGACCTGGGTCTCGTCGAAGTTCGACATCGAATGCACCGCCGACGAATTCAAGGATCTGGAATCTCCGGAGGTGGTGGCCGAGTACCTCCGGGACCGGGCACGGGAGCTCTACCGGCAGCGGGAGCTCCGCTACCCGGTGGACTTCGTGATGGATCTGACCACCAACATGATGCAGCAGGACGCACGTCGCGCCCTGACGCAGTTCACGAGCTGGGCACGGCACCGCTACGAACTGGACTGGGAGCCGGAGAAGCTTCCCTCCACAAATCCCATGGTGCTCCGTGACATCCTCTACGCCGAGGCGGAGAAGTGGGACGCCGACGCCGTCCGGGACCGGGCCCAGCGTGCCCTTCCGCATGCGACGGACCGTGAATCGTTCGATGCGTGGTGCAAGGAGCACGTCGGCGTGACCATGCCGGACCACTTCGACGAGCTCTACGAGACCGATCGGGAGCAGGCGCTCGAGGACTTCTTCACCGAAGTGCTGCGGATCGAGATGCTGCAGTTCGAACGATGGATCCTGCTTCAGATCGTGGACGGGGCCTGGAAGGATCATCTCCATTCCATGGATCAGCTCCGCGAAGCGATCGGCTACCGGAGCTTCAGCCAGCTGGATCCCCGCATCGAGTACAAGCGGGAGGGGGCCAAGCTCTTCGAGGACATGCACGAGGAGATCCGCGATCGGGTCACCGATCTGATCTTCAAGGCCAGACTGCAACCGCAGGTCGCGCCGCCGCAACCGTCGGCCGCCGCGGGTGCATCGTCCGGAAAGCCTTCCGCACCCTCCGGGGTGGCCCAGCAGGCGGCCGCCTCGGGAACGGCTCAGCAGCGACGGAACATCGAGGCCGCACAGCAGGCGGGGGCGACTCCACCGGCCCAGGCTCCGCGGTCGAACCGGCCCGCCGACGCATCCGCGACGCGCGGTCGCAACGAGATGGTGACCCTGCTCGATCCCAAGACCGGCAAGAAGCAAACGATGAAGTTCAAGAAGGCCAAGCCGCTGATCCAGCAGGGCTGGCGTCTGGTCAACGAGTGATCTCGCCCGGGTAGCTGCGTCCCAGGACGATCGGTATTGCGATGGCCAGCCCCGCCGCGGGCAGCAGCCACCAGGTGGGCGAGCCCACCATGCCCAGTTCCGCGAGGACGAACGTGGCCACCAGGACTCCGATCAGGACGATGCCGATTCGTCTGGATCGTTCCGCCTGCCCGGGCCACATGAAGGTGAGCACCCAGATCGGGACCGCCAGTCCGTAGAACCCGAGGAAGCGAAGGTAGGTGTCGTCGAGCAGGGAACTCTGCGATGCGCCCAGCCGGTGCGCGATCCACACGAGCGGCACGGGGATCGCCGCGAGCACCACGAGCACGTGGGCCGGTCCCCATCGGCCGGAGCCGGGGGCGTTCGTCGCAGCCAGTTCCCGGAGGTGGGCGCCGATCGTGAAGATCACCTGCAGCAACCAGAACAGCAGCACGATGCCGAAGAGGCCGTCGGTCCAGCTTCCCACGGTCCAGTACGACGTCACGAACAGCAGTACCGCCATGAATGTGATTCCGAACACGGCGAACGCGTGGCGGCTGGGAGTCTCCCGGCGTGCGCGATGGAAGGTGAGATCGAGGTAGGGCGAGAGCAGGAATCCGATGACGATGATGGGGGCGGCGCCCCACAGTTCGATGGGGGGGACCGAACCGCGGTCCGGAATCTGGGCCATGAACTGGGTCCCGACGAGTCCGAAGCTCGTCATGGTCCATGCGAAGAGTGCGGTGGCGGCGATCAGCCAGCCCACAAGCGGCAGGCAGGCGACGAGCAGCGCCAGTCCAAGCACGACCGTCGGGACCAGCACCATGGCGGCCGACGAAGGAATGAAGGCGTCGAACCCGAGCGTGCACGCGATGGCCGTGATCCAATACAGCTGGAAGGCGATCGTCACGCAGGAGAACCAACGCATCGCACCGCGGTGCTGCTGCACGAGGGCGGCCGAGACCGTGGCCGATCGCACGATGTAGCCCATCGCCGCGCAACCGAGCACGTTCGGGATCGCGAACAGCCAGAATCCGGACCAGCCCCATCGTTCGATCAGCAGCAGCGGGAGCCACATGCCGATGCACCAGGTCCAGCTGCACGTGCAGTAGAGCCCCCAGCCGATCGTCTTGAGTAGTGGACCCATGGGCCGCGAAGCTCCGTGGCCGGTGGCAGCGAGATCAGTTCTTCGGGGTACGACGCTTGGCGTGCAACCGCTTGCGTCGGCGCTTGGCCTCGATCATCTGCTTGGGCGTGCAGTGGAAGGTCATCGAGCATCTGCCCACCCGGAGGTTGCGCCCCCGGTTCTTCAGGATCTGGTTGATCTCGAGTTCCAGGTCGATGTTGAACTCCCCGCCGACCTCCTTGTTCTCCTTCACCATCGCCATGACGGACTCGCCGTCCCGGATGGAATAGATGGCGGGGCCGAGGCAGGGGCGGAGGAAGTCGTACTTCATCTGCTTGCAGACCACGTTGTAGTCGCTGCCGCATTCTGAGAACAGGAACATGCCCGCGGCCACTTCGGAGTTGCCCAGCAGCGCGGCGCCGGCCATGGCGTTGTACCAGTTTCGATTAACCCGCTTGAAGGGCAGGATCGCCTCGAACCGGGAGCGGCTCTCGCGCCGCATCTGGATGCCGCTCCGCCAGGCGAATGGGAGCCAGATCAGACTGCAGACCCGGTGCCAGAAGTTGTTCTTCGTGCTGAGCCGGCTGATGAAGGCCTCGGCACGCTGGTACAGGGTCGGCCGGATCGGCATGCCGTCCGGATTCAGGACCAGCGAGGTCGGGTCGTTGGTTTGCGTCTCGATGCGGCTCATGGATGCAAGCTCTCGTCGGGCACCACCTGCGGTGCTCCGGGAGCGGTATCTTAGGTGCTCCACCATCGCTGTTCCAGCCCTATTCCGGGATCCGGTAATGGGCCTCGGCATACCCCTTGGAATCCACCTCATGACCATTCATCGAACCGCAACGTGCTCCTGGAGCCTGCAGCCATCCTCGGCGGCGGAACTCGTCGACTCCCTTCGCCGGACCGGATTGCAGGCGGTCCAACTGGCGATTTCACCGGTGGTCGGCGATCCGGAGCGGTGGGACGAGGTGTTCGATCGCCTGGACGGTGAAGGCATCGAAATCATCAGCGGCATGATGGAGCCGCTGGGCGAGGACTATTCGAGTCTGGAGGCCATTGCGGCGACCGGCGGGGTGCGTCCCGACGCCACCTGGGAAGGGAATCTCAGGATGGCCCACGCCATCGCGGACTGCGCAGCGGGACACGGAATCGGACTCGTCACCCTGCACGCCGGTTTCATTCCCAAGGATCCGGGGGATCCGGAGCGGGGCACGATGCTGGATCGACTGCATCGTGTCGTCGAGGTCTTCGCCGACCGCGAAGTCCGGGTCGCCTTCGAGACCGGCCAGGAGACCTCCGCGACCCTGCTGGAGGTGCTCGAGGAACTCGGGCACCCCTCCCTCGGCGTCAACTTCGACCCGGCGAACATGATCCTCTACGGAAAGGGGGATCCGATCGAAGCATTGCGTGCCCTGGTGCCGCACGTGCTTCAGGTGCACATCAAGGATGCGGTCCCCACGCAGCAGCCGGGCACCTGGGGCACCGAGACGCCGGCCGGTGAAGGAGCGGTCGACTGGCCTTCCTTCCTGTCCATCGTCGACGGCATGGACCGTTCCATCGATCTGGTGATCGAACGGGAGGGCGGCGACCGACGCGTGGAGGACATCCGTGCCGCCGTCGAACTGCTGGGACAGCACGCATGAAACGCTGGCTGGTGCTGTGTCTGATCTGCGCGGGATGCGCGGCGACCGAACCCATCGGATTCGACGGGTCGACAGAACACGTCTACGACCGCGGGGCCGTGGCCGCGGATCATCCGCTGGCCTCGGAAGCCGGGGCCCGAATGCTGCGTGCGGGAGGCAACGCGGTGGACGCCGCCGTGGCCGCAAGTTTCTGCCTCTCGGTCGTCGACCCCTTCTCCTGCGGCATCGGGGGAGGGGGATTCATGGTCGTTTGGGATCCCCGCACCCGGGAAGCGTGGGCGCTCAACTACCGGGAGACGGCCCCTGCGTCGATGCGCCCGGACACGTTCGCCACCCACGAGGATCCGCTGGCCAGCCGCTACGGCGCCCTCTCGGTGGGGGTGCCGGGGAACGTCGCCGGTCTGCTGGAGGCACTGGAGCGATGGGGGACGCTGGATCGTGCAACGGTGCTGGCGCCGGCCATCGAACACGCGGCGGACGGCTTCGAGGTCAACGCCGCGTACCTCTCGGCCGTGGATTGGGTCCGCTCGGTCCGGGCCCGGCACGCCCGGTTGCAGCCGATGTCCCAGTGGGTCTGGGACCATCTCTGCGGTGGAGGGACGATTGCGGTTGGCGACATCGTCCGTCAGCCCGGACAGGCCGAGGTCCTGCGGCGCATCGCCCGATCCGGTGCCGCGGCCTTCTACGAAGGCCCGGTCGCCGAAGCCATCGTCGACACGATCGCGGCCCATGGCGGCGACATGAGTCTGGACGATCTGCGTGGGTACGCGCCCGTGACCGCGGCGGCGCTGCGTTCGCCACTGGTCTTCGACCGGTTCACCCTGCTTTCCATGCCACCTCCCAGCAGCGGCGGCATCGCCATGCAGCAGATGCTCCGCATGATCGATCATCGTCTGGGGGAGGTGACAGATCCGTCGCTGGACAATCCCCGGTGGGTGCACCTGGTGACCGAAACGATGAAGCATGCGTTCGCGGACCGAGCCACCCATCTCGCCGACGGCACCTTCCAGCCCGTGCCGGTCGAGCGTCTGCTCTCCCGGCCGTACGTCGTCGGCCGGGCGGACGCGATCGATCTCGATCGCACCGGTCGTCCCGCCGACTACGGATCGACGGCTCCGCCACCGTCCGACTCGGGCACCAGTCATCTGAGCGTCGTCGACACGGACGGCATGGCGGTGGCCTGCACGGAGACCATCAACCTGTCGTTCGGATCGCTGCTGGCGGTGCCCGCATACGGCATCGTGCTGAACGATGAACTGGACGACTTCACCGCCCGCCCGGGCGAGGCCAACGCCTTCGGTCTGGTCCAGAGCTCCGGCAACGCACCGGAGGCGGGCAAGCGTCCGCTGAGTTCCATGTCGCCGACCATCGTGCTCGAGGAGGGGCGGGTGCGACTCGTCGCCGGGGCATCCGGTGGTCCCCGGATCATCACCGGCACCATGCAGGTGATTCTGAACTGCCTGCTGCTGGAAATGACCCCGGCCCGGGCGGTGGCCGCCGCACGTTTCCACCATCAGTGGTTGCCCGACACCCTCCAGTTCGAGGAACGGTGGACCGACCATTCCCTCATCGAATCGATGGAGGGACGGGGGCATGTGGTGGGTCGGCGTCGCGACGTCGGGGTGGTGCAGGTGGTCGAAGTGCTGCCCGACGGCCGCAAGCGGGCCGCCTCCGATCCCCGCAAGGGCGGTCGTCCCGCGGGCCATTGAGCCGTTTGCCGGCGTGGGCCCTACAATGCTGCGATGCCGGTCTACGTCTACGAAATCATCGAGCCCGACGGATCCCAGGGGGAACGGTTCGAAGTCATCCAGCGGATGGCCGAGGATCCGTTGACCGAGCATCCGGAGAACGGCAAGCCGGTCCGCCGCGTGATCACCTCGCCCAACATCGCGGGCAACTGGAGTGATCATGCCACCAACCAGAAGCTTTCGAACAAGAACCTCGACCGGCTCGGATTCACCAAGTACGAGAAGGCTGGCGGCGGCTTCTACGAGAAGAAGTCCGGCGACGGTCCGGACGTCATCTCCGCGGACTGAACATCCTCGGGTGCAAAACGACAGCAGCCGGTCCCGAGGGACCGGCTGCGTGCGTGGTTCGTCGAGGTGCGATCAGCCGCCGAGTGTGTAGCGGATGAAGGCAGTGATCTTGGCGTCGCCGCCCAGTGCATCGCCCACGGTCATGCTCTCGTCGAGCACGTACTTCTGGGCCATGAGGGTGTTCTCCTCGAGGTACTTGCGGACCTTCCCGTCGGCCATCTTGCCGGCGATCTCGTCGTTCTTGCCCGACTCCTTGGCCTCGGCCAGGGCGGCGGTACGGATCGATTCGATCTTCTCCGCGGGAACGTCGTCGGCATCGATGCCCATCGGGTCGTGGAAGACGATGTGCTGGCAGATGCCCTTGAGGGCGTCGGCCGGAGCATCTCCCTCGATCTGCAGCAGGCAGGCCCGCTTGCCGTCGTGATGGATGTAGGAGCCGTACGAGCCGCCGTCGAGCCGCATGCCCCGGGCGAAGTTCACGTTCTCGCCGGTGGTGATGCGCAGATCGTCGACGTGCTTGTTGATGGCATCGTCGGCCTCGACGTCGCCGGCGGCCTGTCCGAGTGCGAGGCCGGCCACCGAATCGGTGGCGGTCAGGAACGCATCGTTCTTGGCCGTGAAGTCGGTCTCGGTCCGCAGTTCGATGATGACGGCCTTGGGACCGTCGATGGCGATGCCGATCCGGCCTTCGCCGGTGGTCCGCTCGGTGCGGGTGTCCATCTTGCCCTTGCGCTTCTCTCGCAACCAGGACTCGGCCGCAGCCATGTCACCGTTGTTCTCCTGAAGGGCCTTCTTGCAGTCCATCATGCCCAGGCCGGTCTTCTCGCGCAGGGCCATGACATCCTTGGCGGCAATGGTGCTCATTCTCATGTTCTCCGGATTCGCTTCTGTTGATTCGGTTGATCAGGCCTGCTCGGGCGTGGACTCGGCCACGGGAGCGGGGGCTGCTTCTTCGGTGGGGGCTTCTGCGGCCTCCGGGGCCGGTTCGTCGGCTCGGAAGGAGCTTCGGCTGGAGCGACGCTTGGGGGCCTTCGGGGTCTCCTCGGTCTGTTCGGCTTCGTCCTTGCCCTGGGTGCCGCGACGCTTGAGACCCTCCTGGACGGCTGCGGACAGCTCGCGAAGGATCACGTCGATGGACCGCATGGAGTCGTCGTTGCCGGGGATCGGGATGTCCACCTTGTCCGGATCGCCGTCGGTGTCGATCAGGGCGATGGTGGGAATGCCGAGGTTGCGGGCTTCGCGAAGGGCGTTCAGCTCCCGTCCCGAGTCGATGATGACGATGGCTCCCGGGTGCTTCTTCATGTTGCGGATGCCCTGGAGGTTGCGGGTGATCTTCCGCTTCTCACGCATCAGCTGGGAGGTCATCTTCTTGGAGTAGGTGTCGATCTCACCCGACTCGACCAGAGCCTCGAGTTCCTCAAGTCGCTTGAGACGCTCGCGAATGGTTCGGAAGTTCGTCAGGGTTCCACCGAGCCAGCGTTCGGTGACCCACGGCATGCCGGTTTCCTGGCAATGGGCCTCGATGCTGTTGCGGGCCTGACGCTTGGTGCCGACGAAGCACACGTCGCGTCCCTGGGACACGATCTTGGTGATGTACTTCTTGGCGATCAGCAGACCACGGATGGTGGATCGGATGTCGATGATGTGGATGCGGTTGCGTTCGCCCCAGATGTAGGATTTCATCTTGGGGTTCCAGGCACTCTTCTTCTGTCCGAAGTGGATGCCTGCTTCCAGCAGATCCTGTACGAGTTGGTCGGCCATGGGAGACCTTTCGGGCAGCGTCACCGGGGGAGGTCGTGGCCCCGTCCCGCCTTGGGCGCTTGGGAACGGATGTGATGCGTCTGCATCGAAGTGGTGTTCGATCCGGCTTCGTCCACGAACCGGCCGGATCGCCCCGGGAAGCATTCCCTTGGGGAAACGAAGAGTGTACCGGTTCAGAGGACCGTGGGCAACGCTCGGAGGGCGTTCAGCCCTCGAGAAGGGCCGTGGCGAGCCTCGAGGAGGCTTCCTGCAGGTGGTATCGCAGTCTTCCGGCCACGATGGTGGCGACCGCCCGTCCCGTGACGGGCCAGTCCCCGAAGGGGCAGTTCCGCCCCCGCGATCGGAATGCAGTCGGATCGATGCGCCAGCCCGCCGCCGGATCGATGATGGTGATGTCGGCGGGTCCTCCGACGGCCAGTCGGCCCAGTCCGATTCGGTCGAGTCCGACCAGCGCGGCCGGATGCACGGTCATCATCGCCAGCATGGTGGGCCAGTCGACGACGCCGTCGTCGATCAATGCCTTGCGGTACAGGGGCAGGGCGCATTCCAGACCGACGATGCCGAACGATGCCGAGGTGAAATCGGTGGCCTTGGTCTGGGCGGGGTGGGGGGCGTGGTCGGTCGCCAGCACGGTGATGGTGCCGTCGGCGATCCCCTCCTTGAGCCCATCGACATCCGCCGGTGTCCGCAGGGGCGGATTCATCTTGGCGAAGGTGTCGTAGCCTGCGCAGGCGGATTCGGTCAGTAGGAGATGGTGCGGAGAGGCCTCGCCCGTGGCCGGTTGCCCCTGGGTCCGGGCGCGACGAAGCAGTTCCACGCTTCCGCCGCTGCTCACGTGCTGAGCGTGGTAGCGGGCACCGATGGTCGCGTTCAGTCCCAGGTCCCGTTCGATCATGGCTTCTTCCGCCTCGGCGGGCCAGCCGACGAGACCGAGCTTCGTGGCGAGCGGACCGGCGTTCATGACCGCTCCCCGCGTCATGGACGGAATCTGGCAGTGCTGCATGAAGCAGGTGCCCTGGGCGTGGACCGTTTCCAGCACCGACTGCATCATGGCGTCGTCCTCGATGCCGTCGCCGTCATCGGAGATGCCCACGGCGCCCGCGGAGATCAGTTCCGCGATCGGAGCCTGTTCCCGGCCGCGTCGTCCCACGGTTCCGCAGCCGATGGCGTAGACCCGGGCCAGATCGGCCGAACGGGCTGCGGCGTCGACGTACCCGATCCATTCGGGATGATCCAGGGCCGGCAGGGTGTTGGGCATGCAGGCGACGGTGGTGAAGCCGCCCGCGACGGCCGCCGCCGAGCCGGATGCGATGGTCTCCTCGTGGAGCTGCCCGCGATGGGGATCCCGGAAATGCACATGGATGTCGAGCAGTCCGGGACTGACGATGCAGCCCTCGGCGTCGATGACGTCGCCCTCCACGGGGAGGTGTCCGTCGGTCTCGATCATGGTGATACGACCATCGACGATCTGCAGATCGCCGGTCGCGTCCAGTCTGGAAGCAGGATCCACGATCCGGCCGCCGCGTATCAGCAGGGTGCTCATGGACAGGATTGTACCGGGGACCGGAAATTGAAACGGGGGCCCCCGATGCGGGGGCCCCCGATTGTTTCAGGGTGCGTTCCGAAGGGAACGACTCAGTTCTGGCCGGAGAAGGGGCATCCGCCGGATGCCTTCTCGTCCATGGCTCCAAGGCTGGAGTTCTTGGCGGCCGGCATCATCTTCTTGCTGCTGCTCGGGCAGCAGCTGCTGGCCTTCTGGCTGCAGGACGGAGCGTCGTCGGAGACGCCGAGGCTGGGCTTGGTGTCCATCATCTTCTTGGACTTGTCACAGCTGCCACAGCAGGAGTCGGCCTTGGCGGCACTGCTGCACTGCGACTTGCAGGCGCTGGCGCACGAAGAGGCACAGGTCGGGGCATTGTCCGCAGCGCTCAGGCTGGGTGAGTTGTTGGAGCCGGAGTTGGCGCATCCTGCGATGGCCAGAACAAGGCTGATACCGAGGGTCTTGAGCATGAACTTCATTGGAATCCTCCAGGATCGTATGGGCCTCGGCATCTGTCCGGGGCGGGGTCTTGATTGAGTGAATATAGCAGTCATAGGTCCAAATGGCGACGCACTTTCGTCCAGATCGTCCATTCTGATCGATCGGAGCCTCTTTTCACCGGGTGCATGCCCCCTATGGGACCTAAAATGGACCCATGGGATCCGATCGCGAATCATCCCCCTATCCAGATCTGCAACAGCGGGCTCGGCAGCTGCCGGATGCGCCAGGCGTCTATCTGTTCAAGGACGAGCAGGAGCGGGTGATCTACGTGGGCAAGGCGCTGTCGCTCCGCAGCCGCGTCGGATCCTATTTCACCGCGTCGACCGATCTCGGTCCACGCAAGCAGCCCATGCTGGATCTGATCCGCGGCATCGACGTGATCGAGGCCGAAGGGGAGTGGGAGGCCCTGCTGCTGGAATCGCGTCTGATCAAGGACACCCGTCCCCGCTTCAACGTCATGCTCAAGGACGACAAGACCTATCCCTACCTTGCGGTGACCACCCGCGAGGAGTTTCCGGGGGTGTACATCACGCGGGCTCCGAGCGAGTACTCAGGGGCGAGGATCTTCGGCCCGTTCGCCTCCTCGACCGCGCTGCGCGAAGCCATGCAGCTGCTGCAGCAGGTGTTCCGCTTTCGCACGTGCCACCTCGACATCCGCAGCGAAGATCCTGCCAACCGACACTTTCGTCCGTGCATTCTCAGCGCCATCGACCTGTGCACCGCACCGTGCGCGGACCGCATCGATGCGAAGGACTACAAGTCGGACATCAACCGCTTCCTTCGCTTTCTCAACTCCCAGCGATCCACGGTCATCCGCGAACTGAAGTCGGAGATGCAGGCCGCATCCGAAGCCAGGGACTACGAGCGGGCCGCTTCCTTCCGTGATCAGCTGGATGCCATCGAACGGCTTTCGGAGCGGGAGACCCGTCGCCGCGGCGACGGGACCGCGTGGCAGCCGGAAGTCACCGTGTTCACCACCGATCCCGCGGCGGCGCTGCGTTCGCTGCAACGGGCCCTGGAGATCGAGACGCCCATCCGATGCATGGAGGCCATCGACATCGCGCACCTGGGGGGGCGGGACACCGTCGGGTCGAAGGTCTGCTTCATCGATGGGCGCCCGTACAAGGAGGGCTACCGGAGATACAAGGTGCGGACCGCGGGCAACGACGACTTCCAGTCGATGCGGGAGGTCGTGTCGCGCCGGTACTCGGACGCGGGGCAGGGACTGGAGCTCTACCCCGACGTCATCCTGCTCGACGGCGGTCGCGGGCAGCTGAATGCGGCGCTGGAGGTGTTCGAGACCCTGGAGGTGCAACCGCCCCGGGTGATCGCCCTCGCGAAGAAGGACGAGGAACTGCATCTTCCGGAACGTCCCGAGCCGCTGCGGCTCAGCCGGCACCACGCGGGACTTCGCCTGTGCCAGGCCATCCGCGACGAGGCGCACCGCTTCGCGCAGCACTACCACCACCTACTTCGTTCGAAGTCGATCGGTGGAGACGGGGCAGCGCGGTCCTGACCGGATCAGGCGGGGCTGGGCAGCACGTCGCCGGTCGGCTCCTCGTCGTCGTCGGATGCATCGGCACCGGTCGGGGGCGAGGGCGTGTTGGATTCGGCGCTGAGGAGGTCCGCCACGGTCGGGCGGTCGAGCGTGCCTCCGTCGACGAGCACCTTGACCTCGTCGGACTGCAGGGTCTCGTACTTCAGCAGCGCCTCGGCGATGGCCTCGACCTTCGTCCAGTGTTCATCGATCATGCGGCGGGTCGCCTCGTAGGCCTCGTCGATCAGCCGCTTGATCTCCTCGTCGATGATCCGTGCGGTCTCGGGGGAGTAGTCCCGTTCCGCCACGTACATCTCCTGGCTGTCCTGGCCCGAGTAGCGGACGAATCCCAGCCGCTCCGACATGCCCCATTCGAGCACCATGTGGCGGGCGTAGTTGGTGGCCATCTGGATGTCCATGGAGGCTCCGGACGAGATGTCGCCGGTCTTTCGCTCCTCGGCGATCCGGCCTCCGCACAGCACCCGCATGGTGGCGGACAGGTAGCGGAGTCCGTAGCCGTAGCGGTCGCGTTCGGGAAGACTGAAGGTCGCTCCCATGGCCTGTCCCCGGGGGATGATCGTCACCTTGTGGACGGGATCGGCCTCCTCGAGCATGGCCTGCACCAGGGTGTGTCCGGCCTCGTGGTACGCGGTCGCGACCCGTTCGCGTTCCTCGATCTTGCGGCTCTTGCGGGCGCGGCCGAAGCGGATCTTGTCCCGCGCCTCCTCGAGATCGTGGAGTTCGACGTGGTCCTGGTTTCCGAGGGTGGCGAGAATCGCCGCCTCGTTGATCAGGGCCGCAAGATCGGCCCCGGAGAACATCGGGGTGCCGCGGGCCAACCGGTCGAGGTCGACGTCTTGGCCCATCTTTACGTTCGCCGCGTGGACCTCGAGGATCTTGCGGCGTCCGACCAGATCCGGGAGGGTCACCTGCACCTGGCGGTCGAATCGGCCCGGACGCGTCAACGCGGGGTCGAGCACGTCGGAGCGGTTCGTGGCCGCGATCACGATGACCTGATCGGACTGCTCGAAGCCGTCCATCTCCACGAGGATGGCGTTGAGGGTCTGTTCACGCTCGTCGTGGCCGCCGCTGCTGAAGCCGCCGCCGCGACGACGACCGACCGCGTCGATCTCGTCGAGGAAGATGATGCAGGGGCCGTTCTCCTTGGCCTGCTTGAAGAGGTCGCGGACCCGGCTCGCACCGACGCCGACGAACATCTCCACGAAGTCGGAGCCGGAGATGGAGAAGAAGGGCACTTCGGCCTCGCCGGCGATCGCCTTGGCCAGCAGCGTCTTGCCGCAGCCGGGAGGGCC
>DBGM01000023.1:145851-170077 GCA_002295885.1 Phycisphaerales bacterium UBA854
GGGTTCTTGAGGAACTCGACGATCTCCTGCACTTCCTCCTTGGCCTCGTCGATCCCCGCGACATCGGTGAACCGGACCTTGGTGGTGTCCTTGGTCGAAAGTCGGTGCTTGGACTTGCCGAAGCTGCCCAGCATGCCGCCGGGACCTCCGCCGGCGCCGCGGACGGAGCGGGCGATGAGGAACCAGATGAGGAGGACCAGCAGCAGGAACGGGCCGATGGTGATCAGCAGCTGCAGCCAGACGCTCTGTCCCGTCTTGGCGGTGTGATCGACGCCCATCGTGTCCAGATTGTTCAGGTAGAAGTCCCGGTTGCCGCCGTCCATGGAGAAGTAGACGGGAGCCGGCTCACTGGTGTTGTTCAGGGCGGGGTCGTGCGGTCGGATCATCGCCACGATCCGATCGTTCTTGATCATCACGGGCATGGGGTTGCCGGGGGACTCCTCCGCCAGCTTGCCGGAGGCGGGGTCGATCAGCACCTTGAACGCGTTCCAGCTCTTGATCTCCTTGCCGGAGGGCGAGTTGTTCATGAGGGCCAGGAAGATGAACAGGGCGCCGATGATCAGAACCCAGCTCATGAGCCCGCGTCCGAGTCGGCCCTGCGGCGGAGTCGGCTGCTGCGGGTCCTTGTCGCTCTTGGGCTGCTGGGGGTTGCCGTTGGGCGGTCGTTGGTCCTGTGCCATGGCTCACGTATCCCGGAGGTCTGCTGGAGGAAAGAAGGAGTCGAGAGGCACGGAGATCATGCCGCATCGATTCTCGGGCATTCTAGGCTCGGGGCGGCTGGAGAGCCCCGGACGGCTGAATTTACCAGGCCGCCTGCATTTCATCGACCATATCGGAGGCCAACTGCTGCACAACCGCCACTTCTCCGACCTCGAGGTATTCGCCCGAAGGCGGCGTCGGCACGAACAGCCCCGATCCTTCGAAGTTGCTTCGCTTGACGATCGTGGTGTCGTCCTCGAGGTCCATCCACTCGAAGTTCACGGTCACTCCGACAATGACCTCCTCATCGAGGCCGGTGGTTCGGTTCTGGGAGAGGGCCGTGAGCCTGACGGCGGTGATCTGTCCGCTCAGCAGGGAGTCGGCGGAGTTCTCGCTGGTCACCTTGTAGGGCGTTCTGGACTCGATCTCGGTGATCAGCGCCTGCGTCAGCAGGAATCCGACATCCCGGAAGTAGGTTTCGTTCTTGATGACGGGGATCGCCACCGTGCGGTATTTCGTGGGGTAGATCGACTGGGTCGAATAGCCGGTCGTGGGATCGCTGCTGCATCCCGACAGCAGGATGATGCCGATCATGGTGCAGGCGTGGGCGAGCTTCTTCATCTGCGCTGATCTCCCTCGGACTCGGATGGAACCGCCTCGAGATCGTCCTCCATCTGCTGCTCCAGCTGATCGGCGTCCATGGTGGGGGCGTCTGCGCCCAGGATCGCCCGGCGGAGGATGTCGTAGTCCGGCGCCCCCTGGATCACGTGCATGGGCAGTTCAGCCAGAACGGTCGGGATGAACTCGAGGGCGCGGATGCAGGCCCCGGACTCCGGATACCGCTCCACCAGATTCCGAATGGTGAATTCCGCCGCGATCGGATCTCCGTAGCGGTGGTACCAGATCGCGGTGACGAGGAGCTTCTGGGCTTCGGATTCCGTGATTCGGGTGATCAGGGCACGGGCTCCGATTCGTTCCGCTTCGGAGGGATGGGATGCGATCAACTGCCGCAGTTCGGCCTTGGCCTCGAGGAGGCCCACCACATCGAACTCCGGTCCCTTGAACGTGGCGAGGTTGGCGTAGATCAGTCGACGCCGGGCCAGATCCAGTGACGACGACCGTGGGTACTTCTTGATGAACAGGGCGTACATGTCCGCCGCCAGTCCCATTCGTCGCTGCCGGAAGTACAGATCGGCGAGTTGGAGGCCGGCCTGCTCCGCGAGCTGGCTTCCCGGCAGGCGTTCCTGGATGCGAATGAAGATCTCCTCCGCCTCCTCGCTGGCGTCGACGATCCGGAGCCCCCATAGCTTGCGTCGCATTCCGTGGGCGTACTGCACCGCGATGTCGTACTCCCGGGCCGATGCGGTGGTGAAGGAGGGGCTCGAGGGGTACCGCCGCACCACGTACTCGTATTCGTACAGCGCCTCGTACTCGTCGTTCAGTGCGACCAGGGCGTCACCCTTGAGCACCATCGCTTCGGCGAGCAGGGGCGATCGGGGATTTCGATCGATCCACCGCTGGACGAGATTCAGCGTGCGATCCGCCCGCCCCTGGGCAAGGAACCTCCGTGCGGAGGCAAGACGCCCTTCGGGTGTGTTCGCCTCCGGCGCCGATTCGAGCTCCCAGGTGTCCGCATCGTCGAGTCGGTACGACTGCTGTCCCGCCGCGGGGACCGCCGTCATCAGGGCAAGCAGCAGCGGTCCGAGAAGATGTCGCATCGAGCGTGGTCGGAGTGGCATGCCGGCATGGTACGGGATCGGGCCCGGACGCTGGGCCGTGGGGGGGATGGTTCTCGGACGTCCGGATTGGGGCGACTTCGGGGTGTTTCACTCAAGACGCCCCCGTGCCGCGACGATGACCGGTCTGCCTGCGTTCCGAAGCCCCGATCTCGTCGATCGGACTCCGGGCGCATGGGAGGAGACTGTCGTGGACCTTTCAACCCTTGTCGGCCTGATTGTCGGCTCCATCTGCATCGGGATCGCCCTGCTGCTCGGGGGCTCGGTGATGGCCTACGTCGACCCCGTCTCGATGCTCATCGTCATCGGGGGAGCGACCGCTGCTACGCTCACATCCGTACCCCTGGCTCGCTTCATGAGCCTGCATCGCATCAGTCTGAAGACCCTGCTGTGCAGGATCAAGACGCCCCGCGAACAGATGGCGGAGCTGGTCGAGCTCGCCGAGGTGGCCCGTCGCGACGGGATCCTCGCCATGGAACAGCGGATGGCGGACATCGACGATCCGTTCCTCCGCCGCGGCATCCAGCTCGCCGTCGACGGCGTCGATCCCGACACCATCGAGACGACGCTGCAGACGGAACTCGACAATCTGATCGAGCGGCACGAAGCCGGCCGGAACATGTTCGAGCAGATGGGCCGCTACGCACCCGCCTTCGGAATGATCGGGACGCTGATCGGTCTCGTCGCCATGCTGTCCAACATGCAGGATCCGTCCGCGATCGGAAGCGGCATGGCCGCGGCGCTGCTGACCACCCTCTACGGGGCACTGCTCGCCAACCTGCTGTTTCTTCCCCTCGCCGACAAGCTCGAGACGCGGACCCACGAGGAATCGCTGTCCAAGCAGATGATCATCCAGGGCATGAAGACCATCCAGCTGGGGGACAACCCCCGGAACGTCGAGATGAATCTTCGGACCTACCTGGCGCCGTCCCACCGCGCCGTTCCCAACGACCACGAGTACCGGCAGGCCGCCTGATGAACGCACGCAGCATCCAACGTCGACGTGCGCGTCGCAACGGGCGGGGAATTCCCGGGTGGGTCGTGACCTTCGGGGACATGATGGCCCTGCTGCTGTGCTTCTTCATCCTGCTGCAGATGTTCTCGGAGTTCAAGAGGGATCACGAATACCAGCGCGTCGTCACCGCCATCAAGGAGGCCTTCGGCTTCGCGGGCGGCGTCGGTGTGCTTCCGACCGACGACATCCCGGCCCGCAGCATGGTCGAGATCCTGGAGACCATGTCGGTCGCCAACGGTGCGGAATCGAAGATGAGCCGCAGTGCCGACGAGGGAATCGTCGGTGAGCACACCCGGGTGAGCCGGGTCGCCGAAGGCGTCCAGTTCACGGTCGGGGGGGTGCACCTGTTCGAGCCCCACTCGGTGGAGGTCACCGAGTCGGGTCGGCTCGAACTGCGGCAACTTGCCACGCTGCTGGCGGGTCGGCGGAACGTCGTTCTGATCCGGGGCCACGCAGCTGCGCAATACCTGCCCGAGCATTCGGCCTGGTCGGATCTCGACGAGCTGAGCTACCAGCGGGCCCGGTCCGTCCATCGGGTGCTGCTCGAGGAGGGGCTGGAAGACCATCGGTTCCGGCTCGAGGCCGTCGGGCCCCGCGAGCCGCTCGTGGCGCAAGCCATGACGGACCAGGAACATGCGGAGAATCGCCGCGTTGACATCATCCTTACCGAGCGTCACTTCGATGTGGCCGCAGGAGACTGACCCATGGATCACCCCCGCACTCCGTCGAACGAGTCCACCCCGAAAACCCGCCGACGATTCGGCACCCTGTTCCTGGTCGCCGGCGTGCTGATCGTTGAAGCGGCGGCCTTCGTCGGCTTCATGACCTTCAGCGGCGGGCCCGAGACGGCCCACGCCGGAGGCGCCCTGGACGTCGTGGCGACCGATCCGGATCGGGCCGTCGTGGAGACGCTGGTGCTGGACGCCAGGCTCCAGAACAACCGTTCCGGTGTGACGTATGTCTGCGATACCGAGATCTGGGTTCAGGTTCGCGGCCGCCATCTGGGGGCCGTGGAACAGGAGATCAGCCGTCTCAACAATGAAATCCGGGCCGAAATCAACGCCACGTGGAAGGCCAGTGAGCCCCGGCATCTCCGGGAGCCCGGTCTGGAGACCGTGACGCGCAAAATCTACGCCCTGCTGTCGGATCGATTCGGCCACGATCTGGAAACGGGCGAGCCGGTGATTCTCAAGTGCGTGATCGTGGCCGGCACCGGCTTCCGTGCCGACGCCTGAATCCGCGAACTGAATCTCCGATTCGAGAAATCAGCGTTCAACGACCGATGACGAGGGTTGCCCCCCCGCGCACTCGCCGGGAGGGACGTCGCGCGCTACGCCGACTGGCGATGGGCAGGAGGCCCACGCCGCATTTTCGGCGCGATGACAGCCTCGTTCCAAGGAGCCACGGATGGCGAACCCGGAGCAATCGAACCCCGGAACCCCCGGAAACCAGGGTGGTGTCCAAGGGGAAGCAAACCCCATGCCGAACCAGCCCGAGGTGCAGTCCGCCGATGCGATGGCGGACGAGGCCCTGCGTCGCGTCGAGGATGCCGCGAATCGTCTGCAGGCCGAACACGCGCCGCAGCCGACCGGGCAGCCCCTGCCCGATCTGGGGCCTCCTTCGGTCCGCAACGCGGACGGTTCACCCGACCTCACGATGCTGCACGACGTCGACCTGAACGTCACCATCGAACTGGGGCGGACCCGCATGTTCGTCGAGGATGTCGTGCAGCTGGGGGCGGATTCCGTCATCGAGCTCGACAAGGCGGCCGGTGATCCGGTGGACGTCTTCGTGAACGGCCGAAAGGTTGCACGGGGTGAAGTGCTCGTGCTCAACGACAACTTCTGCATCCGCGTGAGCGAGATCATCTCCGCCGAATCGACCTCGCCGGCCGGTACGCCGGGCGGTGTGCTGCCGGGGGATGCGGGCCGGGAGGAGACCCGGACCACCTGAAGGTGAAAGCAGTCTCGGGACAGGATGTCCCCCCCGGCCAGGAAGGCAGGGTGTGCGCCAGGAAGGCGAGTGCTTGAGAGTGAATCGCGTACTTCAGATCATCGTGGGCTGTGCGGTCCTGCTTCCGACGAACGTCGTGGGGGCCGATGACATCGGTCCGGTCCCCGATGCGGTGACCGCGGCACCGGTGGTCGTGCCCGCAACCGAACAGCGGCCCCTGGGACTGCCCAACGGACTCCTCGAGGCGCGGCCCGCGGGCTCCGCGGATGCATCGCCTCTGAGTTCGATCGATCCCCGGAACAACGATGTCCTCCGGGTGGTGCTGGCACTGGGAATCGTCCTCGTGCTCCTGTTCGGCGTGCGCATGCTCCTCCGCCGCGCCGGCGGAGCACTGGCGGGGGGACGACCGTCGGGGGTGCTCCAGGTCCACGCCCGCTACCCGGTGGCCCGTGGCCAGCATCTGGTGCTCGTCCAGGTCGGCCCGCGCATGCTGCTGGTGCATCAGGGCGGCGGGGCGATGCGGACCCTCAGCGAATTCTCCGGGGATGAACTGGTCCAGCTCCGCGAACGCCTGGACGGCGGTCGATCGTCCGAGGCATTCCAGCGGGTGCTGCAGCAGGAGGAGTTCCGCCCCGACGGCGGGGAACTGATCGATCTGACACGCGGGCGTGCCCGCGGTCCGGGGCGGATGCTCCGGAGGTTCTTCGGGGGGACCCGTCCGGCATGAGCAGGCGTCGAGGGAACTCGGGGTTCGGGGGACGCGGCATCATCGCCGCGACGGGCATGCTGCTGGCCACGCCGTGCGTGGCGGCGGTGAGCTCGCCGTCCCAGCTGAATCCAATCGAGGTGCTCCAGGATGCCGCCGATGCCGTCCCGGGCATGGATGGCGAGCTGAGCACGACGCTCAACATCCTTGTGCTGCTGACGGTCCTGAGCCTCGCTCCGTCCATCCTGATCCTCTGCACGTGCTTCACCCGCATCGTGATCGTGCTGGGGCTGCTGCGGCAGGCGCTGGGCACGCAGAGCCTGCCGCCGAGCCAGGTCATCGTCGGGCTGAGCCTCTTCATCACCTTCGTGGTGATGACGCCGACCATGGCACGGATGTACGAGGAGGGGATCAAGCCCTACGTGGACGGGCAGGACGCGAACTACGCGGTCGCCTGGGACCAGACCAAGCAGCCCCTGCGGGACTTCATGTTCTCGCAGCTGGAGGCGACGGGCAACTGGTCCGGGGTCTACATGATGCTGAACTACCGCGGCGTGGACACCTCGGATCCGGGCGCCCTCAACCGGTCGGACGTCGACATGCTCACGCTGATTCCGGCCTACGTCCTGAGCGAGCTCAAGGTGGCGTTCCTGATCGGATTCAGGATCTACCTTCCATTCCTGGTCATCGACCTCATCATCGCGAGCATGCTGGTCTCGATGGGCATGCTGATGCTTCCACCGGTGCTGATCTCGCTTCCGTTCAAGCTGCTGCTGTTCGTCCTCGTGGACGGCTGGCAGCTGGTCGCGGGTTCGCTGATCACGAGCGTGATGCAGCCGGAGGCGGTGCAGTCGCTGGCCGGCGCCGTGGCGGGGGGTGGTCCGTGATGCGCGCGCAGAGCAGTCGAAAGGAGGCCCGTCGTGGGCAGTGAAGGCATCGACGCCCTGCGGATGGCGCTCATGTACACCCTGCTGCTGTCGGCGCCGATCCTCGGAGCCGGTCTGATCGTGGGGCTCGTCGTGAGCCTGATCCAGGCGGTCACCCAGGTGCAGGAGCAGACCCTGAGCTTCGTGCCCAAGATCGCGGCCATGCTGCTGGTGGCCGTCGCCCTGATGGCCTGGCTGGTCATGAAGCTGTCCGATTTCGCCATGGAGATGTTCACGGCCTTCTGAGGTCGTCGGAGACGGCATGGATTTTCATGAACGCACTGGTTGCACATCTTCCCGCCGCGATGCTCGTCGTGTTTCGCGTGGGCGGTCTGATGATCTTCGCGCCGGTGTTCGGTTCCAACGTCGTTCCGCTGCGGGTCCGGATTCTCCTGGCGTTCGTGATCGGATTGGCGATCTATCCGCTGCTCCACGGGCTGGGCGCGGTGACGACCGAGGGGCTGCGGCTGGACCTGTTCGCCCTGGCGCCGCTGGTGGCACTGGAGATCCTGGTGGGCCTGGTGATCGGCCTGGTGGCCTCGCTGCCGCTGGTGGCGATGCAGATGGGCGGACTGCTCATGGGGCAGCAGATGGGCCTGGGGTTCGCAACCTTCTACAACCCCGCGGTGGGCGAGGATGCGGACGTGCTCGGGCAGCTGCTCTTCTTCCTGGCGCTCGTGGGATTTCTGGTCGTCAGCGGACACGAGGCGATCATGACCGCGGTCATGAACAGCTTCGGACACGTGCCCCTGGGCGGGTTCGTGATCGACGCCGGGCTGGTGTCCTTCGTGACCGGCATGATGCTGGCGGCGTTCGAAGTCGCGATCCGCGTGGCGGCGCCCGTGCTGGCCATCATCTTCCTGCAGAGCATCGCGATGGGGTTCGTGTCCCGGACGGTCCCGCAGCTCAACATTCTGAGTCTCGGGTTTCCCCTGCGGATTCTCGTCGGCTTCGCGGTCCTGATCGCCGGTCTGGCGGTGATCGAGGAGGTCGGCATGCAGGCGATCGACGACACGCTGCATGCCATCATGAACTGGGTGCAGGTGACATGAGGAGCACGTCGCATGGCCGATGATCTCGGCGAACGCACCGAAGAGGCGACGCCCCGCCGGCTCCGTGAAGCCCGGTCCGAGGGACGCGTCGCCCGGAGCAACGACCTCACCGCGGCGATCGCGCTGCTGGGAGGCAGCTTCGTGCTGTGGGCGATGAGCGGTACGTTCATCGAACAGGGGGGGCTGTTCCTCCAGCGACTGATCGATCTCGACGCGCTGGGAGGAATGCTGGATCCAGCCGCGGCCTGGCAGGCGCTGGCCTACATCGGAGGCGGTGCCGTCTGGCTCGTGCTTCCGGTCCTCCTGCTGATGCTTCTGGCGGTCGCCGGGGCGCAGCTGCTCCAGTTCGGAATGCTGTTCACCTTCAAGCCGCTGGAACCGCAGGTGCAGCGACTCGATCCCATCAAGGGACTGCAGCGGATCTTCGGTGTGGCCGGTGTGGTCCGCGTCTCGCTGGATTCGATGAAGGTGGTGATCGTGCTGCTGGTCGCGGCGCTGACGGCGTGGCAGTACGCGCCCGAGATCCTGGCCCTGCCCGCGATGGACATGCTGCCGATCGTGTCCGCCACGGGGTGGATGCTGGCGGATCTCTGTCTCCGCATCGGCGCCGTCCTGCTCATGCTCGGTGTGCTGGATTTCCTGTACCAGCGATGGAAGCACCGCGAGGATCTCAAGATGACCCGACAGCAGGTCAAGGACGACATGAAGGACGCGGAGGGCGATCCCGGGCACAAGCGCCGTCGGATGCGGATGATGCAGCAGCTCGCCATGCAGCGGATCGCTTCCTCCGTTCCGCAGGCCGACGTGGTCGTGACCAACCCCGAGCACCTGTCCGTGGCGATCCGCTACGACTCCTCCACCATGGCGGCGCCGATCGTGGTCGCCAAGGGGGCGGACCTGGTGGCCTTCCGCATCCGTCAACTGGCGCAGCGGCACGGCATTCCCGTCGTCGAACGCAAGCCGCTGGCCCGGGCGCTGTACGCCCAGGTCGACGTGGGGCAGCCCATTCCGCCGGACCTGTTCAAGGGGGTCGCGGAACTGCTCGCCTGGGTGTACCAGCTGGAAGAGAGGATCGCATCGTGACCACGCGGAGGACTGAAACCGGATGAGCCGACTCGCCGCACAACCCGGCGCAGCCACCGGCTTCGGCCTGCTCCTCGAACGCGTGGGTCGCCACCGGCACCTGATGGTCCCGCTGGCGATCCTGATGCTGCTGATGGTGCTGGTCGTGCCGCTTCCCCCGGCCATGCTCGACATCCTGATCGCGGCCAACATCGCCCTGGCGGCGGTCATCCTGCTGACCACGATCTACATGGACCGACCACTGGAGTTCAGTGTCTTTCCCGCGCTGCTGCTGGGGGCGACGCTCTTCCGACTGGTCCTGAACGTGGCGTCCACCCGGCTGATCCTCAACGCCGATTCACCCACGCCCGAATCCGCCATGTACATGGCAGGCAACGTGATCGAGGTCTTCGGCACCTTCGTCGCCGGATCCTCGGTGATCGTGGGCATCATCATCTTCACGATCATCGTCATCGTGCAGTTCGTCGTGATTACCAAGGGCGCCACCCGGATGAGCGAAGTCGCCGCCCGGTTCACGCTCGACGCGATGCCCGGAAAGCAGATGGCCATCGACGCCGATCTCTCCGCCGGGATCCTCGAGGAACGCGAGGCCCGGGACCGGAGGCAGGAGATCACCCGCGAGGCGGACTTCTACGGTGCGATGGACGGTGCCAGCAAGTTCGTGCGCGGCGACGCGATCGCGGGACTGATCATCACGCTGGTCAACATCATCGGTGGAATCGCGATCGGCATGGCGATCAAGGGATGGAGCTTCGGCGAGACCATCTCCGTCTTCACCAAGCTGACCATCGGGGACGGCCTGGCCTCGCAGATTCCCGCCTTCATCATCGCCATCGCGGCCGGCCTGATCGTGGCCCGCGCCGGTGAGAAGCAGACCATCGGCGACGAGATCCCGCGGCAGCTCGCATCGCAGCCGCTGGCTCTGCTGCTGGTCGCCGCCTTCCTCGGGGTCCTGGCCTTCACGCCGCTGCCCACGATTCCCCTGTTCGTGGCCGGTGGGGGACTCGCGTTCATCGCCTGGGGCCGGCTTCGTTCCGAAGCGAACGAGGTCGAACACGAGGAAGCGCTCGCCGCCGCCGAAGGCGAGGTCGAGGGGGCCGGGGAGCCCGCCGTCGAGGAACTCCTGACGATGGATGCCCTCGAGATCGAAATCGGCTACGGGCTGGTGCAGTTGGTGGACGCCGCCCGGGGCGGGGATCTTCTGGACCGCATCGGTGCGATCCGTCGGCAGCTCGCCGTCGAACTCGGTCTGGTCGTCCCGCCGGTCCGCATCCGAGACAACGTCCAGCTCGACGCGTCGAACTACCGGGTCAAGCTCCGGGGGGAAGCGATCGCCACGGGCGTCCTCCATCCGAATCTGCTCATGGCGATGGCCGCCGGCATGGCGACCGAACCGATCGACGGCATCGCGGGACGCGAGCCGGCCTTCGATCTGGACGTGGTCTGGATCGAGCCGGAGCAGCGGGGGCGGGCCGACATGCTCGGGTACACCGTGGTCGATGCGGCCAGCGTGCTCTCGACCCATCTCGCCGAACTCATCCGATCGCACGCCGCCGAACTCGTGACCCGCGAGGAGGTCGGACGGCTGGTGGAACAGCTGAAGTCCACCTCGCCCAAGCTCGTCGAGGAGACGGTGCCCGCGATGGTCAAGCCCGGCGAGCTTCAGAAGGTCCTGCAGAATCTGCTGGTGGAACGGGTGCCCATCCGGGATCTCGAGACGATCCTCGAGACCCTCGCCGACTGGGCGCCGCATTCGCGCGATGTCTCCGTGCTCACCGAATACGTGCGAAATTCGCTTCGCCGCACCATCTCGCACCAGCACGCCGTCGCGGACGAACACGGATCGCTCAAGCTGCATTGCGTGACGCTGGATCCGGAGACGGAACAGCTCGTCAACGCCCACATCGACCGGTCGCCGGCGTCGACCACGCTGTCGATGCCGCCGGACCGGGCCGCCCAGCTCGCAGCGGCGGTCGCTTCCACGGCGGAGCCGCTGGTCCGCGCGGGCCATCGGATCATCGTGCTCGCGTCCCCGAACGTCCGGGCGCAGGTGCGGGCCATCCTGGAGCCGCACGTTCCGGGAGCCATCGTACTTGCCTACAACGAAGTCGAACGAGACATTGATGTCGAGTCCCTTGGACTCGTGCACCTGGAGGCGGAGCTCGCCGTCGCCTGAACATCGTCCGGAACACCGGACCCATACCAGCCATGGAGGGCTGACCCTTGAACGTACGAACCTATCTGGCGAATTCAATGGACGAAGCCGTGCAGGCCGTCCGCCGCGACCTCGGCTCCGACGCCGTCATCCTCGAGACGCGTTCCACCCGTCGCGGTGGTTTCCTCGGTCTGTTCGCGAACACGGTCATCGAGCTCAGGGCGACCACCGCGGATCAGGTCCGCCCGCGTCGGAGCAAGGAGTCGCCGACTCCGGACATCGCCACCTCCACGACGGCTCGCGAGGCCTACCTGGCATCCTCCATCGAACCGGCCCGCACGCCGTTGGGACACGAGGCGCGACGTGAGCAGACCCGGAGCATGGCCAAGGCGATGCTCCGGGACCTGGAATCGACCCCGGCCCCGGCCCCGGCCCCGGCGGTGCAGGGACCGGGGGAGGGCTTCCGCGAGGAACTGGACGAGATCCGCGGTCTGGTGGAACGGGTGCTGAAGGTGCAGCAGCATGCGGCTCCGGAGCAGGAGCCGCCGGTGGCCGAGGAGGTCTTCGATCTCTACCTGGACCTGCTGGCGCAGGAATGCTCCGAGGAACTGGCCGCCGATGCGCTGAACACGGTCACGTCGACGCTGGCTCCCGACGAGCTGGCCGACCAGCAGCGGGTCCGGCACGCACTCGTGGATCATCTGGCGACCTTCATTCCGGTCGCCGACGGCTCACTGCTCTCGACGTCGCCCGATGATCGTCCCCTGACCATGGCACTGGTGGGACCGACGGGCGTTGGGAAGACGACCACGGTAGCCAAGATCGCAGCGGCGTACCGCCTGCGGCAGGGGCGCACGGTGGGGCTGATCACGCTGGACACCTACCGCATCGCGGCGGTCGAGCAGCTCCGCACGTACGCCGACATCATCGGCGTTCCGATGGAGGTCGCCCGGTCGCCCGAACAGCTGTCCGAGATTCTCGAGCGGATGTCGCATCTCGACGTCGTGCTCATCGATACCGCCGGACGAAGTCAGAAGGACACCGACCGCATCGCCGAACTCCGCAACTGGCTCCAGGTGGCGCAGCCCCACGAGGTGCACCTCGTCCTCGCGTCGACCGCATCGCGCGCAGTCCTGATGAGCGAAGCGGAGGAGTTCTCCGAAATCGGCATCGACCGGGTCGTGCTGACCAAGCTCGACGAGGCGGTCAGCTACGGCATGCTGGTCGAGGTCACGCATCGCATCGGCCGCAAGCTGAGCTTCCTGACCACCGGGCAGGAGGTGCCGGACCACATCGAGACCGCCCGGCCGTCCCGGCTGGCGGAACTGGTGCTCAACGCCGGAGGCGTCTCATGAGTGATCAGGCCACAAGGCTCCGGTCGATCATCGGTGACGATCTGGTCACCAGTCGGCTTCGCAGCCCGGAGACGGAATCGTCCCTCGGGTCCCGGCTGAGCGGTCAGCACGAGCCCGCCATCCGCAGTGCGAAGGCGATCGCCATCACTTCGGGCAAGGGCGGGGTCGGCAAGAGCAACATCGCGGTGAACATGGCCGCGGCCATGGCGCAGACCGGCCGACGCGTCGTGCTGCTCGATGCGGATCTGGGACTCGCCAATGCGGACGTGCTGTGCAGCATCACTCCCCGCCGCACGATCGAACACGTGCTCGACGGGCGGGCGACCCTCCGCGACATCATGGTCCCCGGCCCGGGCGGATTCATGCTCGTGCCCGGTGCATCGGGCGTCGCGGGCATGGCGGATCTCGATCCCGAGCAGCGGCAGATCCTGCTGCGCGAACTGGCCCGGCTCGAGCGAAGTTCGGATGTCATTCTGGTCGACACGGGGGCGGGCATCAGTCGATCGGTCGTCGGATTCGCCGCGGCCGCCGAGCGGGTCATGGTGGTGTGCACGCCGGAGCCCACCTCGATCACCGATGCGTACGGAATGATCAAGTCGCTGCTCGCCGCGTCCCGCGACATCTCCATCCGTCTACTCGTGAACATGGTTGAATCGGAGGCGGAAGGACGCGACGTCCATCACCGAATGCAGCAGGCGTGCTCGACCTTCCTTCGGTATCCAATTGGCCTGGCCGGACTTGTGCCGCGCGACCCGACGGTGCTGCAGGCGGTGCGAACGCAACTGCCCTTCGTCATCGGTGCGCCGAACGGACTGGCGACCCGTCGGATCCGGGCCATGGCCGCTTCGGAGCTTGGAGAACGCGATTCCGACCGCCGTGAATCGACGCAAACCGGCTTTTTCAACAGATTTACACGCTGGCTGGGTTTTTCTGACGATGTTGAACAGGCCGGCGGGTGAGAAGGATTGTCTTCCGGTGAGTAGGAATGCAACGCATGGATGAGTTGAACGGCCGCGAATTGGAACTCGAGCACTGGAAGGGACTTCCGTCGCGTCTGGCGGCCTGCCTGGCGCTCGCCGGTTTCTCCGTCGCCATCGTCTGCGGCATGGTCGCTGCAAACGAACCGTTGACCATCGTGTTCCGCGCCTTGTTGGCGATGATCGCCTGCTGGTTCCTCGCCTGGTTCGCCGGAGGTGTCATCGTGCACGCAGTGTCGCGCGACGACTCCGTCTTTGCGAAACGGGAGGACATCGGCGGACACGATCATGACACCGACGCGGAAGTGCATGCGACGGATTCCGCCGCTGCCTGAACGTCCTACTTGACCATTGCACGGACGAGATGGTAGTTTTGTACGCATCGATCTGGATTCGAAAGGATTCGACTCCGAATGATCGAGTGCGAACGCATGATGCGTTCGAATTCAGCGGCGACATGGTCAAGGAGCGGACCGATGCCGAAGGCAACCACGAGTGCTGGCTTGAAGCCGGCCTCGAAATCAACGGGGAGCAGGAGCAGCCGGACGAAGGCGTCCACTGCAGCCTCCTCCAGTACCAAGAAGAAGTCGCGGCGCAAGGCCACCGGTACGGTGTCCGCGGACATGCTGCATGAGATGGAGATCGTCGAGGTCTGGACCTTGTACCAGGCCGGGCCGACCGACCTCATCCGCAACTTCCTCATCGAGAACTACCTCCCGCTGGTCCGCTACACGGCCGAGCGGATGCACACCCGACTGCCGTCGGAAGTGGACGTCGAGGACCTGATGTCCTCCGGACTCTTCGGTCTGATGGACGCGATCGATGCCTTCGATCTCAGCCGGGGCGTGAAGTTCGAGACCTACTGCACCCAGCGGATCCGCGGGGCGATCTTCGACGAGCTGCGGGCCATGGACTGGGTGCCGCGACTGGTCCGGTCCCGGACCGCGAAGGTGGAGAAGGCCCGGCGCTCGCTCGAGATGCAGAACGGACGTCGTGCCACCGAGGACGAGATCTGCCAGAAGCTCGACGTCGACAAGAACGAGTTCGGGAAGCTGTCCCGCGACTCGCGTCCCGTCGGCGTCGTGTCCCTGAACCGGAAGTGGTTCGAGACCGACTCGAACAAGGACGTCCGCGAGATCGACGTGGTCAAGGACACGCGTCAGGAGAATCCGGTCACCCAGCTCCAGCGCGACGACCTGAAGCTGCTGATGACCAAGGGGCTCTCCCGTGCCGAACGCCTGATCATCATCCTGTACTACTACGAGGAGATGACGATGAAGGAGATCGGGATCACCCTGGATCTCTCCGAGTCGCGCGTCAGTCAGATGCACTCGTCGATCCTGGCCAGACTCAAGGCCCAGATGCAGCATCGCACCAAGGAGTTCTGAGTCAGTCGGAGATCGAACCGACCGATTCCGCCACGCGGATCTCGGCGGTGGTCTTGTCGAGGACCTCTTCGACGGTCACGTCGGGGGCCAGTTCGGTGAGGACGAACCGGCGCTCCTGCGGATCCATCTCGAGCACGCACAGATCCGTGATGATCATGTCGATGCACCGCAGGCCGGTCAGCGGGAGGGTGCAGTCCGGAATGAGCTTGGGTGCACCCTTCCGATTCACGTGCTCCATCATCACGATGACCTTCCGGACGCCGGCGACCAGGTCCATGGCGCCTCCCATCCCCTTGACCATCTTGCCCGGAATCATCCAGTTGGCGATGTCGCCCTCCTGGGAGACCTCCATCGCCCCGAGAATGGCCAGGTTGATGTGTCCGCCCCGGATCATGGCGAAGGAATCCGCCGAGGAGAAGTAGCTGGCCCCGGGTTCGGCGGTCACCGTCTGCTTGCCGGCGTTGATGAGATCCGCGTCGACGGCCTCCTCGGTGGGGAAGGGGCCCATCCCCAGAAGGCCGTTTTCAGATTGCAGATGGACCTGCATGCCGTCGGGCACGTAGTTGGCCACCAGCGTGGGCATGCCGATGCCCAGGTTCACGTAGAAGCCGTCCCGGAGTTCCCGGGCGGCACGTCGTGCGATTCCGTTGCGGTCGAGAGGCATGGGCAGCGATTGTAGGGGATCGGAGGCCCGCAGGAAATCGGCGGTCCCGGTACACTGCGCGGATGTCCACACACACCGCATCCGTCGCCGAACTCTGGCAGCATCCTCTCGTCGTCGATCCTTCGACCGCGGGAGATGACTGCGTCGTCTCCACCAATCCCGCCACCGGCGAGGCCCTCGCCGCCGTCCGCCTCCAGTCCAAGAGCGACTACGAGGAAGCCGTCGTCCGGGCCCAGGCCGTTCAGAAGCACTGGCGGATGCTGCCCGCTCCCAAACGGGGCGAGATCGTGCGTCGCATCGGCAACGCCTTCCGTGAGAAGGAGCAGGAGCTGGGTGCACTCGTGACCATGGAGATGGGCAAGATCCACCCCGAAGGCGTAGGGGAGGTCGTCGAGTGCATCGACATCGCCGACTTCGCGGTCGGTCTGTCCCGTCAGCTCTACGGTCTGACGATCCACTCGGAACGTCCGCTCCACCGCATGTACGAGCAGTGGCATCCCCTCGGCACCATCGGCATCATCACCGCCTTCAACTTCCCGGTGGCCGTCTGGGCCTGGAACGCCATGCTCGCCGCGGTCTGCGGCGACGCCATGATCTGGAAGCCCAGTCTGGTGACGCCGTTGTGCGCGATCGCCATGACCAACGTCACCCACGAGGTCATGCGCAACCAGGACATCTTCACGCCGGAAGGCTGCGATCCGTGCGACCTGTTCGGGCTCGTGATCGGCAGCGACGACGAGGTGGGCGAAACGATGATCGCCGATCGGCGTCTGCCGCTGATCAGCGCCACCGGCTCCTGTCGCATGGGCCGGCACGTGGGCACCCAGGTCGCCAAGCGGCTGGGTCGCTGCCTGCTCGAACTCGGCGGAAACAACGCCATCATCATCACCGAGAACGCGGATCTCGAGCTCGTCATCCGCGGAACGCTCTTCGGAGCGGTCGGCACCGCCGGTCAGCGGTGCACCTCCACCCGGCGGCTGTTCTGCCACAGCAGCGTGGTCGACACGGTTGCCGAGCGGATGGCCACGGCCTACGAATCGGTTCCCATCGGCGATCCGATGGACTCCGGGACGCTGGTGGGTCCGCTCATCGGCGACCACGCCGTCGAAGCGATGCGGAATGCGGTGATCGCCGCGGTCGAACAGGGCTGCACGGTCATCGCCGGCGGGGTCGAGGCCATCGATCGTCACGCCGATTCACCCGGGCACTTCGTGGCTCCGACCATCGTGCGGGTCCCCAAGGGAGCGGATCCGGCCATGGCCCGCGAGGAGACCTTCGCACCGCTGCTCTACATCTACGAATACGACGATCTGGACGACGCCATCGAACAGCAAAACTCGGTCGACCAGGGGCTTTCCAGCGCGATCTTCACCGATTCGGTCCGCATGGCGGAGCGATTCCTGTCCCACGCCGGTTCAGACTGCGGCATCGCCAACGTCAACATCGGAACGAGCGGAGCCGAGATCGGCGGTGCATTCGGCGGCGAGAAGGACACCGGTGGCGGACGCGAGTCCGGTTCCGATTCCTGGAAGTTCTACATGCGGCGTCAGACCTGCACGATCAACTGGGGCGACGACCTGCCGCTGGCCCAGGGCATCGAGTTCGGTTGATCCGGTGGCGGCCGACGGCCAACGCTGCATCCGACTGAGACGGCCGCCGGTGCTGTCGATCGTGGAGGAGCCGTTCGTCCCCGACGGGATCGATCCGGTCGAGGTCGACGAGCGGTGGCTGCGGCTGCGACGAACGAATCCCGCCCTCTTCGACGGGCGGGTCCTGCACGTACTGGGTGTCCATCGCAACGGGCACGGGGGAGTCACGATCCATCTCGTGGAGTGCTCGTACCGGTACGTCGCGGTGCAGGATGGGGAGTTCGACTGCGGCGTCCGCACGCTGGGAGTGAAGGGGCTGGTCCGCTGCGACGGACGTTTGCTGGTGGGCCGTCGGGCCGACTGGGTGCATCACTACCCCGGGCAGTGGGAGTTCGCTCCCGCCGGCGGCGTGGAGCCCGGTCGTGCACCCGCCCAGGTGCTGCTGGACGAGCTTTCGGAAGAGACCGGCTGCATCCCGGCCGGACCGCCCATCGCCCGGGCCCTGCTGCTCGACGACGAGGCGTTCAGTTGGGAACTGGTGTACGAGCTCACGGCCGACGGCGCTGCCGTGGCCCCCGGCACCGATGAGTACTCCGAACTGCGCTGGTGCGGTCCCGACGCACTGCCGCAGCCGCTGAGTCCGGTGGCCGCGAGGATGCGCGGGCTGCTGCAGGATCCGACCTAGCTGAAGCCGTTCGAACTCTGCGCGCAGGTATGTCCCGGAGGATGGATTCGAAAATTCCTGGAACCGTCGGTCAGGCGACCTCGAGGCAGTCGGCGACGCTCTTGAGATCGTTGACGATCTGGGGGGTCACCAGCAGCGTGAAGGTGGCGCCGGGTTCGGCGACGGCGAGCTTCGTCGCCCGCTTGCGGTTGACCCACTTGCGACCGGCACGGATGTAGGTGACGTTGTCCTTGAGTCGACGCTGGTTGGCCAGCTTGTTGCGGCCGCTCTGGATGCTCGTCTGCATTCCCATGAGGCGTTCGATGGTCTTGCGACGGGCGGACGTGCCGGGGGCACGCTGCACGGTGAAGGTCATCGTCTGGTTGGGCATGATCTTGTCAGCGGTCGACATGGTCGGACTCCTGCCGCTTCGGAGGCGGCCTTGATTCGAGCCACACAGTGTATCAGGTGCCCCGCCGGGGGCCAAGACCCGTTTGCGACGGGTTGGAGGCCCGTTTCCGGCGTCTAATCGGAGCCCGCGACCCGGTCGATCTCCTCGAAGGTGGTCTCGCCTTCGGCCACGAGATGGAATCCGTACTCCTCGAGGGAGGTGAAGAGGCCCTGCTTGGCGATCTCGCGGATGCCCTGGATCGTGGGGGTCTTCATGATGACGTCCCGCATGGTGTCGGTGACCTCGAGCACTTCGAACAGCGCCCGCCGCCCGATGAAACCGGTCCGCAGGCACTTCTTGCATCCCGTGGGCACGAAGATCTCGGGGACGCCGCCGAGGGACTGGCCCATCTTCATGTTCTGGGCGGGAGTCGGTGTGACACCCTTCTTGCACGTGGGGCACAGCATGCGAACCAGTCGCTGGGCCACGATGAGGTTCAGCGCGTTGGCGACCAGGAACGCCTCGACGCCCAGGTCCAGCAACCGGAAGATCGCCCCGATGGAATCCTTGGCGTGCACGGTGGTGTACACGAGGTGTCCCGTCATCGACGCCTGCATGGCCACGGTGGCGGTCTCGATGTCCCGGATCTCGCCGACGAAGATGACGTCGGGGTCCTGACGCAGCACCGATCGGAGGATGCTGCCGAAGGAGTTGCCCTGGTCGGAGTCCACGGGGATCTGCGTGCATCCGTCGAGGTAGTACTCAACGGGATCCTCGATGGTGATGGCGTTCCGCTGCTCGACATCGATCTCGCGGATGCAGGAGTAGAGCGTGGTGGTCTTGCCCGAACCCGTCGGTCCGCAGGCCAGCAGCAGCCCGGCGTCCTTGGTCGCAATCGAGCGGAGCTTCTCGTACTGCCACGGAAGACAGCCCAGTTCGTGCAGTCGACTCGGGGCGTTCTGCGAATCGAGCACGCGGATCACCATCTTCTGGCCGTGGACGGATGGCGTGAGGCTCACCCGGTAGTCGACGCGGCGTCCCCGGACCGCAACGGAGAAATGGCCGTCCTGGACCGTGTTCTTCTGGCTCGTCTCGATCTGGCAGAGGATCTTGATCAGTCCGAGAAGCCGCTTGAACAGCGTTTCGGTGATGTCCACGGCGTTGATCATGTAGCCGTCGACGCGCAGCCGGATGGTCGAGCCGGAGATCTTCGGTTCCACGTGCAGGTCGGTGGCGCGGACCCGGAAGGAGGTGTAGAGCAGCAGCCGCAGCGCCCGGATGCTCTCGCCCGCTTCGTCGTCGCTTCCGGATTCGATGCCCGAGGAGGTGGCCTGGTGCAGCGTGACGCCCTTGGTGTCGACGAGACTGATGTCCGTCTCGTCGAACCCGCGTTCCACACCGCCCGCCGCCATTTCGCGCAGACGACGTTCGTAGCCGGTCTGGACGCCTCCGGCGGCATCGGCGTGCAGGTCGATGTCGAGGGTGGGGATGTTCGAGTCCAGGGGCGAGTCCACGTCCTCCATCGACGTGCTGAAGTTGGGTACGTTCGACCGCTTGTGCGTGAACGTCTGCTTGGGATCGATGAAGCGGATCTCGGTGCCGCCGATGCGCACGACGTCGCCGTTGTCCAGCGGCTGCATGTCGATCTCTTCGTTGTTCAGCTTCGTTCCGTTGCGCGAACCCAGATCGCGCAGCTGGAAGCAGCCCTCCTCGTTCCCCTCCATGGGTTCGATGACGCAGTGGTGTCGACTGGCCCGGTCGTCCTGGAGGACCAGACCGTTGTCGTCCGAACGACCGATGGTCAACGGTCCGGCGGGCAGATCGATCCGCTTCCGTCCCTGCCGGGTTCGAACCTCGATGAGTGCCATGACGCGTTCCTCTTGGGAAGGGGCCGCAGGGGCCGACGAAGCCAGATTCTAGCACCCGGTGGATTCCGCCCGGAGCGTGATCGGTCTGGAAGGCCTGGAAGGGTCCTGACGCCCCTCAAGCGGGCGGCAGGAGGGGTGAGGGCCAAATTCCTGCTCCGGAGCATGGATTCGGGTCGATGATTCAGAGCTTCACCCGGTCCTTCCAACGCAAATGCGAGCAAAGGATGAACCGAAGGGGGTGGCCGTGCGTACTGGATCGATGGGTCGTGGTGGGCCGTTTCGAAGGCAGCACCCATGATTCCGGCGGACGGATGAGGAGACGACGGTTCCAAGCACTTCCTGAGAGGAAACGAGTGGTACGCCCCAGGGCAGATCATCATGGCATTCGCATCGCCGGCCGTTCATTCGTGACCGCGGCGGTGCTGTCGCTGTGCCCCTCGGTCCTCTCCGAGACGCTCGACGTCCCCGGCAGCTACCTGACGATCCAGCAGGCGATCGACGCCGCCGAGCCGGGTGACGAAGTGCACGTCGCCCCCGGTCGCTACTACGAATCGATCGACTTCAAGGGCAAGGGGATCCGGGTCTTCGGAACCGAGGGACCGGAGCTCACGATCCTCGACGGCACCGAGGTGGACACCAGTCTGGTCCGGTGCGTCAGCGGAGAAGACCGGACCACCGTCCTGGAGGGATTCAGGATCGTGTCGGGCAGCGGTGATCCGACCTTCTACGGCGAGGAGGCGACGGTCGGAGGCGGCATGGTCGTCATGAACGCCAGTCCCGTCGTGCGCCGCTGCATCTTCGAAGGAAACAACGCCAGCTACAACGGCGGGGGGATCTTCAACGGCGGCGGATCCGACGTGACGCTCGAGCGCTGCCGCTTCAAGAGCAACTCCGCCGAGAAGGGCGGGGCCATCTTCAACATCGAGAGTTCTCCGCAGATCATCGACTGCGACTTCGAGTCGAATGCCGCCCGCTACGCCGGCGGCGGCATCTACAACGCAAACCAGAGCGCCGCGATGATCAGGGACTGCCGGTTCACCCTGAATCTGGCGACCTACAACGGCGGGGCCATCTACAACTACGACAGCACCCCGACGATTTCGAAGTGCCTCTTCTTCAACAACGCGGCCACCTACAAGGGTGGTGCGATCTACCACGGATACCGCAGCGGCACGCTAATCGAGGACGGCACCAGCCGGTTCCAGACCGACAACGACGACATCGCGGGCGGCGGCTACCTCATGGGCGTGGCCAATCCCAAGGGTGCCTGCTGCCTCGGGGGCGCGTGCATCGAGGTCGAGGAGGGGCCCTGCGTTGAAGCCGGAGGTGCCTGGTCGGGTGCGAACACGACCTGCGAGGAGATTCTCGAAGCCTTCTGCCCCAAGCCGCAGGCCGGCGACATGAACCGAGACGGCAAGGTGGATATCAACGACATGGCCATTCTCATGAATGTCTGGGGGTCACGCCGGGCGGGAACGCCCCGTCGCTGATCCGCACGGTTTCACTCCATAATGCGGCACGAAGGGGGCGCCTCATCTACACTATGTAGATCGATCGCCTGCCCCCGAATGGGGGCCGGACCACGCCCCATGAGTGCCCAGGCTCCAGCCCAACCCGTCCAGCTCGATTCCGTCGCCATTCGGTTCTGCGGCGATTCGGGTGATGGCATGCAGTTGACCGGCGGCCAGTTCACCAACACCACGGCGGCCATCGGCAACGACTTCGCCACCTTTCCGGACTTCCCCGCGGAGATCCGCGCGCCGCGAGGGACCACCTTCGGGGTATCCGGGTTCCAGATCCAGTTCTCGAGCCAGCAGATCCACACCCCCGGGGATGCCATCAACGCCATGGTCGCGATGAATCCGGCCGCGTTCAAGATGAACATCTCGGACGTCGAGCCCGGCGGGATCGTGATCGCCAACGAGGACGAGTTCACCAAGGTCAATCTCAAGAAGGCCGGCTACGCCGAAGGCGAGGAGCCGCTGGACGACGAGGAGATCAACCGCCGGTACCAGCTGTTCCGCATTCCCATCAGTCGACTGACCCGGGAGTCGCTCGCCGACAGCGAGATGGGGTCGAAGGACATCGACCGGTGCCGAAACATGTACGCCCTGGGAATCGCCTACTGGCTGTACCAGCGTCCTCTCGAGCACACCATCGAGCATCTGGAGAACTACTTCCGGGACAAGAAGGGCCGGCCGGACATCGCGGAGATCAACATCCGCGCTCTCAAGGCGGGCTATCACTTCGGCGAGACGGCGGAGATGTTCCCGACCCGCTTCTCGGTGGCCCCGGCCACCATGGAGCCGGGGCTCTACCGGAAGATCAGCGGCAACGAGGCGCTGGTGATCGGCTACGCGGCCGCCAGTCGTCTGGCCGACAAGGAGATCCTGTTCGCCGGATACCCGATCACCCCCGCCAGCGATCTGCTGCACGGACTGTCCGGTCTGAAGCACTTCGGGGTCCAGACCTTCCAGGCCGAGGACGAGATCGCCGCGGTGTGTGCCGCGATCGGGGCCAGTTTCGCCGGAAAGATTGGCATGACGGGGACCTCGGGCCCCGGTCTGGCCTTGAAGGGCGAGGCGATGGGGCTGGCCATGATGCTGGAACTTCCGCTCGTCGTCGTCAACGTCCAGCGTGCGGGGCCGTCCACGGGCATGCCCACCAAGACCGAGCAGGCGGATCTGCTGCAGGCGATGTTCGGTCGGTCCGGCGAAGCACCGGTGATCGTCCTGGCCGCCTCCAGCCCCTCCGACTGCTTCGACAGCGCGATCGAATCGGTGCGACTGGCCACCCGGTACATGTGTCCGGTGATCCTGTTGTCGGACGGTGGGATCGCCAACGGGGCCGAGCCGTGGCGGATTCCGGACCTGTCCACCTACGAATCGATGGAGATCGAACATCCCACCGAGCCGAACTCCGAGGACGGATTCCTTCCCTATCTCCGCGACGAGGAGACGCTGGCCCGCCCGTGGGTGGTGCCGGGGACGCCCGGACTCGAGCACCGGCTCGGCGGTCTGGAGAAGGAGGCCGACACCGGCAACGTCTGCTACGACGGCGACAATCACGATGCCATGACCCGGGCCCGACAGGCCAAGGTGGATGCGGCGGTCCGGGACATTCCGCCGCTCGAGGTTCGCGGCAACGCGTCGAGCTCGACGCTCGTACTCGGGTGGGGGGGGACCAGCGGGGCGATCGCCTCTGCCGTCGCCATGCTGGAGGCGGAAGGCGACGGGCCGGCCTACACGCATCTCCGGCACATCAATCCGTTCCCGGGCAACCTCGGCGAACTGTTGGCGTCCTACGACACCGTGGTCGTGCCCGAGATCAACATGGGACAGTTGGCCCTGCTGCTGCGGGCGAAGTTCCTGAAGGAGATCGTCAGCATCTGCGAAATGAAGGGGCGGAGCTTCAACACCGCCGAACTTGCGGGTCGCATCCGCGACGCGATGAAGGGGGGGGCGGAATGACCGACCAGCCCGCCGCCGGCGTCGAACTGCCGGTGTACAAGCCCAAGGACTTCGCGACCGATCAGGACGTCCGATGGTGCCCCGGGTGCGGCGACTACGCCGTCCTGAACGCCGTTCGCAAGACGCTGCCCAAGCTCGCGCGACGCAAGGAGGATTACGTCTTCGTGTCCGGTATCGGATGCGCCGCGCGGTTCCCGTACTACATGGAGACCTACGGCCTGCATTCGATCCACGGTCGGGCTCCGGCCTTCGCCACCGGGGTGAAGCTGGCGAACCCCGAGCTGGACGTCTGGCTCGTCTCCGGGGACGGCGATCTGCTGTCGATTGGAGGCAATCATCTGATCCACAGCATGCGGCGCAACGTCGGGATCAACATCCTCCTGCTGAACAACCGGATCTACGGACTCACCAAGGGGCAGTACTCGCCCACGAGCGAACGCGGCAAGGTCACGAAGTCGACGCCGATGGGATCGCTGGACACCCCGATCAACCCGATCGCCCTGGCATTGGCCGCCGAGTGCACCTTCGTGGCCCG
>DBGM01000023.1:170483-174006 GCA_002295885.1 Phycisphaerales bacterium UBA854
TTCATCGAGGTCTACCAGGACTGCAACATCTTCAATCACCAGGCCTGGTACTACGCCTCGCAGCGGGATTCGCGTCCGCAGACCACCGTCCTGCTGGAGCATGGGAAGCCGTTGATCTTCGGCTTCGACGACGAGTTCGGAATCCGGCTGAACGGGGGGACTCCTGAGGTGGTCACGATCGGCGAGGACGGCGTGACCGAGGACGACCTGATGGTCCACGATGAGCACAATCTCGTCCAGGCCTTCGTGCTGGCTCAGATGTTCCAGCCGGCCTTCCCGGAGCCGCTCGGTGTGATCTACGTCGATCCCGATCGTCAGAGCTACGAATCGGCGTCGCACGATCAGATGCGGCAGGCCGTGGAATCGAATCCCGACGCGGATCTCCATGCACTCGTCAGGGGCCGGCAGACGTGGACGATCGACTGAACGATCCAGCATTTCCTTCCTACGACGTGATCGTGATCGGAGGCGGGCACGCCGGGACCGAAGCGGCGTGGGCCGCGGCCAGCGTGCTTCGGGATCGGGGCCGGGTCGCTCTCGTCACGATGGATCCGTCACGAATCGGCACCATGAGCTGCAATCCCGCCATCGGCGGTCTGGCCAAGGGGCAGATCGCCCGGGAGATCGACGCGCTGGGGGGATTGATGGGACTGGCCATCGACGCCACCGGCATCATGTTCAAGATGCTGAACACGTCGAAGGGCCCCGCCGTCCGGGGTCCTCGGGCCCAGGCGGACAAGGAGGCCTACCGGGTCGAGGTCCAGCGCCTGCTCTGCCGGGCACCGAACCTCGATGTGATCGCCGCCGCCGTGGACGATGTCATCGTGGAAGGCGGCCGGGTGGTCGGCGTCGAGCTTCCCGCGGGGGCCGGCGTGGTGCATCCGCGTGCGGATCGCGACCGCGATTCGTCCGGAGAGTGCCCGCGTTCGATCTATGCATCACATCCCCGGGAATCCGACCGGTGTTCCCGTCCGCTGCGTCTGCGTTCGGGATCGGTCGTGCTGACCACGGGTACCTTCATGCGGGCCTTGATGCACACCGGGGCCGACACCACGCCCGGCGGTCGCGTCGACGAGGGATCGGCGGACGGCATCAGCGGCACGCTGCAGCGGCTGGGGTTCGAGCTGGGACGGCTGAAGACCGGTACGCCGCCGAGGCTGCTGCGAAGCAGTGTGGACTGGGACGGGCTTCCCGGGCAGCAGGGGGACCCGGACCCGAAACCGTTCAGTGATCTGACGCCCGACGGGTTGCCGGGAGGGCGGTTTCCCCGGCTGCCGCAGGTCGAATGCAGGATGACCTCGACCACCGCCGAGGCCCACGAACTGATCCGGGCCAATCTTCACCGGGCGCCGATGTACAGCGGAGCCGTCGAGGCCGAGAGCGGTCCCCGGTACTGTCCGTCCATCGAGGACAAGGTGGTGCGCTTTCGGGACCGCGAATCGCACCATGTCTTCCTCGAGCCGGAATCGCTGCACACCGACGAGCTCTACTGCAACGGAATCTCGACCTCGCTGCCGGCGGACGTCCAGGAGCGGATCGTGCGCACCATGCCGGGCTGCGAGCGGGCCGAGATCCTCCGGTGGGGCTACGCCGTCGAGTACGACATGGTGTGGCCGCATCAGATCGATGCCACGTGCATGACGAAGTCCATCCACGGCTTCTTTCTTGCCGGCCAGATCAATGGAACCAGCGGGTACGAGGAGGCCGGCGGGCAGGGAGTGGTGGCAGGACTGAACGCGGCCCGACTCGCCATCGGCGAGGGGCCCGTGCGACTCGGACGTGACGAGGCCTACATCGGCGTGATGCTCGACGACCTGGTCACCAAGACGCCACGCGAGCCCTACCGGATGTTCACCAGTCGGGCGGAGCATCGTCTCGTGCTCCGGGCCGACAACACGGACGAACGGCTGACGGAGATCGGCCGCCGCCACGGTCTGGTCTGCGATCGTCGTTGGGAACTCTGGCGTCAACGGCGAACCGACCTCGAACGGATCGACCGGGCGATTCGACACGGCCGCGGGGATGACGGACGTCCCCTCGATCGAATCGTCATGCGGCCCGAGACCACGGTGCCGTCGGTCGCGTCGCGCATCGGCGAGGCGGACCAGGGCCTGGTCGAGCGGGTCATGACCTCGATGCGCTACGAGGGATACATCCAGCGTCAGAAGACCGCCATCCGTCGTCAGCGTGAGGCCGATGCGAAGCCGATTCCCTCGTGGATCGATCCGATCACCGTGACCGGTCTGCGGGCGGAGGCGGCGGAGGCGCTGGCGAAGTTCCGTCCTTCGACCCTCGGCCAGGCCGGGCGTCTGGCCGGAGTCAGTCCGGCCGACCTTGCACTACTCGGTGTCGCCATTCGGAAGGGGCGGGGGCGGACTCAGTCGGACGGAGAGCCGGCGTAGAGTTCGTACCGAAGCAGACGGCAGTCGATGCCCGCGTGTTCGAAGGGGATGCGCCGGGCCGCCTTGAGCCCGATGCGTCCGGCGTGCTCCCTTGCGGTGAACACGTACCCGTCCCAGCCAGCGCAACGCTGCTTGAGGAAGTCACCCATGCGTCGGTAGGTGCCCGCCAGAGCATCCTCGTCCCCGAGTCGAAGTCCGTACTCGCCGTGCAGGATCACCGCCCCGGGTTCATCGGGGAGCGGGGTGTCCGCGAAGTCGCAGCAGGAGAAGTCGATGAGATGATCCACACCCGCCGTCCGGGCGTTCCTGCGGGCGGCCTCGACGACCGACGCGTCGAGGTCGGTGGCGATGATGGGGGCGTTGGCCGTGCTCCTGGATGCTCTTTTGGCATCGGCTCTGGCTTGCCGCCATTGTTCCGGATCGAAGGTCTGGAGGTGCTGGATCCCGTACCCGCTGCGGAGGAGCCCGGGGGCCCGCTGCGTCGAGATCAGGGCGGCTTCGATGGCCAGGGTGCCGCTGCCGCACATGGGTATGACCAGCGGCCGGCTGCCGTCGTGTCCCGCGGCGAGCAGGATGGCGGCGGCGGTGGTTTCACGCAGTGGAGCCTTGCCGGGCTCGCGGCGGTAGCCCCGGTCGGACAGCTTCGGTCCGGCGAAATCGAGGGAGATGCGGGCCTTGTCCTTCTTCCAGAAGAGGTGGATGACGGTCTGGTCGCCCTTGGACCCCGCGTTGGGACGGCGACCGTTGAGCTTCATCATCCGATCGACGATGGCGTCCTTGATCCTGACGTTGGGGAACATCGAGTTGGTGATCGTGGGATTGTCCACGGCGGAGACGACGGTGATCGTGCCGTCGGGGGGGATGACCCGCTCCCAGGGCAGTCGAGTCGTCTCCGCGTACAGCATGTCCGCATCCACGGCCCGTATGTCGGCGAAGCGCTGGAGCACGTGGAAGCCGGTGCGGATCCACAACAGCATTCGCATCGCGTCGGCCATGGTCGCCCGGGTGAAGACTCCGGTGTGGTCAGTTGAATCGACCGTCAGACCAAGCGATTCGATCTCGGACGCCAGCCAGGGGGACAGGCCGGGGGCGCAGGAGATGCGGTATTCGCGTTGAGGATC
>DBGM01000032.1:0-374 GCA_002295885.1 Phycisphaerales bacterium UBA854
CCGGACGGACTCCAGCTACGTCATTAAGGTCGACAACGGATCCGGTCGTCCGGTGAAGATGGAGCTCTGGGATCGACGGCCCGTATCCCGTTCGGACGAGATCGACGTCGCGGTCGTCGACATCGCTCCCGCGCTCTCGTCCGACGCGGTCTACCTCGCCGACGATGCGCCCCGCGGTCTGATGCGATGGGACATCACCGTCCCGGCGGGCCGGACGGGCGAGAATGCATTCACGCTGAGCTACGACCTCCGCGTCGAGCACAAGGAGGGGGTCATGATCACCCCGCTGCCGGAATAGAACGTCTTTCCGGATGCACACGGGACACCGTCCCGGCCGCGGTCTAGGCTTGGGGCATGGGAAGCAAGAAGCCGCT
>DBGM01000032.1:686-51205 GCA_002295885.1 Phycisphaerales bacterium UBA854
GGGCATGGGAAGCAAGAAGCCGCTGCCGACCAAGGTCTGTCCCCGCTGCAACCGATCGTTCACGTGGAGGAGGAAGTGGGCCCGGGACTGGGAGCGTGTGGTCTACTGCTCCAAGGCGTGCCGGGACGGCCGCTACCCCGCCGGCCCGGCCCAGGTGCGCCGGTAGGCCCCGTCGGCGTCGTAGCGTTCGGCCTGCCACGCCACGTCGAAGACCCGGTCGCGGGGATCGTTGCCCACGCCGGCGTTGTAGTTCCAGTTGCCGTAGTTGCTGTGGACGTCGTGGTCGACCAGCAGCGACTCGAAGTAGGCGGCGCCCCATCGCCAATCGATTCCCATCGTCTTCGACAGGTAGCTCGCCACGTTCTGGCGTCCCCGGTTGCTCATGAAGCCGGTGCAGCGGAGTTCGTTCATGTTGGCGTCCACGAACGGCTCTCCGGTGCGCCCCTGTGTCCAGCGTTCGAACGCATCGGTGTCGCGGCTCCATTCGTAGCTTCGCCGACGAATGCCTCCGACCCTGAACAGGTCGGGCCCGTGCTTCAGCGACACGTACTTGAAGTAGTCGCGCCACAGGAGTTCGAAGACCATCCAGTACGTCGACTGGTTCGCACCCACGGTCCGTTCGTATTCCATCACCTCCCAGTAGATGCGTCGGGGTGACAGGCAACCGATCGCGAGCCAGGGCGAGAACTTCGAGCTGTAGTCCTCTCCGAGGAGACCGTTCCGGGTGTGCTTGTAGTTCGACAGCGATCGCGTCTTCCAGAAGTAGTGGTCGATCCGGTCGCGCCCCGTCGTGGCGCCCCCCCGGAAGGGCACCACGCTCCGCGGATCCGGCGCCTCGTCGGAAACGCCGAGCTCCTCGAGCGTGGGCAGCGGGGGAGGATCGGAAAGGAGGTTGTCGGGGTCCCGCGGCTCGGGCGTCGGGAGGCACGGACGCACGGTGGACTCCTTCTCGCACGCCTTGCGGAACTGCGTGAACACCTCGGGAACCCGTTCGACCTCCATGGGAATGTCGTCGGGATGGAAGAGGAACTGGTCCCAGGCCCGGTGCACTCGGACGTGCTCGGGGATGCGGGATTCGTCGTTCCGTTCGTCCCGGGTCCATTCGTGCTGGAGGTACGCATCGGTGATCCCGTGTTCGCGACACACATCGCCGAGGGAATCGTCGTCGTCGAATCCGACCACCAGGGAGATGTTGAGCGGGGCCAGATCGTTCCGCAGGTCCTCGATGCTCTCGAGCAGGAAGCGGACGCGAAACCGGTCCATCCGGGGGAAGCCGAGAGGACCGGCGGCAAACCAGGAGCGGGGGATGGATGTGTAGCCGATGACCCGTCGGTGGTCGCGTGTGGCGGCCAGGACCGACGCCTGATCGTCGATTCGCAGATCGTTTCGAAACCAGATGAGGGCGGTGGGGGGCTCGGTCATGCGGAACTCTATCCGCGTCCGGAATCCGCAGCCGCATTTTCGTGCATCCGTGCCCCGGTCAGGGCGTGGGCGGGTTCAGGGTGACCGTGGCCCGGTAGCCGTAGCGCTGGTAGCTGGAGAAGGTGTCCGGCACGGACACGATCACGAGGTAGACCTCGGTGTCGTCCGTGGTGACGTCCACCCCGCCGGTTCCGCGCAGGGCATCGTCCATCTCGACGGCCGAGTAGCGTGTGCCGTCCGCGCCCGCGACCACGATCCGGGCGAGGAACGTGGAGGCTGCGCCCTGGGTTCCCTGGGGATCGCCCTCGAGGGCGAACTGGATCCGCCCCTGGTGGGTGTTGTCCAGACGGATCACGTTGTAGGCCCATCCTCGCGGTTCCTGGCAGTCCGGGTCCGGTCCGTCTGGACCGCCGGGGCAGGGCTCGAACGTCCAGGTGCCGGCGATGTCGTCGGTGGAGCGCTGGGCGATGTAGGGATGGGCGGTCTCGGGATCCCCGACCCAGCCGGCTTCGACGATCGCCCGCTGCACCTGCTCCAGCGTCAGGTAGTCGAGCCCGCCGGTGTTCCGGGCCGCCCAGTTCGCGAACTGCTCGCGGAAGGCTTCGAGTCCGATCTGCTGGGCAAGGTACTCCTGCGGACTCAGGTCGGTCCCGGCGTAGAACCCGTTGGTGATGATGGCGGGATCGACCTGCTCCTCCTGCTCGAGGTAGTAGAGCAGGGTGTGCATGCCGTACTGCCGGACCTGGTAGTACCAGTCGGTCGGATCACCCGGGGCTTCGTTGCTGAAGCTGTGCCACAGCGCCAACTGCGGGTTGGCGGTGATCGCGGCGGCTTCCACGAACGCGTTCACGTAGCCGGGCAGGTTCGAGGACATGTACCACTGCGCGGTGCTTTCGATGTACCACTGGCTGTCGCCGGCGTAGGCGAACCCCGGGGAGCTCGCCTGGTACTGGAAGATGTGGAACCCCTCGTGGTAGAGGTTCGCGGCGTCGGTGTTCAGGCCGGCCGGCAGGGTCAGGAACGGCATGCCGTTGGAGTCGGTGCCCTGTCCGTTCGCCCAGCCGTTGGGATAGCCGTCGGCCTCGCCGTGGTGGACGTAGATGTTGTAGTAGAAGCAGGACTCCGGGTTCGGCGGATCCCGCATGCCCAGATTCTCGATGCAGTCGATGCGAATCTCGTTGAGCAGTTCGAACATGACCGCGGTGTCGTCGGAGTGGTCGAACTGCGGCGCCCACCACACGGCATAAATGCCGTTGGTGTCGACCTCCTGCGAGATGAGCGGGAAGGTGTTGTTGAAGAGGTAGTCGGTGCTGCAGGCGCCCCAGTCGGCGATGACCATCAGCAGGTCGCCCAGCGCGACCCGGCCGCTGCAGTCGATGTCCGCCGTGCCACCGGTCTGGCTCCACTGGGAGAGCACCAGGAGCAGGTCGCCGGTGTTGACGGACCGGTCGGCGTCGATGTCGGCGGGGCAGCTGCAGGGGTTGTCCTGTTCCACCATGGTCAGCGACAGGGAGCCCGGCCCGCCCTCGGAGGCCGAGTAGCCGCCGACCCGGATCAGGTACCGGTAGCCCGCGGATGCGGTGAACGACACCTCGGAGTGGTAGATCTGGCAGCCGGGATCGGACTCGGCGTCGCCGCTGCAGGCGATGTACTCGATGGCGTCGCAGGCCGAGCAGTCGGATTCGTAGACCATGATGCTGGTGTCGAAGGAGCTCGGATCGCAGGTGGAGGCGGTCACGATCCCGTCGGCGGAGGGAGTGAACGCGAACCAGATGTCCCGGCTCATCTCTCCCATGTAGAAGCAGTTCCCCTCGACCTGGATTCCGCTGTCGGAATACGCGGCGGTGTCGAAGGGCACGGTGACCCCCGGGGTGATGGCGACCGCGGTCTCGCATTCGTCGCCCGCGGAGGCGAGGGCGATCTGGGGCGTCAGCAGCAGCAGGGGAACGAGGAATCGATCTTGCATGGACCGATGATACCGCTGCCCGGGCCCGACACCACGATCAACGGTCGAATCGGCGCGTCACCACGCCTATGCTAGGCTTGCCGTCCTCCTATATAAGGCTTGCGCCTCCATGGCATCATCCGCACATCCCGCCGCCCCCCGGATCTGGCTCACCGGCGCCAGCTACGGGATCGGACGTTCGCTCGCCGTCGAGCTGGCGAACTGCGGGGCGAGACTCGCCCTGACCGCTCGCAGCGAGGACAAGCTGCAGGAGCTGGCCACGGAGATCGAGGCGGTCGGGGTGGAGGTCCTGGTCCTTCCCGGTGACGTGACGGATCGGGAGTCCATGCAGCGGGTGGCGGATGCCATGCGCGATGCATGGGGCGGCATCGATGTCCTGATCGCGAACGCGGGCACCCATGTGCCCACCCGCGTCGAGGCCTTCGACGTCGACGAGTACATGGACCTGATGCGTCTGAACTACGGCGGTGTCCTCAACTGCATCGAAGCCGTGCTGCCACGGATGCTCGAGGACGGCGCCGGCCACATCGTCGGGGTCTCCAGTCTCGCGGGATACCGGGGTGTGCCCGGTGCGGCGGCGTACGGAGCGACGAAGTCCGCGTTGATCCACTTCCTCGAGTCGATGCGGTTCGATCTCGCGGGAAGCGGCGTCGACGTCACCATCGTCAACCCCGGCTTCGTCCGTACCCCGTTGACGGATCGGAACGACTTCGACATGCCGTTCCTGGTCGAACCGGACCGGGCCGCCCGGATCATCCGGCGGGGCATCGAGCGTCGACGACGGGAGGTGTCCTTCCCGTTTCCGTTCAACTGGTTCATCAAGTTCCTGCGGGTCATTCCGATGCCGCTCTACATGCTGATCATGGGGATGACATGGAAGCGCATGAAGCGAGACTGAAGATCGCCGTCGTCGGCGGCGGCATCGCGGGGATCGCATCGGCCTGGATGCTGAGCCGGCGGCACGACGTCACACTGCTGGAGGCCGCCGACCGGCTCGGCGGTCATACCAACACCATCCCCGTCGACGAGGACGGTCGCACCGTTCCGGTCGACACCGGGTTCATCGTCTGCAACGAACGCAACTACCCGGTCTTCTACGGGCTGCTGGACGAGTGGGGGGCGACCCTCCGCGACAGCGACATGTCGTTCGGTTTCTCCTGCGAGTCGTCGGGGCTCGGCTATGTGGGCCCCTCGATGCGTGAGTTCACCCGGTACCGCAGCAACCTGCTGCGACCGGTCTACTGGAAGCTGTTCTTCTCGCAGCGCCGCTTCGCGCGGCACGCGCTGGCGGCGCTGGATCGCGGAGATCTCGGCGATGCGACGCTGGGGTCGTTTCTCGACCGCATCGGAATGGATGACTTCTTCGTGCACAACTATCTGATTCCGCTGGCGGCTTCGGTCTGGTCGAGTCCCGACACCGACATGCTGGAGTTTCCCGCCGAGACCTTCCTCCGCTTCTTCCACAACCACGGAATGATCCAGGTCCGGGACATTCCCCGCTGGCAGACGGTGGTCGGCGGCAGCTGCGCCTACATCGACCGATTTCGGGAACGATTCACCGGAACGATCCGCACCGGCGCGCCGGTGGAGGGCATTCGACGTGAAGGCGGGGCCGTACGGGTCGCCGTCGCGGGCGACGCACCGGCGGTATTCGATCATGTGGTCCTCGCCACGCACGCGGATCGTTCGCTGGCCATGCTCCAGGATCCGACCGACGAGGAGCGGAACGCACTCTCCCGGTGGACGTACCATCGCAGCGCCGTCGTCCTGCACACCGATGCGTCGGTCATGCCGTCGGACCGGAGGCTGTGGGCGTCCTGGAACTACCGACGTCCCGTCGGTGCGGCGCCGGCCGATCCGGTTCCGATCACCTACTGGATGAACCGCCTCCAGGGACTGGACTCCGGTCGCGACTATCTGGTGTCGCTGAACCTCCGCCGGCCCATTCCGTCCGAGCACGTGCTCTACGAGATCGAATACGAGCATCCGGCCTACGTGCCGGACTGCATCGACGCGCAGCGGTCGATCCACCGGCTCGAGGGGGCGCGGAACACCCATTTCTGCGGAAGCTACCTCGGCTACGGCTTCCACGAGGATGCGGCCGCCTCCGCGCACGTCGTGGCGCAGCGGCTGGGATGCGGATGATGCGGTCCCGCGTCTTCCGAGGCAGCACGACCCACGTCCGGATCGAACCGGCCCGGCACGCGTTCACCTACCGGCTGCGCTGGCTGGGCATCGATCTCGACGAACCGCAAGATCTGGACCGACGCATGATCGGTTTCGGCTACGACCGGCGACGGCCGGTCTCGGTGCGGGACCGCGACTACGGCGGGCCGGGGCCGGGAACGATGCGGGACCGGGTCCACGCTCTGCTGCGCGCGGGCGGTGTCGACCCCGATCCCCTGCGCATCACCCTGATGACCATGCCGCGGATCATGGGCTACGTGTTCAATCCGGTGAACTTCTACGTCGCCCGGGATGCCCGGGGATCGGTTCGGGCCCTGCTGGCGGAGGTCCGTAACACCTTCGGGGAGATGCACCACTACGTGGGTACCCCGGAAGGGGACCCACGTCCCGGCGAGCCGTGCCGTTTCCGGTTCGAGAAGACCTTCTACGTATCGCCGTTCATCGAGGTGCAGGGCACGTACTTGGTGGGGATCCGCTGCACCGACGACGAGTTCTCCGCATCCATCAGCCTGGAACAGGAGGGCCGCACGATGTTCACGGCCACGATGGACGGAGCGGGACGCGAGCCGCGTGCCGGATCCGCTTGCCTCCTCTTCCTCGCCATGCCCTGGTCCGTCGTGTCGGTCATGACCAAGATCCAGTGGCACGCCCTGCGGCTTCGATTCGGTCGCGGACTGCGGACCGTCGTGAAGCCCCGTCCGGAGGGGCCGGGCACGGTGCCGGCGAGCACATCCTCGGTCTGGTACTGGATTCGCGATCGATTCGTACGCTATGCTTCAAGGCCTCCGAAGGAATCCCGTAAGTCCGCACCGGACTCCACCAAGTCGCCATGACCCAGACCCTGCTTCCCCAGACCGAACCCGACCGACCGACCGAGCAGCCCCGATCCGTTCCGGCCACCGCCGACGGTCGGGATCCGATGACGCTGCCCCAGGCGGTCAGTTCCGGACTGATGGGGCTGGGCGAGGCGTACATGGACGGGGCGTGGGATGCGGATCGACTGGACGACTACCTGTACGAGCGTTTCACGGCCCCGGCCCGTCCCCTGTCCCTGGCCACCCGGGGGCGGATGCTCGCCGCGGCCCTGCTCCCGCGACTCATCGATCGCCAGGCGGGACTTGGCGCGTTCCGCATCGGTCGCGAGCACTACGACCTCGGCAACGACCTCTTTGAAGTGATGCTCGATCGGAGCATGACCTACACCAGCGGCTACTGGGCCGAGGCGGGGGATCTGCACGAGGCCCAGTCCGCGAAGTTGGAACTGCTCTGCCGCAAGCTCGAGCTGGAGCCGGGCATGCGGGTCCTCGACATCGGCTGCGGCTGGGGCAACTTCGCCCACCACGCCGCAACGCACCACGGTGTGCACGTGACCGGCCTGACGGTGTCCGAGGAGCAGGCGGCCATCGCTTTGGATCGTTGTGCCGACTTGCCCGTCGACATCCGGGTGCAAGACTACCGCACGATGGCCGACACCTTCGATCGCGTGGCTTCGATCGAGATGATCGAGGCCGTCGGTCGTCGCAACATCCCCCGGTTCTTCCAATCCGTCGATCGGTGCCTGGCCGACGGCGGCATCTTCGGACTGCAGGTCATTTCCGGCGACATGCTCAGCCGGACCTCCGACCGTCGGATGGACCAGTTCATCCTGTGGCTGCTGAAGTACATCTTCCCCGACGGCTACCTGCCGCATCCCGCGGAACTCTCCGACCTCCGGGGGACCGGACTGCGGGTGGAGGACTGGCATCGATTCTCGGCGGACTACGACCGAACCCTGCTGGCCTGGTCCGAACGGTTCAACGCCGGGTGGGAGACCATCGCGGAGCGGTACGGGGAACGGTTCCGCCGCAAATGGAACTACTACCTGCACGGCTGTGCCGCAGCGTTCCGCGCCGGCCACATCGACGTGCAGCAGATCGTCTACGTCAAGGGCGACCGCCACGAGCGGTACCAGCCGAAACGCTGAATACACGGAGCAACTCCATGCAACGATGCATGCAGGTCCTTCTCATCGGGGCCGTGATCATGGCCGCGGCCATCCTCTACGCCTTCGTGGCGGGCGACTTCCTCGCGGAGGCGGAGACGATGTTTCCGCTTCCGTGGTTCCAGCTCGCCATGGTTGATCTCTACGTCGGCTTCCTGCTCTTCGGAGGCTGGATCCTGTTTCGTGAATCGTCGCGACCGAAGGCGATCGGATGGATCCTGCTCGTGTGCGTGCTGGGCAATCTCGCGTCCTGCATCTACGCGGTCCGCGCGATCGTGCAGTGCGGCGGAGACTGGCGTCGCTTCTGGTTGGGGCATCAGGCCTGATCGGTCGACTCGGGGTCGAGCCAGGTTCCGGTCGTCGTCCGATCCGACGTCTCCCCGTCGCCGGTGTTGACCAGACCCGCCGGTTCGAACAGCAGCACAGCGCACTCCTGGTCCGCGACCGGACGGTGTTCGACGCCGCGCGGAACCACGATCATCTGACCCCGTTCGAGTTCGACCGACCGATCCCGGAACTCCATGCGGAAGGCGCCCGCCAGCACCAGGAACAGTTCGTCCTCCTCCGCGTGGGCGTGCCAGTCGAAGGCGCCACGGAACTTGGCCAGCTTGACCTCCTGCCCGTTGAGGGCGGCGATGATCTTCGGTGACCAGTGGTCGTCGAAACGGGACAGCGCGTGATCGAGGTCGATTCGTTCCATGCCCCGACGGTATCGGTCGACTCCGGGTCCGGCAACCCCGTCAGGGACAGGTTCCCCAGCGGTCGATGAGTTCCAGCAGGTCGAGGACACCGATCGTTCCGTCGCGGTCGATGTCGCCGCTGCAGGTGCCGAGCATGGACTCCAGCAGTTCGAGATCCGCCTCGTCGATCGTGCCGTCGCCGTTCACGTCGCCCAGGTGGGTGGACAGGGTCGGAATGCATGCGGTGGTGTCGTCGCAGGCTCCCGCGGGCTGACAGGCGCCGCCGCCCGTGGGCTGGATCCCGTCGCGGAAGCAGCTGAACCACTGGTAGCTGTGCATGATGTACGCACCGTGCGGATGGAACTTCGACTGTTCGGACGGAGTCATCAGATTCCAGCCCTGCTGCATGGCCGTGCGGAGGAAGCCGGTCCGGTAGGCCGTCGGATCCGATGATCCGGGGTGCTCGTAGATCCCCGTGGTGCCGAAGGAGATCTTGTTGCAGCTGCCCACGTCGAGTCCGAGCTCCAGCGCGATGGCGCAGTGCTTGCCGGCGGGGGTGGCGGCGGCAAGCGTGGAGCCGGCCAGGGCGAATCCGTCGGCGCAGGGCATCGAATCCGTACCGCTGCACTGGGCGGTGAAGCACGGAAGATTGCGGTACGCCATAACGATCAGGGAGTCGAATTGCTGCCAGGCCTGCGGCAGCAGGTTTCCCGTGTCGAGTTCGTCCAGCAGATTCGTGTTGATGAAGCCGGACAGTGTGGCATGTACGTTCGGCGAGGATGCATTGTGGGTCGTGATCAGATCGCGGACGGCGGCGGCCATCGCCACCCAGTCCGAGGCCGTCGCGGCACCCTTGGGTTCCACATCGAGATTGATGTCGATGGTGGGTGTTCCGCCCGATCCGACGTTGGTGGAGAGGGGCACCGGGCACTGGGCCAGATAGGTGAGCAGATTCTGGACGTTGTCGGAGACCGAGGCGGTGTCGTGGCCGGATGCATTGGTCCAATCATCGTCTCCGTAGTTCAGGGAGACATGCAGTCCCGCGCCGTCGACCGCGGTCAGGTAGGCGTCGAGATCGGTGTAGAGGGCCGAGCCCTGCACGACGCCCGCGGCCTCCTGGATGATCCAGCCGCCGGCCACGCTGGGAAGCGACGAGCTCGTGCAGCATTGGATGAAACCGGCCCGATCCACGCTGCTGGTGATCGGCTGCTCGAGCCAGTTCATCATGCCGACGGAGTAGGGGGGCGGTGAAGCGGCGCACGCTGCTCCCGATGCAATGGCTACGCACACGCTGACGAGCAAATGGTTCATGCCTGGTCCTCCCCTTGCTTTGATTAGAGTGGGGAAACCGCATCCGGTCAACGAATCATTCGCAGAAACGGCCTGCGCCGCGTCCGCAACCGTGTTCGGATGTCATTTTGACGACAGGTGCAGCGTCAGTTCGCCGTCGCCGTCGATGACTTCGGCCCAGCGCAGGCCCAGGGCATCGAGCTGCCGGTGCTCGCCGATCTGTTCCAGCGCCCTGGCCGCCGCCGCTCGGTCGTCCTCCGCGATGGCCCGCTGCAGCCCGACGGCGGCATCGATCGCCGCCTGCGGCATCTCGTCGTCGACGACGGCATGCAGTTCGGTGGGCGTGCTCCGTCCGACGACCACCACCGGACCGATCGGCAGCGAACGCACGGTGTCGCCGGCCTGACGGAGGGTCTCTTTGTCGACGAGGATGCGGGTTCCGAAGGCCTTGTTCGCCCCTTCGAGGCGCGAGGCGAGATTCACGGTGTCGCCGATCGCGGTGTAGTCGTTCAGGTCGGGTGGTGCGCCGCAGTCGCCCACGATCGCTTCGCCGGTTGCGATGCCCAGTCGGATGTCCAATCCGACCTCCGGCATGGAGCGTATGGCTTCGGCGCAGGCTGCGGCCGCGGCGCACGCGCGGGCGGCCTGATCCGGCTGCTCGTCGAATGCGGACCAGAAGGCCATCAGTCCGTCCCCGAGGAACTTGTTCACGTAGCCGTCCTGCGCGACCACCCGGCCGGCCAGCGTCGACAGGGCCCGGTTGGCCAGAGCGACCGCTTCGGCGCTGTCGAGGCGTTCGCTGGTCGTGGTGAACCCGGCCAGGTCGGCGAAGAGCACGGTGATCTCGCGGCGGACGCCGGCCATGCTCAGCGCGGAGGGCTGATCGATCAGCGTGTCCACGAGCCGGTCGGAGACCCGGGCTCTGAACTGACGGGTGATCCGCTTCTTGTCCCGCTGGATCAGGATGGCGCTGGTGCTGGTGCAGGCGATCCACGCGCCGAGGCCGCCCGCGGCGGGAGCGACGATCGGGACGAACAGGCCCCAACCGGCGAAGCCGATGACGGCGGCCGCCAGGACGTAGACGGCGACCAGCAGCAGACTGCCCGCGGTGCCGACCCACGGCGTCGTCGAACTGACCAGCAGGATCACGGCGAGCCCCAGCAGCAGGGTGATGATCGCGCTCCAGCCGTCGGCATGGCGGTAGGCGTGTCCGGTCAGCAGCATGTTCGCCACCGCGGCGTGCACGACCACTCCGGGCGTGCGCGGGCCGGCGACGGTCGGCACGAAGTCGGCCACGGATCCGGTCGCCGTCCAGCCGACGAACACGAGGCGGTCGTCGAGGTGCGAATGCAGAGCGGTCTCGAGTTCGGCGATCTCCGCATCACCGGACTGGATCGCGTCGGCGAGCCGCTCCCAGGAACGGAGGGCCTCGGCGTGGGCGAGGCTGTCCTCGTCCGGGAAGACGGTGGCGAGTTCGGTGCCGGGGGCGAGATCCCCCAGGGTGAAGGCGTACTCGTCGGCGATCTCGGCCCGGAAGGAGTCGGCCAGCGGATCATCGGTCCGGAACGACGCGTCCTGCCGCAGCACGCGCAGCAGTTCCAGTGACAGCGTCGCCATCGTCTCGCGGTTCTCCCGCTGAAGGTCCCGGGCCCGGACCAGGTCGGCGATCGTTCCGATCGACAGGTGTCCGGTGCCCACGGGATCGTCCGCGTCCTGCCGAAGCAGATGCATCCAGCCCGTGCCGTGCCCGGTCCAGGGCCAGGCGATGGGATGTTCGAAGCCGCGGCGGGGGAGATCTGCTCCGAGGTGCGAGGTGTCCCCGTCCAGATACACCATGGCGGCGGTGGTCCCGAGCGAATCTGCGGCGCCGGCCCGGCCCGACTGGTAGGGGGCGAACGAACGCACCTGTCCGTCGCCGTCGCGGTTCGAGATGTGCACGTAGCCGAGGCCGCCGGCACGCGCGACCAGTTCGGGCAGGGGCATTCGGTCCATGGCGGAGCCGTCGGACCCCGGGGGGGCGAATCCGCGGAGATCCCCCGCGCCGGCCCGTTCCATCGCGATCGATTCGCTGCGCGCCTGTCGCCGGTAGGCGTCCTGCAGGGCGCGCTCGGCGATTCCTTCGGCCCCGAGTTCCGGATTCGTCCACAGCACGGTCCGCTTGAGCGCCAACGCATTGGTGGCGAAGGCCGCGCGATCCGCGGGCATGAGTGCGGTGGCGGCGGCGGGTTCCAGATTGATGTCGGCGCGCAGCAGATCCAGCGCCTGCTCGAGTCCGGCGGGTGAACCGCCGGCGTCGGCCCATCGCGCCTCGAGTTCATCGTCCTGATGGAGGAGTCCCAGCACGGTGTCGCGGTCGATGGCTGCGGCCAGAGCCGTGTCGTCGGCGGGATCCCGCCCGGCCTCGGTGAAGTCGAGATCCAGCACGATGGTCCGTGCGCCCGCCCGTCGAATCTCCTCGATGCATGCGGCCAGGAGGGTGCGGGACCATGGCCACCGTCCGATCCGCTGCAGGGCACCGTCGTCGATGTCCACGTGGACGATGTCCGGCGACATGGGAGTCGCGGGACGGGGGACGTACTGCTGCTGCAGGTCACGAGTCCGGGCGTTCAGCGGGCCGAACATCCCCAGTGCGTCGAGGAGGACGACGACGAAGAGCACGATGAATCCGACCTGTTGGACGCGGCCGCTGTACTTCATGGCACCAGTCTACGGTGTCGGGGCACGGTCGCGGGGTTCGCTGCGGGGAGGTCGCGGATCACGGGAGCGTGATCTGGCCGCCGCCTTCCTCGATTCCCTCGGGACCACCGATATTCTCGCTCAGGTACTGCAGGTACGAGTTGGGTTCGAGCGGTCCGTCGAAGAAGGATTCGTACATGGCCTGGCCGTAGCACTCGCGGCAGATCTGGATATGCACCTCGTTGCCGGCGAAGGTCTCGCGGCAGAAGTTGTCCACGATGGCCAGGATCGAACGCAGGTCGTCGGGGCCCGGCAGATCACCGTAGTCCCCGTAGTCCCCGTAGTCCCCGGCGTCCCTGGAGTCGCCGTAGGCGATGATCAGGTCCATGGTCTCCGCGATCGCGGCGGGATTCTCGTAGTCGAGCTGCTGGAGCAGCTTCTCCTGGAAGAGGAAGGGGATCGAGCCGATGCCGGGGTTGATGACGTCGGTGTCGTTGTAGTCGGTGACCAGATCGAAGTAGATCGCGGCCGCGATCTCGCCCTGGTAGATGGAGGGGATGGCCTCGAACTCCCCGAAGCCCGGAAGCTGCAGGATGTCGTCGATGTACGGCTCCTCCTCGTCGAGGACCTCCTCGAGCTCCTCGAGGAACTGCTCCTCGATGTAGGTGGTCACCTCCGACGATTGCTGCTGCTGCTGGATGGCCAGATCGATCCGGATGGTCTGGGTGATCGGATTGGTCGAGGCCTGGGCCTCGCCCGCCCCGGAAGCGGCGTCGGCCACGTCCTGCTGCTCGGCCTTGTTGGTCGAGGGCGGCGGGGCGGTGTCGATCAGGGCGGCCAGAGTGGGGTTCTGCCGGCTGGTGCTGGAAACGGCGCCGCCGGAGAGGTAGTACGCAAGCTTGCTGGCGTAGTACTGGACCTCGATGGCGTTCATCATGTTCTCGCGCGATCCGATGATCGACGTGCCGTAGGCGTCGCTGCGCACACCGAATCCGGTCCCCTTCACGGCCAGGGCGCCGGTGGGAGTCACGACGGAGAAGTCGTTGGTCAGCCCGACCCGGTTCACCTTGATGTCGGCCTGGCCGCGTGCCACCTTCACCGCCGTCTCCAGGGTGTCCCCGTTGTGAAGCAGGTTGGGAAGGGTGATCCGCGAGTTGCTGTCGACGAGGATCGTCGCGTTCAGTCCCACGCGGAGGGTGAGCGCCGACTTCAGTCCGGTCCGGATCATCGCGCCCGACTGCAGGGCATCATCCACCGCGGCATCCTGCCACGCGGCCTCGGCACCGGATCGCCACTGCACCTTTCCGTGGGTGTGCATCACGATCGCGGTCAGTTCCTTGGTTTCGCCTTCGGGAAGCGGTTCGACGGCCTCCAACGCGGCCTGCTCCAGCGACTGCAGACGCTGCCGCACGAACTCGGTGGTGGTCGCCGGGGCCGACAGCATGACGGGGGTGCCCGATGCCTCGGTCTGTTCGACGTCCTGCGCCATGAGCGGCACGATCGCGATCGTGCACGTGAGGCAGCCGATCACCGTCGCAAGGCGTGTTGCGTCCTTCGGATTCATGCGTGTCATGTCGGCCCCCTTCATTGCGTATCACCGGCGGTGGTGGTGTTCGACTGGTCCTGCCGTTGCCATGCCCGCTGCAGCCGGTCACGCTCCTCCAGCGAGTCGATGAACGTGATGAACTCCAGGCCGGTCATGGCCTCGTTGGGAGTCAGGCCGGGCAGGATGCCCATCGAGTTCAGCTCCCGTGTGCAGTAGCGGGGGGAGTCTCCGAAGAGTTGCATGGTCAGGCCCCCCCGAATGTCCAGGATGCGGCATCCCGCAACGGAGAGAAGCCCCACGGACGCTGATTCATTCGGCTGCAGGGGCCGGGTGGTTCCCTCGAGCCAGCCTTTCTGCCCGGCAAGGGCCGCACGAGCCTCAAAATCGGCACTGGGATCCCGTCCATCCTGCATCAGGATCAATGCATGAAGGGCGTCGTCGTTGGAAACCACCGGCTCCTCGGCCAGCGCATCCCAGAACGCGAAGTCGTCCAGTTCGGAGGGATGTCGCTCCAGCATGGTCTGTTCGACCATGGTCCGCTGGCACGCCGGTACCAGCGGCAGCAGCAGGAGGATTCCGGTCACGATCAGGATTCGGTGCATGCGATCAGAAGGCATAGCTGATGCCTCCGTAGACGAAGTGGCGGACGTCGTCGAGACCGCTGGGCATCGCGGACCCGGGGAAGAAGACGCCGTACCGGAAGTTGAAGTTCACGTCGGTCATGATCCGCCAGTCGACCTTCCAGTCCATCTCCCAGCCGATCCACCGGTCGTCCGTGGTGGCGACGGTGACCGGGCTGTCGGTGTCGGTCTTGCCGAAGAAGAAGAAGTCGGCTCCGATCCGAAGGGCGTCGGGCCGCTTCGCATCGAGCGGGACGGCGGTGCTGCCGCCGATCCGCAGCATCATCAGGTTGGCGATCTGCGGGGCCAGGGCGAGGCCGGTGTTGATGTACCCCAGACTGTTGAAGGACCGGTCCGTCGTGTTGGGGAGATTGCCCGCGATGGTGCCCGCCGCAGCGAACCGGTCGTCGTCTCCCGAGCCGGCCGCGAGGCTCATGTCGATTCGTGCGTTGGTGTCGTTGCGGAAGGCGTACGACAGGTTGAGCACGCCGGCCCAGGCGTCGATCGGATCGGAGGTCTGCGGAGCCGGGCCAAGCGGGGTGAACGGGCTGCTCAGGGTACTGCCGGTCTCGTGCACGACCTCGAGGGTGTAGGTCAGCTGCGGACCCAGCGTGCCCGTCGCGCCGAACGACAGGTACTCGGAGTCGTACTGGAAGTCGACGGGCCCGAACAGCACGGTGTTGACGGTCTCGTCGTCGTTGTGGTCGCGCTGCACGAGGTAGCTGACGAACGGATTGAAGCCCGGTGCGAGTTCCGCCTCGAGTTTCAGGCCCCAGTAGATCCGGTCGGTGTTGGAGTCGTACTCCGGACGGGTGGGATCGAAGTCGTACAGGCCGCTGCGCGCCGTCTGGCCGAACAGGGCGGTGAAGGCCAGCTGGTTCCAGGTGGCGGTTCCCTGGACGGCGTACATGTCGTTGCTGAAGGCGAGCCCGGAGTTCCAGTTGATGAACTGCCGTCCCACCCGGATCCTGAAGTTCAGATCGCCCGGCGTGCCGGTCTGGTGCATGTTCAGCGCCCGGGTGTCCAGCTCGTACCAGTACCGGTTGCCGTAGGGATACAACCAGCCGTCGCCGTCGGGAGAGTCGCCGGTGTTCCAGTCGTTGTAGAGGAACCGCAGGTTGCCGAAGAAGGTGTGTCCGGCGTCGAACTTGGTCACGAGGTAGAGGTTGGCCTCGTACTGCCGCAGGGTCCGGGAACTGCCCACGGCGTTGTCGATGCTGGCCAGGCCGAGACGGAGCGAGGCACCGAAGTCGAGGGTCAGCCGCTCGGTCACGGACTGCGCCGTGCTCATGGCCTGTCGGTAGGCCATCTCCTGTTCCTGCAGCTCCATCTCGAGGCGGTTGACGACCTGCTGCTGCCGGCCGATGCCTCCCGCCACCTGGGCCGGAGCGATGGACACCAGCGTCGTCGGCAGGACGAGCGCGACCAGAAGCAGCGTTTGATGGATGAGTCGTGGCACGGGTGGGCTCCACGTGGTTGAGGCGGACACCGGGGTCGGCCGACCGGAGTGTACCAAGGGAATGCCGTACCGGCGGGGCAAATCAATCGTTCGTTCGGAACGGAAGGGGCGTGGCGGCGCATGATCGATCATGGCATGATGGTGGGCATGGATCTCCTTGTAACCGGTATCGGCGACGCATTCTCCAGTCGGTCCCACGGCTCCTCGGGCCTCGTGCGGTGCGACGGGGGATGGGTGGCGATCGACTGCCCCGGAATGGTGCTGGCGATGTGGCGACAGGCGGCGGAGCACGCCGGCGTGTCCTGCCCCCCCGAAGCGGTCCGGGATCTGGTGATCACCCACCTCCACGGCGACCATTGCGCCGGCCTGGAGACCATCGGGTTCCTGCACCGCTACATCGTTCCCGGGGACGGCCCGGTTCCCCGGCTGCACGCTCTGCCGGAAGTGCTGGAACGCGTCTGGGAACGTCTGGCGCCGGCGATGGATGGCGGCGGATCGGACCTGGAGGACTACTTCGAGCCGCGTCCCCTCGAGCCCGGGCACCCTGCGGTCATCGCCGGCTGCCGTGTGGAGTCCCGCCGGACCCGGCATTCCGTTCCGACCGCCGGCCTGCTCTTCTCCGATGCCGCGGGCTGCCTGGGATGGTCGTCGGACACGGAGTTCGATCCCGAGCACATCGCCTGGCTGGAACGGGCCGACTGCATCGTGCACGAATGCGGAAACGGCGGGAACCACACCACGTTCGCGCAGCTCCGATCCCTGCCCGAGCCGTTGCAGTCCCGGATCCGGCTGATCCACATGCCGGACGACTTCGAGCCGGCCGAATCCCCGCTGGTTCCCCTCTCGGAAGGGGAGCTGATCGAGGTGCGAACCGGAGCCGTTTCCGACTTCTGATCGTTGCCCCGGGCACCACGGGCGAATACGATGTTGGTCCATGAACGATCAAGCATCCACCCACGATTCACGCGGATCCGCACCCGCCGCGGCGGGCTCGGTCTTCGAGCCGTCCGACACCTTCATCCACCGTCACATCGGTCCCGACGGGCTCGAGATCGACCAGATGCTCGGCCGCATCGGCGTCGAGTCGCTGGACGCTCTCGTGGACCGGGCGATGCCCTCGACCATCCGCAGCGAACAGGAGTTCGACATTGGCTCGCCCCGCAGCGAGCACGCGATGCAGCAGGAGCTCCACTCGCTCGCCTCCCGCAACCGGCTCATGCGTTCCTGCATCGGGATGGGGTACCACGACACGATCGTGCCGCCGGTGATCCAGCGCAATGTGCTCGAGAGCCCGGGCTGGTACACCCAGTACACCCCGTACCAGGCCGAGATCTCGCAGGGCCGTCTCCAGGCGCTGCTGAACTACCAGACGATGATCAGCGATCTCACCCGGCTGCCGATCGCCAACGCCTCGCTGCTCGACGAGGGGACGGCCGCCGCCGAGGCGATGCTGATGTGTCGTGCGATCACGAGCATGAACGAAGGCGTGTTCTTCGTCGACGAACAGTGCCACCCCCAGACCATTGCGGTCCTGCAGGGACGCGCGCGGCAGCAGGGCATCGAACTGGTGGTGGCCGATCCCACCACGTGCGATCCCTCCGGGCTGTCGTGCTTCGGCGTCCTGCTGCAGTACCCGGACACCCGCGGTCGAATCCACGACCACGTTGGACTGATCGAGCGGATCCACGATCACGGCGGGCTGGTGGTCATGGCGGCCGATCTGCTGTCGCTGGTCCTCATCAAGGCGCCCGGCGACCTCGGTGCGGACATCGCCGTCGGCTCCGCGCAGAGGTTCGGAGTGCCGATGGGTTACGGAGGTCCGCACGCCGCCTACATGGCGACCCGCGAATCGTACGTCCGCAAGATGCCCGGTCGACTGATCGGAGTGTCGGTGGATGCGACGGGGGCACCCGCCCTGCGGATGTCGATCCAGACCCGCGAACAGCACATCAAGCGGGATCGGGCCACGAGCAACATCTGCACCGCGCAGGTCCTGCTGGCCATCATGTCCGGCTTCTACGCGGTCTACCACGGTCCCCATGGGCTCCTCCGCATCGCGACGCGCGTCCACAGCCTGACCACGTCCCTGGCGGCCGGCCTGCGTCGACTCGGTCTCGACTGCGGCGACCATCCCTTCTTCGACACCCTTTGCATTCCGGTCGATCCCGACCGGGTGGAGGACGTCCACGCGGCCGCCGTCGCCCGGGGCTACAACCTCCGTCGCTTCGACGGGGAGGGCTGCATCGGTGTGAGTCTCGACGAGACGACCACGCCGGCCGATGTGCTCAACATCCTGGCGTCCTTCAACGGCGGAGCGGACATCGACTTCGATCCGTTCGAGTCCGCCGAAAACGCCACCGACGACCTGCCGGTGGAGATCGCACGGCGCAGCGCGTTCCTCGAGCACGAGGTCTTCAACACGCACCACTCCGAAACGGAGATGCTCCGGTACATCACCTGGCTGCAGGGCAGGGACCTGTCCCTGGCCCAGTCCATGATTCCGCTCGGCTCGTGCACCATGAAGCTCAACGGAACCACCGAGATGCTCGGGGTCACCTGGCCGCAGTTCGGAGGCATGCATCCCTTCGCGCCGCTCGATCAGGCCGAGGGATACCTCGGTCTCATGACACAGCTCGAGGACTGGCTCGCCGATCTCACCGGATTCGACGCCGTCTCGCTGCAGCCGAACGCCGGTTCGCAGGGCGAGTACGCGGGACTGGTCGTCATCCGCGCCTACCACGAGCAGCGTGGTGATTCGCAGCGCAACGTCTGTCTGATTCCCGCCTCGGCCCACGGAACGAATCCCGCCAGCGCCGTCATGGCCGGTTTCGAGGTCGTCCCCGTCGACTGCGACAGCGGCGACATCAACCTCGAGGATCTGCGGGCGAAGGTCGCCGCCTACGCCGACCGGCTGGGCGCGATCATGGTCACGTACCCGTCCACCCACGGCGTCTTCGAGGACAGCATCCACGAGATCTGCTCGCTCGTGCATGATCACGGCGGCATGGTGTACCTGGACGGTGCCAACATGAACGCGATGGTGGGGCTCAGCCGTCCCGCCGATCTCGGGGCCGACGTCTGCCATCTGAACCTGCACAAGACCTTCTGCATTCCCCACGGGGGCGGCGGTCCGGGCATGGGTCCGATCGCGGTGCGTTCGAGTCTGGCCCCGTTCCTGCCCGGCCATCCGGTGGTGACGCCTCCGGGCACCGGCCCGGACGCGGTCGAACCGATCTCCGCGGCACCCTGGGGCAGTCCCAGCATCCTCCCCATCTCGTGGATGTACATCGCACTGATGGGGGCCTCGGGTCTCAAGCGTGCCACGCAGGTGGCCATTCTCAACGCGAACTACATGAAGCACCGGTTGCAGGACCACTACGACATCCTGTTCACCAACGAAGCCGGCTTCTGTGCCCACGAGTTCATCATCGACTGCCGCCCGTTCGAGAAGAGCGCCGGCCTGCGGATCGACGACATCGCCAAGCGGCTCATGGACTACGGATTCCACGCTCCGACGATGGCCTGGCCGATTCCCGGCACGCTCATGATCGAGCCGACCGAAAGTGAGTCCCGCGACGAACTCGACCGCTTCTGCGACGCACTCATCGCTATTCGCGAGGAGATCCGCGCCATCGAGGACGGTGCGGCCGACCGGGAGGACAACGTGCTGCGGAACGCTCCGCACACCATGGACATGATCGGTTCCGACGACTGGTCGCATTCCTACACCCGCGAGGACGCAGCCTGGCCGCTGCCCTGGCTGCGCGGACACAAGTTCTGGACCTCCGTGGCCCGGGTGGACAATCCCCACGGGGACCGGAACCTGGTCTGCACCTGCCTGCCCATGGACGCCTACGGCAAGGGCTGAGCACCGAACCTTCAAGGAGCATCGCCATGCGGAACCGCATCGCCCTCACGGCCTGCGTCGTACTGTCCCTCGTCCACTCCGCGCGGGCGGCTCTGGAACTGCCGTCGATCTTCTCCGACCGCATGGTCCTGCAGCAGGGGCGGGAAGTGCCGGTCTGGGGCCGGGCCCTGCCCGGCGAGCAGGTGCGGGTCACGCTGGAGGGCGTCGATGGTGCGACGGCCCGGGCCCGCGCCGACGCCTCCGGTCGGTGGATGGTCCGCCTGCCCGCCCTGGCCGCCTCGAGCACCCCGCGAAATCTTCGCATCCGGACCATGCCGGTGTCGCGCAATCTCGAGCCGGAGGAGCGGGTCGTCACGGACGTGCTGGTGGGCGAAGTCTGGCTGTGCTCCGGCCAGTCCAACATGCAGTGGACCCTCGACCGGTGCGGCCAGTCCGACATCGACCTCTCGGCGGCGGACCACGCGCAGATCCGGATGTTCAACGCGGCGATGACCAGTGTGCCCGAGCCGCAGGACGATGTGGAGGGGGCGTGGGTCGTCTGCGATCGTTCCACGGCCCCCGGCTTCTCGGCGGTCGCGTACTACTTCGGCCGCTCGCTGCAGCGGTCGCTCGATGTGCCGATCGGTTTGATCCACGCTTCGTGGGGGGGATCCACCGCCGAGGCGTGGACGACCCGTTCGACCCTCGAGTCGATGCCGGAGACCGGTCCGATCCTCGAACGGTTCGCGCGTATGAGCGTGCCGGACCCCGACACCGAGGACTTCACGTCCATCCTCCACGACGACGCCGAATGGGAGACGGTGGTCCTGCCCTCGACCTTCGCCGATCAGGGACACGACATCGACGGGGTCATCTGGTACCGGCTGCATTTCGACCTGCCCCGGGCGTGGGACGGTCGTGAACTCGAGGTGACCCTCGGTCCGATCGACGATGCGGACGTCGTCTGGCTCAACGGATTCAAGATCGGAGAGACGATGAACGCGGGCGCCGACCGGCGGTACCTCGTCCCGCCGGTCCTGGCCCGCCCGGGCCCCAGTCTGCTGACCGTGCGGGTCTCGGATTTCGGCGGCATCGGCGGCTTCACGGGCCCCGTTCCGAAACTGCGCATGGGACCGGTCGATGCGCCCGGCGACCGCCGCATGCTCACGGGGCCGTGGCTGATGCAGGTCTCGGAACGACCCTTCGTGCGGCCGATGTCCGCGAACCACCGTCCGGCCCACCTCTACAACGGCATGATCAATCCGCTCGTGCCCTTCGGCATCCGGGGTGCCATCTGGTACCAGGGGGAGTCGAACGTGGACCGTGCGGACCAGTATTCGACCCTGTTCCCCGCCATGATCGAGGACTGGCGAGCGGCCTGGGGCCAGGGCGCGTTTCCTTTCTACTACGTGCAGATCGCCCCGTACGACTACGGTCGCCCGCTGGAGTGCGCCGAACTCCGTGAAGCGCAGGGCGATGCGCTGCGGCTTCCCGCGACGGGCATGGTCATCACGATGGACGTGGGGGATCCCCGGGACATCCATCCCGTGGCCAAGGAGCCGGTCGGAGAACGGCTGGCCCTGCTCGCCCGTGCCGACGTGTACGGACAGGACGTCGTCGCCCGTGCGCCGGTCCTGCGGGGGACCGAGGTGGAGGGTGCCGCTCTGATCCTGCGGTTCGAAGGGGTGTGCCTGCCGCTGGAGACGTTGGACGGCGCAGTGCCGACACACTTCGAACTGGCCGGAGCGGATCGGATCTTCCATCCGGCGACCGCGAGCGTCGACGGTGAATCGATCCGACTGACCTGCGACGCGGTGTCCGAGCCCGTCGCCGCCCGCTACGCCTGGAGCGACGATGCGGAACCGAATCTCGCCGGGGCCTGCGGGCTTCCGGTCGGACCGTTCCGTACGGATGAGTGGCCCAGATCGACGGCCGGGCGGAGGTAGCTCAGTCCGGGCGGAGAACCCGCATGCGGATTGTCTCGTCCAGACTCTCCAGTCGCTGCAGCGCGTCGGTCCCCTTGAGTCGGCCGCAGTCCATGATCACGTAGCTGAGTCCGCCGGTCGTCCGCAGGTATTCCGCGGTGATGTTCACCTCGTGTTCCGCGATGATCGCGTGCATCTTGCTGAGCACGCCCGGTACGTTGCGGTGGAAGTGGAGGATCCGGACCTGGTCGGGCGGCCGCACCGGAAGTTCCACCTCCGGGATGTTGACCGAGGACGTGGTCGTGCCGGTGGCATCGAACCGGGCGATCTTCACGGCGACCTCGGCGGCGATCTGCTCCTGGGCCTCCTCGGTGCTGCCGCCGATGTGCGGGGTGAGGATCACGTTGTCGAGGCCCGCGAGCGGGCACTCGAAGTCGACCGTGTTGGATCGGGGTTCCTCGGGGTAGACGTCGATGGCGGCTCCCCCGATGGTCCGTGCCTCCAGCGCCGTACGCAGCGCCGACAGGTCGACCACGCTTCCCCGGGCGTTGTTGATCAGGGCCGCGCCGGGCTTCATCCGTTCCAGTTCGGCGGCGCCGATCAGATGCCGGGTGCCTTCCGTCTCCGGAACGTGCAGGGTGACGATGTCCGAGCGCTCCAGCAGTTCACCGAGATCGGAGCAGGCCCTCGCGTTGCCCATGGGCATCACGGGCAGGATGTCGTGGTAGAGCACCCGCATGCCCAGCGATTCCGCGAGGACGGAGATCTGGGAACCGATGTGGCCGTAGCCGACGATGCCCAGGGTCCGACCCCGGACCTCGTGGGCGGCGGTGGCCGATTTGTCCCAGTGGCCCTGGTGCAGCCGCATGCTGCGGTCGAAGAGCCGCCGGTGCAGGGCGATGATCTCCGCCAGCGTCATTTCCGCCACGGAGCGGGTGTTTGAGAACGGCGAGTTGAACACGGTGATCCCGTGTTCCGCCGCCGCCTCCAGATCGACCTGGTTGGTGCCGATGCAGAAGCAGCCGATGCACTGCAGGTGCGACGCCTGCGCAAGGGTCTCCCGGGTCAGCTGCGTTTTGGAGCGGATGCCGACCATCCGCGTGGTCGCAAGCCGTGCCACCAGTTCGTCGCCTTCGAGGGAGCCGACGGCCCGGGCGATCCGGAGTCCTTCGTCGATCAGCACGCCGTCGGCGCTGGAGTGGATCGATTCCAGGAGCAGGATGTCGCTTTCGAAGTTCGGCATGGAGGACTCTGATCAGGTCGCCATCAGGTCGAGGGCCGCCTCGACATCCTTGATCATCGGCTCGACGCTGATCGGCGATCCAACCGCGGTGCGGGTCCAGAGGTCCGGAGTCAGGCGACCGATGCTGCAGATGCGGCGGGTCTCGGCGGCCAGATCCCGTTCCCGCATGTGGGCGCTGATCTGCTGGCTCTGGACGTGGCCGATCACGTAGTCGGGCAGGTACAGGGCGTGGGCGACCATGTGCTGGTACGCCGCGAGGATGTGGTACGGATCCTCGCCGAAGTCCTCGGCGTAGAAGCGATCCCAGAGTTCGCCGGCGATGCGGATCACCGCGTCGCGGAACGACTCGGGGGTGCAGTCGGGATTGGCGTAGAGCCATCGCCAGGCGTACAGGTCGACCAGCGCGGGGCCCGCGATCTGGCACGCCGCCAGCATGGTCTGGATCGAGTCGACGGCCCAGGCGGGGGGTGCATCCGCCTCGGGTTCGAGTCCGAGGACATCCGCGGCCTTGGACTGGTAGAGGAATGCGAACGCCTCGGTGCACGCGGTATTGGGCACGTTCCGCAGGGCGGGACGCGGAACCCAGTGGGTGGAGATGAGCTGCTCGAGGTTGTGCCCGAGTTCGTGCATTGCGGTGTCGAATCCGTCCCACCCGAGTTCGTCGGGCAGGCTGTTGGTACGCAGCCAGGCGGCGTATTCCGGCATGGCGGGACGCATGGCGTGTCCGGAACCCCGTGCGATCTCCACCTGGACCCGCCGCCCCAGGAAGTCCGCGTCCTCGTCGGGGAAGCCGAGCCCCCGCAGGATGTCGGGGAGCTTCTCCTGCATGCCCTCGTGATCGCCGATACGTTCCCGGACCAGGCGGTTGAGCTCCTCCGCCGAACGGCCGGAGGTGATCTCGTCGAAGTAGATGTCGTGGGCCTCGAGGGGGCGGCCGAGGATCGATCGGAGCAGTTCGGCCAGCCGTCGGCGCACCGGGGCTTGGAGCAGCGAAACCATCAGGGCTTCGACTTCCTCCTCGGGCATCTCCCGGGCCAGTTCGAACTTGCGGGCGATGGCCGTCGGATGCTCCGGATGATGTTCGTCGTAGGCACGGGCGATCCGGAAGTTGTCGAGCCATCGTTCGTAGCGGACCGGACCCAGCAGCGGGCCGGGGTCTTCCCCGTCGAGGGTGTTGGCCCGCGGGTCCCACGCGGCGGTCGATCCCTCCATGACGGCGGTCGGGATGGTGCCGTCGATCTGTCTCTTCATCACCCACATGAGGGCCCGCTGGCAGGGGAGCCCACCTTCGGCATTGAAGCCGGCGCGGACCTCCTCACGAATCAGCCAGTGGGCGAGCAGCCGCCGGTCGTCGCTGAACCACTTCTTGCCGTGTTCGTCCACCATGTGGCCGACGGGCACGTGGAAGTTCGCCACCCACTGGTTCGCGCGGTGGCCGAGTTCGCGGGCCATGTCGTTCACGTCCGCCGGAATGCGGGGACCGAACGCCTTGCCGATCCGGACCGCGGCCCATTCGTCGACGCTCCAGTCCGCGCCGTCGGCGATCATGGTCGCCAGATCGGGACGGGGGAAGTTCAGCAGGGCCACGAAGGCGAGCTGCTGACGGTAGAGCTGGTCGGACAGATCCGGGGCCGGATCGAACGTGGCCATGACATCGTCGAGTCCCTCGAACCGTTCACCGCGCAGATCGCTCCACCTGCGAAGGTCCCGGCGAATCTCGCCGAGATGACCGTTCACCGATCCCAGAAAGATCTCGAACCGGTCCAGCAGTCGGATGCGATCCCGCTCGCCGGCGACGAACCAGCGGGTGCAGAAGGTTTCGAACGCATCCTGATCCCCGTCCTCGGCCGTCCACCGGAGGGCGACCCGTTCGACTCCGGATCGGATCCGATCCTCCTCGGTCGCGCCGTGCTGTTCGAGCAGGCGGTCGATGAGGGCCTCGGTGCTGAGCGGGGGGGCGGTGATGGTCGACGTGGTCATGGATACTGACTCCCGATGTGGTCTGATGGCTGAGGAGCCATGATAGGCCAATGCAGGTTCAGGACGTCGGATTCTGACTGGCTTCGATCGCCTCGAGGGGGACCCCCACGAGACGGCCGATCAGGCGTTCGAAACGCATCAGCACGGACCGGATCAGACCGGACCAGAGCAGGGTCAGCAGACCGAGGAACACCATGCCCAGGGATCCGGGTGGGAAGACGAACATCAGTCCGAACGCAAGGATCGCCTCGAAAACCAGCAGGGTCATCATCACGTAGGGAAAGGCTTCCCGGGCGGTCCTGATGAGTTGGTACAACCACATGGCCACCATTCTAGGAGGCATATCCAGCCGGGCGGGCGAATGTCCGAATGATCCGGTAGGATCACTTCGACAGCGTCAGGAGGCCCCATGGCACTCAGTCGAGATCCATCCAACAGCATGATCGCCGGTGTCTGCAGCGGGATTTCCCGTCAGTACGGCTGGGATCCCACCGTCACCCGGCTGCTGACCGTCATTCTGGCCCTGGCCACGGCAATCCTGCCCTTCATCGTGGTGTACGTGATCCTCTGGATCATCATGCCCGAAGCATCCTGAGCGATTCTCATCCGGTTCCACCGTGCAGTCCGGCCCGCTCGTGCGGCCTGGGCGGTGACCTCGTGGCCGATTGAGGTTCTTTTGCAATCTGCCTGAATGGGATCACCCGTTCCGTTGATTGATTCTTCTGAGAGGCCGGTGAAGGCACGGACGCCTTCCGCCGGTCGGGCTCATGGAGAGGGCCGCATCGCGGATCTCCGAATCAAGAGATCAAGTACGTGCCAGGAACCAGCGAGGCCGAACGGCCTCGACGCGATCGAACCCCTCTGACTCCCGAAGGACAACTAGATGAACAGCATGAAGAACGGCGCCCAAGTCGCCGCCGTGATCACTGTCGCTCTGCTCGGCGTCCACGACGACGCCACCGGCCAGGTGACTCCCCAGCACGCGAACGTCCATCCGGACACCACCATCGACATCCTCGACCTGCTTCAAATCGTCGGATCCATGCACCGGTTCTGCGAATGCCCGGAGGACGTGAACGGCGACGGCGAGGTCAACGTGACCGACATCCGCCAGGTCATCATGTTCTGGGGGCAGACGGTCGAGCCCGTCGCCCCGGACCAGGGTTCGGACGCATCGGAGATTCCCGACGCCGATCTGCCGGCGGAACCCGTGTACGCCGGGCCGGATCCCGTGCTGCTCGACGGGATCTACTACGACGCGCTGTCGCGGAATCAGCATCGTGCGGCCCTGGGAATCGAACTCGAACAGGGATGGCGGACCCGGGCCTTCAACCGGAATCACGACGTCGCGACCCTGCCCTACGCCTACGGCGGCGGGGTGGACTACGACGGCGACATGACCTACTCCGCGTCGGATCTGCAGCAGTTCCAGGCCTGGCTCGACGAGCACGTTCCCGCGGGCTACAGCGGACCGGTGGTGCTCGACATGGAGGGCGAGTGGTGGAGCCGGATGTCCCAGGCGTCCGCGAAGGAGATGGAGGTCATTCTCGACTTCTACATCGAGGGGCTCAAGTATGCCCAGGCACTCCGGCCGGAGGCCAAATTCGGCTACTGGGGACTTCCCAAGAAGCACATGACGGTCGATCACTACCAGGGGCCGTCGATGAACCGGCTACTTCGTGCGTCCGGCGCGATCTTCCCCGACTGCTACGAGACCAATCCGGGCCGGGACGACAGTGCGCGGCTCGGTCGTCACATCGAACGCTGCATCGAACTGGTCGAGGGCGAGGTTCCGGTCTACGTGCAGATGTGTCCGAGGTTCCGCGACCCCGACACCCGGCATTGGAGCCACTACTTCGAGGTCGATGAGTTCCTCCGCGATCAGGCCCGCGCATCGCTCGAGGCCCGGTGGGTGGATGCGCAGGGAAGGACGCACCGGGTCGCGGGGATCGCGATCTGGGACTACTACAACTACGTCCGGATGTACCACGACGACTGGCACGCCCTGACGAATCGGCAGATCGCATCGCTCTGGAGCGAGATCGATGACCGACACGTGGAGCTCTACGGCGCGCTTCGTCGGCTGGTTGACGAGTACGCCGTCGGTGGAGCCGCCGCGGTCGATGGAGGCAAGCCGGCGGTACAGGATCTTCCCGCCCGGCCCAAGCGATTCGCGGGTCGTCGCCCCGTGCAGACGGTGCGGTTCGTGAAGCGCGGTCCGAACATGATGTCCTCTTCGGGACGGGGAACCCGTGGCTCGACTCGGTAGAGCGCACGACAGTTCCTTCGGTCGGACGGCTGGAAGTCAGTGGGGGCTTCCGGCCGTCCGGCACATCGAGGCCAGGTACCGGTACCGCTGGTGCGTGGCGGACGCGACGTCGATCGAGAGAGTGAACCCCTTCCATCCGTCCAGTACGCCTCCCTTCAGCAGGAAGGACCGTATGAAGGCCCACCCCCCCCGCGCCAGCGCCGTCGAACGGGTGGCCCGCTTGCCGGCGGCGAAGGCGGATTCCGCTCCCAGTCGGGCGTAGCGACGGGACTTGTCGCGCATCTCGCCGCGGGTCCGGACCGAGTAGTGGAGGATCCGGCCCTGCATCCGTCCCGTCCGTCCCTCCACGTGGATGCGTTCGTGGACGGGAGCGTCGTCGAACCGTCCGGCGCCGCGTCGGAACAGGCGGAGCTTGCGCTCGCCGCTCCATTCTCCGAACCGCATGAATCGTCCGCAGTAGTTCGACCGGAAGGGGATGAGAAACGCATTGCAGTCCGTCGTACCGAGGGTCCGCTGCAGCTCGTCCTTCAGGGAGTCGGACACCCGTTCGTCGCAGTCCAGGGACAGGATCCAGTCTCCCGACGCAAGATCGAGGGCGTGATTCTTCTGCAGTCCGAAGCCCTGCCAGGGGACCTCATGGACCTGGTCGGTCCAGCGTGCGGCGATCTCCCGGGTGCCGTCCGTGCTTCCGGAGTCGACCACAACGATCTCGTGCGCCCAGGCCACGCTGCGCAGACAGTCCTCGATGTCCTCCGCCTCGTCGCGGCTGATGATGATGACGCTGATGGTTGGTTCGGCCATGGTCGGAATCCGTCTTCAATTGTCGTTCCCGGGGTCGCCCCTGTCAAAGACGCCGGGGCGTCGTATCATGATCCATCTCTATAGGAGTGCTCCATGCATCGAACCATCCCAACCGTGTTCCTGACCATCGGGCTGCTGGCCTTTGCTGGCGCCTGCCAATCCGGTCCGAAGGGGCCGCAGCCCGCTTCCCAGGCGGGACGCGACACCGTGACGGTCACCATGCAGCAGAACGGAACTCGGATCCGACTGAAGCAGGGCCAGACGCTGCTGGTACAGCTGCCCGAGTCGCAGGCCCGCGGACTCACCTGGGAGATGGAGGCGATGCCGGATCAGAGCGTGCTCATGCCCAACGGTCAGCGGCATCTCCGCAGTCAGGAACAGGCGGACTACGGCAGCCTGCTGACCGATCAGGAACTCCGGTTCCAGGCCGTCGGTCCGGGCACGACCACGGTCTCGCTGGCCTACGACCATCCCGGCGGCGGTGAAGCGTCCGTGCAGTCCAGGTTCTCGGTCAGCGTCGTCGTCGACTGATCAGTCCGCAATCACGACGGTGATTCGGTACCGCTTGTCCTCGGGGTCCGGATTTCGGCCGGGAGGAACGAGGTCGAGCTGCAGCGTGGAGTCGCCGATGCGTTCCGCGCGGTAGCGCAGGACGCGTGTGCCTCCGACTCCGACGGCCCCGTCCTTCGCCGGAGACCGGTCGAAGGTGTCGTCGAGTTCGGTGAGCAGCGTGGTCCCGGTCTCCCCGGTGCGGACCCACCGGTATCCCGTACTTGGATTCTCAGGAAGCTTGACGGTCAGGACCGCTCCGACGCGAAGCGAGACGCGACTGCCGTTCATCGTCTCGTCGGCGGTCACCGTCCGGACACCGGTGGAACTGCACCCGACGGTCAGTACGAAGGGGACGGTCAGAAGCAGGGCCAGCAGGCATCGCATGGAGAACGCTCCAGGGGCATCAAGGGTTCTGCAGATCCAGGACCCAGTCGGGCTTCCAGGCCCGGTTGGTCCACAGACGCATGTCGGCGAGCTCCTGCATCGATCGCAGGGACGTGCTTCCGTCGAGCATCGCGGTGGCGGACTTGTCGCGAAGCCGCATGGAAAGGTATCCGCTCTTGGAAGGAGCTAGAGGTTGTTCGTAGACCGGTGCGCCGCTCTCGTCCTCAGCCCACCGCCATCCGGTCGTGAAGTAGTAGGGGCTCTGGATGAAGAAGAAGCCTTCCACATCGCTGTCACCCTGAGGTCCTCCGCCACGGGAGGATCCGAACAGAAGCTGATCGGCAGGTCGTTGCACTTCGGCGAGGCGCTGTGCGTAGTAGCACTCTCCCGTGAAGCGGCCCAGCGTATGCAGATCGCTGTAGATCGACCCCTGCATCCCTCCGATCCATTCTCCATTGAGTCCGAACGAAGGGAATACGCTTGTCAGGTAGGCGAAGCCGTCCGTTCCTCGACGCTGGTCGATGTACTGTCGAGCTTCGTTGACGAAGAGCGAATCGACCGCATCGTCGAGGTAGGGGAGGATGCGCCATGTCCAGCGACGCTTGGCCGGTCCCCCGAGCAGGTTTCCGTCGGGGCCCTGGACCTCGTAGTTCCCTTCGTAATGCTGATCGCCCGGAGACTGTGACAGGTAGCCGGGCATCAGTTCCCCGTTGGTGTCCGTGGCGTAGCCCACGTACCCCTGAGAGAGTTGTCGGGCGGCGGCCAGTTCGGTGGCGCCCACGGCCTGATCGGAGAGTGATCGCAGCGAGGGAATTATCACCGCCAGCAGCACTCCCACCACTGCAATCACCGTGAGGACCTCGGTCAGGGTGAAACCAAGCCTGAATGGCCCGTGAAAGGGCTTTTTGGGGATCCATGACCCGGTGTTTGGAGTACTACTATCCATGGGAAGGCCAGAAACTACATCAATTTCTGAGGCTGGTCGTTGAAATTGGGTCTCAATTACAATAAAAGAGTCTGTATGAGAACCGCCTCGTTTAAGTATACGTGTCTCTTCATGGCTGCGATCCCTGTTCTTCAGCTTGGAACCCAAGTTGTTGCACAGCAATCATTTGAGATCTCCCTTTCTGTCCCGACCTGGGATCGTTGGATGTATCCGTACAACTTCCAGCCCGGCGAGCGGGTTGCCGGCCCAACCTTCGGGGCCTACGGATCGGACTTCTACGACGACCGTGCCGGGCAGAATCTGATCAGCTTCGACACCCGTGAGAGCATCACAGAAGATCTCGGGGCGGGTAGCTACGAGATCGTCGCCGGTCGCATGACCATCATGCTGCTGGACAACAACACCTTCTACGACCCCACGCCTGATTCCTGGCAGACATGGCTTGCCGGCGGTCCTGAGGACGATGACCTCGGTCGCGCCTGCATCATCTCCGGAGCAGGATTCCGCGGTGGGTACGACGGCTGGAGCTTCGGAGACGACGGCGACTGGGGGGTCGTGGAGCACTACGGCCGCAACGTGTATCCCATCGGATACGTAGACGGTGATGCCGTCGACATCTCCCGCAACCTTGCCGAAGGTTTCGATCCCAAGCCCTTCGGTGTCGGTGCAACAGACGAGGTCGCAATCGGCGCACCCATGCCCGATCTGACGACCCTGACGTTCGAGCTCGATACGTCTGATCCCGACATTCAGTGCTACCTCCGCAATGCGCTCGACGACGGGCTCGTGAGCTTCGTCCTCTCATCGCTGCATTACGGAAGTCACGACGGCGGCTCCTATCCGCAGTTCATCCTTCAGGAGAACTCGCTGGTATTCGCCGGCCTGGCCAATGCGCCGGGTCTCGAACTCGAAGTCGTCGTCACCCAACCATCTGCTACAGCAGGCGACATCAACAACGACGGTGGAGTCGATGTCAGCGACCTGCTGAGGGTGATCAACGAGTGGGGTTGCTCCTGCTGCATTTCGGACATCAACAATGATGGCCGCACCGATGTGACCGACCTCCTCGCGGTCATCAACAATTGGGGCGGATAAACAGTTTCATGCATGAAGTGCGGGCAGCGTCGTCCGCACACCAGTAAGTAAAGGAAGGGAAGAGAATGAAAGTTCAACTCGCAATTGCGTCAATGGCCGTAGGCCTGTGCGCAACATCGTCGTTGGCAGCATTTGAAAATGAAGTCCTTGCCGACTGGCACGGCGAAGCAGGTACCTCATACACCTACTTCGAAAGCTTCCAGTCCGCATCAGGCGGAGCAAACGCTGCTTTCGGTCCTTATGGATACGTTGAAGACAACGCCAACGGCGGCCACTCCGTCGCCCTGTTCAACTTCGGCAACGGCGCCGTCGTTGCATCATCCGGCAACCTGTACGGTGCCGGCGGTGCCCTCAACATCCATACCTACGCCTACACCGACACCGACGCCACTGGCGTGCACGTGAACGTGTCGACTGCAGGTACCACGTACGACCCTAGCTCCATCGGTCTGGCCTACACCACCACCGACGGCGGCCAGGGGTTCATTTCCGGTTTCCTGGCCGAGTTCTCCTCGAACTTCGACGAGACCAGCAGTGGCCCCTGGGGTGACATCACCTCGCAGAACTTCAGCTACACGTTCGACCTGTCGGGCATCGCTGGAACGGTCGACTCCCTCGGATTCTTCATGGATTCCCTGGGCTCAAACATGAGTCTCGATGCACTGTCCATCGACATTCAGTCCGCGGTTATTCCCGCTCCCGCCGCTCTGGCCCTCCTGGGGCTCGCCGGTGTTGCTGGACGCCGCCGCCGTCGCAACTGATCGACGGTACGAGGCCTCGCCTCGACTACGTATGCGTACCTCTCGACGCCTCGGTCACCCTTGGGTGGCCGGGGCGTCGCCCTGCGCGGGCGGAGATGACGGCTGGTCGCCGGTGAGGGACGTGCCGAGCACGAAGCAGGTGATCAGCACGATCAACGCCGCCACCAGTGCGATCGCGGTGGCGGCGGGATGCCGTCCCGCCAGGGCCCGTGCGTCGGTCATCAGATCGGGTGCACGCGCCTCCACGGGTTCGCCGGCCTTGGCCCGAACCAGATCCCGCTCGAACTCGTGGGTCGAGCCGTACCGCAGTTCAGGATCGAGCTTGATGGCCTTGAGCAGCACCGAGTCCATGTCCGCTCCCAGTTCGGAGTTCGACGGGGGTGCGGGACGGGTCGCGAGCATCGCCCGCCTGGTGGCTTCCGGGGTGTCCTCGTCGCACTGCCAGGGAAGGCGTCCCCAGAGCAGCAGGCAGGCGATCATGCCCAGCGAGAATACGTCGCTCCGGATGTCGATGTGCGGAGCATCCTGGTCGACGGCCGGATCCTTGAACATCGAGGCTGCGAACCCCTGCGTTCCCCCGTGGGTGCCCACAATGCTCCTGGGAAGACCGATGGTGCGGGCTACCGCGAAGTCCAGGACGCGCGGCAGACCGGACGTGTCGACGAGGACGGTGCCCGGGCGAAGGTCGCCGTGGACGACGCCGCGCCGGTGCGCGTGGGAGAGGATGTCCGCGATCTCGACGATGAGTTCGATCTTCTCGTCCATACTTCGCGGCGTGCGTCGCAGCGATTCCAGAAGGGGCGTGCCCTCCACGTACTCGGCGACGACGAAGTGCTGCATCCCCTTGCCGGTGTGGGCGGTCCCGGTCTCCACCAGTTGGACCACTCCGGGATGCTCGAGCACGGCGATGCGGTCCCGAAGGTGCTGGAACCGCCGACTGCGTTCGTCGCTCCGGCTGGTGGGGGCGTAGATGTCGAGGCACAGCCGACGGGGGGGTTCGTCCTGCTGCACCAGGTAGATGGCGCCGTGGTCGGACTCCTCGATCGACTGGAGGATCCGGTAGGAGCCGATGAGGGTGCCGGGACCTTCGCTGGCGATCGAAAGGTTCAGGGAGTCATCCGGACCCGTCGTGATCTCGTGGGTGCCCGACAAGGGCTGGTTGAGCATTCCCTCGGCGGTCTCGTAGTGCACGATCAGGGCATCGACCTCCTCGCGAAGTTCGTCGTCGCCGCGGCACGCTTCCTCGAGGTAGAGGCCACGCGACGGCTCGGGGCGTTCGATCGCCTCGTTGAAGATCAGCTCGGCCTGTTGATGCAGATCGCCACTCATGCGGAGGGGTTCCTTCCTGCATCGATGATCCCGGCCCGGCTCGAATGAGTCAAGGTTCAAGGCGGTGAAAGGGGTTCAGCCCCTCGTCGGCGTCGTCAATAAGGCAGCGGCGGCGGCACCCGGTTGGCGAGGGTCCAGACGATCGCGGCCAGACAGCAGGCGGCGGCGACCGCGATCGCGATCACACTGTGCCGGCGTTGCCGGAGGTCCGAAAGCATCGCGCTGGCGCACGCCGCGGCGGGCAGTGCGGCCACCGGCAGGCACCAGCAGACGGTGGAGACCGCATCGTTGCCGTCGTAGGCCTGGCCGCAGGCTGCGAAGGCGACGGCCAGGAAGCCCATCACATTGGAGCTGCCCGCACTCAGCGTGGCCGGCTTTCGGATCAGGACGCACACTGCGATGGCGGCGGCGATCATCGAAGCGGCCCCCGCGATGATGGTCAGCTTTGCGAAGTAGACCTGGAGGATCAGAACGGCCAGCGTGCCGTAGATCATCCACGCGATCACTGGAAGCGCCCACGAGGGGCGACGGAGGATGTACGTCCGCCCCGCCATGGTGGCCAGCAGGGTGCCGATGCCGATCACCAGTTTGGCTTCGATGGTGTCCTGTCCGGGAAACTCCATCGCGAAGGCGGCGATGAAGGCCGTGGCCAGTTCCGGGACGAAGCGGATGCTGCGTCGCCGGGGGAAGACGCGGTGCGTCGAGCCGATCACCGTGACCGCAAGCAGCGTCGGAAGCAGCCAATGCCACTTCTGGGCGGGCGGCGCCGACGGCAGTCCCTCCTGGATCACGAAGGCCAGCATCACTCCCAGACCCAGCGCCGCGGCTGGTGTCCAGTAAGGGGGCTTCGCGTGGCGGGGCTTCTTCCAGAGCTGCCACCCGAACGTCATGACCACCACCGCCAGCAGCAGCGGGGGCCCGAAGCTCATGATGGCCATCCCCGGATCCATGATGTGATTATCGTGCCGTCGCCTCGAGGCTCACGATGATCCGGGTCTCGTCGCCCAGACTGCCGCTGGCGACGCCGTAGGACATCCCGTACTCGCTCCGCTTGACCGAGAAGATGCATTCCAGTCCGATCTTCTCGCCCCGCTTGCCGGTGCTGTGGCCCACGAGGACGGCCTCGACCTTGATTCGCTTGGTGACTCCGTGCATCGTGAGATCGCCCTCGACGTCGAAGACGTCCCCGTCGGGATGCTCCCTTGCGGGTGCATGCTTGGCACTCGTGCTCTTGAACGTCATGTTCGGGAACTCGACCGCATTGAAGAAGTCGGGATTCTTCAGATGGCCGTCGAGTCCGGGATGGCCCGAGTCGACGCTGTCGATGCTCACGGCGATGTCGAAGACCAGTCCGCGGTTGGACTCGGGGTCGAACTCGATCGTGCCCGTGACATCATTGAACCGGCCGTAGAACATGCCGGCGCCGAGGTGCTGGACACGGAAGAGGGTGGCGGAGTGAACGGGATCCACGTCGAAGGTCTTGACTTCGGATTGCGTGGCGCTCGGTTCCGGCGACGCCTGGGATGCCGCAAGGGACAGGGCGCCGGCCGTGATCATCAGGAGCGTGAGGGTGATCGTATGCAGTGGTTTCATTTTGACCTCCTTGGTTCAATATTCGTCGACGGGAAGACCCATTCCGCTGCGGTCCGGATCCGCGGGGCGAACCGCGGGTACGAACGGCCGGTCCTCGATGGCCTGCAGCATTTCCGCGATGGCGACGTCGAGTTGGGGATCACCGCCGCCGACCATCAGGGAGGGATCGGCGATGACCTCGATGTCGGGATCGACCCCGTGGCCCTCGACGCCCCAGGTGCCGTCGTTCTCGTAGAAGCCGAAGCGGGGCACCCGGATGTAGCCGCCGTCGATGGGGCTGGGGTTGCCGGAGATTCCCACCAGACCGCCCCAGGTGCGGGTACCGATCAGCGGTCCGAGTCCGGCCTGTCGGAACAGCCACGGGAACATGTCGCCGCCGGATCCCGCACGTCCGTTGATCAGCATGCACTTGGGCCCGGAGTGGCTGGCCTGCGGAACCTTCCAGTCCTTGCCGTCGCGAAGAGCGAACCAGTTCGTGACGGGACGGTTCAGCAGTTCGATGAACCGGTTGGGCAGCTGGCCGCCTCCGTTCCAACGTTCGTCGATGATCAGCGCGTCCTTGCCGCTCTGTCCGTAGAACTGGCGGTAGAGATCGTTCTGACCGTTCACGCCCGTATCGGGTACGTAGATGTACCCGACGCGACCGTCGGTGGCCTTGTCCACATAGGCTCGGTTGCGTTCGATCCAGGCCCGGTAGCGGATCCGGCCGTCGTTGCGCATCGGCTTGACGATGACGCGTCGGGCCTCGTCGTCCAGCACCGGATTCGCACTGACCGTCAGTTCGGTGTGCTGTCCGGCGGTGCCGATCAGCGCGTGGTGCGGATCGAAGGCGATGTCGACGGGCGTGCCGTTGACCGCGAGCAGGTAGTCGCCCTCGTGCACGTCCACTCCGGGCATGCTCAGGGGTCCACGCGCGTCGGCGTCCCAGGCGCCACCGGTGTGGATGGTCTTGAACCGGTAGGCGCCGTCGGCCAGCTCGAAGTCCGCCGCCAGGAGGCCGACCGGTACGTTGCCGGCGCCGGGTTCCATGTCGCCGCCGCCCCGGTAGGCGTGTCCCACGTTGAGTTCGGCGATCATCTCGCCGATGACGTGATTGAGGTCCTCGCGGCTCATCACATCGGGCAGCATGGCGGCGTATTGGACGCGGATCGCATCCCAGTCGACGCCGTGCATGTTCTCGACGTAGAAGTAGTCGCGGAACGTGCGCCACACGTCGTTGAAGATCTGGTTCCATTCCTCGCGGGGGTCGATGACCACGACCATTCCCCGGGATTTCGCCGTCTTCACGCTACCGCCCGAGCCCGCATTGCGGATCGCGACGGAGCCACCTCGCCGGTGGGCGATCTTCTTGCCGTCGGCCGACATCTCGAAGGATCCCATCGATGCGCTGGCCGATGATCCCTTGTCGTCGCTGTCGGTGATGTCGTAGGTGTGCAGCTGGCCGTTCTTGAGATACAGCAGCTTGTTCGAGCTGTTGACGGCAAGATTGGAGTACGAACCGACTCCGGTTGGCAACAGGATCGCCCGGGACTCGATGTCCTCGAAGTGGATCTCGAAGCCCTCGTCCTCGTCGTCCTTCTTCTCGGACTTGTCCTCGGCAGCCCCGGAGGCACCGGACTCGGAGCCGCCGGTCCGGGTCGCGGTCATGATCATGGTCATGCCTTCCGCACTGCGTTCGCCGGTCATGGTGTTGCCGTCGACCTTGAACACCGTCGACTCGGGGTCCCCCTCGTTGGAAAGGGTCAGCTCGCCGGCATCCGGATTCCAATTTCCTTCGACGTCCATCTCCTCGCCCATCATGTCGATTGAGACCGATCCCGTGACGGAGTAGTCCTCGGTCATGCTGAGCACCATGGAGAAGGTGATCGCGGGCATCTCGGCCGGAGCACCGATCACCTCGACGCTGCCGTTCCAGGTGCCGCTGATCGGATCCTCCATCAGCATGGCGGTGAGGTTCGAGACGAACCCTGTGTTCGTTGCGGAACGCCATGAAGCCTTCTCGTCGTCCTTCGGGGCGTCGTCCCCCTCGGTGGGCTGGTCGGCGGGTGCTTCATCACCCTCGGCCTCGCCCTGCTCGTCGTCGGTCTCCTCCGCCCCCTCGTCGGCGGGCTCCTCCTCCTTCTCCTCCTCCCATTCCACCTCGTCGAACTCGACCGTCCAGACGGGATCCATGTCGTTGCGGAGCGGCATGGCGTAGAGGTTGCCCGGCTCGGTGTAGATGAAGGTACCGTCGACGGGGGAGTACTCGGGCCGGAAGGTCCGTCCGCTGGTGAAGTAGAGGTAGTCGCCCTCGCGGTCGAAGGCCGGATCCATGTCGTTGAACATGGGGCTGGTGACACGATGGTGCTCGTCGGCTTCGGTGTCGTAGATCCAGATCGATGACATGCCGTTGTCGTCCGTCCGGTCGTAGGCCAGCCATCTGGAATCGTGGGACCAGCTGGTGGAGGGACGCTGCGCGTAGGTGTCGGACACCACGTGCCGACGTTCACCGCTTTCGACGTCGATCATGTGCACGTCACCGGCCTTGCCGGTGTAGAGGATCTTCTTGGAGTCGGGACTCCATTCGGTCGCATGCTTGAAGGGTGTGCCGTCCGTGGTCAGCTGTCTTCGTTCGCCCTTGCCGTCGGACTGGATGATGTAGAGCTCGTACTCGTCGCTCTCGTCGCTGAAGTACGTGATCCATCGCCCGTCGGGGCTCCACATCGGATCCCGCTCGGCCACTCCCGCGGTGTTGGTCATGTTCCTCGCGACGCCGTTCTCGCTGGGCAGGGACCAGATCTCACCGCGTGCCTCGACCGCGACGCGCTTGCCCTTGGGAGACACCGCGAAGTTCCGGATCGAGTCGCCGGTCTCGATGCGACGGTGGCGAACCGACGGGCGGTCACCGGGAATGGTGACCTCGACGACCCGCGTCGCTCCGGTGGGAAGATCCAGGACCATCAGATCGGTGCCATGCTGGAAGATGATCTCGCCGCCGCCGTCCGGGCCGGGCCCAATCGAGGGCCACAGCACGTCGAATTCCGTGAAGTCCGTCACCTGGACGCGGGTGTCGGTGGCCAGGTCGTACTTCCAGATGTTGAGTCGGTGGTTCGCTCCCGCATCCGAGAGGTAGTACAGCGTGTCTCCCTGCCACATGGGCTGGGTGTCCGTCCCCTCCCAGTCCGTGATCTGCATCGCGTTGAGTCCCACCAGATCCATGATCCAGAGGTCGGAGGCCATGCCGCCGCGGTACCGCTTCCAGGTCCGACCGTCGCGGGAGTGGGGCGTGTAGGCGAGGAGTGTTCCGTCGCCGTGGATCGCGCCCGCGGCCCCGTAGGGAATGGGCAGTTCGGTGGGCAGGCCGCCGTCGGCACTGACGGTGTAGAGCTTCTGGTCCTGACCCAGCCCCTGGTAGTCGTAGCCGGCGAAGAGAAGCGAATCGCCGGACCAGTCGCAGAAGGCCTCGCGACTGGGATGGTGCGTCACCCGGAAGGGTTGTCCGCCGCCAGTCGGGATCACGTACAGATCCTGCCCCCCGTCGTAGTTGCCGGTGAAGGCGATGCGGGTACCGTCCGCATTGAAGCGGGGGCGACCTTCCCGTCCCATCGGACTCGCCAGCGGGCGGGCCATGCCGCCGTCGCGATCCACCGTCCACAGATCATTGGCGTATGTGAAGACGATGTGGTTCTTTGAGATGTCCGGATACCGCAGCATGCCGGCGTGGGGCTGCACGTTCGCGGCGGCCAGACCGCTCGGAAGAAGGACGGAGAGAAGGGCCAGCAGGGGGCGGTGATTCGTCATCAAAGGGCTTCCTTAGGTCAGTGGATCCCGAAATGGGGCCAGGATGAATCAGGATAGGCGAGGTCCCGCCCTTCAGGGGCCCCAGGGCCCGGGCAATCCGGCCAGTCTTGGGCCGTTCTCGGACCGGTTGGACCATCGGCCCGCCCGCACAGCCGGTACAGCCCGGACAGCCCCCGGCTCCCGGTGGTTTCATTGGGGTTTCGATTCGACACCGCGGGCCACCGTGGCACCTTAGGAGTGCCCCGGACGGGGCTCGGATCTCCTCCCGATGACCACACCACACAGAGTTCGACTGCACCATGCACTGGCCCTCCTGCTGATGGCCAGCTGTGGTCGTGCGGGTCTGGCGAAGGTCATCGCCGTCCCGGCCGACGTTCCCACCATCCAGGGGGCTGTAGAGGCCGCGCAACACGGGGACGAGATTCTCGTCGCCGCTGGGACGTGGCGCGAAACGATCGATTTGAAGGGAAAGACCATCGTGCTCCGCAGCGCCGAAGGGCCGCAGGCGACGATGCTCGATGGTCGGGGATTGAAGGGAAGTGTGCTCCGCTGCACCGGGGGAGAGTCGGCGGAGACCCGGATCGAGGGGTTCACGGTCACCGGGGGGAGCGGTGACGTGGACGCCCACGGTCCGGAGGCCACGATCGGGGGGGGGCTGCTGGTTCTGGGAAGCAGCCCGGTCATCGTCGATTGCGTGTTCCGGGAGAACCGGGTGCTGCTCCACGGCGGTGCGGCCTATTGCGGCATGAACGCCAATCCCTCCTTCCTCGGATGTACGTTCGACTCCAATGCGGCGGAGAAGGGCGGAGCGGTCTTCAACATCCGGAGCAACCCACGGTTCTCGTCCTGCACGTTCGTACGCAATCTCGCGGACTACGGAGGGGGTGCCGTCTTCAACGATCGCCGGTGCGGTCCGAGCTTCATCGCCTGCCGGTTCGATGCCAACGAAGCGCTGTACAACGGCGGTGCGATCTACGACTACGAAAGCCGCGGAAGCCTGTCCGGCTGCAGCTTCGCCCGGAACACGGCGGCCTTCAAGGGCGGAGCGGTCTACAGCGGCTACCGCAGCGATACCGTGATGGCCGATTGCCGGTTCCTGACCCAGACCGACGACGTCGCCGGGCGGCGCGGTGTGACCCTGAGCGCGACCATGGTGCACGGGGCCTGCTGCATCGGCGGCGGCTGCATCGTGGCCACGCGGACCGACTGCGAGAACGCGGGAGGTGCGTTCAGTGGAGAGGGCACCATCTGCGAGACCACGGTGACCAGCTGCCCCAAGACGCTCCATGGCGATCTGAACAACGACGGATCCGTCGACCGGGTCGACATGGCCGTGCTCATGCTGCTCTGGAAGTAGTTCAGACCTGAAGCAGCCGGAGTGCGATGTCGTGCACATCCGTTGCCGCAATCGTTTCGGGCAGGTCCTCCATCGATTCACTGCACAGGAGTACCGGGGACCGGTCCGGTCCCAGGTCCGTTCGTCCGTGGGAGCCCCGGACGAGTGAGGTGTCCAGCGGGATCACATCCATCAGGGTCCGGAAGCCCAGCTTCTTGCGGAGCAGTCGCCAGGCGATTCCCGCACGGAGCAGGGGCCGGTCCGGATCGAGGAAGAGTTCCCGCGGGTCGTAGCCCGGCTTGCGATGAATGTCCACGGTCCGGGCGAAGTCCGGGGCCCGTCCCGCATCGAGCCAGTAGTCCCAGGTGAACCATCGCCTCGGCTCGCTGATGCAGACCAGATCACCGCAACGCTCGTGCGCGAGTCCCCGGGTGATGAGTTCCTCCCCGGCCAGCACCTCGTCGATGCCGTCGTTCGCTTCGAGCAGGGGCCGGATCGTCGCGGGATCGACGTCGTCCCCGAGGTAGACGTGGGCGATCTGGTGGTCGGCGATCGCGAAGGCCTTCGACGCGCCGGCATCCAGCAACTCGCGTCCCCGCTCCTCACGGATGGCCAGCAGTCCGGCCTCGCGAAGGATGCGATTGATCGCCACGGCGTCGTCCACCGGGCCGATGCCGTATTCGCTCACCGCCAGCACCCGGCATCCACGGTCGCGGTAGAAGTCGATCAGGTCACCGGTGAGCTCGTCGATCTCGCGGACGTGTCGTGCGATCGAGGAATCTTCGGGACCCAACTGCTGCAGTGCGTAGTCCAGATGCGGAAGGTAGACGAGCTGGAGATCGGGAGATGTCGCCTCGTGCACGATGCGACTCGCCTCCGCGATCCAGTGGCTGGAACGGAGGTCCGAGCCCGGTCCCCAGAAGTGGAACAGCGGAAACGGGCCGAGTTCGCGCTGGAGCCGGTCACGCAGTTCCGGGGGATTGGTCCAGATGTCCGGCAGCTTGCGTCCGTCGGCGGGGTACATCGGCCGGGGGGTCACCGCGGTGTCCGCGGTCGAATACATGTTGTACCACCAGAACATGTTGCTGCAGGTGAAGTCCGGTTCGCTGCGTCGGGCCGTCTCCCAGATCTTGTCACCGCCGACCAGCCGGTTCGACTGCTTCCAGAACCGGACCTCGCACGAGGTCCGGTCGTACCAGCCGTTGCCCACGATTCCGTGTTCGGACGGGGATCGCCCGGTGAGCATGCACGACTGAGCGGTGCAGGTCACCGCGGGAAAGGCGGGAGCGATCGTGCGCCGTGTGCCGTCGTCCGCGAGCGCACGAAGCCGCGGTGCGTGATCACGCAGCAGTCCCCGATCGAGGCCGACCACGTTCAGGATGACGGTGGGGTGGGCCACGGTTCAGGTCCCGGAGATCGACTGGTGCATCAGCGACACGATCGCGAAGCAGGCGATGGCGAGCAGGGCCAGCACGACCCATCCGATCATCGCGAGGAAGAACGCATCCAGCAGGGCCATGCCCGCCAGCAGACCGAGCACGCTTCCCGTCACCCGGGGCGGCTCGAGGGCCAGCAGGTCGAGACTCCGTCGGATGCGCAGCCCCAGCATGACGGCGGTGATCAGGAACGCCAGCCAGGGGATGATGCTCCAGTCCATCGGAAAGGCGATCGCGAGCGCGCACGCGGGCCCGATGGCGCCCAGGCCGATCAGCATCGTGGTCCACGCTCCGGCCCGGCCGCCGTGGTCCTCGCCCCGGGCGATGCCCGTGACGCCGGCGGTGTAGAGGCCGATGCCGATGCAGAGGGGAATCAACAGCACGGGGTCGGGATTCGCCGTGATGGCGAAGGCGGCCACCACGTACACCAGGGCCCGGCAGAGTCCCATCAGGATCAGGGCCGGTGCGGTTGTGCCGTGCAGACGTTCGTAGAGCAGGATGGAGACCAGCAGCGCCGTGGCGGCGATGCCTCCCGGCCATCCGCCGGCGAGTGTGCAGCCGATCCAGCCCGCCAGCAGGAGCAGGCATCCCACGATGCTGGCCGAACGGCGATCGATCTGGCCCGCGGGGATCGGACGGTTCGGCGTCTCGACGGCGTCCCGCTCGGCGTCCGCCACGTCGTTCAGGATCATGCCGGCCAGGTAGAACGCGCACACGCCGGCCAGCACGAAGCCGAAGCTGACGGGATCGATCCACGGTCCGGGATCCTCGGAGGGAAGCGACAGGATGCCGAGTCCGCAGCCGGTCATCACATTCGTGATGCAGGTGGGGAGGTTGGAGATCCGCATCAATCGGAGCCAGGGGTGCAGCTTCTTCATGGTGTTTCCTCATCGGCCAGCCGGGCCCGCGTCCATTGCACTTCGGCGGCAATCCCGTCGGCCAGACAATCGGGTCGGATCGAATCGGGCAGGGCCGACCAGGCATAGGTCTCCACTTCCCAGACCAGCGGTTCGTCGCGGGTGCGCAGCAGTTCGAGGGCCTCGACGAGCTGGGACTGCGTGGTGCCGAGCGGCCCCAGGGTCTCGAGGTGCACCGGGACGTGGAAATGGATTCGCCAGCGACCGCCCCGTTCGGCGGCGAGGGCTGCTTCGAGATCCTCATGGAACCGATCGCCGTCCCCATCGCGGACCATGACCTGGTGCAGCCATCTCGGATCGCGGAAGGCCTCCAGGGCCGCCCGACCGGCTTCGGGGTCCCGGTGCATGTCGACCTCCAGGGCATTCGACACCTGCACCCGACCGATGCCGATCGAGCGGGCGTCCAGCGCCTCGAGTCCGCGTGCAAAGTCCTCGTACATGACGGCGGCGTGACAGCAGTCGATGCAGGCGCGGAGGTGGCGACGGACCCGCGCTTCGTCGGAGCCCCCCAGGAGATGCCGTTCGAAGAACGATGCCAGTCCGTCCAGGCGTTCGATGGCGCAACCCGGTTCGGGCTCGAGATCGACGTGGATGCAGCGTCCGGTCCGGTCCTCGAGCTCCTCCAGGCCCGCGCAGAGGGCACGCAGTCGCTCGGCGCAGACGGTCACATCGTGTTCGTCGAGGGCCGCCCCCCAGCCGAGCGGAACGGTCGAGACGCTGCCGCTTTCACCGGCATCGAGGAGTCCGGCCAGCAGTTCCGCCAGTTCCAGCGTGTAGTGCGTGCGTGCATCGTCCGTCCAGTCGGGACGGTACACGTCGTGCTTGACCACCTCTTGGTGGAAGTCGCCGAACGGGAATCCGTTCATGGCGAACACCCGCAGCGACCGTTCCCCCAACCAGTCCCGCAGGCGTTGCACACCGAATCGTCCGGCATCATCGAGGGCGTCGGCCCCGAGCCACAGTCCCAGCGGCAGGGGCGCATCGCCGCCCAGTCGTTCATGCACGCCGACGGCGTGCCGTTCCAGCCCCTGCAGGATCTGGTCGAGCGACGAGCCCGGGTGGACATTGCTGCAGTACCCGAGCATCATTCGCCGGCGTCGAACTTCGGGCACTGTCCGAGGAACGCCACGGGATTGCCCCAGGAGACCTGTTCGATCGCGCTCGCGTCGTGGCCGCGTCTACGCATCTCGACGATCGCCTTGGGTACGGCCAGCGGATCGCTGTCTCCCCAGTCGCCCGCCGAGTTCATCCACAGCCGTTCGGTGCCGTGCTGTTCGATGATGTCGGCTGCACGCTGCGGGGTGCATTTGGTGTCTGGGTACAGGGTCATGCCGGCCCAGAAGCCGCGGTCGAGCACCTCGCGCACGGTGTGCTCCTCCACGTGATCGATCAGGACTCGTCCCGGGTCAAGCGAGGTATTGGCCTTGATGGCATCCATGATCAGCCGCGTGCCCTTGAGCTTGTCCTCGAGATGCGGAGTGTGGACCAGCACCAGCTGCCCGTGCGCTTCGGCCAGCGCGAGGTGTTCCTCCAGGATCTTGAGTTCGTTGCGGCTGTTCTTGTTGAGTCCGATCTCGCCCACGCCGAGCACGTTGTCCTTCTCGAGGAACTCGGGAATGAGCGACATCACCTCCCGGGCGAATCCCGCGTCCTCCGCCTCCTTGGGGTTGACGCAGATCCAGCAGTGGTGCCGGATGCCGTACTGGGCCGCCCGCCGGGGTTCGGTGTCGGTGAGCTGCCGGTAGTAGTCGAGGAAACCCTGGGGCGAACTCCGGTCGAATCCCGCCCAGAACGCGGGCTCGGTGATGGCGACGCAGCCCGCCAGCGCCATGCGCCGGTAGTCGTCGGTCGTCCTCGAGACCATGTGGATGTGGGGATCGATGTACTTCATTCGTCTTCGGGAGGCGGCGTGCCGCAGGCTCCCTTCATGCCGGCCTGATCGACGGGTTCGGTGCTGTGGTCGCTCATGAGCTCCAGGATCCGCGCGGTCCGATCCGACCGGCCGTCGTCGAGCAGGGCGATGGCGTCCCGGATCGCCTTGATGCGAAAATCCTCCCGACCCGCATCGTCCCGGGCTCGATCGCACCGGTCGAGGAAGGCGGCGAGGTCCAGCACCTTGGCCCGGTGCTCGAGGAAATACAGATCGACCACCTCGGTTCGTGTCAGCGGGCTGGGGTGCTTTGGTTCGGGCATGGAGTCTTGTCCGGCGACCGGTGGTGCGGAGACCGCATCTTACCCGGCTCGGCTTGATTCGTTGACGCCTGCCTGCTGGATGGCCTCGATGGCGCGTCGCATCACGACCAGATCGATCTCGTGCAGATCGACCGGGTCTCCGGCTTCGCGGACCAGGGTGATGGTGAGGCGGCCGCCCAGGTGTTCCCTGAACTCCCGCAGCCCCTCCAGCAGCGTCTCGTGATCCGCCAGCACGGCATGGGACAGGGTGAAGCCCATGTCGCGCAGGCATCGCCGGGTCCGGCGGAGCACCGGTTCCGGGACGAGTCCCATCATCGCGCCGTAGGCGAGATCGATCGACAGTCCGATGGCGACGGCTTCGCCGTGGGCGAGTTCGAAGCCCGACATCTGTTCCAGCTTGTGGGCGGACCAGTGCCCGAAGTCGAGCGGTCGGGCGATCTCGAGTTCGAAGGCGTCTCCGCCCTCGACGATGTGGTTCATGTGCAGCAGGGCGGTCCGGTGGACCACCTGCTCCATCACATCCAGATCACGACGCCGGAGCTGCGTCGCCGTGCTGCAGAGCAGATCGAAGAAGGCGGGATCCTTCAGCAGCGCGACCTTGACGGATTCGCTCAGGCCCGATCGCCAATGCCGATCGCAGAGGCTGGTGAGCAGTCTGGTGTCGTTCACGACCGCCCAGGGAGGGCTGAACACGCCGAGGAAGTTCTTCTTGCCGTAGGCATTGATGCCGTTCTTTACCCCGACGCCAGCGTCGGCCTGTCCCAGCGTGGTCGAGGGCATGCGGATCAGCCGCACGCCCCGGTGTGCGCTGGCCGCCGCGTAGCCCACCGCATCGAGGACGGCGCCGCCGCCGACGACGAGTACGAAGGACTTCCGGCAGATTCCGCCGTCGTTGATGGCGCGGGTCGTCTGTTCGAAGACCTCGAAGTCCTGCTTGGACTGCTCCCCGCCGTTGACGGTGACCACATCGCCGACGAGTCGGACCGCGGCGGGATTGGATTCGGCCCAGTGCTCGATCTGGGCCGGAAGCTCGGGGCGCGCTTCGACGAGCCCACGATCCACCACGGCCAGCAGTCGGGCCGGACCGTCCCCCTCGGGCAGCAGCCCGGTGAGCACCGGATTCGACGGGTCGAGGGCATCGCGTGTCGTCAGGAGGCGGTGGGACCACTCGACATCGAAGCGTCCCCGGTCGTCGCCGGCGATCCGGGAGGAATGGAGTTCGAAGGGATGCGGGTCCTGGTTGCTGGACGTGCTCACGTGGGCGGCTCCGAAGGGAGATGGGGACCCTTTACAGTACGACGGCCCCGGGCCCGGTCAAGCCCGGACCGTCCGGGGAAGGTTGAATCATGCCCCCGGAGATCCGGAATCGACCTTCAGCCGCCTGAGAACCATGACGGTGACGTCATCGCCCCGAGCGGCACCCTCGAAGTCCTCCACGAACGAGATGATCGAGCGGCACAGGGCGTCACTCGTCTCCCCCCGGTGACGGGCGATCAGTTCGATGAATCCGTCCGTCTCCAGCATGGTTCCATCCCGATTGCGGGCTTCCGTCACTCCGTCGGTGTAGAAGGCCAGGGCCTCGCCCTCGCCGAGCATCAGTTCGCCGACCGTCCATTCCGCCTCCGGGATGACGCCCAGCACGGTGCCCGTCGCGTCGGCCGTGGTCACGATCGGATCGGTGGCGGGAATGCGCACGGGAGGCAGGTGTCCGGCGTTGACGTAGCGAAGCCGTCCCGTATCGATTTCGTACACCCCGTAGAACAAGGTCACGAACATGGATCGGCGATTGCTCTCCATCAGCAGCTCGTTGACGTTCCGCATCATGACATGGGGTTGGAGTTTCAGCTTGTCCAGGTTTCGGATCATGGTGCGCGTGATGCCCATGAAGAACGCCGCCGGCACACCCTTGCCGGATACGTCGGCGATCACGAACGCCAGCGTCCGGTCGTCGCACATCCAGTAGTCGTAGAAGTCACCGGCGACCTGTCGGGCCGGAACATTGGCGGCGGCGAGATCGAAGCCGGTGCGGTCGGGGATCGCTCCGTCGTCCGGCAGGAGTGAGGCCTGGATCTCGCGGGCCATGTTGAGTTCGGCTTCGACGACGTCGCGTCGGGCCCGCTCGGAGGCGAGGTCGTCGATGTTCGCGCGGAGATTCGAGGACATCTCGTTGAAGCCGCGGGCCAGGTCCCCGAACTCGTCCCGGGATTCGATTCCCTCGACCCGCGCGTCCATGTCTCCGTGCGTGACCGCGGCCATCGCCGAGGAGAGGCGGCGGATGGGGCGGGTGAAGAGCAGGGCGAGAATGAAGATGGCGACCAGATTGGCCAGGAGTCCGATGCCGACGCTGAGCACGTCCCGGTACAGATCGCTGTAGACGGGGGCGAGCACGTCCGCGCTGGGAAACGCCGCGATCAACGACCACTGGGTGGAGGGAATCGGGGCGAATGCGATCCAGTACGGCACGTCTCCGATGAGCAGCGGTGTTCCGCTGGCCCCCGTGTTCTCCGAGCGGATCCGTTCGTACAGCTCACGCATGCCCGTTCGATTGCCGTGCTGCTCGATCAGGTCCTGGAGCTTGACCTCCATGATCATCTCGGGGTCCGGGTGCGAGATGAACCGGTCTTCCCGGCTGATGATCATGAAGACGCCCCGATTGAGTTCATCCAGCTGCATCGCCTCCTGGAGCGGCTCCAGGGGAAGGTCCACCGTCATGACGGCGATGGTCGTGCCTTCGGCGTTCCGGACCGGCGTGGCGAAGGTGGACATCAGGATGTCCCCGGCCCCTTCGTCGAAGTAGGGCTCGGTCCAGACGCCGGTTCCCAGTTCGATCGGCAGTGTGAACCAGTCCCGGGTGCGGTAGTCGTACGCCTCGGTCGCGATGTCGATGCGACGGGTTCCCCCGTCGGCCGACCGGAACACGAAGGGGGACGCGGGTTCGGGGTGTTCGGCGTCGGGAATCCACGCAAGGGCGGAGCCGTAGACGAGGCGGTTCTGGGCGATGTTCTTCTCGAGGATCGTCCACGGGTCCCGACGCCCGAGATCGGGATCGATCGAGAGGAATTCGGCCGCCGATTCCGCGATCTGTGCGAAGGTCTGCAGTTCGCCTTCGAACTGCTGCGCGTAGAGCGTCGCCAGACGGGTGACGCGTTCGTTGACGTCCCGGATCGCCTGGGTGCGCAGCGACCGGAACTCAAAGACGTTGACCACGATGTAGATGCCCAGCAGGGGGAGGGCGATCGTGAGGATCAGTTTCCAGAGGATGTTCAGACGCATCGGGAATCCCTCGGGCCCGCGGTGGCCGGGTGCAAGGTACCGGATCCCCCTGTGGACGGTCGACCGTGTCGCGGAAAGCGGCGATGAAGCCGGTCAGCGATCCGAAGCGTTCAGCGTCGGGACCATTCCGCCAGCGCTCCTTCGAGAACCTTGACACATCGTCGAAGAGTGTCCTGCTCGAGGACGTACGCCATCCGGATCTCGTTGCGTCCCAGTCCCGGGGTGTGGTAGAAGCCCGCCAGCGGAGCGACGCAGAGTGAATCGCCGTCGAGGGAGAAGTCCGACACCATCCACTGGGCGAAGGCGTCGGCGTCGTCGACGGGGAGGGCCACCGCGAGGTAGAACGCACCCTTCGGACGCGGGCATTCGATGCCGATCCCGTTGAGACCGTCGACCAGCACGTTGCGCCGGGCGGTGTACTCCTTCACCACGTCGTGGAAGTAGGACTGCGGGGTCCTGAGTGCGGCCATGGCTGCGTACTGGTCGACCGTGGCGGGCGACAGCCGTGCCTGGGCGAAGTGGAGGGCGGCCCGGTGCACGTCCTTGTTCCTGGTGACAAGGCATCCGACGCGTGCGCCACAGGCCGAATACCGCTTCGAGACCGAGTCCACCACGATTGCAAGCTCCTCGGTCCCCGGACGGGAGAGGATCGAGGGGGCAAGGGTGCCCACGGGAACGTCGTAGACGAACTCGCGGTACACCTCGTCGGAGATGTAAAAGAGCCCGTGTCGACGGCAGATGTCGGCCAGTCCGTCCAGCTGCTCCTCGGTCAGCACCACGCCGGTCGGGTTACCGGGAGAGGGGATCACCATGGCCCGCGTCGACGAAGTGACGGCGGCCTCGACCTTGCCGAGATCGACGTGGTAGCCGTCCGCCGGAGTCGTGGTCACGGCGTCGACGCTCAGTCCGAGCATGTTCGCGTACCCCGCGTAGTTGGTGTAGAAGGGTTCGATCACCAGGATGCTGTCGCCGGGATCGGTGACGGCCGCGATCGCGAACAGCAGGGCTTCGGATCCGCCCACGGTGACCAGGAACTGATCCGCTTCCACCGTGTGGCCGGAGTCGGCCAGCAGGCCGTTGTAGTAGTCCGCCAGCTGCTGGCGGTAGTCCCGGAATCCGTCGCTGGGTGCGTAGGCGAGGACGCTCTCGTCCCATCGGTGGTAGGCCTCGATCATCTCGCGGGGGGTCTCGATGTCGGGTTGCCCGATGTTCATGAACATGACGTTCACGCCGTTGTCGACCGCTCCCTGGGCCTTGGCGGCGAGGGCTCGGATCGGAGAAGCAGGGCTGTTGAGGCCCCGGCGGGCAAGCGTGAGCGTGGACATGACCTGGCTCCTGAAAAACGCCTTCTGTGCGTCCCAAACCCTCGAGTATAGCAGTGCAGAACGTGGTGGACCGCCCGCGGACGGGAAGAACGGCGGGGGGAGGTCGCCGTCGCTATACTTGCTCCCCCTTGCCCGTTGGTGGGCCATGTCCAGGATCTCGGAGAAGACCATCATGACCTCGTGCTTCAAGACGTTCGCCACCCTGTCCATCCTCGTCCTTGCTGCGGGCGCCTCCGCCCAGTTCAGCAAGCAGGTGTCCGTGTCCGGATTCGCCACCTCGGCGAACGCCGGGGCCGACGATGCCGCCACCCCCGCCCAGACGCTCCGAGCGCTGCAGGACATGAACCAGGCCGCGGGCGACCACCTGTCCGCCTCCAAGCGACGCATCTCGCAGATGACGGAGTTCCTCAAGTCCAAGGGCATGTTGGACGCGTACAACGCGACCGACGATCCTCCCAAGATGCTGCCGCAGGCAATGAGCTTCCAGGACGCGCTCAACGTCGCGATCCAGCACGAGGCCGCCAACGGCTCGGTCGACGCCTCGACCAGCAGCGATCCCGAAGCCGTTTCCCGCGAGATCCAGGCGTACACCACCATGGTGCAGTCGGTCTGGGCCGAGTACCAGCAGGACATGGTCACCGTCCAGCGCATGACCGACTTCCTGAATGCCAACGGCGTCTTCGACGACTACATGTCGTGGGCCTCCGATCTGCAGAAGACGGATCGTGATGCGATGCTGAGTGAGGCCCACAAGCGGGCCGAGGCGGATCGCGCCAAGCAGGCCGAGCGTCAGAAGCAGGTCAATCAGGCCATCGACAAGTCCTGGGCCACGTACAACAAGCATCATCAGGAGATGCTCAACACCGCCTGGCAGCACTACAAGTTCAACGCCAAGATGCGGCTGAAGTACTACAAGTACTCTCAGGAGTATCGCCACGGATACTGGAACAACTACGGCGATCCCTACGGCGACGTCTACGGATACTGATCACCGCGAACACGCGGGATCCGCACTGAAAGCTACACGGGGTCGGCCGCAGGCCGGCCCCGTTTGCATTCTGGCTGCCGTCGGACTCAGGCCCCGGGGGGATTCGCCTTCTTGTCGCGGGTGATCTCCGCGTAGGCGTTGTGGGAGTGGATCGACTCGAAGTTCTCGCTGCGGATGTGGTACCAGCTGATCCGATCCTCGCCGTTGAGCAGCACTGCGAGGTCACGGACGATGTCCTCGACGAAGCGGGGATTCTCGTAGGCTTCCTCGGTCACGTGCTTCTCGTCCGGACGCTTGAGCACGGGGTAGACCCGACAGCTGGCGGCCGACTCCAGGAAGTTGGCCACATCCTCGATCCACAGGCCGCCGTCGAACCGCACGTCCGCGGTGATCAGGCAACGCTGGTTGTGGGCCCCGTACTGGGAGATCTCCTTCGAGCAGGGGCAGAGGCTCGTCGCCTTGGCGGCGACCCGCATCACGAAGTCCTCCTGCTCACCGACCTCGCAGGTGAAGCGGACCTGGTAGTCCATCAGGCCCGTCTTCCCGCTGACCGGTGCGGTCTTGGGGATGAAGTAGGTGAATCCCATCTCGACGTGGGAGACGTCCGCATCGAGCCGGGTGCGGAGTTCGCGGCACAGCTCCCGGAGACGCTCGGGATGGATTCCATCCTTGTAGTCGTTCAGGATCTCGAGGAACCGGCTCATGTGGGTTCCCTTCCG
>DBGM01000032.1:51593-90943 GCA_002295885.1 Phycisphaerales bacterium UBA854
CGCTGGAGCGTGATCGGGTACTTGATCTCCTTCACACCGACCTTGTCGATGCTGATTCGGCGAACGTCGATGTCGCTCTGGACATCGGGCATTGCTTCCGGGCTGGAGAGCTCATCCGTCGTCGTGGGTGCCGTGCGGGTCAATGTCTGGACTCCATCCTGGGCCGGAGTGGCCGGTCTCTTGAATGGACCATTGTACGCCCCTGTCCGGGACCAGCCAAGGCGGAATCCGGTGCTTCGCGGGTCCGGGATCCCTCGCCGGGGTACCCTGTAGGGGGGTCCACGTAACGGACCGTTCCGCATCCGAGGGCTCGCCGCGGCGTCCATCACGGGGCCGTAGGAGCCGAATCCGGGGAATCAAGGGATTCCTGACGAGGTGAACACGCTGCCATGACCGTTCCACTCATTCTCCTGCTGACTGCGCTGCTCGCCGAACCGGCGGGGACTCCGGCGCCCGCGGACGGGGCGGACGCTCCGGCCATTCCCGATATTGCACTTGCGCCCGTCTGGGAGCATCAGTTCCGGCGGCCGGTGCAGGCGGTCGTACCTCCGGGATCCGACGCGACCGTCTACATCGTCGAACAGCCCGGTCGCATCCTCGCGATGGATCACGCCAAATCCGACGTGGAACCCCGGGTCTTCCTCGACATCCGTCGTCGGGTGCACGACAAGAACAACGAGGAGGGATTGCTGTCCTTCGACTTCCATCCCGAGTACGCCACGAATCGAAGAATCTACGCGTACTACACGGCCAAGAGTCCCCGGCGCGGCGTGCTGGCCGAGTTCACGGTGTCCGAGGACGGCCTGACCGTCGACCCGTCCTCCGAGCGGGTGCTCCTCGACATTCCCCAGCCCTGGGGGAACCACAACGGGAGCACGGTGGCCTTCGGGCCCGACGGGATGCTCTACGTGAGCGTCGGCGACGGGGGCGCGGCCAACGACCCGCACGGGCACGGGCAGGATCTCGCCACGCTGTTGGGGACGGTGATCCGCATCGACGTCGACGGGCGTGATCCGGAACTCGAGTATGCCGTTCCGTCCGACAATCCGTTTGTCGGGGTCGAAGGGGCCCGCGGCGAGATCTGGGCCTACGGACTCCGCAACGTGTGGCGAATGAGCTTCGATCCGCAGACGGGGGACCTCTGGGGAGGGGATGTCGGTCAGAACACGTGGGAGGAGATCGACATCATTACGCGGGGCGGCAACTACGGCTGGAAGCCTCGGGAGGGGTTCGAAGCGTTCAGCCTGCACCGCGGAGAACCGGATCCGGACGCCGACTACATCGATCCGGTCGTGGTCTATCCGCGCGACAAGGGGATCTCCGTCACCGGTGGCTGCGTCCAGCGCGGCGGCCTGCACCCGTCGATCGAAGGGGTCTACTTCTACGGCGACTACGGTTCGGGGCGGATCTGGGGACTGCGCTGGGATGGATCGAAGATGACCGGCAACCGGGAGGTCTTCCAGCGCAGCGCCTTCTACATCAGTTCGTTCGACCAGCTCAACGACGGAACGATTCTGGTCTGCGTGTTCCGCAACACCTTCTCCGGCAAGGGCCGCATCTACGCTATCAAGCCGGCGAACTGATACGGATGGCTTACGAAATCCACGAACCTGCAGCAGGTCTCTCCTCGCGGTGCGAACCGATTCTCACGGGACTGCCCGAGTGGTTCGGAAACGAAGGTTCCGTCGAGGCGTATTTGGCCGCCATCGATGCGCTGCCGACCATCATGGTGACCGATGGGGATGCCGACATCGGATTCCTGACGCTCAAGCTCCACGGTGATCGGTCTGCCGATGCCTATGTGCTCGGTGTCCTCGGGGACCGGCACCGTGAAGGCGTGGGAAGGGCGATGTTCGAGGCGGCTGAACAATGGCTCCTCGACCAAGGTGTCCGCTTCCTCCAGGTGAAGACCGTCGGGGCATCCCATGAATGCAGCCACTACGAGAAGACCCGTGCGTTCTATACGTCGCTCGGGTTCGTCGAACTCGAGACGTTCGAGACCATGCCCGATTGGCCCTGTCCCTGTCTGCTGCTGATCAAGACGATCGATTGATCACTTGACGTCGTCGCGCCAGGGTTCGCTCGACGGGCGTGGAGTACGGAACGATGCGACCCGGCCGTCCTCGTCGAACACCACCACCCACACCCGGTCCGGTGCACTCTCGGGGAACATCGCCCCCGTGGCGCGGGTACTGAGGTTGTCTCCGTACTGCCACCGTTCCCGGTAGGCGCCGCCGGCCTCGGCCCGAAGTTCCTCCGTTGCGTAGAAGGTCGTCGAAGGAGCGCCGAGCAGTTCCCGCACCTGGTCCCGCGTCATGCCCTGCTCCAGCCCACCGAAGGAGGCTTCGTGCCGCTGGGAGCAGGCCGGAATGCACATCAGCATCGCTGCGAGGAGAAGAATGGTGATTCCGGCGGGTGAGGTCTTCATGGGGTTCGCATGGTAGCGGTTGGATGAAATTCATCTTTCACGTGCTGTGAGGGTGGTTTTTCGGCATAGGACAGGTCAGTCGAAAGAAAATGACTCCTTCAGGCATCGTCCTGTTTGCAGTCGCAGCCCATGAATAAGAGTGTCCTGCATGGACGAAAGGACCCGGATGAATCAGCCTCGCTTCCACGCCTACGAACCCAAGACCACCATGCCCTTCTTCTCCACCCGAAGTCTGGCGATCGCCAGTCTGGTCGTCGCCGGGTGTGGGATCATCGCGGCCCTGAGCCCGCTGCTCTTTCCGGCCTTTCTTCCCGTTGCGCTGGTGGGTCTGGTGCTGGCCGTGCTCGGTCTGTTCTCCTACCGGGACCGTTCGACGCTGCAGGTCGCCGCAATGTCGGTGAACGGACTGCTCGTCCTGGTGGCACTGCTGCGCGGTCCCGTCGCACTCCAGTCCGTCGATGCGGCGGAGTTCGAGCCCTGGTCACCGTCGATAGCGTTGAACGATTCGCAGCCGGGACTCCAGGGCTGGGTCCTGCAGAGCGAACGCTTCTACGCCGATGGTCGTCGTGGCATGGACCTCGTGATCCAGTGGGACCTGGCCGACGTGGCCGGCTGCTGGAACTGGTTCAAGGGTGACCTGGTGGTCCGCAACGGCGTGGACGGCCGCACCTACGAGGTGGAGTGGTCGGTCGAAGGCCCCATCCACGACGGAGCGATCCTGACGCAGGGATGCCGGATGCCGGCCGACGGCGAACTGGCCTGGATCGCCGACACGTCGATGGACGATCTCGAGATCAGCTTCACGCCGGTGGAATGGGAGCACTCCGCCTTCGAGCGGCACAACGGTGTCCTCGTCCCGGCCGGTCGGATGCGGACCATGCAGAGCCGGTCCATGGCGACGCGCGGAACCAACTGAGCCCCGGCTCAGCCCCCGTTGCAGTTGCCCCAGCCGCCGATCACGAGCAGCAGGTCCCCGACGTTCACCAGCAGGTCGCCGTTGATGTCCGCGGTGCAGTCACTCGAGCAGTTCCAGTCGGCGATCACCGCGAGCAGATCCTCGACCCCGACCGTGCCGTTGCCGTCGACATCACCCTGGCATGATTCGTCCACGCACGAGATCGCGACCACGGAGATCCCGTCGATGCCGGCCTCGATCACGGATCCGTTTCCGACGTCCGAGGCGTTGAATCGGACCCGGAACTGTTCGGACGGTTGAATGCCCGGAATGTCGGCGACCACGAAGGAGACGTCGAACCAGCCACCCCCGGTTCCCGGGCCGGTGGGGCCGATGACCTCCAGATTGACCCAGGTGGCTCCGCCGTCGTCGGAGACATCCACCACCAGGGTGTCCTCGTTGGGGCTGGCGCCGCTGTCGTTGGAGTACCAGCGCAGGTAGTTGAGCGTCGCCCCGTCGAAGGAGGCGTCCAGTACCGGGGAGGTGAGGATCGTGCTTCCGCCGTCCACGTCCGTGTTGCCGTCGACGTTGTCGGTCAGCCAGCACTGTCCGGACGCATCTCCATCGGCGGGCGGATCGCCGCGGTCGCCGCCGCCGACGGGTGTGCCCCGGTCCCAGCAGCCGTCGGCGGCATCGCAGGTCACGGTCCATCCGGGATCGGTCTCGCCGTCGTCGTTGAATGCGATCAAGACGTCGGAGATCACGCCGGCGGTGTACACCGCATCGGGTGCGAGGAGCGGATCCTGCACGGCAAGGCCTGACTGCGTCTGGAGGGAGAGGTAGTACTCCGGCGAGGCATCGCAGGGTGCGGTGGGAAGGGTGGCCCGCCACAATCCCGACGGAAGTTCGACCAGTGGCGAGGAGAGCCAGATTCCGCCGTCGAGCCGGTAGACGAGATCGCCCGAGACGGCGCTGTCGGTTCCGTTGCTCAGATCGACGTCGAAGCTCGTGGTGGCGTCGGTGCGCAGTTGGGCGGGACGTCCGTCCGGGTACCCGACGGAGATGGGCACACCGGCCCACTCCATCATCTCCAGGATGCCCTGGAAGTTTTCCTCGGCGGTGGGGCGGATCTCCTCGGGGGGGAGCTCGAAGCCCGGGCTGCCGGTGGGACGAAGTTCGATCGTGTACCCGAAGGCTCCGGTGGCGTCGTAGGTCCAGTCGGGGAACACGCCGCTGGCGAGGTAGAGAAGCTCGTCTCCGCCGCCGTGGGGATAGCTGAAGCCGTTGACGGCCTGGATGGCCTCCGACATCTTCGCACCCAGGGCGTCGATGGCTTCCTGATCGGGGGGCGGCGTGCTGGTCCAGCCCCAGTTCTGCAGGATGACCTGCGAGTAGTTGTGGAAGTCGATGTGCGCCGCGATGTTCGGACGGGCGAGAATGAAGTCCCGCATCGCACTGCTCTCTGGCTCGGAGAAGGGAGCTGTGCCGACGTACACGTCGCTGCAGGTGTCGGTGCTGGTGCTTTCGCCGCCGTTCCAGTCGATGTCCCAGTTGCGGTTGAGGTCGACCCCCAGACAGGTGGTGCCGTTGTCGCGGCGATTCTTGCGCCAGAACCGGTTGCCGCCTTCCTCGTAGGTGTGGATGTAGCCGTCCGGATTGACGACCGGAATGATGTATACATCCACGAGTTCGATGAGCGCGGTGACTCTTGGATCGACTCCGTAGCCCGCGGCGAGTTCATCCGCGATGAAGGTTGGCACCATGGTGGCGACCCACTCCCGCGCATGCTGGCAGCCGTTGAACAGCACGGCGGGCTTGACTCCCTCGTCGCTGGTGCCGATGCGCACGCCCTGGATGGTGCGTCCCTCGTAGGTGGTGCCGACGTTCAGGGCGTGGACCACCCCGGGGTTCGCGGCCACGAGCTGATCAAGCCGCTCGTTGATCTCCTCCCAGGTGTGGTAGGTGGCGTACCAGTCGTCGCCGCGCAGTCCCATCGTGGTCCGACGTTCGTGTTCGACGTGCGCGGGGACGTCGTGGATGAGGATCCGGTGGGGCATGCCGATCCGGGCGATCAGTTCCAGTTGTTCATCCGTGGCGAGCCATGCATCGGTTCCGGGGGTCGGTCGGCAGGCGAGTGGATTGACTCCCTCGTCCAGCAGCATGTGCATGAGTTCCGCATCGTCGACGGTCAGCTCGATGATTCGAGTGCCCGCCAGCGCATGCTTCTCGGGTTGGGCATGGGCATGGCCTTCGAGTGCGAAGGCGGGGGAGGCGATGGCCAGGGCCATCGCGAGGGCGGGCAGGGGAGTGCGTTGCGGATTCATTGCTCTGGTTCTCTCTGCTCTTTGGTGCTGCGGACGTAGGTCGGAGCGATATCGAAGGACGTCCTGAAAGTATGACACCTCCCGGGTGCGATTCGAGTCCTCTTGTGAAGGAATTCACGAGTTGTCCGGGGTGAAAACGGCTCTGAAGTGCAGCGATGGCGGATCGGAGGCCCCTGACTCCGATCGACGCCCTCGCCAGGCCCCGTTTGCGCCGGTCGGGAATCCGCCGGCTGCTTGTTCCTCGAATACGCGGCGGGGCCGAAGATGTGTGGCGGGAAGGCAGATTTCAGGTTGAGTCGTGTCGAATCGGCTGCATCGACGGAGAAATCAAGGATGAACACAGAAATCACCCCACGGAGAAACATGATGTCCACGAACGAAGACTCGAGCTGCTGCTCGTCAGACAAGGGCAAGATCTGGTGCTGGATCTACGGGCTCTGCCAACTGCTTCTGCTGACCTGCATTTCCATGGCCCTGTGGGATATCTACTGGGCAATTACCGCTCTGGCTGAGAAGTAGGACTTCAGGAAGCATCCGAGCGGCCGAACGCCGCGGTGTACACGAGTCCGGCGCAGGCTGCGCCGACGATGGGTCCGACCCAGTACACCCACTGCAGATGCCAGAAGTTCGTTGCGATGGCGGGTCCGAGGCTGCGGGCCGGATTCATCGATGCGCCGGTCAGTGGTCCGAAGCACAGCACGTCCACCGCCACCACCATTCCGATGGGAAGGCCCATGAGGATCGGGTTGTCGAGGCCGCTGCGCTGGTCGATGATCACGCCCATGATCGCGAACATCAGGAAGAACGCCGCGATGGCCTCCAGAAGCACCACGCGGAACGCACTGTCGGGAACCATGGCATCACTGAGATCGCTGAAGAGCCCCACGGTCAGACCGACGTGCTCGACGCCTCCGGCCGTCTTCGGCAGTGTCCAGACGTCCCCGATCAACCAGAACAGCATCAGCGCGGCCAGCGTGGCCCCAGCACATTGGGCAACGATGAACATGCCGCAGCGGGCCCACGATTGCCGGCCGAGCAGTGCGACGGTGATCGAGACCGCCGGATTGAACTGGGCGCCGGAGATGTGAAACAGGGCACCGATCAGCAGAGCGATCGTCATGCCGTTGGCCAGCGCAATCCCAAGTGCATCCTCGCCGCCGGTGACGATGACCGTTCCGCCGGTGATGAACATCAGCATGAACACGGCGATGAACTCCGCCAGGAGCCCGCGGGGAAGGTTCATGCCCTTGAGTATGGATTGGTAGTTGCCGGTCATGGGAACTTCCATGCTATAGAAATGTCGTTGAGTTGGGGTGGCTGGTCAAGCCCGGGTCCGACGGGTAGGCTGGCGGTGCCCATTGACCTTGAACGGAGATCGCCATGACGGGAAATGAAAAGATTCTGAACGTACTGGAGCGTCTGCTCGATTCGCACGACGCCCAAGAGCAGTGGATTCGGAACGATTCGGACTTCGACGCCGACTCCGCCCGCATCATGCTCGATCTTCTGGAGGGGCAGAAGGCGTGCGTGCTGGAGTTCCGGAACTGGGTTTCGGCACTGGAATGCGAGCTTCCCGCCTCGCTGACGACGGAGGAGGGGGCCCCGGAATCGTGGCGGATGGTGTGGGATGGCGAGGCGGGTCCCGGAATGACCACGCTCGACATCGACATGCTCGATGCGATGCAGTACGTCCTCTTCAATGGCGATGCCTATCGTCCGGGCAACTCCGTGATCGACGGGCTGCTGGGCAAGGGGATGCCGTCGCGTCTTCGCGACGATGTTGACAACGCCTGAGAAGATAGCTGTCGGTGTTTCGTTTCCGACCGTGGAGCTGTTGCGCTCAGTCGGCGGTCCACCAGGTGCGGAATCGGGCCCACACGCTTCGGGGCAGGGCGAGGGAGACCAGGGCGAGCCCGGCGGCGATCAGGAAGATGCGAAGTTCGAGCGCCGCATCCTGGAACAGCAGACCCACGGCCACGGCCGCGAGGCCGGTCCAGCCCATGAGTTCCCGCTTGCGTTTCAACAGTTCGCTGAGCATGCTGCCGCTTCCGGTGATCGCATCATTCTCCAACGCAAGTCTACCCATTTCCGGGGATCGGGGAGGTGTTCGTCAGCCGAAGCGTCTCACGGCCTCGCAGAGGGTATCCATTCGGATGGGCTTCCTGAACAGGGCGTGCCCCTCCAGGAGCTTGTCGTCCAGAATCATGTCGTCGTACCCGGTGATGAACACGAAGGGGATCCCCCGCTCCTGCAGTGCATGCGCAACGGGGAAGGAAGTCTCATTCCCCAGATTGATGTCGAGAATCGCGGCGTCCACCGGGTTCTGATCGATCATGTCGATGGCCGCCTGCACGTTCGGCACCGGTCCGAGCACCTCCATGCCCAGTTGCTCCAGATCCGCCTTCATCTGCAACCCCAGCAGGAACGAGTCTTCGACGACAAGCGTTCGGGTGAAGGGGGAGGTGTCGGCCTGCGATGCGATCATGTGTTCAATCTTCGAGTTCGAACTGGTTCGTCGGGATGGAGGCCCGGTAGATCAGACCGGATGCTTCCATCTCCGTCGTCACCGATCCGCCCAGCTCATAGGGGATCATTGATTCCAGAAGTTGAAAGCCGAAGCTCTGTTCGATGGTCGTCTCGATCGAGTCCTCCGGATACTCCTCCCAGTGAAAGGCCACCTCATCTCCGATCGCCCACCGTACGGAGATCCTCCCGTCTTCGCTGCGGATCGCGCCGTGCTTTGCAGCATTCGTTGCCAGTTCATTGATCACCACCGAGAACGTCATGGCGGTCTTCGGGGGCATGCGAAGCTCGGGGCCCTCGATTTGGAGCTGATCGGCGTGCTTCAGATACGGCTCGCATCCCTTCCGAACCAGCGTGGACAGGACGAGACCATCCGATTCCATGCTGCTGAAGAGGTCGTGGATGCTCGCCATGGCGACCAGCCGATTGGAGAAGTCCTCGAAGCAGCCGCGGTCGGTCGTGCTCCGGGCCATGGCCTGACGGCACATCACGAGGATCTGGCCCAGGTTGTTCTTTACGCGGTGATCCAGTTCGCGACGGAGCAGGGTCTCCTCCTTGAGCAGCCGCTCCAGTTCCTGCTCTCGATTCACTTCGTCGGTCAGATCCCGAATGGTGGCGGTGAACAGTTTGTTCTCGTCATCCTCGAACGGCACCACATAGAGCTCGATGGGGAAGCTTTCTCCGCCCGATCGCATTGCAGTGATCTTGACCCGGTTGTTTAGGACGGGGCCTTCGCCGGTCGCCTGGTAGTGATTCATTCCTGCATGATGGGCGTCACGGAGCTCATCCGGAATGATGAGTTCGGCCATGGGTTTGCCAAGCACCTCGTTCCGGTCGTAGCCGAACATTCGCTCCGCCACGGCGTTGAACTCCACGATTCGTCCCGGCTCATCGATGGCGATGAGGGCATCGAGGGCCGAATCGAGAATGGACTGGAGGAACTGTGTGGACATGGGTTCAGGAGTGGTTCGGATAGGTGAACGGATGACGATCCCTTCGTAATCGTAGCGAGTCTGCTTTCGGCGCGTCGATGAAACGGTCCGAGGTCTGGTTGATGTCCAAGGTCGGGCCGATCTCGAGGGCATCGGCGGCCGATTCGATGCCGTTGGCCTCCAGGTGCAGGCTCATGCGCTGCACGGCCTCGCCGAAGGCCGGGCGAGCGGCGACTGCTTCCGGCAGTCGCCCGGGACGTGCCAGTCGCTGGCTGATCAGACCGAGGTGGCAGAGATCCGAGGAGCGGACGCCCTCGAGCACATCCGCGTGGAGATGATGCTCCTGCCGGGTCCGGACCGCACGGATGAAGTTCTCGAAGTGGTCGGCGCCCCGGGACCACGACTCGATCCGTCGTCCGTCCCGATCGACCGCCCAGCAGTCGTTCGCTCCGGTGGGCACGATCAGATCGCCGCCCTCGCAGTGGATGATCGAAGCGATGCGCTGTCCACCGTGGACGTCCATGCCGTCTCCCCAGTTCCCCGACTGCGCCGCCCGATCCCGGGGAAGCCCCCGAACCTCGAAGAGCACTGGCGCCGCGGCGAAGTCGTAGAGCACGACCTGCGTGTTCGGAGTCCGGCCGTCGTCGCGGTAGCCGAATCGTCCGCCGATGCTGGTGACCGAACGCGGCATCGCCCGGGCGTCGATGGCCCAACGGCAGATGTCGATCTGGTGCACTCCCTGGTTGCCGAGGTCGCCGTTGCCGGTGTCGAAGTCCCAATGCCAGTCGTAGTGGAGGTTGGTGCGCCGCAGCGGCTTCATGGGGGCCGGACCGGTCCAGAGGTCGTAGTCGATGTGGTCCGGGACCGCCGCAGGCCCCCCGCACCGGCCGATGGACCGACGGGGCTTGTAGCAGAGTCCCCGGGCGAGGCGGACCGGTCCCAGGTGGCCTTCGCGCAGCCATTCGATGCCGCGACGTATCGCCGGCGCGGAACGCGACTGGAATCCGCACTGCACCAGACGGCCGCTGCGGGCCACGACGTCGAGCAGCAAGCGTCCCTCGTCGAGGTTGTGCGTCACGGGTTTCTCGACGTAGACGTCCTTGCCCGCCAGGCAGGCGTCCATCGTCATCAGGGCGTGCCAATGGTTCGGGGTGGCGATCGACACGATGTCGATGTCCGCCCGGTCGAGGAGGACGCGGTAGTCCGCTTCGACCAGTGCGTCACGGCCGTACCGATCGCTGAACGCGCGTCCGCGCCGGTCGAGCACGGAACAATCGCAGTCGCACAGGGCGGTCACGGAGACGTGGGGGAGGCGTTCGAAGGCCTGCACGTGGTGCCAGCCGCGGCCACGCAGTCCGATGACCGCGACACGGAGTTCGTCCTCCGCGGCCCGGCGCCGCAGGGGAGCGGGAAGGCGGGGGGGCACCACGGGAATCGGGGGCAGGGCGGCCGCCAGGCCCGCCGCCGAGGTGGTGAGGAGAAACTGTCGTCGGGTCGTCTTCATGCCGTTCCCTTGCGGATCCGAAGGGTGTCGTTGAAGTCCGTGTACTCGTCCTGGATCCAACGCGACGGTAGAAAGTCCGCGTCGTGCCCCTCCTCCCTGACGACTTCGAGGACCGGTTCGATGAACTCGTGCCGCCGGTGGGGTCCGAAGAACGCGTAGGTGGGGAAGAGCCGGACCTCCCGCCCCACGCGCAGCAGCTCCCGAATCGAGGCGAGGTGGAACTCGAGGTCGAACGCTTCCTTCTCCATCAGGCCGCCGTGCTTCCTGGCGGCGTAGGCGAACAGCAGATGCCCGCTGAGAACCAGATCGAAGGAGTCGTCCTCGAACGGCAGCGAGGGAAGCTGTCCGGTCACGTAGCGATCGGGATGGCTTCGGAACGCATCGATGAACGACTCCAGCGCCTCGATCTTGAGCCGCTCGTACCCGCGCATCCGCTCGAGGTTGTCACCGGTCTCCGGGTCCGCGATCCAGGCTTCGACGGTCTCGTGGATTTCGCGCCGGCCGCGCCGCTCCAGTTCGTCGGGGCTGTTGTCGTACTGGGGATCGACGGCCGTGATGTCCAGACCGCGAGCAAGTCCTTCGCTGACGAGGCCGTCGGGACCGCCGGGGCAGTCGAGAATCCGAAGCGGTCCGAGATCCGGGGCCTGCAGTGCGTACATGCCCATGCTTTCGTCCCAGGTTCGTCCGAAGAAGACCACGTGATCGAGTGAGAACGGCATGCATCCATCCTACCGATGGTCGCTCGCAGGGCCCCGGAATCCCCCGAAATGGTCCGTGGGGGCGGGAGGAGATGGTGCACTATCATGCTCGATGGAATCGAGAAGGAGCCTCCCGTGACGATTCGAACCGGATTCATTGCGACCCTGGTGCTGCTGGCCACACTGCCGGTTTGTGCCCATGACATTCACCGCGAGCACCCCGACGATCACGTCTCGACCCCGTGGATGCAGCCGGACAAATGGGATCACCCGGATCGGTTCCGGCAGCTCGACGAGATCCTGCCCACCCCCAGCGATGTCCGGACCGCCAGCGGTGCCCCCGGCCCCGGCTACTGGCAGCAGCAGGTGGACTACGACATCGATGTCACGCTCGACGCGGATCGCCATCGACTGATCGGTTCCGAGGACATCACCTACTACAACAACAGTCCGCACGAGCTCGAATACCTCTGGATCCAGCTCGACCAGAACCGCTTTCGCGAGGACAGCACGGGCCGCATGCGCGAATCGGCGCCCGATCTGGGCGGCTCGCAGTCCATCCGCTGGCTCAAGGGGATCCGGGCCCGCAAGGAGTTCGAGGGCGGGGTCGAGATCATGCGGGTCGTCGATGCCGCCGGCCGTCCGCTGCCGTATGTGATCAACGGCACGATGCTGCGGATCGATCTCGAGTCGCCGTTGGCATCCGGTCGCAGCATGCGATTCACCATCGGCTGGGAAGCGAACATCGTCCCGCACACCATCGGTGGTCGCGGCTGCTACGAATGGTTCACCGAGGACGGCAACGCCATCTACGAACTTGCCCGGTGGTTTCCACGGATGTGCGCCTACACGGACTACGCCGGCTGGCAGAACAAGCAGTTTCTGGGCCGCGGCGAGTTCACCCTCGAGTTCGGCGACTACACCGTCTCGATCACCGTGCCGGACACCTTCGTCGTCGCTGCGACGGGCGAGCTCCAGTCGCCCGGCAGCGTACTGACCCGCGAGCAGCTGGCCCGTCTGCGCGAGGCACGCACCGCGGAGCGGCCGGTGCTGGTGATCACGCCCGAGGAGGCGCTCGCCAACGAGAGGCGTGCGGCCACCGGCACGCGCACCTGGACCTTCAAGGCGGAGAACGTGCGCGACTTCGCGTGGGCGGCTTCGCCCAAGTTCGCCTGGGACGCCTGGGGCGTACCGGTGCCCGGCACGGACGAGGTCACGATGGCGATGTCCTTCTTTCCCGAGGAGGGGGAGCCGCTCTGGTCCCGGTACTCGACGCAGGCGGTGGCCCAAACCATCGATACGTACTCGCGTCTCACCGTTCCCTATCCGTACCCGGTGGCGATCTCCGTCAACGGACCGGTGGGGGGCATGGAATATCCGATGATCTGCTTCAACGGTCCCCGGCCCGAAGCGGACGACACCTACACGGAGCGCACCAAGTACGGGCTCATCTCGGTCATCATCCACGAGGTGGGTCACAACTGGTTCCCGATGATCATCAACTCCGACGAGCGTCAATGGACGTGGATGGACGAGGGGTTGAACACCTACTGTCAGTTCGTGACCGAAGCGGAATGGGAGGAGGACTATCCCTCGCGCCGCGGTGAACCGGACCGGATGACGAACTACATGATGTCCGAACGCCAGGTTCCGATCATGACCAACAGCGAATCGATCCTCCAGTTCGGAAACAATGCCTACGGCAAGCCCGCGACCGCGATGAACGTCCTGCGCGAGACCGTCATGGGTCGGGAGCTGTTCGATCACGCCTTCCGCACCTACGCGCGGCGATGGGCGTTCCGACGTCCCGAGCCGGCGGATCTCTTCCGTACGCTCGAGGACGCCAGTGCGATCGATCTGGACTGGTTTTGGCGCGGATGGTTCTACTCGACGGATCACTGCGACATCGCCGTGGTGCGGCTGGAGCGATTCACGCCGCGGACCATGAACCCCGACGTCGACCGCGCCGTCGACCGGCAGGAACGCGACGAGGAGCCGCCCAGCATCTCCGAACTGCGCAACGAAGGCATGGAGCGTCGCACCGATCGGTATCCCGAGCTGCTGGACTTCTACAACGAGTTCGACGAACTGGCGGTCACACCGGCCGACCGGCGGGCCTACGAATCCTTTCTCGAGGGGCTGGATGAGGACGAGACGGAGCTGCTCGAGCTGCCCTGGACGTTCAACGTGATCACATTCGAGAACGTCGGGGGACTGCCGATGCCGATTCCGCTGCGTCTCACCTTCGAGGACGGCACGACGGAGGACGTCATGCTGCCGGCCGAGATCTGGTCGCAGAACGCACCCCGGGTCAGCAAGATGCTGGTGACCGAGCAGCCCATCGTCCAGGTCGAGGTCGATCCCCACCGCCGGATCGCGGATGCGGATGCCTCGAACAACCTCTACCCGCAGGAGGTCGAGGATCGCCGGTTCCGCGTCACCGACTCCTCGTCGCGCCGCAATCCGATGCAGCGGCAGCTCAAGGAGGATGCACGCACCGAGTCGGGCGGAGTCGCGGTCTCGATCGCCCGTGTCCTGCCGGCGGTCTGGTGGCAGCTGGCCGAGCAGGAGGGGGATCGGCCCCCGTCGGCGTACGCGAAGGAACTGCTGACCCACGAACGCATCGCGGGGGTACGGGATCCGTGGGGGCAGCCGGTGACGATCGAACTGTCCGGCACCGCGGGCATGGAGGATGATCCGGCGACCACCGAGTTCTGTCGTGTCCGCAGCATCGGCTCCGATGGCGAGCCGGGCACCGACGACGACCTGCTCTGGCTGATCTACCTCGACGCGCACATCGCCGAGCGGGACGGAGGGTCGGACTGAGTGCCGGGAACCGGATGATGCAGGAGACCCTGAAACACGACGATCAGGCCGACCTCGCGCGAACGTGGTTCGTCGCGGCCCGGGCCATGGCGGTGGCGGACGGAACGGTTCCCGCCGTCAAGGAGGCGTCGGCGGGACTGTACGCCCAGGCCATCCTGGGGCTGTCCGAGGATGATTGCCGCCACGCCAAGTCCCCCGAGCGGATGAAGAATCAGACGCTGGTGGACTGTCTGGCCGCGGTGCACGTCCTGCCCGCCGATGCGGCGGAGAAGATCATGACCGGGGTCATGATGATCGCCTTCGCGGACGGCCACATGGAGCCGTTGGAGGTCCGGTGGGCCTCCATGCTGGCTTCGGCCTGCGAGATGAGCGACGAGGACTTCCAGCGGTGCTGCGCGTCCGCCCGCGTGATCGCCTCGATGTTCAATCCTTCCATGCCGCCGGTCGATCGGGAGGAGGGGTCATGAGCCAAGAGCATCGGAGCAACTTCGAGTTCGTCGAGCAGTACGACCACCGGATCTCGCATCTCGGAGGCCAGGCGGAACAGTACGTCCACACCGATCCCGACTCCTGCCTGTTCAAGCTGCGACTGATGGTGGAGATGATGGCCCGCCGTCTCGTCGAGCTGCAGGCACCCCGGCTGGGAGAGATGGATCTCATCTCGATCCTTCGCTCGCTCGAGCAGTACGGCATGCTCCCAAAGAAGCAGGCCGACGGCATGCACGCGATTCGTCGTGACGGCAATGCCGCCGTCCACGGTTCCGAGACGCCCGTTCCGACCGCGATGCGGCGTCTGCGCGATGCCCACCGCATCTCCGGCTGGTACTGCTCGATGATCCAGCGGGGGGCGACCGTTCGGCCCGGCCAGTTTGTTCCTCCCGCGGGCCCCGCTGCCGACGAGCATGCGCTGGCCATGCACAAGGCTGCGGAAGCCCTCGAGGACTCGATCGACGAACGCCGCCAGGCCACCCGTGACAGCCTGCTGCTGTTCGCGGACGAGGAGGACGTTCCCACGGAGGTGCACCGGATCGTCTCCGAGCTGGAGGGACTCGACCGCGTCGCCCAGGCGGCGGGCGAGCCGCTGGTCGACGCCGAATTCGTGGCGGTGGTGATGGCGATGGAGATGGAGCAGTTGCTGGAGCATCCCACGCTGGGGCTCGGCACCCGGGAGGCCAAGCGGGAGGCCGAAAAGCAGTACCGGAAGATCCGGGAGGGCTTCGAACTCCGTGAGGCGATGTACGCCGAGGAACGCCGGGCTCTGATGCTGCACCACCAGCGGGAGCTGAACGACCGTCGCGGGCGGGACGGCGATGGGTCGTCGCCGAAGCGGTAGAATGATCCACCCGAACAAGTCAGCAGACACCAGCACCATACGGAGATTCCCATGACCATCACACTCGGTTCCACAGCTCCCGACTTCACTCAGGATTCCACCGATGGCCCCATCAGCTTCCACCAGTGGGCGGGGGACAGCTGGGTCATCCTGTTCTCGCACCCCAAGGACTACACGCCGGTCTGCACGACCGAGCTGGGCACCGTGGCCCGGCTCAAGGACGAGTTCGATCGTCGCAACGTCAAGTGCATGGGCCTGAGCGTCGATCCCGTCGACGACCACCACAGCTGGGCCAAGGACATCGAGGAGACCCAGGGCGTGGCTCTGAACTTCCCGCTGCTGGCCGACGCCGACCGCACCGTCTCCAACCTCTACGGCATGATTCATCCCGATGCCGACGACACCTTCACCGTACGCAGTGTGTTCATCATCGACGGCAACCAGAAGGTGCGTCTCACCCTGACCTACCCGGCCAGCACGGGGCGGAACTTCGACGAGCTCCTGCGGGTGATCGATTCGCTGCAGTTGACCGATCAGCACAAGCTCGCCACTCCGGCCAACTGGAAGCAGGGCGACGACTGCATCATCGTTCCGGCGGTGAGCAACGACGAGGCCGACGAGCTGTTCCCGGCCGGCTACACCGAGATCAAGCCCTACCTGCGGACGACTCCGCAGCCCTCCAACTGAGCGTGGACGCCCCGCGACGAACCCTGGCTTCGATGACGTCTGAGGAGATCCGCGACGCGGTCTTCAGCCGCTACGGGGCCGTGGCCGCGTCCCCCGACGAGGGGCACGGATTTCCCGTGGGCCGGGAGTTCGCCGAGGCGGTCGGCTACGACCCCGAGACACTCGATGCACTGTCCCCGTCCTGCGCCGCCCGGTTCACCGGGGCCGGCAACCCCCAGGCGGCGGTCGAACTGGAAGAGGGCGAGCGGCTGCTCGATCTCGGTTGCGGAGCGGGGCTGGACCTGTGCTGCTACGCGCGTCGCTTCGGATCGCCCCATCGGCTGGCCGGTCTCGACGGCTCGCGGGAGATGGCCGTGGTGGCCCGGGAGCATCTTGCGGAAGCGGGATTTCCGGAGACCGAGGTCTTCTGCACCCGGGCCGAGACCGTTCCGCTGCCCGACGATCGACTCGACGTGGTCACCGCCAACGGCATCTTCAACCTGTCGCCCGATGCCGATGCGGTCATGAAGGAGATCGCCCGGGTCCTCAAGCCGGGCGGTCGACTCGTCTTCGCGGAGATCGTGCTGCGGGAGGCGATCGACGAGGCGGTTCGCGACAGCATCGACGACTGGTTCCGCTGCATCGGCGGCGCGATGGAGGAGTCGCAGCTTGTCGATTCGCTCCGTTCCCACGGATTCGAATCCGTTGAAATCGTTTCTGCGACCCGCAACGCCCGGACCGGGCATGCGGCGTCGCTGTGTGCCGTGGTACGTGCCCTGCGAGGATCAAATTGATGGAATGCGGAATCGTCGGTCTTCCGAATGTCGGAAAGAGCACACTCTTCAATGCGTTGACCGCAGCGGGCATCGAGGCCCAGAACTATCCGTTCTGTACGATCGATCCCAACGTCGGGGTGGTCTCCATCCCCGATCCGAGGCTGCAGGCCATCGGCGAGCACATCACGACGCAGAAGACCATCCCGGCGTCGTTGCGTCTGGTCGACATCGCCGGCCTGGTCGCCGGGGCGTCGCAGGGCGAGGGGCTTGGCAACAAGTTTCTCGCCAACATCCGTGAGGTCGATGCGATCCTCCACGTTGTCCGCTGCTTCGAGGACGACGACATCACCCATGTAGACGGTTCGATCGACCCGACCCGCGACATCGAGGTGATCGAGCTCGAGCTGCTGCTCAGCGATATGCAGCAGGTGGACACGTCGATCAAGAAGTCCGAGCGCGTGGCCCGATCGGGAGATGCCGAGGCTAAGGCGCGGCTCGCACTGCTCACCCGGTGCAAGGCCATCCTCGACGAGGAGCGTCCGCTGCGCAGCGGGGAGTGGTCTTCCGATGAGCAGGCCATGATTCGTGGATTCGGTTTCATCACCGCCAAGGATGTGCTCTACGTGTGCAACGTGGACGAGGATGATCTGCAGGGGGCTGGAGCCCACGTCGCCGCGGTTTCGGAATGGGTCGATCGTCACGGTGGCCGGCTGGTCGTCGTCTGCGCCCGCATCGAATCCGAACTGGCCGAACTGGAGGATGCCGATCGCGACGAGATGCTGGAGTCGCTGGGGATGGCCGAGCCGGCGCTGGCGGTGGTGGCCCGGGGGGCCTACGACCTGCTGGGACTGCAGAGCTACTTCACGGCGGGGGAGAAGGAGATCCGGGCCTGGACGATCCGGAAGGGATCGACGGCACCGCAGGCCGCGGGGGTGATCCACACGGACTTCGAACGGGGATTCATCCGAGCCGAATGCTATCTCGTCGGCGAACTTGAACAATACAAGAGCGAGAAGGCCATCCGCGAGGCGGGCAAGCTGCGCAGCGAGGGCAAGGACTACGTCATGCAGGACGGAGACGTCGTGCATTTCCTGTTCAACGTGTGAGGGTCGTGGCGTGATGGATCGACTGCAGGCCGACACCCTGGTCCGACGGGCGGAACGCCAGAACGGTTCATTTCTCAAGAGCATCCTGGTGGGCTACGCGCTCGGCTTCGTCGTTCTGCTGGTCGTGCTGGGTGCCGAAGGTGAGCTGACTCGTCCACCGGCTTCGCTGCAGGAATTCCTTGAACTGCTGGGAGTGCTCTTCGTCGTCCCCGTTTTCTTCTTCGGTCTGGTGTTCGCGGTCGTCTTCAAGATCCGTCACCATCGCAGTGCCGAATGGAAGTTCGATCATGCGATCAGCATCGAAACCGATGTGGACATGAAGGTGTTCGATCTTCTCGACGCCATCGATCGGATCGCGGAAGGCGACATCATGTCGCAGTCCGAGGCAGAGCTCGTGCGGGATGTTCTTCGGGGTGAACTGGCGAAGGCCCAGCAGTCCGGTGCGGATCCCGTCTGCCTCGCCGCCTACCTCCGCATGCGGCTCGAGGACCATCGGCACGACAGCGATCTCATGATCTCGGACGATCACTGCCTTCTGATGATCGAACTCATCGATGAACGCGACCCCGGTTGAGTCGGCGGTCAGTCCTTCTGGTGTTTGGCCGCGAGTTCCCTGAGCCGTCTGGCATCGTCCGACGGCGGAGTGAACCAGCTCTTGATCTCGCTCTTCATGTAGTTGGCCGCCATCCCGGGGGTGACGGCGGGGGGGATCAGCAGGGCGTTCGGATCGACGTTGCAGTCGACAACCACCGGTCCGTCGTGGGCCAGCGCCTCCTCGACAGCCGACATCAGGTCGTCGTATTCGCCGACTGAAATTCCCTTGCAGAAGCAGGCCTCGGCCAGCGCCGCGTAATCGGGATTCAGGAACTTCGTCCCCGCGGCGACGTTTCCGTCGTGGCTGGCCTCCTCGAATTCGATGAAGCGGTAGCAGCCGTTGTTGAGAACGAAGCACTTGATGGGCCGTTCGTACATCGCGGCGGTCACGAGATCCTGGATGGACATCTGGAACCCGCCGTCGCCGGCGATCATCACGACCTGCCGGTCGGGCGCGGCGAACGAGGCGCCGATGGCCTGCGGCATGCCACCGCCGAGCGTTGCGAGATTGGCACTCCAGAGGAACCGCTGGCGTCCGTTGAGACGGGCGATGTTGTTGAACCAGATCGTGGTCGAGCCCGAGTCGCCGCACACGATGGCGTCGTCGTCGAGGTTGGTGCTGATGGCGTCGACGACCGCGGCCGGGTGCAGCGGCTTGCCGGGCTTCGTCTTCTTCGCCTTGAAGGTGAACTCATCGATCATCTTGACCAGCGGTTTCCTCGATTTCACGAGGAACGAATCGTCTTCGCGGGCCGCGACGCGGGACGCCAGCCCTTCGACGGAGGCTTTCGCGTCCCCGAGGATGGGGTGGGTGACGGGAATGTGCGTGGCGAGATGGACGGGATTGCAGTCGATCTTCACGATCGGAACGCCCTGCGGATAGAACTGCCGCCAGGCGAAGTTGCAGCCGACCACGATCAGCAGGTCGCCCTCGTGCAGGGCGTGGTTGGATGGGTGCGCGCCCATGATCCCGATGCCGCCCAGGACGTTCGGATGGTGATTGTCGATGATGTCCTTGGATCGTGTGGTGTGGATCAGGGGAGCCTGCAACTTCTCGGACAACGCGATGACTTCGGCGGCGGCGCCTCGGGAACCCTCGCCGTAGAGGATCATCGGACGCTTGGCGGCGTCGATGGCCCTGGCCGCCTCGTCGAGGGCGGCGTCGCCGGGAATGATCACCGCGTCGTGATCCGTCACCGCAACCGGCAATGGGAACGGCACCTCCTTCTGCAGCATCACGTCGGAGGGGATCGAGATGTGGGCGACGCCCCGGTAGGTGAGGGCGGCGTTGATGGCGATGTGGAGCATCTCCATCAGATTCTCGGGGGTGCGGGCCTCGGCGTTGAAGAGGGCGATGTCATCGAAGAGCTTCAACTGGCTTGATTCCTGCGGCATGCCCGAGCCGATTCGGTCGCTGTCGACCTGTCCGGTGATCGCAAGCACCGGGACACGGTCGCCCGCGGCGTCGGCGAGACCGTTCAGCAGGTTGTTCGCTCCCGGGCCCTGGCAGGCGCAGGCGACGGCAAGCCTGCCGGTTATTCGGGCCTGCCCCGAGGCCATGAAGGCGGCGTTCTCCTCGTGGCGGCAGACCACGAACTCGACGTCGTCGTCCTTGCGGAGACTCTCCATCAGGGTGTCGATGGTGTCCCCCGGAATGCCGTAGATGCGATCCACGCCGACGGCCTTCAGTGTGTCAAGTACCTGATCGCTGATTGTCCTGCTCATCGGTGCCTCGTGCGATGCGGATGAATTCAACGGGGTGGCCGGCGACCAGCCCTCTGTTCAACAGAGTACCACCTTCGGGATGCAGGCTCAGTCCTCCGCGGGGGACGACCTGGTGAGCAGGGCCCACGCCGCAAGCGTGATCAGCACCAGGAATCCGGTCGCGTATCCGGCCTTGAACCAGTGGGCATACTCGGTCGGTTCGAAGGAGGCGATGAATCCGTACACGCAGAACAGGGCAAGCCCGCCGCAGGTAATCGCCAGCAGGATTCGTGCCGCGGGCGCGAGTGGTGACGAGCCCAGGGACACGGCAAGCAGCCCCAGGAATCCGCTGGCGAGTACGACGAGGAATATGACGAGGATGACACCCAATGGTTCGCTCCGTGGATCGATATGGCTTTAGACTAGCCGGTGATCGCAGGTGCTGCGATGAATCATCATTCTAATCAGGAGCATCGTATGTCCGACGTGAACGACATTCAGAACAAGACCCAGGTCATGTCCCTCTATTCGCAGATTCTCACCGGACTCGGCTTCGCCGTCATCATCATTGGGGCGGTCGTGCTGGTGATGGACCTCATCGCCGAATTCTCCGGCGAGGACGGCGACTTCGAACTGCTGGTCGCGATCGAGTCCGCATGGCTGCTGTTTGCCGGCATGGGAGTGGCCGCTGCCGGTCAGGTGCTTGTATGTCTTCGTTCCATCGCCGTCAACTGCGAGCGGATGGCGAACGCCAACTGATCGTCACGACGAGCCGAAGGTTCTTGAACACAGTCCCCGTGCCCGCACGGGGACTGTTTCGTCAGCCCGCGGCCTGCGTGCCCGCAAGGAGGGCCGGGAACATCTCTCCGATCCCCTTGCCCATGAACTCGACGCCGACCCCGAGCATCAGGAGTCCCATGATGCGGGTGACGATGTTCATGCCGGTCTGTCCGATCAGTTGCGAGATCCGGGTGGCGGACTTCAGAAACAGCCACAGCAGCACGCACACGAACAGCACGGCGACGATGATCGCGATCTTGCCCTCGATCGGGTTGGGATAGGATGCGGCCACGACCATGAGGCTGATGGCCCCCGGGCCGGCGGTCATGGGGATGGCCATCGGAATCACCGCGATCGATTGACGGTGCGTCGCCTCCTCGGCCTCCTCGGCGGTCTGCTTCGCCCGGCTGGTCCGGGCCTGGAGCATCGACCAGCCCATCGACAGGATCACGATGCCTCCGGCGATCCGCAGTGCGGGAATGCTCACCGAGAACATGTTCAGGATCGTCTCGCCGGCGATGAATGCGATCACCATGATCAGGAACGCGGACGAGGCGGTCTTGAACGGAATGCGGCGTCGCACCTCCGAATCCAGATCCGACGTCAGGCCCAGGTAGACCGGGACCGCCGCCAGCGGGTTCATGAGGGCGAACACCGAGACGATGAAGGCGAAGTAGGCGATCAGTTCTTCCTGGGTCATGGCGTTTCCCGGTGCAAGGCCGCGGACATGCCGTGCATCCTAGCTTCCGGATCCGTCCGCAGGGTCGGTCAGCCGTCCGGGGCCGGAGATCGGCTGGCCAGGAATGAATCCGCCGAATAGGTCAGGACCGCGATCCAGATCAGGATGAAGGCGGTCAGCCGTCCGGTATCGAATTCCTCGCCGTAGGCGAAGACGGCGAGCAGCAGTTGACCGGTGGGGGCGATGTACTGCAGCAGGCCGATCGTGGCCAGGCGAAGGCGGCGGGCTCCGCCGGTGAACAGCAGCAGGGGGACGATCGTGACCGGTCCGCCGAGCAGGAGCATGAGCGTCAGCCACCACGGGCCGCGTGCGAACGACGTACCGTCGCTCGTGTGCACCATGCCAAGGATCACGAGCATCAACGGCAGGAAGAGCAGCATCTCCACGGTGAGTCCGGTGGCCGCGTCGGCGTCGACCTGCTTGCGCACCAGTCCGTAGAACGCGAAGGAGCCCGCCAGCGAGAGCGAGATCCAGGGCATCCCGTCGATGCCGATCGCGGAGACCGCCACCCCGGCCATCGCGACGGCGACGGCGATCCATTGGGCGGGACGCATCCGTTCCCCGAGCACCAGCATGCCGAGGGCTACCGAGACGAGGGGGTTGATGTAGTAGCCCAGACTCACTTCGGCGAGCCGGTCCGTGTCCACCGCCCAGATGAAGACGAACCAGTTCACGCCGATGAGCAGGGCGGAGGTCACCAGCATCACGAGGGTCCGGGGGTGCGACAGGACGCGGCGTAGTGCGCCCATCCGCCGCGTCGCCCAGAGGAGCAGCAGCAGCAGGGGAAGGCCGGCGACGATGCGCCAGGCGATCAGTTCGAAGACGTTCACCGTCTTCAGCGCGTGGTAGTAGACCGGCGTGATGGCACCCCACCAGCCGAAGGCTCCCAGGGCCAGCAGGACGCCGGTGGTGCGTCGATCGGATTGCGAAGTGCTGTTCACGGGACAGGGAGGATACAGTGTCGTCATGGATGCACCCGAATCTTCTCCACTTTCCCCGTTCCATCTGGCCTTTCCGGTGCACGATCTCGACGCTGCGCGGGCCTTCTACGGCGGCCTGCTGGGCTGTCCGGAGGGGCGTAGCAGCGATCGGTGGATCGACTACGACTTCTTCGGACACCAGGTCGTGGCCCACATGGTCGACGAAGGCGAGTCCGAATCGGGTGTCGACAGCAATGCCGTCGACGGCCACGATGTGCCGGTGCCGCATTTCGGGGTTGTCCTGCCCTGGGACCGATGGCATGCACTCGCGGATCGACTCCGTGCCGCCGGGGTGGAGTTCGTGATCGATCCCTACGTCCGGTTCGAGGGCGAACCCGGAGAGCAGGCCACGATGTTCCTGCTTGATCCGTCCGGCAATGCGCTCGAGTTCAAGGCGTTTCAGGATATGACGCAGCTCTTCGCCACGTGACCGAACCGGTCACGGCCGGGCGCTGATGATCACGTTGCGATCGATGAGCCACTCACCGTCGACCCGCTTCCAGGTCACGGCGTAGGTGCCGGTATCGGCCACTGCGCCGGGAGTCATGCCGACCCGGTACCGACCCGTCTCTTGCACGAGGCCGTCGGTGACGACGTGCACGTCCTCGGTTCGAAGGTCGACCCAACGCAGGCCACCGGCATCGAAGTTCGACTGCCAGTTCGAGCGGACCACCTCACGGCCGAGCCAGGTGGAGCCTTCTCCCGGCGGAACCGGGGGCAGGACGATCGTGTGCTCGGTGTACATCGCCGCCACGGCGTCGGCATCACCCTCGGCGATCGCCCGGGTGAGCAGGGCGTTGCGTTCGTCGACCATCTTCGCGGCAGCTTCGGCGACCCAGGGCGATCCGTGGCGGTACGACTCCGGTGTGTAGCCCCGGCGGTGGGTACCGAATCCGAATGGGGTCGGATCCCAGCCGCCCGTCAAGGGTGCATCCAGTCCATCGCTCGGTATGGCGTCGTCCTGTCCGGTGCACCACGTGATGCCGTTGAGCATCAGTCTGCGCAGGTCGTGGCTGGAGAAGTCCTCCGCCGTGCCCATGGTGGTGACCATGATCCGCTGGGTTCCGCCGTCGGGCATCGTTCGTTCGCGGACCCAGGCCACGGGGTGCATGGGGTCGTTCTTCGGCCCGGCCACGGGCGGATCGTCCGGGTTCATGCCGGTCAGCACGGAGCCGTCGAGCAGGATCGTGCTGTCATCGGGCAGGCCGCGGATGCCGTAGACGTCGGTCGGACCGAAGACGTCGGTGACACCACGAAGGACAGGGTGTGCTTCGTTGCCGAGATGCGGAAGCCCACGTGTCGCCTCGACCCCGTGGCGTCCGTGGTGGTTCACCCAGGTCTCGCCGAGGATGTCCTTGCCGAAGCCGCCGCCGCTTTCGCCGGCGTTCCAGGACCAGTGCCCGTACGGACCGTCCGGATTCTCGCGGTGGAAGAAGGCGTGGGTGGAGGTCCGGATGCCGACCACCGGTTTGCCGGCCTCGACGTGGTCCACGATGTGCTTCATGTCCGAGTCGGGCAGTTCGCGGAACCGGAGCTGCAGGACCAGCACCTCGGCGTCGTCGATCAGGTGGAGTCCGGGAATGTTCGACAGATTCTCGGGATCGATCTCGCCGGTCTCGGGATCCTGGCTGAACAGGACGACGGCTTCGTAGCCGTGGCCGGACAGCAGCCGCCCGAGCATGGGAAGTCCCTCCTCGGACCGGTATTCCTCGTCGCCGGCGACGAGGACGATGCGTCGGCCGTTCCCCGGGGCCGTGTCGGAATCGCCTTCGAACACGAGCCACCGCGGATCGGATTCGATCGGCGGGGAGGCATCCGGTTGCATGGTGAAGAGGAGGCCGGTGAGAAGCGTGATCGTCAGCATGACCGCATCCTACGTGGATCTCGACTGGTGTACAGTGGAACCGTACCGGGCAAGGAGAACCACACGATGCCGCAGGACCGACACACGATCGAAATCGAACTCAAGTCCTATCAGATCGAGTACCTCGAGGCGATGGCCTCCAAGTACGCGATTCCGGACACCGGCAAGGCCATCCGCTGTCTGATCGATCACGCCAAGAGCGAACCGGATCAGGAGCGCGCCATCTTCGAGGTGATTCGCTGTCTGGGTTGCTGATCAGATGCTTCCCTTGCGAGGTTCCTCGTAGGTCGGCTTGCCGCCGACCCAGATGCGATCGGCATCCACCACGAAGAGTCCCTCGTCGTTCCGATCACTGACGGTGCCTTCGACCACGATGAACTTCAGGGGCTCCAGGCCACCCGCCCCCTGCGCGGAGGTCGCGACCGGACGTCCGTCGGCGCCGAGAATCCGGATCGTCGCGGTTCCCATCCTCAGGTCCTCCCGGCTTGTACAGCAGTAGTCCCACGGCATGGTGCAGTAGTCCTCGGTGCTCATCAGTTCGCAGGATTTCAGCGAGGGATCCGCCGCCACGAAGATCGCCTGCTTCTCGGCGAACGGCTTGACGCGACCGCCGACGCGGGCCAGGAAGACGACGGCATCGCCGGCCTTGGCGTTCTTCTTGATCTCCACCAGATCAAGCACGTCCGCGGGGCGCTCCGTCAGGTAGGTCTCCGCCGGGATGCCGGTGGGTGCCTGCGTGGTCGTCGATTCGGTCGAAGGCGCATTCTGCTCGGTGGTCTTGCCGTCGCAGCCGAGCAGGGTGGCGGAGAGCACGATGGTGGTGGTCAGTCGAAGCATGATCAATCTCCTTGTTCAGTCTAACGATGAATCACTCACCGGCCTTGAGTGATTCGGCAATTGGGAGTCTCAGGCAGCGCCACGCGGGCAGCAGCGATCCGATGATGCCGAGTACGAGTCCGGCGAAGAGCCCCCAGGCCATGACGGTGGCGTCGATGCGCAGTCCGAATGCACCCATCGATGACTGCACGACGAGTTCATCGAACACCCACAGGGCCAGGCCGCATGCCGCAAGCGTTCCGATCGCAGCGGCGAGCAGCGATTCCTGGACGAGGCTCAGGGCGATCGCCGAACGCGAGTAGCCCAGAGTCTGCAGCGTGCCGATCTCGCGGACCCGGCTCGCGAACGCGGCGTAGGTCGTGTTGAGCCCTCCCAGCACGGCGCCGATCGCGATCAGCGTCGCGGTGACCAGCACCATGACGGCGATGGGGCGGAAGAAGGCCGCAAGTTTCGAGTAGTAGTCCCGCTCCGACATTGCAATGAGTTCGAGATCCAGTCGCATGGTGGCGAACGCTTCGAGGTCCTCGAAGGTTGCTTCATCCCGGGAGACGACGACGCAGGAGATCGTGTCGCGTTGGCTGGTCGCCATCAGATCCGTCAGGGCGGTCCAGAGTTCGCCTTCCGCGACACCGCCTCCGGCCTCGAGGATCCCGACGATCTCGTAGTCCTCGTCATCGATGCCGAGCACGGTGCCGATCGCCGATTCGGGGGGATCGAAGCCCATCCCGCGTGCGATCAGCGAGCCCGCCAGCAGTTCGTTCCCGCCGGAGCGCGGCGGTCTTCCGGCGGTCACCCGGACCTCGTCGTGGACCATGAATGCAGCCGGCTCGACACCTCGAATCACGGTGAGAGAGCCCTGTCTTCCGGGTCCATCGACCGGAATCATCACGTGGGCTTCGGGCGACACGCCATCCACACCGGCGCGATTGGCGATGCCGCTCACGCTCGCGGCGACGATGCCTGCGGTGCGCATGGGCACTTCGCTCCGTTCGATGCTCTCCTCCGATCCGCTTCCCATGAGGATGACATTGGCGGCCCGGCCGCTGGTGGCGAATGCGGCCTGCATGCCGTTGATGAATCCCGACGCGGTGAGCACCAGAAGGACCACGAGCATGCTTCCGCCGACGGTCAGCACGAGACGGCCGGGACTGCGTCCCAGATTCCGCACGGCGTATTCGAAGGGAAGAATGCGCATGGTCAGACGGCTCCGAAGCTCGAGGCGATGCTGCGGCGGGACAGACGCACCGCCGGTGCGACACCGGCGAGGATGCCCAGGCCGAGGGCCAGGCCCGTGCCGATGACCGCAGTCCACACGCTCGTCGAGATCTCGATGCTGGTGCCTTCCATCGTCATCGCGAAGCGGCCGTACTGGATGGTCAGCCACGCGCCGAACGCGCCGAGGACACCTCCGAAGAGCCCCAGCAACGCACCCTCGACGAGCACCATCCACCCGATCAGGGGACTGGTCCATCCGAGGGTCTGCATGATCGCATGGTCCCGGATCCGGTCGCGCATGGCGAGCATGATCGCGTTGGCGATCAGTGCGAAGACCGCGGCCAGCGCACCCCACCCGAGAATGCCGGCAAAGTTGGCGATGCCGACGATGTCCCGGGCGGCCCGACCCACGAACGCCTTTTCCGGCGACGTGGACGTCGGACGCTCGTCGTGCCGGAAGGTGTCGTCGATCCGGGCGGCGATGTCGTCCATCCGGGTCGGATCGTCGACATGCACGTTGAACTGGGTCACGAATCCGCCGGTGCCCCCACGGCGCATCGCCTCCTGAAGGAAGGGCAGGTGCACCCACGCCGAGTTCCGTTCCTGCATCTCCTCGCTCTCGAGGATGCCGGCCACGTAGACGGAGATGCCGGCGGCGCTGAAGAGATCGCCCACGCGGATGCCGCGTCGGGCGGCGAGGGCGCTGCCGACCACGGCCGCGTCGCCGCGCCGCTTCCAGTCGTCGGTCGAACCGGCCGTGATGACGGTCTGCGAGTCGAGCGAGTCGTCGAGCTTATCGTCCGGGACGCCGCGGAAGGTCACCACATCCAGCGAGGCGCGGCAATTGGAGACGAGGACCTGCATCGGTACGGCGGCCCGGACACCGTCGATGCGCTCGATGCGATCCGCATACCACTGGGGGAGGCGGCTGGTGAACGGGCAGTACCGGTTCTCGCGATAGACCACGAGGACCGAATCGCCCGCGCCGGCCTCCGTCGCCTCGTTGACGCCGCTGCGCATGGCTTCGACACCGGTGAAGAGGTACATGGCCATGGCGATGCCGGTGATCGTCAGGCCGCTGCGGATCGGACTGCGCCGGATGGTGCGGAAGACGACGGGAACCAGTCGGAGGAGTCGGCTCATGCCGGGGCCTCCTCGTGCTCGAGCAGTCGACCCTTCTCGAGATGGAGCAGCGTGTCGGCCCAGCGGGTCGTCGCGGGATCGTGCGTCACCATGACGATGGTGCGTCCCTCGTCGCGGTTGAGCCGCTGGAGCAGTTCCATGATCGAGGTGGCGGTCTCGCGGTCCAGATCGCCCGTCGGCTCGTCGCACAGCAGCAGATCGGGTTCGGTGACGATGGCACGGGCGATGGCCACCCGCTGCTCCTGTCCGCCCGAGAGTTGCCTCGGATAGTGCCGGTGGCGGTCGGCGATGCCGACCGATTCGAGGGCGGCGCAGACACGTTGATGTCGTTCCGACCGCGAGATGGACTGCAGCAGCAACGGGAGTTCGACGTTCTCGTAGGCCGTGAGCACGGGCACGAGGTTGTACAGCTGGAAGATGTAGCCGACATGATCGGCACGCCAGGCGGCGAGCCGACTGCGGGACAGGGCGTGCACGGCGGTGTCGCCGACATGCAGTTCGCCTTCGGTGGGGGAATCGATGCCCGCCAGCAGGTTCAGCAGGGTGGTCTTGCCCGACCCCGACGGGCCCATCAGGGCCACGAACCGACCTCGATCGATGTCGAGATCGAGCGCATCGAGCGGTGTGATGCGTTCCGTGCCGCGGGTGTAGATGCGGGTCAGTCCCCGGCAGCGGATGAAGGTGCTGTTCATGGGGCACCTCCCGTGCCGGTGACGCGATCACCGTCCCGAAGTCCTTCGGAATCCAGAATGACCAGTTCGCCCGCCTGGACCCCTTCGACGAGTTCGACCCAGCCGTCGTGTTCGGCGGTTCCGAGTCGGATGCTCCGGCGACGGGCGATGCCCGTTCCGTCGTCGTCGTCCTGGATGACCCAGACGGTGCCGTCCACGACCGCAGTCGCCGGTACGAACGTGCGCGGAAGCCGCTGCACATCCGAATCGGTACCGGGATCCGTGGCCGGCAGGATCCGGACCCGGGCCAGCATGTCCGGCTTGAGCAGGGGGGACGGATCGATGATCCGGACCTTCGCCTCGACCGTGTTCTTCGAGAGGTCCGCCCGGTGCACGAAGCGGGTGATCTCGCCCCGGAAGATTCGATCGGGGAGGAGGTCGACGACCACCTCGGCCCGCTGGCCGATTCCGACCAGCGCGGCGCTGGCGAGTGGTACATCGGCGCGGACCTGCAGTTTGTCCGGTCGGTAGATGTGGACCACGTGGGAGGAGTGCTCCCCGTTTCCGAACCTGATCACGCTGCCCGGCGAGATCAGGCGTTCAATCACCACGCCGTCGATCGGGCTCTTGACGGTCATGCGGTCGAGTCGAAGCAGGGCGTCGTCGCGTTCGGCTTCGCCGACGGCGAGGTGGGCCTGCTGGTCCATGACCGAAGCATCGAGACGATTCTGCTCGAACTCCAACCGCTTCACTTCCGCCCTTGCGGATTCGAGGCGGATCTTCAGTCGCTCGACCGGCCCGGCGGCGACCGCACCCTGCTCGACGAGTGGTTCCTTGCGGTCGATCTCGTCCACGAGTTCCGCGACTCGGGTACGGGCTGCCGTGATGCGGACCGGCACCTGATCCCGCTCGGCTTCGGTCATCAGCAGTTCCGCCTGCAGGTGCAGGACGTTGGCCTTCGCCCGCTGCACGGCGATGCGAGCCTCGTCGTCCACGAGCGTGGCCACGGGCTGTCCGGTGGTGACCGAATCGCCTTCCAGCACGAGCACGTCCTTGACGACGCCTTCGACGAGGGCGCCGGCGTAGACCCCGAACGGATCCGGTTCGACCCAGCCCGGCGCCTGGACGAGTGCGTCCGCCGTTCCGGCGGCATCGGAGACCGGTTCAATCGGCGCGTCGACGTCGCGGACGATCGCGGAGGCGACCGGTACGGAGCGGGCCGGTGCGATGCTGGACCACATGGTGCCGAGGAGCAGGCCGGTGGCCGCACCGATCACAAGCACCGGAAGACCGAGTCGGGTCAGCCAGCGGCGGGGGGGCATGGGAATGCGTTCATCGATGTTCATGATGCATCCTCCTGCTCGACGTCGTGGGACCGTGCCTCGATCTCGATGGGCTCGACGACATCGAGCTGCGGATCGAAGCTGCCGCCGACCGCCTGGCGCAGTTCGCACATCGCCTTCATGGTCGACAGTTCCAGCGTCACCAGATTCCGTTCGACGGCGATTCGGCGGCGCTGGGTCATCAGGAGCGTGTTGAGATCGACGACTCCTTCGCGATAGGCGGCGTCGCTGCGCTCCTGCGCGGCGATGGCGTTGCTGAGCTGGTCTCTGCGGACGACTGTGGTCCGGTCCCGTGCATCCCGGTATCGGGTGAGTCCGGTCAGGACGTCCTGCTGGGCCGATTCGAGCGTCTCCAGCAGCGTCAGCGTCGCGGCATCGATGCGGGCGGACTGGATGGCGACGGCCGGGTCACCGTTGTCGAACACCGGGATCGTGATGCTCATGCCCGGCACGATCGACTCGCGGTCCGAGGCGTTTCGCCGGTACTCGACCCGGACTCCGATTTCGGGAAAGCGCCGGGTCTCGGCCAGTCCGAGTTCGGCCTGCAGGGCGAGGATCGTCTCCCGGGCGGATGCGACATCAAGTCTGCCCTCGGCGGCCAGCTCGAGAAGGGTCTGCTCGTCGCTCGGGATCGTCCAGGTGGGAGGAAGTGCGCCGACCGCAATCCAGTCGGTGGACGCGGTCGGTCGTCCCATCGTCGCCAGCAGTTCGAGTTTCGATGTCTCGATCGCGTAGTCGCTGGCGATCAGCGCCTCGATCGCCTCCTGATGCTCCAGCCGTGCCCGGTCGAGTTCGAGTTCGGGAAGTTCGCCGGCTTCGACCTGCGCTTCCACGAGCTGCATCGTCCTTCCGGTGATCTCCACGTACTGCCGGTCGTACTCCAGCAGTTCCTGGGCGGCCAGAACTCCGGCCAGCTGGATGCGGGTGCGCATCATCGCCCCAACGCATTCGAACGCAGCGTCGTAGACGGCACCACGCAGTTCCGCTTCGGCGGCGGCGACCCGGTGCGGGTTCTTCCACAGCCAGCTGAGCATCTGCAGTCCCTGGACCATCATGGGCGCTCCGGAGAGACCGTCGACGGCGATGCCGATGCCGAATCCGACGGTCGGATTCGGAGGCAGGCCCTCCTGCACGTACCGTGCGCGGCGTTCCACGATGACGGCGAGTGCGCGGCGAAGGGTGGGATTGCCCTGCAGGGCGACCGCCACGGCGTCGTTGTAGCCGAGCGGGGCGGTGCCGTCCCAGACGGGACTGTCGCCTTCGACCGGGAGGGCCCAGGCCTCGGCCGGTCCGATGCTGCCGGCGACGCGACGCGATGCGTCGGCCGCGGCCTGCAGTTCATGGGTCGCGTCGAGGCTGGCGCAGCCGGGGGCTGTCAGCAGCGAGGCGAGGAGGATGGTTCGGAGTGTGCGGGTGCGCAGGGCGCTGCCCGTGAATGATGCATGCATGGTTCTGATTCCGATCGATCGAAACGACAAGGCGCCGGCGCGTACGACACGCCGGTGCGTCAGGTGCGATGACGGAATTCAGACCTGCAGGATGACATGACCCCGGAGCCGGTCCGGGTCGCGCGGTCTCGGTGGGGGGTCGTTCCCTCCGCACCGATCCCGGAGGACTCCTGCGCTTGCGGGAACCGTTCGCTGCACGATGTCGAATGCGGGCAGCGGGGTGCCGATGGTGTCGACCGGTGGTGTCCAGTTCGTTGCGGATGCCGGTGCCTTCAGGCAGCAGGAGCACAGCGAGTCGTCGCAGGACTGGTTGACGGGCTCCTCAGGAGCCGCCTCCTGACAACACGAGGTGGTGCAGCAGGACGGGGCCTGGACGATCTCGACGGAGGTGCAGCAGGAAGTGCCCGCGGCGGTGCTGACGATGCAGCAGCACAGGGGCATCACCGCGGCGGTCAGCAGCGCGATGAAGCGGGATACGGGATGACGCCTTCTGATTCCCATCGAACTTCTGATTCTACCCCAAGGGTGCCGGCAATCGAGGCAAAAGATCGGCTCGTCACGATTCAGGAGAAGCCTGCAGGGCCTGAAATCCGTGATTCGCGATTTCGGAGCGGTGTGGGATCGGTCTTTATCGGCAGAGATTTTCGCTGTGGTGAGCATGCGGACGGAGGACGGGGCGGTAGAGTCGGGGCATGGATGCGATCCGGATCAGCCGCCAACTCTGCAAGGACGTGGATCGACTGCGATTCGAGCCGCCCACGGCCTTCGTCTACAACCCGCTCGATTATGCGTCATCGGCGGTCGAGCAGTACCTGGATCGCTGGGCGTCTCCCGGCATCGATGTGCTGCTGCTCGGAATGAACCCGGGTCCGTGGGGCATGGCCCAGACCGGCATTCCCTTCGGAGAGGTGAACGCGGTTCGCGAGTACCTCGGCATCGATGCCGAGATTCGCAAGCCCGCCATCGAGCATCCCAAGCGCCCGATCCTCGGGCTCGACTGTCAGCGCAGCGAGGTCAGCGGCCGGCGACTGTGGGGCTGGGCCGCGGAGCGGTATCCGACTGCAGACGAGTTCTTCCGGCAGTTCTTCATCTGGAACTACTGTCCACTCGCCTTCCTCGAGGAGGGAGGGCGCAACCGTACGCCTGACAAGCTGCCCGTCGAGGAGCGTGACGCGTTGTTTGCACCGTGCGACCGCGCGTTGAAGGATCTGGTCGACTATCTGGAGCCAGGTCGGGTGGTCGGAGTCGGTGCATTCGCGACGAAGCGGGTCCAGGCGGTGCTGCCGGAGGTGGAGGTGGGGACCATCCTGCACCCGAGCCCGGCGTCGCCGGCCGCGAACCGCGGTTGGGCGCCGCAGGCCGAGCGGCAACTCATCGAGATGGGCATCACCCTGCCGACCGCGGTGGGCTGATCCGCCTCGCCCCATCCCGGCAACGGGTACCATCGCGGCATGGAGCCGGACACGACAAGCATCTTCCTGCTCGACGGTGCCACCGGCACCGAACTCGATCGGCGTGGAGTCGATGTCGGCCTGCCGTTGTGGTCGGCGCGGGCGATGCTCGAGGCGCCGGATGTACTCGAGACCGTGCACCGCGACTATCTGCAGGCGGGAGCGCAGGCGGTCACGACCAACACCTTCCGGACGCATCGACGATCCCTGGGCAAGGAGGGGTACGGTGACCGGGCCGAGGGTCTGACCCGGGACGCAGTCGCAATCGCGACCGCAGCCCGCGACGCGATCAATCCGGAGGCCATGGTGCTCGGCAGCGTCGCGCCGCTGGAGGACTGCTACACGCCGGATCTCGCGCCCGATGCCGATGCCTGCCGCCGCGAGCACACGCAGCTGATCGAACAGCTGGTCGGTGCCGAAGTCGATCTCGTGCTGCTGCAGACGATGTCATCGGCCCACGAGTCGCTGGCCGCGGCTGCGGCCGCCGAAGCGTGTGCACCGGGAAGCTGGGCGATCAGCTTCTGCCTTGCTCCGGGTGAACCGGGGGTGCTGATGGACGGCACTCCGTTGGCGAAGGTCGTCTCCGAACTTGGATCGCCGCGTTTCGTCGGCATCAACTGCATCGCCGCCACCCTCATGGCGGATCAGGTGCGTCACCTGCGTTCGCTCGTGGGTGACGGCACGCCGGTGGCCGCATGCGGCAACGTGGGGTATCCGGACGATGAGGTCGGGTGGATCAACACCGATGCCATCGAGCCGGGCATCTACGCTGCGCTCGTGCAGGACTGGATCGAGGCGGGAGCCGACATCGTCGGTGGATGCTGCGGCACCACGCCCGCGACCATCCGTGCCATCAGTGATTCGCTGGGACGCTGATTCCGCTCAGGAGGCCGGGCCCATGCCGGAGACCCGGCGCCAGGCGCTGATCTGGCCGAGGTGGAACATGATGTGGCCGATGAACATGAAGGAGGCCACTCCACCCATGGTCGGAAACCGGTCCGCGAAGAAGGTTTCGGAGCTGGAGGCGGCGAAGGCCGACTCGTCGAGGGATTCCATGAAGTCCGCCGCGGCGGTGATCCGTTCGTTGAAGGCGGCGATGGATGAAGCCTTGTCGGGGTACGACGACGCGTCATCCGTGCATTCGACACCGTGCTTGTAGAGGGCTTCGTCCTCGTCCCGGAGTTCGATGTCGCTCCCCAGCATCTGCATGCAGACCCCCGCGTAGTAGGCGGTGTGTCCGAGGACGAAGGCGGGGTGATTGATCGTGCTTCCGCATCGGTCGGCCCACTTGGCTTCATCAATGTCGCCGGTCAGCATGGCGGCGTAGTCGATCAGAAAACGGGTTGGGGCCACGAGCGTCATGGCGGTGGGGGCGGTGGTGTCGTTCACGGGTGTCTTCCTTCCGGTTCTGGGGTGCCCAGGGTGGGAATCAGTGCAGTCGGAGTGTCTAGAGAAGCGGCCCGAACATGCGGGCGATGCCTTCCTTGACGGTGCCGTAGTGGCTGTCTGATTCGAGTTCGTGGCATTCGCACTTGGCGGCGAGTTCGGTGATCCAACGTTCGATGTCACGGATGCCCGGCTCCGAGTAGATCATCATCGCCGTCTCGTAGTTGAGGAACAGGCTGCGCATGTCCATGTTGGCGGAGCCGATGACCGCGAGTTCGTCGTCCATCAGCACCAGCTTGGCATGCACCATGCCCGGCATGTAGCGGAGCACGCGTGCGCCAGCCTCCTGGCATTCACGGACGTAGGCCTCCCGGGCCCAGTCGGCCATCTTCATCCCGGAGTCCTGAGGCACCAGAATCAGGACGTCGGTTCCCCGCCGGGCGGCGGAGGCCAGTGCGCTGCACATCGCCTCGTCGGGTACGAAGAACGGGGTGACGATCCAGATCCGCTTTCTGGCCAGGAAGGTCATGGACATGAACGCGTCGTGGATCGGATCGCCGTCGATGTCCGGTCCGGAGGGGACGATCTGCACGACCTGTCCGTCCTCCCGGGGTTCGCAGGCGGGGCGTGGTTCGTAGGATTCACCACTGGCGAACCGCCAGTCGTGGCAGAACACGTCGAGGTAGGTCTGGACGCCGGGTCCCTCGATGCGCATCGAGCAGTCCTTCCATCTCGATGGCAGCTCGGTGGGGCCGATGTACTCGTCGGCGATGTTCGTGCCGCCGCTGATCACCACGGTGTCGTCGAAGATCGCGATCTTGCGGTGATTGCGCAGGTTCCACGATCCGCGAAGCGGGTTGTGGAGCATGGGCATGAAGAAGGACAGCTTGCCGCCGGCCTCGAGCAACGAGGCGAACTTCGCTCGCTGCTTCGTGGCGCGCAGTTTCTTGGGGTGGGTGGAATCACCGATGGCATCAATCAGCAGTCGGACCTCGACGCCCTCGCGGGCTCGTCGGGTCAGGTGATCGATGATCGACAGTCCGACCTCGTCGAGGGCGAAAATGAAGGTCTCGATGCAGATCGATCGCTCAGCTTCTTCGATTCCCTTGATCATCTGCTCGTAGATCTCGATGCCCGTTCCCAGAAGCTCGATCCGATTGCCCGACGAGGCGCCGGCGGCTCCGAACGAGCGGATGAGCTGCTCGATCCGCTGGGCGCCGAAGTCGGACACGTCTTCGGTCTCCTGTTCCTTGACGGTCAGAAACCCCTTGCGTTCGGTCAGTCTTCGCCATTTTCGGCCGCCCATGAACATGAACAGCGGCACGGAGATCCAGGGACAGATCAGGATGCCCAGAAGCCAGGCGACGGACGACTGGGGAGATCGTCTCTGCTTGAGCATGTAGACGATCGTGACCACCCCCATGAATACGCCGATGACGATGAAGGCGTAGATGGACGTGATCCAGAACGTGACGGCGAGGGTGGGGGTCATGCCTCTGCGAACTCCTTCGTATCCGCTCGTTGCGGACTGGATCCGTATTCTAGTCGAAGGGGAGTCGGAACTGCACGGATACGGTGGGACTCCGCCGGCGGTTGCTCATTCCGCAGTCCCCTTCAGGGAACCCTCGAATGCGGCGCCGTCGCCCAGTGAAAATAGGAGATGGAAGCCGGTCTCCGGTTCTCCGGGTTCGGATGCGACCAGTTCCAGGTGCATGGAGACCAGCCGACCGGCCCGGACGGTGATGGGTTCGCGGCATCGCATCTCCACACGGGTGATGCGATGGACAACCGATACGCTGGACCGTCCGCTGAGCTGCAGCACCGGGGCGAGTGATCGCTCGAGCATGCGAATCGAGCAGTCGAGGGCCATGCGTTCCGGCCGCCGGAGAAAGAGCGGGGCGAGTCTTCGAATGAACCGGTATCGGGGTCGAAAGGAGATGATGTATCGGCTGCGATCGAGCTGTTCGAAATACTTGGGCCGGTACTCCTTGAGTTGCCAGCCGTGGTTGAGTTCGAACATGCTGTGTCGGCGGATCCAGGCGTGTGTGAAATGCAGGGGGTACCGTCGTTCGGGATCGGGGGACGCAATGTCCGGGAGCGAATCCGATCCGACTCTCGCCTGCGTCTCCGCGTGCCCGGGCTCATCGAGCAGGCCATACCGGGCCATCGCTTCGGCGTGCCCGTCATCCGTGCGGCAGTGGAACTTGAATCGGTCGAACTTGTTCTTCCGAGTGTGGTTCGTGAGGCTTATCTGGATCGTCATCCGTCGATTGGGGTCGATGCGGATCGGCCGGGCCAACGACATCTCGAAGTTCATGGAGATTCCCCAGGTGCGGCCCGGCAGGCGGCAGCGATCGCGCATGATCGCGTAGAGACAGCGGGAAATCATCCGGTTCAGGCAGTGCGGGGGCATCGTCTCGGGCCGCCCGAGCAGGATCGGGAGGAGCATCCGGTAGAGGAAGTACCGCGGCTTGAAGGTGCACACGAAGTCGCCGGGCTCCGTCTCCGTCATGGAGATCAGGCGGAAGTCCTTGGTGTGCCATCCGAAGTCGAAGACGAACAGCCGTCGCAGGTGGTACCACCGCTGGGCCTTGACCAGCGGTGTCGCTCGACGGTTCCGTGGCTGTGCTGCATCGTGGTCCGGGGGGGATGGCATGGAGCAGAGGGTATCTGCAATGATCTGTACTGGCTAGATTCGGGCCATGTCGAACACAGACAAGTTGCCCATGAGCGAGAACAGGCGACAGTGCATCGCTGGGGCTACGAGGCGTAGCTTTGCAACGGGTTGCAGCCGATGCTCTCCGGGTGGAAGGCTTGCACCAATACGGTTCCGAAAAAATCCCCCTCATCACCGATCGAGAAGTCGCACCGCCATTGGTTTGGGCAGCCGTCTTTTTGTTCCTTTACGGTCAACGACATCAACATGAGGCGATTCCAGCGGACGACGAGCCTCTTCCGGCAGGATAACTTCAGACTCAGGATCGAGATGGTGCATTTATCGTCAAGTCGCCCGGAGGCCCGCAGTATGGCGAGGATGGAGCGATCGAGCATTCGAATTGCGCAGTCCGCCGCCACCAGTTCGGGACGTTTCAGAAGCAGCGGTGCGATCATGCGGATGAGGCGGTAGCGGGGGCGAAAGGAGATCACAAAGGTGTCATCGTCGATCTGCCTGAGGACTTTCGGGCGATATTCCTTCAATTGCCACCCATGGTTCAGTTCGAACATGCTGTTGCGACGAATCCATCTGCGGCTGAAGCGATGCGGATAGTCCGATGGATCGGCAGGTGATGGTTGGGGGTTGGCGGAAGCATCCGCCGATTCTTCTTGTAAGGCTTTGCTTCTGGGGTCATCAACAATTGCATTCATGGACACGCCTGTGGCGGATCCATCATCGAGGTCGAACTCAAAGATCCACGAGTCATAGTTGCGAGTGCAGCGGTGGTTTCTTGCCTTGATAGTGATCGATTGCCTCGCGTTCGGGTCGATCACGATCGGCTTGCAGATGTCCATGCTGAACTTCATGAGGATTCCCCACGTTCGCCCTGGCGTGCTGCATTGCCAACGTTCGATGGGATACAGGGATCTCGAAACCATTCGAAAGATGGTGTCGTAGGGTAGGGTTTCTGATCTTCCCAGCAGCAGGGGAAGGAGTTTGCGATACAGACGGTATCGCGGCTTGAATGTGCACACGAACTCGTCGGGCTCCGTCTCCGTCATTGAGATCAGCCGGAAGTCCTTGGTGTGCCATCCGAAGTCGAAGACGAACAGCCGTCGCAGGTGATACCAGCGCTGTACCTTGACCAGCGGGGCGGGCTCATCGGTCACCGGGTGTGCCGTGTCGTGATCCTGCGGGGCTTCCATGCGATGCAGAGCGTATCAGGAGACGTCTTCCTCATTTGGTGCATGTTGATAAATCGAATCACGATGCACGTCACGGATGACGCCGGATGGACTCAACCCAGGTGGAGCAGCCAGTCGGACAGCTTCAGGAAACGGCCGAACAGGTATCCGATGCCCAGGCCGACGATGGCACCGACGACCGTGAGGGCGACCGATGAGAAGTAGCTGCCGGCGGCGGTCGCGACGATGATCGCGCCGATGATCATGCAGAAGGCAATCCAGATGAATCGAAACAGTTTCATGGTCGTCTCCTAGGGTTGATCGAAGATGCAGTCTTCGTACCGTCGGTAGAGTTCGTAGGCCGGGGCGTCGTTGAAGGGGAGCAGTTGGAAGAAGGCCACCACTGCGATGCCTCGGTCCCGGTCCACGCTGTAGTAGGTGTTGAAGATGCCGGCCCAGTAGCCGGTCCCCTGGGGGCGGCGGCCGCGTTCGTCCGGGTTCGATTCGACCGCCCAGGCGAAACTGTACCGGTCGTTGTCGTCGAGAAAGCAGCGTTCCGCGTCGTCGGGGCCTCGACGCATGGGGTCGTGGGGGTCGTATTCGATCGACATCCCGTCCACGAGCTGGTTGGTGAAGAAGGTGTCGACCGACGATTCGCTGAGGATCCGCGTCCCGTCGAGTTCGCCACCCCGGACCAGGCAGGTGAGGAAGCGAAGGTAGTCGTGGGGCGTGCTGAGCAGGCCGCCGCCGCCGTAGAAGCGTTCCATGGGCACCGGCCGCATGCTGGGCAGGGGGATGAGCAGGCCCGTCATGGGGTCGCGGTTGACCATCTGCACCAGGTCGGCGCGGACGTCGTCCGTAAGGTTGTAGCCCGTCCGGTTCATCCGCAGGGGAACGAAGATGTGCTGCTTGAAGTAGGAGTCGAGGTCCTGGCCGGAGACGCGTTCGACGACCCGGCCGGCGATGCCGAGGTTGCGGCCGTAGTGCCATCGTTCGCCCGCTTCGAAGATCCGTCGTGGCTGGAGGCCGTCGAAGCCCCAGTCGTACTTGTCGTCGGGAATGCTCTCGGGCGACGGCCATTCCGTGCTGGCGGGATCGATGCCCATGTCCCGTTTGATCCGATCGCTGTTGAAGAAGTACCCGAAGCCGGCGGTGTGGGTCAGGAGATGCCGCATGGTCACGGGGACGGTCGCTTCACGTTGCGAAAGGTCCTCCTGCAGGATGCCGATTTCGTCGAGCTCGGGGAGGTAGTCGGACACCGGTGCGTCGAGATCGATCTTGCCGGCCTCCACCAGCTGCATGACCGCGGTCGCGGTGACCGCCTTGGTCATCGAGGCGATCTCG
>DBGM01000041.1:0-622 GCA_002295885.1 Phycisphaerales bacterium UBA854
CTGAGGTAGGGCTCGATGGGAACGTGCGAGCGATAGCTGTGCCCCACGGCGTGCTCGTAGTCGCGGATGCGTTCCAGCAGGTCATGGGAACGGAACCACTCGATGATCGCCTCCCGGGCGGCTTCGCGGCTGAGTCCGATGAACGGCGCGGAGGCTTCGTTGGCATCGTCCCAACCGTGGCGATCCGAGATGGTGCCGTCGGGGGCCATCACATTGATGACGTCGAGGTCGTGACGCTGGCCGATGTCCCAGTCGTTGGGGTCGTGGGCCGGCGTGACCTTGAGGAAGCCGGTGGCGAAGGCGGCCTTGGGGTCATCACCCACTCCGGGCATGATCACGTAGTCGTCCTCGACGATGGGGATCTCCCGGTCCACGATCGGCAGCCGGATGGACTTGCCTCGCAGCGCTTCGGCGCGGGGGTCGGCGGGATTGATCGCCACCGCGGTGTCGCCGAGCATCGTCTCGGGTCGGGTCGTCGCCACCGTCACGTGTCCGCTCCCGTCGGAGAGCGGGTACTTGAGCTCGTACATGTGTCCCGCCACGGTCTCCATCTCGACCTCGTCGTCGGCCAGGGCGGTCATGGTGACGGGGTCCCAGTTGACCAACCGCTTGCCGCGGTCGA
>DBGM01000041.1:1026-82457 GCA_002295885.1 Phycisphaerales bacterium UBA854
TCGCAGGAAGCGCCCATCTGCCGCAGCTGCTCGATGATGGTGGCTTCGTATTCGTCCTTCCAGGCCTGGGTTCGTTCGACGAACGCCTCGCGGGTCATGTCCACGCGGCGGGTGCCCTCCAGGGCGAGCCGCTTCTCGACCACCGACTGGGTCGCGATCCCGGCGTGGTCCGTGCCGGGCATCCAGAGGGTGCGGTCGCCACGGAGGCGGTGGTACCGGATCAGGATGTCCTGGAGCGTGTTGTTCAGGGCGTGGCCCAGATGCAGGGCCGCGGTGACGTTGGGCGGGGGGATGAGAATGGAGAAAGCCGAGCCGTCGCCGGGTTCGACGTGGCCCAGGCCGGCCGATTCCCAGCGAGATCGGATCGCCGGTTCGGACTCCGAGGGGGAGTATGATTTGGGGAGTTGATCCTGGGTCGCGGAGGAAGCCATGTCCGGCATCATACAGGCGCGTTGGTCATTGCTGCTCGGCGGGGTCCTCCTGCTGGGGGCCGCCGTGCCGTTGGGTTGCGACGGGACCGAAGCAGAGCAGGAGCCCCGGGCGGCGGCACCGGATCCCGATTCGTTGCGGATCTCGCTGGACGCCGCCGAGCAGTATCTGGTCGGCGGAAACCTCAACGAGGCCGAAGCCATTGCCCGCCGGATGGTCGAAGCAGCTCCGGATTCCGTGGACGCCCACGAACTGCTCGGTCGCGTGCTCATCGCCCGGGCGATCGCACTTCGTGATGCGGGGCGTGCCGAGGCGGCTCGTGACCACTGGATCGACGCCAGCCGACAGTACGAGCGGGTGGTGCGACTGGCGCCCAAGTCGTCCGGACTCCACCAGAGCGCTGGAGAGGTCGCCCAGCTGGCCGGCCGCACCGGTCTGGCCATCGAACTCTACGCCCGTGCGGGCGAGCTCGCTCCGGACGATCCGCGGCCGGCCCTCTACGAAGCCCAGCTGCTCATGGCCGACGATCGACCGTCGGAAGCACGGGAATGCATCGAACGCGTCCTGGGCATCGACGCCGAACAGCCGCACGCGCTGGCCACACTGGCGGTCATCGAGATGGAGCAGGGCAACTGGGCCGCGGCCCGAAGCACGATCGCCCGTTCCCGGACGGCCTTGCCGGACGATCTCGGCATCCGAACCATCGAGTCCAGGATCCATCGCCTCGGCGGTGATCCGGAACGAGGCCTCGAACTGCTGCTCGCACTTCCCGAATCGTCGCGTGCCACCGAGGCCGTGACCGAAGAGATCGCCACCTGCTGGATCGCGCTCGATCGCCCCGAGGAGGCGGCGGTGGCGTGGGAGCGGTGCGACGGGATGCGAGGTCCGAGATCCGGTGTGATCGCCGTCAACGCGGCCGAAGCGTGGTTGGACGCGGGGCGTTCCGAGGAAGCTCTCGTCTGGATCGAACGGGCCGAACTGGCCGGGATTGCACCCGACCGCACGCGTTCGCTGCGCGATCGACTCGCGCCCTAATCGTCGGAGTCCGGATCCAGTCGCCGGGCGGACTCCCGCCACGGATCCACTTCATGCTTGTGCAGGGGATGGGGGGCCGGCGTCGATGGCGGGCGGTGCAGTCGACGCATGCTGCTGCGGCGGGCGGCCGAGATCACCAGCAGGATCACCAGCAGCATGGCCGCCCCGAGGACGATGCCCCCCAGCAGATACAGCTGGTGGGCCGGCAGCGGGGCGGATCCGCCCGGTTGGCTGGCAATCAGGTGCATCAGGGGGAAATGGTGCATTGCGGGGAAGTATAGATGAACCGATTCGGGCCCCTTCCCGTATCGGAGAACGGCCCTGCGGTTGGTTTCGGACCGAAAACCCCGCAATCACGGTCGAAACGATGAAGGAACGTCCCCGGGTGGCCGATCCTTCATGGGGACCGGAGTCCCTCCGGGCGTGGGCACTATCCTGCCCATGTCTCCCACGGCCACGTCGGACTGCTCCCGACCACGCAAGGAACATCACATGAAGATTCTGCACGCCAGCCTCGCCTTCACCATCCTCCTGACGGGCTCCGTCGTCACAGCGGAGACACCCGCTCCGGGCTGGTCCGAACGGGTCTGGGATGCGGCGATCGACGGTGATCGGTCCACGGTGGACGAACTGCTCCGCGCCGGTCCGGACGGGACGGGTTCGGCCCGCGACGTCGCGGCGTATCGTGACCGGTACGAGCAGTGGATGCAGCACCAGGCCGATGCACGGGAGGCCATGGCCGCCCGGCGGGCCGAGACCAGACAGGAGATGCAGAAGGCCGTCGACGAGGATCGGCTGCTCGATGCCCTGCGCAGCGCGGTCGAGTACCAGACACTGTCCGACGACTACGACCTGGTCCTCGCGGATCCGCTGGTCGACGACGTCATCGAGCGGGCGCGCGGCACGCTGCCGTCCGTGCTCGAGGATCACGACTGGCTCTACGCGCAGGAGATCCTCTTCCGGCTGCGGACGCTCTACGAGGACACCAGCTACCGGGGGACGTGGGACGACTACGACCGCCGGATCGAAGCCAACACCAAGCGGCTCGGGCTGCTCCGTCGCTACGCGCGGGAACGGCTCTACGACCTCTACGTGAAGCGGAACGAGCGGCTGGGCGAGGACCCCCCCGATCCGTTCAACCCGCAGTTGGCGGAACGCTGGCGCAGCGAGGTCGAATCCATCGATCGCGCCATGGTCCGCGACGCCTTCGGCACGTCCGCCGCGGAGCACATCTCCTCGGAGGGATGGCCGCCGCTCTACGAAGGGGGATTCGAATCTCTCGACGTCTTCGGCAGCATCCCCGCCATGTCCATGACGTTCCCGAACATGGCCGATGCGGAACGCATGAAGGCTTGGGACGAGGAGCTCGACGCCCTGGAGCGAGAGACCATGGTCCGCTTCAGCGAGGGGCAGTCGCCCCGTCGTGTGGCCACGTTCGTCTTCGACGCCCTCGATCGCATCAACGACCGCACGCTGGACATTCCCGACACGGTGCTGTGGCGCGAGTTCGGTGACGGCGCCATGGGCGGACTCGATCCCTACACGCAGATCATCTGGCCCTACGACATCGAACAGTTCAATCGCCAGATGGAAGGCAAGTTCATCGGCGTCGGCATCATGATCTCGGAGAACGAGGTCGGCGACATCAAGGTCGTCTACCCGCTCGAGGGCAAGCCGGCCCAGGCCGCCGGTGTGCAGCCCGAGGACATCATCGTCGACGTCAACGGCCAGTCGACCGCGGGTTGGACCGTGCAGGACGCCGTGCACCACATCACCGGCCCCCGGTTCACCTGGGTCACGCTGGGCGTGAGCCGCGAGGGATCCAACGAGCCGATCCGCATCCGGATCCAGCGTGATCTGATCAAGATGCATTCGGTCAAGGGCTGGCGTCGCGAAGCACGCGACGAGGTCGGCGACGACGTCTGGGACTGGTACATCGACCGGGACAGCGGCATCGCCTACGTCAAGCTGACGCAGTTCAACGAGGACACCTACATGGATCTCGGCCGGGCCCTCGAGGAGATGCATTCGGTGGCGGCTCCCCGCGGTCTCATCCTCGACCTTCGCTACAACCCCGGGGGACTGCTCACGAGCGCGTACCAGATCAGCGATCTGTTCGTGGAAGGCGGCTCCATCGTGTCCGGCGAGGACAAGAACGGTGCGCAGTCGTTCGATCTTCCGGCCAAGCGGCATACGACCCTGCTGGGAGATCTTCCCACCGTCGTGCTGATCAACCAGGGATCCGCCAGTGCCAGCGAGATCGTCTCCGGATGTCTTCAGGCCCACGAGGCGGGTCTGGTCATTGGCGAACGGAGCTTCGGCAAGGGAAGCGTGCAGACCGTGCATCCCGTCCGAAGCGAGGCCGAGGCCAAACTCAAGTGCACAACCCAGTACTACCGCCTTCCTTCCGGTCTCACCGGCGGCCCCGGCCGACTGGTGGACAAGGAGGTCGCCAAGGAGTTCGACAGCAGCGACTGGGGTGTCGTCCCCGACCTCGAGGTGGCGATGAACGCCGATCAGATCGAGGAGGCTCTCACGCTGCGGCTGGAAGCCGACCGCCTGCCCGGTGATCCCCCGGCTTCCTCGGAGGAGGCCGGTGACGGCGAGGCGGGAGACGCGGCTCCGCCCGACATCGACGAGCTGATCGACCGCGGCCTGGATCCGCAGCTGGAGTTGGCCCTGCTCATCCTCCAGGCCCGGGCTCTCGCCGATGGCGAAGGCGATTCGCAGCGGGCCCTGCTGGATCCCTGAGCCACGATGCGGGACGCGACGGCTACACTCTGGGCATGTTTCGCACCTCCAATCTGTTGTTGTCGCTGATGCTGTGCACGGGAGTCGTCGCCTCGGAGCCCGGGGCGGTCGAGCCCGACGCCGAACCCACCATCCGCATCGCCAGCTACAACGTGCTCAATCTCTTCGATCACCAGGACGATCCCTCGCTCGAGGGTGAGTACGACGATCTCGCGATGGCGACTCCCGACGGGCGATGCCGTTCGTTGGCGGAGGTCATCCGTCGGGTCGATGCCGATGTCCTCGCGCTGCAGGAGGTCGAGTCCGAGGAAGCCCTGCGATGGTTCCGCGACACCTATCTGGCGGACATGGGGTACGACCATCTGGTGTCCCTCGACGTCGGCTACTACCGGGGGGTCGAGAATGCGGTCCTCAGCCGCTACCCGCTTGCCAACGCCGAGGCGGAGCCCAACCTTCCGCTGCAGGACGTGGTCCGGCGGGGCGGGGGATGGGCCGAGCCCGGCGAGGACGACGCGGACATCGTGTTCCAGCGGACGCCGCTGCGGGTGGATGTCGCCGGCCCCGACGGATACGAACTCACGATGTTCGTCGTGCACCACAAGTCCGGACGGCACAAGTACCGTCGCGAAAGCGAGGCATTGAAGCTGGTGGAGCTGGTCGATCGGGTGGAGGCCCGCACCCCCGGGCGCAATATCGTCATCCTCGGCGACTTCAACGCCGCGCCGTGGGACCGATCGATGGACGTCTACAAGGAGGCGGGCTTCATCGACATCGGAGCGGATCCCCGAGTGGAACGTCCGGTGACCCACGAGTCGGACCGCATCCTCGACTGCATTCTGGTCAACAGCGCCACCCACCGGGAACTGGTTCCCGGAAGCGTCGAGGTGCACGATTCGCAGGCACCTCCCAAGGACTACAACTGGCGGACCGATCCTCGTCCGGACGAGTGTCCGTCGGATCACCGCGCGGTGTCGGCGGATCTCGTGGCCCGGGACCGGACCTGAGCCACCTGTTCAGTCCAGATCGCCGAGCAGACGCCGGGCCTCTTCCGCGTCCTTGTCGCCGCGTCCGGACAGATTGATGACCAGATGCTGATCGGGGTCCATGGTGGCCGCATCGTCGACGGCACCGGCGATGGCGTGGGCGGTCTCGAGGGCCGGGATGCAGCCTTCCAGCTCGGACAGCAGGCAGAAGGCTTCGATGGCCCGCTCGTCCGACACCCCGCGGTATTCGACCCGGCCGCTGGTGTGCCAGTGGGCATGCTCCGGTCCGACGCCCGGGTAGTCCAGTCCGGCGCTGCAGGAATGGACGTCCGCCGTCTGGCCGTCGTGATCCTGCAGCACGATGCTGCGTGATCCGTGGAGCACGCCCGGCTCACCGTGGACGAGCGTGGACGCGTGGTCGCCGGATGATTCGCCGCGTCCGCCCGCCTCGATGCCCACCAGCGCGACTTCGGGATCGTCGATGAACTCGGTGAAGATGCCCGCGGCGTTCGAACCGCCGCCGACGCAGGCGACGATGCGGTCCGGGAGCCGGCCGAGCACCTCCATGCACTGTTCCCTGGTCTCGCGTCCGATCACGGACTGGAAGCTCCGGACGAGGGAGGGGAACGGATGGGGGCCGACGACGGAGCCGATGATGTAGTGGGTGTGGTCCACCGACTCCATCCAGTCGCGCATGGCGGCGTTGGTCGCATCCTTGAGCGTTCTGGAGCCGTCCTCGACCACGTTGACCTTGGCGCCAAGGAGCTTCATGCGGAAGACGTTCAGCGACTGTCGACGCACGTCCTCGGCTCCCATGTAGACCTCGCAGTCGAGTCCGAAGCGTGCGCAGGCGGTGGCGGTGGCCACGCCGTGCTGTCCGGCGCCGGTCTCGGCGATCACCCGCTGCTTGCCCATGCGGCGGGTGAGCAGCGCCTGTCCGATGGTGTTGTTGATCTTGTGGGCCCCGGTATGGGCCAGATCCTCCCGCTTGAGCCAGATGGACGCGCCGCCGGCGTGTTCGGTCAGCCGGGGGGCGTACGTCAGCGGGGTGGCTCGACCGACGTAGTGGCGGAGCAGATCGCGAAATCCCCGCTCGAAGTCGGGATCGCTCCGGGCTTCGGCCCAGGCGTCGGCCAGCTGGTCGAGGGCGGCCACCAGGGTCTCCGGCACGTACCGGCCGCCGAACTCCCCAAACCATCCATCGATCTGCCGTTGCTCGTTCATGTTCATCAGGATAGGTCACCAAGCAGGTTGCGTGCGAAGAACTCGAGTTCCCGTTCCTTGACGTCGGCGCTGTGCGAGCCGAAGCCGACGTGCTCGTGCGGGGCGCCGGTCCGATCGTAGAGCACGCGTTCCACGGTGCCCGGATGCGGGGCCAGTGCCTCGACGGTGTCCAGGAACCGTTCCTGGCCGATCCAGGGGACCCACTCGTCGGCTCGACAGTGTGCGGCAAGAATCGGAATGGGGCGCCAGGAATCCAGATTGTTGATCGGATCCAGATTCCGAAGTTCGTCGACCGATCGCGACGAGAACATCGGTCGCGAACGCTGATCGAGCCAGGATCCGGTCGTGGCTTCCAGTACGCAGCAGCGGTAGGGGTGCGGTCGGGTGAGACGGGAGGCGATGACCATGCCGCCCGCGGACATGCCGCCGATCCCCAGGCGGGATGCATCGGCTCCGAGCCGTTCGACGGACTCGGAGACGGCGGCGTCCAGTTCATCGACCATCCGCAGGATGACGTCCAGGACCCGCTCCGGGGACTGCAGCGACGGCTCCAGCCGTTCGCCGTGCCCGGGCAGGTCGAGAGCACAGATCGAGATTCCACGGCGCATGAGTCGCAGGTACCGCCCGGGGTCGAGTTCCTTGGAGGCCGTGCGACCGTGCAGCCAGACCACCATGGGCGGCGACGGCTCACCGCCCTCGGCCTCGATCAGCAGGGCAGGAACCGATTTTCCCACGCGGGTTCGCAGCATCCGTCGCTGCAGGTCCTGAGGAAGTCGGGGAACGACGGGCTTGGATTGACCGGTGGGAGGGTGCATGGTCGGTTCTTCCGTTCCGGACGGGCGTGTCGAGGTATCCTGACCGCATGCCGAGGATCATCGCAGGAACACATCGATCACGGTCCCTCGAGACGATCGAGGGGATGTCGACCCGCCCCTACACCGATCGGGTGAAGGAGTCTGTTTTCAACATTCTCCAGGGACATATCGAAGGGGCCAACGTCCTCGATCTCTTCGCGGGGATCGGAACCATGGGGCTCGAGGCGGTCAGTCGCGGAGCCGAATCGGTGCTGATGGTCGAACGCGACCGTCGGGTGTTCGCCGCCCTGGAGCGGAACATCGACACGCTCGGGGCCGACGACGTGGCCACCGCGGTGCAGGGCGATGCCCTCTCGACGCTTCCGATCCTGCGGGCTCCCCGGCCGCTGCACGTGGTCTTCGTGGATCCTCCCTTTGCGATGATGCAGGACGACCGGACGCGTGAGCGGGTGTTCGAACAGATCCAGCGACTGGCCGAACTGGTGGACCCGGACGGGTTCATCCTCCTTCGCACTCCCCTGAAGCACCCCCGGGTCGATCACACCATCGAAGGACTCAACGGTCCGGAGGTCCGCTCGTACCGGAAGCAGCATTCCGTGCTCTTCTACACCCGGGAGCAGACGGCGTGAGCGCCGCCCGCCCGATCCGGGACGTGGCGACCGAGCTGGTGCGGAGTCTCCAGCGTGCGGGGCACGAGGCGTTCTTCGTGGGCGGCTGCGTCCGAGACCAGCTTCTCGGTCTGGAGCCGGCCGAGTACGACATCGCGACCGACGCGGATCCCGATCGGATCCAGGAACTCTTTCCGGGATCACACATGGTCGGCGCATCGTTCGGCGTCGTGCTCGTGCGACGTCACGGCCACACCATCGAAGTGGCGACCTTCCGAAGCGAGGGGGCGTATTCGGATCATCGACGTCCGGACACCGTGATGTTCTGCGACCGCTCCGGCGACGTGCGGCGTCGGGATTTCACGATCAACGGAATCTTCCACGATCCGGTGGCCGGAACGGACTACGACCAGTTCGACGGCCGGGCCGATCTGGAACGGGGCGTCCTGCGGGCGATCGGGGATCCGGTGGAGCGTTTCGAGGAGGATCACCTGCGCATGCTGCGCGCCGTCCGGTTTGCGGCGCGATTCGGATTCGAGATCGAACCGGATACCGCCGAAGCGATCCGTCGCCAGTCGGGGGATCTCGCGGGCGTCTCGCGTGAACGCGTCGGCGGCGAGATCCGGCGCATGGCCTCGGAGGGTGACTGGCGTGCGGCCGTGGAGCTCATGCGGTCCCTCCGGCTCGAGCCGGCCGTGCTGGGCGGCGCGTCATCATCCGAGGGCTGGATGCATTGCGAACATCTCGAGGCAAACGCCGCCCGGGACCTCGATCGTCATCCCGCCGCGCTGGTGGCCTGGTTGCTGGACCGCGGAGACATCGGGCCGGAGGACGTGGACACGGTCCGGCTGGATGAGGTGGGGGACCGGTTGGTCAGTTCGAATCAGGAGCGGAATGCCGTTCGTGCGATCGTCGACGGTCTCGTCCGGGCGCGGGGATGGAGCGGGATGACCGTGGCGGCCATGAAACGGCTCGCCAGCGGGCCCCATTTCTCCTGGGCAACGCTCCTGCTGGAGGCAACTGATGCCGACCTGGCCGGCAGGATCCGCACCGATGTGGAGGAGTTGGCCGCCAGCGGGCTGCAGCCAACTCCCCTGATCGGTGGCCATTCACTCATCCGGGCGGGCATGCGTCCAGGACCTAGATTCGCCGAACTGCTCGATGCGATCTACGACGCCCAACTGGAAGGCCGTATTTCGACCCCCGAGGAGGCCCTGGAACTGGCTCACGCCATGACCCGAGGGTCTGATTCCGCCAAAAAACACGATTCTTGAATGAAACAACCGATCCTCAGGCACGTCCTATACTGGTGTAAATACCGATTCGCGGATTTCGGCCATTCATGACGGCCTTCTCCGCCACGGCTCACTGAATGCCCCGTTCTCTCGCTGGAGTTCTCCATGAACCTGCTTTCGCTCATCCGACGTTCCTTCGGGCTCTTCGCCTTCGTGCTGGCCATGTCGATTTCCTTCGACGCCCTCGGTGCGACGAAGGATGTCATCCACATGTCCGACGGCCGCGTGCTGCACGGAGAAATCGTGCAGGAGAACGCCCAGTCCATCGTCTTCGACTATCTGAATCAGGACCTTGGCATCTCCGTGACCATGACGCTCCCGAAGGCGGCCATCCTCAAGATCGAGCGTGACGTCGAGGTCGCCGGCGAGCCCACGGATGATCCCGTCGAGACTCCGCAGCAGACCGCGGCACCCTCCGGGGACGAGGCCGGTGGAGGAGTCACCGAACGCAGCCGCACCTCGGCGCCGTCGGAAGGCGCATCGCGCTTCTACATCGTCGAGATGAGCGGTCAGGTCGGCACCGACATCCGTTCCTCCGTGTACAAGGACGTCGTCGAGGAGATCAAGGCCGTGCAGCCCGATGTGGTGATCTACAAGCTCGACAGCGCCATGCTGGGCGACAGCATGCTCGACTACTGGACGGGCGGGAACTACGACGGCGACACCTACGAGGACGATCAGTACAAGCGTCAGGAATCCACCCAGCAGGTCATGGACGATGTCCAGGTGCTCGTGCAGGGCTTCCATTTCGGAGTTCCCGAGAACGTCCGTCAGGTCCTCTGGGTCCACGACGCGACCGGCCCGGCCGCGATGCTGGCTCTGGCGTGGCCCGACATGTACATGACGCCCAACGCCGACTTCGGCAGTCTGGGCGAGATCTGGTCCTACACCCAGTTCCCCGACCTCGACGTGCGAAGCAAGATGGAGAAGGCGTGGTTCGGCACGGCCAAGGGCATCATGGTCAAGGGTGGCCACTCGGACACCTTCCTCGAAGGCATTCTCCGTCCCAACGAGCGGCTCAGCTTCAGCTGCGTCGGTCGCAAGCCCGTGTGGGCTCTGAACCACAACGGCGACATTCCCATCGTTCCCGAGGGCACCGCCTACGGTGCCAAGATCCGCTACGTCATCAAGGACCGGGTCAACCACGGTCTCGAATTCGACGCCTCGGTCTGCGAGGATCTGCTCATCAGCGACGGCACGGCCGAGACCCTCGAGGATCTGGCCCTGCTGCTCGACGAACGCCAGTACGTGGTCATGGAGACCAAGGTGCTGCAGGATGTGGCCGAGTACAAGGAGGACTGGCGGGCCCGCTGGGACCGCTGCCTCGAGTCCTTCCGCGAGTACTACAAGTACATGCAGCGGGCCGGTGGGGGGTATGCCCTGCAGAACCTCCAGAAGGCCAAGAAGGCGTTGACGCGAGTCATCGGTTCGGTCCGCACGAATGAATCGGTCGCGGTCCGCTTCAAGAGCATGACCGGCATGGACCTCATCGCCCTCGACGGTCAGATGAAGCGGCTCGAAGCCCAGATCCGACAGATGGCACGAGGCGGACGTGGCGGCGGCGGCGGTGGCCGCGGCGGTGCCGGCGGCGTCGGCGGTCGTCCCTGATCAACTACGAAACACGAGTATCACCCATGAAGCATCAAGCACTGTTCACGTCCTTCATCCTCTCCCTTGTGGTCGCGGCCGCGGCGCTGGCCAGCACCGTCAGCGTCCTGCTGCCCAACGGCAGCACGTGGAGGGGTAGTACCGGCGACATCGTCAAGATCGAATACAACACCGGCGGTGTGAAGGCCGTGGTCGAAGGCGAGCTGATGCAGTCCGCCGACCGTTATCTCGTGGTCAAGAAGTCGGACGGCTCCGGCGAGGTTCCGATCTTCCTCGAGTACCTGGTGAGCATGGAATCCGTCGATGCCCAGCCCGCGACCGAGGCGCCCGCCGACACCGGAACCTCGAAGGACGAGGCATCCCCGTCCGTCGCTTCGCCTGCATCGCCGGCGAAGCCCATGGTCGAGGAGGTTCCCATCGAGAAGGGGGTCTTCTACCTTCCGCTCAAGGAGCAGGTGGGGCTCGAGTTCCGTCCCGAGGAGATTCAAGCCATCATTGCTCAGGCCGACGAGGCCGGACCGGGCCAGACCATCGTGCTCGACATCGAGTCCGGCGGTGGCAGCGTCTGGGAGTTCATCGTGCTGGCCGAGGTCATTCGAGATGCCAAGCAGCGTCACAGCTTCGTGGCCTGGGTGGGCCACTCGATCTCCGCTGCAGCGGGAACGGCCCTCTGCTGTGACCGGCTGATCTGGAAGTCGCACGGCGCTCTGGGGGCCATCACCATGCACAGTGGCGGTCGACCCGTTCCCGATGCCACCGAGGAACGCTGGATCACGATGCTCAAGGCGATTCTTCGCGAGAGCGGGCATTCCGAGCACTGGGCCCGTCCCATGGTCCGCAACGACAGCTGGATCTCCTACACCAAGGATCCGGTCAGCGGCGACTGCAAGTGGTTCGGCACGCCGCAGGGCATCAGCGACGAGGTCGTCCTCTCCAACATGGGCGAGAACGTCGTCCTCAACGTGCAGGCGGCGGTCGACTGCTGCCTGGCCTACGACGTCGCCGACTCCAAGGAGGAGCTGGCCGAGGCACTGGACCTTCCGGGTTGGAGGGAACTGGGCACCGGACAGAAGCTTCACGACGACTGGATGAAGGCGGTCGAACAGTGCGAAGTGCACTGGCGGAAGTCGAACGTCGATCTCGAACTGCTGGGGTCCTATGATCCGGTCATCGCCATCCGCAAGCGGATCAAGATCTACCAGGGCTGGATCCGATGGTGGAAGCGGGCTCCCAACAAGATGCGGTCCCTCGGTGCGCCCAGCGTCGAGCAGCTCGAGGCCATGATCGAGGAGTTGAAGATGCAGCTCTCGGGCGGTCGGGGCTGACCCGGTTCAGATTCCGCTCTCGATAAACTTGAGGATGGCGGGTCCGACGCTGAACTCCATCCCGTCGACGATCCGCATCTCATCGACGCGTTCGCCGTCCAGGTAGGTTCCGCCCGTGGATTCGAGGTCCCGGATCCAGGTGTCCTGCCCGTTCTGCTCGATCGCACAGTGCTCCCGCGAGATGCTCTGGGACTTGATGCAGATGTCGCATTCCTCGTCGCGTCCGACGATGAGTTCATCGGTGTCGCCAAGGGCGAACGCCTTGATCATGTCGCGTGTGCGGGAGTGAAGAACCTGCAGTTCAAGCATGCCGATGATTCCATCTCGTTCCTGAGTCGAACGAAGGGGACGGCCCGTTGTCGGCCGCGTACATCCATTGTGCCGCCTTCGGCGCTGGTTTCAAGCATAAGCGACGGAAAGGCCGTTCGCGGCCCTGCAAACGGGGGTACGCCCGTCGAAGTCGTCGATGGATACACTGTGCCCCCATGCGATGGCTCGTGGACGGGGTCTATCTCCTCGTAGTACTGCTGACTCTGCCGATCTGGCTTGTGCGCATGATCCGGACCGGCAAGATCCGTACCGACTGGCGCGGCCGATTCGGCCACGTGTCCGATGCCGCGTCGCGCGACGGGCGTGACCGCCGTCGAGTGCTGATCCACGCCGTATCGGTCGGCGAGGTCAATGCGATCCGGGAACTCGTGGCCGCCCTCGACGCCGGGGGTTGCGAGGTGGTCGTCGCCACCACCACCGACACCGGCACCGCCCGTGCGCAGGCCCTGTTCGGTTCCCGCCATCAGGTCGTGCGGTTTCCGTTCGATCTCTCGTGGATGGTGTTGCGGTTCCTGAGACGTATCGAACCCGATTCCGTCGTACTGGTCGAACTCGAGGTGTGGCCGAACCTGCTTGCCGGCTGCGCACGCCTCGGCATGCCGGTGCTGGTGATCAACGGTCGGCTGACCTCCAGGAGCCACCGTCGGTACGCGATGGTCAAGCCGCTGGTCCGGCGGATGTTCTCGCGACTCGCATGGGTGGGGGTCCAGGACGAGGACTATGCGGCACGCTTTCGGGATCTCGGAGCGGCTCCGGGCCGGATCGACGTGATCGGCAACATGAAATGGGACAACGCCCGCTGCAGCGAAGGGGTCGACGGCAGCGAGCGGCTTGCGTCGGATCTGGGAATCGATCCGGATCGTCCGCTGATCGTCGCGGGCTCGACCGCTCCCGGGGAGCACGAACTGCTGCTTCGCTGCCTTCCGGACGGTTGTCAGCTTCTGTGTGCACCCCGTAAGCCGGAGTGGTTCGACGAAGCGGCACAGGTGCTCGAGGGATGCACCAGGCGGTCGGCCGGTATTCGGGGTTCCAATCCGGACCTCTTCCTGCTGGACACCATCGGTGAACTGGCCCAGGCGTACGATCTGGCCGATGTGGCGGTCATCGGTCGCAGTTTCGTCGGCCTGCATGGTTCGGATCCCACCCAGTCGATCGCACTGGGTGTGGCCACCGTGATGGGGCCCGACTTCGGCGATTTCCGGCTGATGGTCGACGCTCTCGTGGACGGCGACGGACTTCAGGTGGTCGAGGCGTCCGAGCTATCCGGCCTGCTTTCGACGCTGATCCTCGACGAGGCACGTCGGCGAGAACTGGGGCGGAACGGCCGTGCGGTCATTGTTCGCCACCAGGGAGCCACCGCGGCCTACGCGCAACGAATTCTGGCCTAGTCTCCCAAGGGATACGAGCCAAAAACAACACTCCGGCTCGTGTGGAGCCGGAGTGTTGGGGGAGAAAAGAAACAGATGGTTCTTGTGGCCGGGCTGCGTGATGCACCCGGCCGGAGGAGGGTGTACTGGGAAGGAGGGAGAGGAGAGAGGTCCCTCGTTCCACCCCTTAGATACGCCGCCATCAGGACTTGGGTTCCCCGGAAGGTTCGGATTGCATGCTTTTTTGAACGTCAGAAACGCGATCCGAGGCCCTGCAGGGGCCCTGGGGGCGAAAGTTGGGCCTGAGGCGGGGTAGACTTCCCAGAATGAACGAGCAGGACGTTCTCAGGCGTATCTTCCGGGAATCGGGAAAACAGGGCTCCGATGTGGTCATCGGTCCCGGTGATGACATGGCCCTGCTCCGTCCGGAGGGCTGGACCTTCGGTTCGCCCGGTGGGGGAGGCGGCGGGGGAGTGCTCCTGGCGGTCGATCAGGTGATCGAAGGGATTCATTTCGAACGTCCCGCCGCCGGGTTGGATGCCATCGGCCACAAGGCGATCGCGCGGTGTCTCAGCGACGTTGCGGCGATGGCCGGGCGTCCCGTGGCCAGTCTGGTGTCGGCGATCCTGCCGCCGGACATGACCGACGACGATGCGATGGTGCTGTTCGATGCCATGCGTACGGTCGGGGAACGGTTCCACGCTCCGATCGTCGGTGGTGATCTCGCCGTGCATCGACACCCGACGCATCCGCTGACCTGCTCGGTGACCGTGATGGGAGCCGCCACCGGTCTGGGTGTGGTGTCACGGTTCGGGGCGAAGAACGGTGATCTGGTCTGTGTGACCGGTGCACTGGGGGGTTCGCTGGATTCCGGGCGTCATCTGTCCTTTCAGCCGAGGGTGGGCGAGGCGATCATGCTGCGGGCCGTGCTCGGCGAGCGACTGCACGCCATGATCGATCTGAGCGACGGACTCGGGTTGGATGCATCGCGAATGCTGGAGGCGGATTCCGGACTGCAGATCGAGATCGATGCGGATCGTCTTCCGCTGCACGATGGGATCGATTGGCGGGGGGGCGTCTCGGACGGTGAGGACTACGAGCTTCTGTGCCTCGTGGAGGACGGAGAACTTCCCGAGCGGCTGCTCGAATGTCCGTTCACTCCGATCGGCCGTGTTGTGGCCCGACCCGCCGCGGATGCCCCCGCCGTCGTGGTCTTCGACGGCGACGCAAGGCACGACGTGGCATCGCAAGGCTGGGAACACCGGGGATGAACGCGATCCACGCATCTCGATCCGAGCAGGACACGTTCGATGCGGGCGTGCGCATCGGTGCCGCGCTGCGGCCCGGAGACATGGTGCTTCTCGAGGGTGAGCTCGGAGCGGGGAAGACCTCGATGGTCCGTGGCATTGCCGAGGCCCTGGGGATCGAACGACGCGCGGTCTCCAGTCCCACCTTCACCATCGTCCACGAACACGGGTTCGAGGGGGGCACCATGTACCACATCGACGCGTACCGCCTGTCGGGTGTCGAGGAGCTGGAGGCCGTCGGATGGGAGGCGATCATGGATGATCCAGGCCGCATCGTCGTGTGCGAGTGGCCGCAGCGGATCGCCGGGGCGGTGGAGTCGGGGGTGCTGCGGGTGGAACTGAGGCACGTCGGGGCCCAGCAGCGCGACATCATGCTGCACACATCGGATGACGGTGCAGCGGCTCGGTTCGCCTCGATTCTGGAACCCTGAGTCAGTCTGGCTTCGACTGATCCGGTGCAATGCCGTATACCTGGAAGCGGTGACCGACCGGCTCCCATCCGTATTCGCGGCAGATGCGGTTGCGGATTTCGATGAGTTCGTCGCTGCTGATTCGGATGTACTTGCCGGTCTGGACGCAGACCATGTAGTCGGACGGCTGACGTCCGTAGACGAGCTGGTAGTGGGACTGCTTCGCGTCGAAGAGGGCCTGGTTGATGATGCCCGCTTCCTGCAGCAGCTTGAGGGTGCGGTAGACGGTCGCCTTAGAGACGCGCTGGCCGTCGTCCTGCATCCGCTGCATCAGCGAGTCCGCTTCGAAGACATCGTCGGCCTCCAGGATCGCGTTGAGGATGTCGGCGCGTTCCGGGGTGTACTTCAGATTCTGTTCCTTCAGATGTCGACGGAAGATCGCACAGAGGGGGGCCATCTGCAGCGACGCTTCGGGAGGAACATCCGAGGATGACGCGTTAGCATTCATCATGATGACCAATGGTACACAAATGAAATCCCTCGCATCACCGCTGCGAGTTCTTGCCTTCGAGTCGTTCGATGCCGGGTCCCATCGCCAGACCCGTCGCGCAGTTGAGACTCATTGTCATTTGGACTGGAGGTGGCTCACGCTTCCGGGTCGGGGCTGGAAGTGGAGGATGCGGACCGGGGCGGCCGAGCTGGCCGCTCAGGTCCGGGTTGCAGCGGAGGAGGGGAAGTGGGGGGATTGGCGGCCAGATGTGGTCTTCGCCACGTCGCTGATCAGCCTGGGGGATCTGATCGCACAACTGCCCCGGGCGTGGAGGACTGCGGTCTCCGTTCTCTACATGCACGAAAACCAACTGGTGTATCCGGTCCGGCCGGAGCATGCGGCGGAGGATGACCGGGATCTGCAGTTCGCGGTGACGAACCTGATGAGCATGCTGGCGGCGGATCGGGTGCTGTTCAACAGTCGCTGGAACCGTGATTCATTCCTGGATGGAATCGGTCGCGAGGCCGGGCGTTCTCCGGAGGGAGCACTGAAGCGGATCGGGGCGGATCTCCGGACTCGGTCCGAGGTCGTCTGGCCGCCGGTGGAGCTGCCGATGACGTCCGAGCCTCCAAGCGGGACGCCACGACGAGTTTTACATAACGCACCCGTGGTCGTGTGGCCGCATCGGTGGGAGCATGACAAGGGGCCCGACGAGCTGCTGGAGATTGCCCGCAGTATGCGTGGACGTACGCCGGTCAAGTGGGTTCTGCTGGGCGAACGGTTCCGTGTCGTTCCGGAGGCCATGGAGCGGTTCCTGGAGGAGTTCGAGGACGACATCCTGCACTGTGGTCGGATCGACGATCGTGACGAGTACCTGGCCATGCTGGGATCGTGCGACTGGGTACTGTCCACGGCGTCCCACGAGTTCTTCGGGATCGCGGTGGTCGAGGCGATGTGGATGGGATGCATGCCGTGGTTGCCCGGTCGGTTGAGCTACCCGGAGCTGGTGCCGGCAGGATGCATTGGCCTGACCCCGGAGGATCCGCCCGAAGGCCCGGGGGGATTGGTTGAATCCATCCGTCGACACCTCGGTCCGTGCCGCTCGAAGGAGGCGGTGCGTCGCATCGAGAAGGAGATCGTCGCTGCGTACGAGTCATCGGTCTGACCCGGAACCGGCTGCTGCCGGTCGTTTCATCCCGGACTGAACCCCGGGTACATCGCCGATAATGCATATTATGTAAAATGGCCCATGGCGCTGATGCTGTCGAGGCGGGGTGCCTCCGGGGTGCTCATGGACTCTGGCGGCATTTCGGTGCATGATGATGCTCATGAGGAAGTTCACCGCGGTCTCGATCGTCTGCCTGGCTCCCCTGGTGAGCACGGCCTGTGTCACCACCCCCGGGCAGCTCGACCCCGTCGGCCGGGAGGTTCCCGATTCCGTCGAGGAGCCCCAGGGCGTCATCCACGAGAAGAGCGTCTACGACCATCGGACCATCCACGGCTGGCAGGTCCTGGTCAGTCCGGATCTCGTCTCGGATCCCGCCCTCGAGGCTCCCACGATGGAGCTGCTGGAGGATCACCTCTATCGCATCGTCCGCGTCCTGCCGTCCCCTGCCCTCGATCGACTCCGGGAGGTCGAGATCTGGGTCGAGAAGGACACGCCCTGGACGCAGTGCATGTGCTACCACGTCTCCCCGGCCTGGTTGGCCGCCAACGGCTACAACCCCGTGAAGGCGGGCACCGTGGAAGTCGGCAATGCCGCGGCATTCCTCGACTGGACCCATGCCCAGCCCTGGATGGTCCTGCACGAACTCGCTCATGCCTACCACTATCAGGTGCTCGGTCCCGATCATCCGGACATCCATGACGCCTGGCGGGCCCGGGTCGACGCCGGCGACTTCGATCAGGTTCTCCACGCCAGCGGTTCTCCCCGTCGTCACTACGCACTCACCAACGACAAGGAGTACTTCGCCGAGACGACGGAGGCCTACTTCGGAACCAACGACTTCCATCCCTTCGTTCGTGCGGAGCTGCAGCAGGTCGATCCCCGTGGCCATGCCCTCATGGAGGCGACGTGGTTCAGCTCCACGGGCGATCCCGGTTCATGAGCGCGGTCGCACGCATCAAGTCCAGCCTCCTGATCAACCTGTCCGCGGTCATCGTGGTCTGGGTACTCATCTCGATGCTCGGTGCGCTGCTTTTTCTCGTCTGGATCGTCCGCAGTGCCGCTGAGCAGCAGGTTGCGCTCGAAGGCGATGTGATCGGAGCGGTCGCGACCGCTGCCGTCATCGACCCCCTGCTGACCAACGACTTTCCGACCATTCAGTCCCGGCTCCAGGCCCTGGTCGAGACCCATCCCGACATCGTGTTCTGTCAGCTCGACAGCCGGATGCCCACGTCCGTCGGTGCGGAGGTGTCCGTCGGCGAGCGGGACGCGCTGGCCAAGTGGATCGAGGGCGATCTCGAAGGCTTCGTCGTCTTCTTCACCCCGGTCGAGATCCAGGATCCGCAGCCCATCCAGCTGGCGGAGATCGCGGTCGGATTCTCCCGGGAGCACATCGATTCATCGACGGGAAGTCAGATCATCTGGATCGCCATCGGTCTCGGCCTGTCGTTCCTGTTCGTCAGCACATCGCTGGTCTACGTCCTCAACCGGGTCATCGGTCGGCCGCTGAAGAGTCTCGACGCCCAGGCCGCGCGGCTGGCCGGCGGCAATCTCTCCTCCCCCATCAGGGTCGATTCCCAGACCGAGTTCGGCCATCTCGCGGAGACCATGGAACTGATGCGCGTGCGGGTCTCTGAGCAGATCCAGAGTCTTCAGGGCCTGTCCGAGGAGCTCACGCAGTCCAGCGATTCGCAGCGCATGCTGTTCCGGGAGCTCGATCACCGGGTCCGCAACAATCTGGCCGGTCTGGCTTCGCTGATCACGCTGAGTCAGCAGAACTGTTCCGGCATCGACGACTTCGCCGAGTCGATCCGCGGCCGGGTCCACGCGATGTCGGTGGTGCACTCCATGCTGTCGCAGGAGCACTGGGATCCGATCGACCTCTCCAGCATGATCCGCCTGCTGGTTCCTCCGGGTGCGAAGGGCACATTGGAGATGGAGCAGAATCCGGCGGTGCTGGTTCCTCCCCAGCAGGCCACGGCCTGCGGCATGGTCTTCCAGGAACTGATGGCCAACTCCCTCAAGTACGGAGCCTGGTCCGACGGTGGCGTGGTGCACGTCCTGTGGTCGTCTCCCGAAGTGGAAGAGGACGGTGCGAGGCGGCTGTCGATCTACTGGCGCGAATCCGGCGGCCCCACCCTGAGCGGCGAGGTGTCACCCGGAACCGGGACCGGACTCATCGAGGGATTCGTCACCCACGAACTGGGCGGATCGATCGAGTTCCGCTACGAGCCCGATGGGGTCCGGCATCAGATCCAGCTCCGCTTCTTCAGTGAGAAGCCGCGGGCTTGATTCCGTGGGTCAGCGTGCAGATGCCGAAGGTCAACGGACGCTGCGAGACCGATTCGAATCCCTGTTCGGACACCAGTGCCCCGAGTTCCTCGGCCGATGCGAACGACTCGATCGAACGTGGCAGGTAGCGGTACGCACCGCTCCGGTCGCCGGAGAGCAGGGTCGCCGTCAGCGGCATGATGCGATGGTTGTAGAGATCCGCGCCGAACCGCACGAGCGGGTTGGCGGGCTGGCTGAACTCGAGGATCACGAGCCGGCCGCCCGGGGCCAGAACCCGATGGAACTCGGCCAGGGCGAGGTGTGGTTCGGTCACGTTGCGGATGCCGAAGGCGATCGTCACGACGGTGCACGATTCGTCCGGCACATCGAGATTCATGGCGTCGCCCCGGGTGAACGTCGCCGTGGTTCCGGCGTGCCGGGGCGCCTTTCGATCCGCGATCTCAAGCATTCCGGCCGAGAAGTCGATCCCCTGGACCGACGCGGGGTTGCACCTTGCCAACGCGAAGGTGAGATCTCCGGTGCCGCAGGCCACGTCGAGCACGTGGTCGGAGGGGCCCACGTCCGCCATCCGCACGGCCTTTCGTCGCCAGGACTGGTCCCGGCCGAAGGAATGCACCCGGTTGTTCAGGTCGTAGCGGTCGGCGATGGCATCGAACATCCGACGGACCCGTCCGGCCTTGTCCGGGGCCCGGTGTGGATCGGCCCTGAGATCCTCGGAGGTCCAGGCGGGCTTCGCGTTGTCGTCTCGGGTGTCCATGAACGGTGAATCCTACCCGCCTCAGCCGCTGCGGACCGGCTTCTGTACAATCAACTCGTGACCTGCTCCCCCACCGATCCAGGCCCTGCCCCCCACCGCTCCCGCGGATCCGCCGCCACCGCGCGGATCGCCCTGCTGGGCGTGCTGCTGGGGGTGGTCGTCGGAGGATGCTCCTACGTCCATACCGCATACAGCTGGGTCGGCGGGATCACGACCGGCATGCGGGTCGAATCCATCTCGGCGAATCCGGTGCATCTCGCATCGGACTTCGATGTCGCGGTGTGCTCCACGGATCCCTACGTCGAAGGTTCCATCTGGCTCACCGACGTGCCGGTGGCGGACCTTGTCGGCGGTTCGGTGGAGAAGGGGCAGATCCTGCACCTTGAACTGCTGTGGACTCCGCGGCCGGGCTACACCCCCATCGACTTCGAAGCGACGAACCTATCGGTGCGCTACATCGTGATCTCCGAGGGTGAATACGGGATCTACGAAGGGGGTGGCTTCGGCTATCCGCTGGGGTCGCCCGAGGGCAGCTCGATGATTCTGAACGTGGAAGGCGTGACCCTGCAGCTGGCCGAGTCGACGGACGGCTTCGTCGACCTGCTGTCTCCCGCCGTCCTGGCGGGGACCTTCAACGGTCCATGCGACGTCGGTCTCGCCGAACTGATCCGCGATGCGGCGGCTCAGCTCGTGACGGACGCCTTCGGCCGCACGATGTTCGTGCGACTCGACTGACGGGTCACTCCGCGTCGGTCTTCTTCGTCGTCTTCTTCTTGCTGGCGGTCTTCTTGGCGGTCTTCTTCTTTCCGCCGAGTTCACCGATGCGGACGCGGAGCATCTTCTGACGGTGCCCCTTCTTCCGCTTGTATCCCTTGCGACGCTTGAACTTGATCACGTCGATCTTGACGTCGAGCCGCTCCTCGATGATCTCCGCGGTCACGGAGGCGCCGTCGACGTACGGCGTGCCGAGGGTGGCGGGCCCATCGCCCGACTTCAGGGCGAGGACACGGTCGAACGTGATGGTCTTGGCTCCGTCGGCGAGATCGCGACGATCGACGTCGATCACGTCTCCGGTCTGGACCTTGATCTGGGAACCGCTGTCTTCAACGATGGCGTACACGGGAGACCTCCTGGGTCGTTTGCCTCCGGGGCGGATAATCGCACTTGGGCCGGAGCGTGTGAATCGATCATTGTAGCGGCCCGGACGATCCTGCCAAGGGGGCTCAGCCCCTCTTCAGGGCCTGGAGACGGTCGATTGCGGCCTCCAGGACCGGGGTCGACTTGCAGAATGCGAACCGGACCAGGTCGCGGCCCTCGGCGGGATCGTGGTAGAAGGCGCTGGGAGGGATGGCGGCGACGCCCACTTCGCTGGCCAGGTGCCGGCAGAACTCGACATCGTCGCGGAATCCGAACGGGGTGTGGTCGGCCAGGACGAAGTAGGTGCCCGCGGGAGTGAAGACATCGAACCCCACGTCGTCCAGCGCACCGCAGAGCAGGTCCCGACGGGCCCGGTACTCGGACGTGAAGGTGTCGAAGTAGGACTGCGGTGCCTCCAGCGCCGCGATGGTCGCATGCTGGAACGGCGTCGACACGGCGAAGGTGAAGAACTGGTGGGCGGAACGGATACCGGCCGTCAGGTGCGGCGGTGCGACGGCCCATCCGATCTTCCAGCCGGTCAGGGAGAAGGTCTTGCCCAGTGATCGCAGACTGATCGTCCGCTCGGCCATGCCGGGACGCGAAGCCATGTAGACATGTTCGCCCTCGAAGACCAGTCGGTCGTAGACCTCGTCCATGATCACCACGAGATCGTGTTCGATGGCGATGGCCGCGATCGAGTCGAGCTCCTCGGCCGAGTAGACCTTGCCGCAGGGGTTGTGCGGCGTGTTGACGAGGATGAATCTCGTCCGTTCGTTGACCATGGACCGCAGGGCATCGACGTCGAGACGGAAGTCGGGCGGCCGGATCGGAAGGAACCGGGGCACGGCGTCGGTCATGGCGAGGCAGGCGGGATAGGAGTCGTAGAAGGGTTCGAGGATGATCACCTCGTCGCCGGGATTCGTCAGGCCCACGAGGGTCGCCGCGATGGCTTCCGTGCATCCGCAGGTGACGGTGACCCACTGGTCGGGATCGACGGTCAGGCCGGTCTCCTCGAGGAACCGGGCGGCCACGGCTTCCCGGAGGGCGGGAACGCCGACCATCGGTGCGTACTGGTTGTGACCGTCCCGGATTGCCCGCAGGGCGGCCTCCTTGACGAAGTCCGGGCCGTCGAAGTCCGGGAAGCCCTGTCCCAAATTCACGGCGTCGTGCTTCGCGGCCAGACGGGAGATCTCGGAGAAGACGCTCTCGCCGAACTGGGCGAGTCGGGCGGCCGTGCCGTGGCGGGTGCTGTGGGGCGAAGTGGTCATGGAATGATGTAGTCTACACCTCCCGGACCACTCTCATGGAGAAACAGATGAACATGTCGCTCGCCGGTCGTCGTGCCCTGGTCTGCGGGGCTTCGCAGGGAATCGGACGTGCCTGTGCGGAAGCACTGGCCGCGGCCGGTGCCTCGGTCACCGTACTGGCCCGCAAGGCGTCCAGCCTCGAGGACGTGCGGAACTCGCTCGGGAACGGCGACCACCACTGCCTGGTGGCGGACCTGTCGGACTGGGCGACCGCGGCGCGTCTCGTCTCCGAACACGTCGAGCAGACGGGGCCCGTGCACATTCTGGTCAACAACAGCGGCGGACCGAAGGCCGGGCCCGCGATCGAGGCCTCTCCGGAGGACTTCCTGGCCGGCCTCACGCCGCATGTCCTCGGCTCGCAGGCGATGGCTCAGGCCGTGGTGCCGGGGATGCGATCGGAGGGGTACGGACGGATCATCAACATCGTCTCGACCTCGGTGATCATGCCCATCAGCGGCCTGGGCGTTTCGAACGTGGTGCGGGGCGCGATCGGCAACTGGATGCGGATCCTGGCCTCGGAACTGGGGCCCGACGGCATCACCGTCAACAACATTCTTCCCGGGTACGTCGGCACCGACCGGCTCGGTTCGCTCATGGAAGGCCGGGCCCAGCGTGAAGGCACGACCGCGGATGCCGTCGCCGACGCCTGGCGTGCGACGATTCCCGCCGGCCGCTTCGCCGATCCGTCCGAGATCGGATCGGTCTGCGCATTCCTGGCCTCCCCCGCCGCGTCCTACGTCAGCGGAGTCAATCTTCCCGTCGACGGGGCGCGTCTCGCCGCGAACTGACATGAACGATCTCCGGAACATGATCAACGGCGAGTCGGTCGATCCGGTCAACGGACGCTGGCTCGACAATCTGGAGCCGGCGACGGGTGCTTCGCTCGGACGGGTCGCCGCCAGCGATGCCGACGACGTCGAACTGGCCTGGCGGGCCGCGGAGAACGCGCGGGCCGATTGGGATGCGTGCGGCGGGACGCAGCGGGGACGATGGCTGCATCGGCTGGCCGACGCCGTCGAAGCCGACCTCGAGGAACTGGCCCGGCTGGAGTCGATCGACAACGGCAAGCCGGTGTCCCTGTCCCGCACCGTGGACATTCCACGGGCCGTGGCGAATCTCCGTTTCTTCGCCGATGCCGCGGACGAGGACCGCTCCCGCCGGTACCGGACCGGTTCAGAGGCGACCAACGTCGTGCACCGTGATCCGGTGGGAGTCGTGGGGCTGATCTCGCCCTGGAACCTTCCGCTGTACCTGTTCACCTGGAAGATCGCCCCGGCTCTGGCGGCGGGAAACACCGTCGTCGCCAAGCCCTCGGAACTCACGCCCGTCACCGCGACCCGCCTCGGCGAACTTGCGTCGGAGATCGGATTTCCGCCCGGGGTGCTGAACATCGTGCACGGCCTCGGATCGGAGGTCGGCGAGGCGATCGTCGACCATCCCGGCATCCCAGCCATCTCGTTCACGGGGGGCACTGCGACGGGGGCACGCATCGCGTCCCGGGCCGCGCCCCGGTTCAAGAAGCTCTCGCTGGAACTCGGCGGCAAGAACCCCAACATCATCTTCGAGGATGCCGATCTCGATCGGGCGATGGCCACCAGCCTGCGCAGTTCGTTCGCCAACCAGGGGCAGATCTGCCTCTGCGGTTCGCGGATCCTCGTGCAGCGATCCGTGCACGATCGGGTGGTCGATGCCCTCGTGGAGGGAGCCGGACGGCTTCGCATCGGCGATCCGCTCGACGACGAGACACAGCAGGGCGCTCTGGTGTCCGCCGACCACCGCGACAAGATCGCCTCATGCGTCGATCGCGCCCGCGAGGAGGGTGGCGAGGTGCTCTGCGGCGGCCGGATCCCCTCCTCGCTTCCGGATCGCTGTCGCGGCGGGTACTTCTACGAGCCGACCGTCATCACCGGCGTACCCATGGACGGGGCAACCAACCAGGAGGAGATCTTCGGGCCGGTGGTCACGGTGACCCCCTTCGACGACGAGGAGGAGGCGATCCGCCTGGCCAACGCGACCGACTACGGTCTGTCCGCCAGCGTCTGGACCGCAAGCGAGGAGCGGGCGTCTCGCATCGCCGATGCGATCGATGCGGGAACCGTCTGGATCAACTGCTGGCTGCTCCGTGATCTCCGCGTCCCCTTCGGAGGCGTGAAGCACAGCGGGGTCGGACGCGAGGGCGGCGAGGAGGCGATGCACTTCTTCACCGAGGCGAAGACGGTCTGTACCGCGGAAGGAACCACATCATGACGACATCGGAACACAACTCGGATCGGGCACCGGAGCCGGTCGGCGCGTACCCCCACGCCCGGCGGGCGGGAAATCTCCTGTTCCTGTCCGGGGTCGGCCCCCGGACGAGGGGGGCGAACGAGATTCCCGGCGTGACCCTGGACGAGGACGGCAACGTCGTCGCGGTGGACATCGAGGCCCAGTGCCGCTCCTGCTTCGCGAACGTCCGTGCGGTCCTCGAGGATGCCGGTGGCCGGTGGGAGGATCTGGTCGACGTCCTCGTCTTCCTGGTCGACATGGAGCGCGACTTCGCCGACTACAACCGTGTGTACGCGGAGCACTTCGCGGGACCGGGCAACCCCAACCCGACGCGGACGACCATCGAGATCAACCGGCTTCCCACGCCGATCGCAGTCGAGGTCAAGGCGGTCGCCTGTCTGGATTCGTGAGGCGTCAGGGCAGCTCCGGGCATTCCATCCCGTTGCAGTCCACTCCATCGCCAAGGTAGGTTCCGAGCGTCAGTTCGCAGCGGATCTCGGTCATCGTGATGCAGGGGCCGAACGAGGTGCAACAGGCGCCGGTCGCGGTCGGGAGCGGCGGTGGGCAGTCCCCCCATCGATTCAGCAGCAGGAGGAAGTCGAAGATGTCGACCGATTCCGAGAAATCGAAGTCCGCGGTGAGCGGAGGGTCCCGTGGGTCGGGAATCGTGCCCCATTGGGACAGCACTTCGAGCAGGTCGAGCACATCAACCGACTCGTTGCCGTCGAGATCGGCGTAGCACTGGCAGTCGTCCGGTATATGGTCGTGGTTCTCGTCTGCTTCGCAGCCGTTGATGATCCCGTCCCCGTCGCAGTCGCCGGGATCGTTCCAGTCGCAGTCGTCCGGAATCTGGTTGCCGTTGCAGTCCCCTGCCATGCCGACGGAGATCTCCCACCCGTCGGGGAGGCCGTTTCCGTTGCAGTCGTCCTGGCAGTCGTCGAGCACGCCGTTGCCGTCCAGATCCTGAGCCGTTCCGTCGTCCAGTTCGCACGAGTCGGGGAGCCCGTTCCGGTTGCAGTCCGCATCGACCTCGCAGCGGTCCCGGATTCCGTTCTGGTTGCAGTCGGCTCCGGGAATGCAGTCTCCCTGGAGGATCACGCTGAGTCCGCGGTCGGCGTGGTTCACGTTCGCCGAGGCGATGTCCAGAAGTCCGTCGCCGTCGAGGTCGGCCAACTCGACCTCGGCGGGGCCGGCGGTCATGGTGATCCACTGGACGGACGGGAAGTATCCGCTGCCGTTGTTCAGGTAGAGCAGCGACCAGTAGGATCCCACGTGGCTCACGATGACATCGATGTCGCCGTCGCCGTCCATGTCGCCGGAGTCGATGCTGTGGGGCAGGTTGTTCGTGGTGCGGGTCTGGGCGAGGGAGAAGTCCCCCGTCCCGTCGTTGTGCAGGATCCAGCACTCGTTGGTGTCCTTGCTGACGGCGGCGATGTCGATGTCGCCGTCGCCGTCGAGATCGTCGAGCGTGAGGTACCGCGGGTAGCCGCCGGTGATGATCTGCACCGGATCCCTCCAGGTTCGGTCTCCGTCGCTGAGCAGCAGCGTCAGGTCGCCCGAGGTGAGATTTGCGGTCACGATGTCGATGCGGCCGTCGCCGTCAAGATCGGCCGATGCGCCGCCCCGGGGCTGGAGGCCGATGAATGCCGAATCGCCTGTTTCGAAGTCGCCGGTGCCGGTTCCGTAGAACGGGGTCATGAGGGCCGGAGACTGGCTCGGGATCTCGGCGGTCCCGTCCCACTGGAGAACGATCATGTCGTCGTTGCCGTCCAGATCGAGATCGTCGGTCCAGAGGAAGACCGTCCTGTGGAGTTCGAAGCGGTGCGTGATCGTGAACTGGCCGTTGCCGTCGTTGCGCAGGACGGTGGCGGTGTCGCTGTTGTAGTCGGGGGTGCAGAGATCGATGTCTCCATCGCCGTCGAAATCGGCGGCGTCCACGTAGCGGGGTCCCTCTCCGGTGGGGATGTCGATGCGGTCGGGGAACATCCCCTCGCCGTTGTTGAAGCGGATCGTGATGTCGTCGGTGGCCCGGTTCGAGAGGGCGAGGTCGATGTCTCCGTCCCCGTCCAGATCGGCGGCGACCACCCCGGTGGCGTTCAGCCCGGTCGGGTATTGGCGAAGTGGTTCAAGGGGGACATCGTCGAGGGCGATCGCCCCTGATGAAATGAGCCATGGGCCCATGAGCACGGGTAGCGTGCGCAACAGGCTTTCGGCTGCTCCGGACACCGTGCGAAGTGCGTGCAGCATCGTGAATCAATCCTACGTCGGGATCGCCGACATCCGAACAGATTCTGGCCATTGGGGGGAAATCAGGCCGTACGCCGGGATTCACGGCCCCGGCATGGTGCGCAGGACGGCTCGCACGGGGGAGGCGTCGAATCCGACCAGGCGCAGGGGCTGAGCCAGCAGCTCGTATCTCCCGGGGGTCACATCGGCCAGTCGGAGCGTCTCAAGGATGGCGATGCCGTTGGCCCGGCAGCGGCCGTGGGATCGGATCTCGGCATCGTCGATGATGTCGACGCTCGGACTGTCGAGCCCGATCGTGATGACGCCCCGCTCGGCCAGATGGTCGACCAGCGATGGGCAGAGGGCGGCGAAGTCCTCGTCGAAGGTGTCGAGCGAATGAAACGTGCCGGTGTCGATGAGGATCCGGGGGCAGTCGATCGGCGTGTCCCCGAGGTCCTCGATGGTCACACGCGAGCGAGGCGACGCTTCGACGCGCACGACGCGGCAGTCGCCGATGTAGTGCTCGAGGTCCATCTCGTCGATCCCCCCGCCGTCGGACGCGTAGTGGCACGGGCCGTCGGCGTGGGTCCCGAGGTGTACGGTGCTTCGCAGCGTGGACAGCGTGACGGAATCGCCGTCCTCGATGCGCAGCAGCATCTCCCGTGATGGCGGGTTGTCACCGGGCCATGCCTTGGTTCGGCCGCAGTGGATCTCATGGGTGATGTCGATCAGGTGCATGGGGTCCGTCCTTGGGTGGATGGTCGAACGAAGAAGAGCAGGATCGCGGACAGGGCGAACGCCGTCGCCGCCATCCAGAAGCCGGCGAGGTACCCGAGGCCGACGGACAGCATGGCGCCCATGCCCAACGCCCCGGAGGCCTGGCCGATGTTGAAGCCGATGGTCAGTCTCCCCCACCACGCCGTATGCCGGGCGGGACCGACGAGTTCCATCGCGTAGTGGGTGGTGCCGGCCGCGATGCCCATCTGGCCGGCCCCCAGAATCGCACCGGATGCAACGACGAACCAGAGGGAGCGGGTGGAGATGACGATGCCGACCGCGGCGAGCCCGCAGAGCACGGATGCGATCAGGGCCCAGCGTGAACCGATGACGCGTGCCGCCAGTCCGAACAGCGGGCCTCCGATGAGGACTCCCCCGCCGTAGATGGCGTAGACCATCGTGCTGAAGCCGACCGGCTTGTCCAGAGCCTGGTGGATGTAGGCCGACAGGTAGATCGAATGGGGCACGATTCCCACCGCTGCGAGCAGGTAGGAGAGGAAGAAGATCCACATCGTCCGGCGGGCGTACGGATGCGGGGGTTCGTTCACGGCCGGTCGATCCGTGGGTACGGATGGCGACAGGCCGGCCCACGACAGGACGATGCACGTCAGCACCAGCGCGGAGGTGAACCACCAACCTCCCGCGGGCCCGTCGAGGATGAACATCGGCATCAGCAGGCTCATTCCGATGACGCCGACGCCTGCGCCGACGAACACCGTGCCGATCACCGTGCTGCGCAGTGCCTCTCGGATGCCGGAGACGGCGATGACCGGAGCCAGAATCATGGTTCCCGCGGCGGTGAGCCCGGCGAGGAAGCGGCATCCGCTCAGCCAGACGAATCCCAGATCGAACCCCGAGCCCAGTACGCTGGCCAGACCCACCAGCATGGACCAGCGGCAGACGCGGCCGGCCGTCCAGCGTCTGGCCAGTGCCGCGCAGATGATGGCGCCGACGAGATTGCCCACGAAGTTGATGGTCCCGATGTACCCGGCTTCGGAGGCGGTGATCCAGTCATGCTTGAGCATCGACGGGATCAGGGGGGAAAAGGAATAGCGCACCAGGCCGATGCCGGCCAGCATGGCCAGGACGGATGAGAAGATTCGGTACCAGTTCCGTTCGAAGAGCGGCATCGGGGGCAATCAGAAACGGTGGCGTATCGCCCAGAGATCGGGAAAGGCGGGTTCGAAGAGCGTCCGTTCCAGGTAGGGAACACCCGGAGAGCCGCCGGTGCCGTGCTTGTTGCCGATGGTTCTTCGGACCAGTTGCACGTGGCGGTACCGCCACTCCTGGAGGCCCTCGTCGATGTCCAGCATGGTCTCGAACAGCATGTCGAGCTCCGGTCGGGTTTCGTGGGCGACCAGGATCAGATCCTGCATCCGCTCGTCGCCCTGGTAGCGGCGTTCGGGGTCGGCGTGCAGGAGGTCCTCCGGGACGTCGAGTCCCTGGGTCGCGAGGAAGGCATGGAAGTCGTCGATGACGGACGGCTGGCGGTAGCGGTCCATCGCCTCGTCGCGGCCGTGCAGGCCTTCCGGGAGGTACTTCAGGACCTGCTCTCGCTTCACGCCCAGGCGGAACTCGATGCACCGGAACTGCATGGACTGGAATCCGGAGGAGGTGTCGAGCCGATCCCGGAACGAGACGAAGGACGAGGGTGTCATCGTCTCGAGGATGTCGATCTGGCTGACCAGGGTCTTGAGGATCATGCGGACGCGCTTTAGCACGTGGGCGACGCCCCAGAGGTCGCCGTTGCGGAGTCGGACTCCCGCCAGGTCGAGCTCGTGCAGGATCTGCTTGAACCAGAGTTCGTACACCTGGTGGATGACGATGAAGAGCATCTCGTCGTGTTCGGCGGGATTCGACTGCGGAGTCTGCAGCGAGAGCATGGTCGGCAGCTCGAGGTAGGTCGCGTAGTCGAGTTGTCCGGTCTGCGGTGCGTCGGGCATGTGGAGGTCGATTCCGGACGATCAGATCACGAGGAGGCCGAGGGTGAGGACGGCGAGGGTCGACAGGGCGATCATCGACCACCTTCTTCTTCGATCGATGGCGATGACCCTAGTGTACGGAATCGTCGTGAACGAGACCATGTTGTAGAGCGGCGCGTACCACCGGGGGAACATGCGGTTGAGGCGCTTCCGGAAGCGTTGGAGCAGGCGGAAGGCCGGCGAAGCGGTGTGGTTCCGCATCTCGATGAAGTTTCGCAGGGACAGCTGGCCGATCGCATCGCCGTCGGGACGCTGGGCGGCATCGTAGGCGACCAGGGCCTCGTGCACGGTCGGGTATCCGTCGAGGCAGTCCGCCAGCCGGAGGCAGTCCTGGAACGATGCGTTCATCCCCTGGCCGAAGAACGGAACGATGGCGTGGGCGGCGTCCCCGATCAGGACCGCGGTGTCGCGGTGGTGGTATCGGCGACAGTGGACGGTCCCGAGCGGGCCGACCGGATTCTGCTGGTATTCCTCGACGAGGTCCGGCATCAGTTCGGCGGCATCCGGGAAGTGCACGTCGAAGAACGACGTGATCTCTTCGGGAGTCCGCACGGCCGCGAAGCTTTCCGGGCCCTCGTGCGGCCAGAAGCAGGTGCAGGTGAAGGAGCCGTCCTCGTTCGGGAGCGCGATCATCATGTAGTGGCCGCGGGGCCAGATGTGGAGCGCATCGCTTCGCAGGCGGAAGGAGCCGTCCGGTCCGGCGGGAATGGTCAGTTCCTTGTATCCGGAATCGATGAACTCGGTTCCTTCGTCGGTGCGTTCGCGCGTGTCCATCGCGGCCCGGACCATCGAGCCGGCCCCGTCGGCACCCACCACGAGGTCCCCTTCCAGCGTGTGCTCGGTTCCGTCCTGCGTCCGAAAGGTCACGGCGGCGTGATCGACGTCGATGCTGGTGCACTCGATTCCGAAGCGGATGTTCACCGAGGAACGCTCCTCGGCGGCATCGAGCAGCAAGCAGTTGAGCATCCCTCTGGAGACGGAGTTGATGGTCTGGCCCGGAATCACGCTGTAGGGGGAGAACGTGGTCCGGCCCTGCGGATCGTGCATCATCCGCCCGGCCATGGGAACCACCGTCTTCAGGACGGCCTCGTCCAGTCCGATGCGGGCGAGGGCTTCGATGCCGCGCGCCGACAGGGCCAGGTTGATGCTGCGGCCGCCTTCGTAGCCGTCCGCGCGGGGGTCGCCGCGTCGTTCCAGGATCGTGACCTCGCATCGCCGGTCGGCCAGCAGGCAGGCCAGCAGCGGGCCCGCGAGCCCGCCTCCGACGACGATGATGCGGTGTGGGCGGCTCACGACTCGGACCCGAAGGACTCGGCCATCATGGAGGCGAACCGGTGGCAGTCCTCGAAGGTGTTGTAGAGCGGAGTCGGGGCGACGCGAATGGTGGCGGGCGGCCGGAAGTCCGCGACGACCCCCATGGATTCGATGGTGCGGAATGCGGCCTCGGCATCCTCGTCGACCACGATCGACAACTGGCAGCCGTGGGAGTCGGCATCCGCGGGCGTCGTGATGCGGTAGCGGCGGCCCGGTACGGCCTCGAGGCGTTCGCGCAGGTAGCCGGTCAGCGCCAATGAGCGTCTTCGCAGCGAGTCCATGCCGATCGAGTCGAAGAGATCGAGGGAGGCGCGGAGCGGGGCCATCGCGAGCACCGGAGGGTTGCTGATCTGCCAGCTGTCGGCCGAGGGAACCGGAATGAATCGGTCTTCCAGATGCATGCGGAATCTCGTATCCGGATCGTTCCCCCACCAACCGGCCAGACGGGGGAGTTCTGGGTTGGACCCGTGCCGCTCATGGACATACACGCCGGCGATGGCGCCCGGTCCACTGTTCAGGTACTTGTAGGAGCACCAGGCTGCGAAGTCCACATTCCAGTCGTGGAGTTTCAGGGGGATGTTGCCCACGGCGTGCGCCAGATCGAAGCCGACGACGGCGCCGACCCGGTGCCCCGCTTCCGTGATCGCGTGGAGGTCCAGGGCCTGTCCGGTGAGGTAGTTGACACCGCCCATCATGATGGTGGCCAGGCGGTCCCCGGCCTCCTCGATCGCCGCGACGATGTCGTCGGTCCGCAGGCAGTCCTCCCCGCTGCGTGGTTCGACGATGAGGATGTGGTCGTCCGGTTCCAGTCCGCGGGCCTCGAGGTGACTGCGGATGCAGTAGATGTCCGAGGGAAAGGCCGGTGACTCCATGAGGATGCGCGTCCGACGTCCCTGCGGACGGTAGAAGCTCGTCAGCAGCAGATGCAGGTTGACGGTGAGGGAGTTCATCATCACCACCTCCCCGGGACGGGCTCCGACGAGCCGGGCCCCCTGCTCACGGAAGATCTCGTGGTACGAGTACCAGGGGGTTCTCGCGCCGCGGTGGCCGTCCACGCCCAGCCGCTGCCAGTCGGCCACGATCTCCTCCACGTGGGCCGCGGTGGCCCGAGGCTGGAGACCGAGGGAGTTGCCGCAGAAGTAGATGGCATCCTCGCCGCGTTCGGTCAGCGGGACATGGAAGTGATCGCGCTGGGAAGGGAGTTCGGCCTCGGCATCCAGGCGACGGGCGGCATCGAGCTGACTCTGTCCCGGATCCGTGGCGGTCATGCGGTCCCCGCCTCGGTGTTCAGGACATGGAGGAGGTCGTCCGCCGAAAGACCGAGGAACTCGAGGGCGGTGCCTGAGAGCAGGCGGGTCCGGGCCTGCTGGTCCAGGCCTTCGAGTTCGTCGATCGTGCTGCCGGGATTGGGTTCCCCCAGGGGGAACGGGTAGTCGCTGCCGAGGCAGACATGATCCGCACCGATGCGGCTGATGACGTACTGCAGCGATTCCGGACCGTGCAGGGCGGAGTCGACGTAGATCCGATCCATCATCTGGCTCGGAGGCGTCTTGGTCCGGGTCTGGCAGAGATCGGGCCGTGCGGCGAAGCCGTGATCGATGCGGTCGACGGTCAGAGGAAAACTGCCCCCGCCGTGCGCGAAGCCGAAGCGGAGGTCGGGCAGCCGTTCGAACACGCCTCCCATGGCCAGCGAGCAGATCGCGAGCGAGGTCTCGGCCGGCATGCCCACCAACCAGGTCATCCAGTGGTCGCGGGTGCGGTTCTGCCCCAGCATCTTCCACGGGTGGACGAACACGCAGGCGTCGAGATCCTGGGCAGCTTCGAAGATCGGGAAGAAGGCGTCGTCGTCGAGGTTCCGCTCGTTGATGTTGGATCCGATCTGGATCCCGGGAAAACCAAGTTCCTTCACGCAGCGTTCGAGCTCTTCGATCGCGAGGTCCGTGTCCTGCATCGGAATGGTTCCGAGTCCGATGAAGCGGCCGGGATGGTCCCGGGTGGTGGTGGCGATGTCGTCGTTCAGGATGCGGGAGAAGTCGAGGGTGTCGCGTGGTTCGGCCCAGTAGGAGAAGAGGACCGGAATGGTGCAGATGACCTGGGTGTCGATGCCGGTCCGGTCCATGTCGTGCAGTCGGGTGGCCGGGTCCCAGCAGTTCTCGTCGATGACGCGGAACACCGTCCCTCCGGAGTGCATCTCGGCCTTGCCGGGCTCATGGTGATTGAGCTGGATCCATTCGCCGTATCCGTACCGTTCATGCAGATCCGGCCACGTCCGGGGCAGGATGTGGGTGTGCATGTCAATGCGAAGCGGCCGGGAGTCGGTCATGAGTGGCTGGCTCCGGATCGGATGATGGTGACTTCCTCCCCCACCTCGATGCGTTCGACCGGACCGGGCTTGCCGACCCTGGTTCCGCAATGGGAGCAGGTCGACCGTTCGGGGTCCGCCCAGAAGGCCTCCATCGAGTCCCGGAAGTGCTCGACGATGTCGCCGCAGTCGAACTCCTCGTCCCAGACCAGCTCGTGGCAGTCCGGGCAGTAGAACTGCTGGTGCTCGTTCTCCCCGGGCGGCCGGTTCCGTTCCACCACGACACCCACGGTGCCCGGGGGCCGCTGCGGAGCGTGGGGCACGTTCGGGGGAATGAAGAATGTCTCTCCCTCCTGGATGAGGTGGTTGACGATCTGGCCGTCCTCGATCGTCTGGACGCAGATGTCCCCTTCGAGCTGGAAGAAGTACTCCTCCGAGGCGGTCTTGTGGAAGTCGTTGCGGGCGTTGGGGCCACCGATGACCATGACGAAGAAGTCTTCGCCCCGGTAGAGGTACTTGTTCCCGACCGGGGGGCGGAAATCCTCCCGGTGGTCCTCGACCCATTTCCGGATGTTGATCGGCTTCTGGACCGTGCCGGTGCTTTGAGTGGCCATCTCGCTGCCTCCAATGGGGTTGTGGTCATTCTATCTCGACGAATGGGGCCCGGGGAGCAGGTCGGGAGAAGACGATCGGCCCATTCTCGAGATTTTGACTTCAAATCCATCCGGTTCGGAATCACAGTTCCACTCCCAAACAGCCGATTGCTACTATGCGAAATTCATGGATTTCTGATCATTCCGGGCACTCCACGCTCGATTTGGAGAAAGGACAGGGAACGTCATGTTCGAGTACGACGTCTGCATCATCGGGACCGGCCGGGTCGGCCTTCCTCTGGGGCTTTCGCTGGTGGACGCCGGCGTGAAGGCCACCGGGGTCGATATCGATTCAAACATGCGGGAATCGGTCAATGACGGCCGGATGCCCTTCCACGAGCCCGGCTACGACGAGATCATCGCCCGCAAGGAGTTCATCGTCCACGCCTCCCCCGCCGACGTGGTGCCCAGCAGCAGCCATTTGGTGATCACGGTGGGAACGCCGCTGCACAACCACATCGAGACCGATCTTTCGCAGATCCAGCGGGTGCTGGCGAGCCTGGGCTCGTACCTCCGCAAGGGGCAGACCGTCATCCTCCGCAGCACGGTGGCCCCCGGCACGACCACCTACGTCAAGAAGTGGATCGAGCGAAATACGGAGTTGAAGGTCGGTGAGGACATCCTGCTCACCTTCTGCCCCGAGCGGATCGCCGAGGGGCTCGCCCACACCGAGCTTCGCTCGCTGCCCCAGATCGTCGGCGGCGAGGACGAGAAGAGCATCGATTCGGCTTCGGAACTGTTCGGCAAGCTGGCTCCCGAGATCCTGCGGACCGACTTCATCACCGCCGAACTGGTGAAGCTGTTCAACAACATCTCCCGCTACATCAACTTCGCGGTCGCCAACCAGTTCGCCCTGATCGCCGACGACTTCGGCGCGAACATCTACGAGACCCGCCGACTGGCCAACCACGACTACCCCCGCTGCAACCTGGCCATGCCGGGATTCACTGCGGGCACCTGTCTGCGGAAGGACTTCGGAATGATCAACGAATGGAGCGCCTACCCCGACATGCTCCTCTCGGCCTGGAAGATGAACGAGTTCACGCCCGCGATGCTGGTCGACCAGCTGATGAAGCGGGCCACCATCCACGATCATCGGGTCGCGGTGCTGGGCTTCTCGTTCAAGGCCGATACGGACGACATCCGGGACAGCCTCGTTCCCAAGCTCTGCCGCTACATCGAGCGGCAGCTTCCGATGGAGGTCCGGATCTCGGACCACAATCTTCCCGACCCGATCCACGAGCCATCCGCCTCGACGCCGCTCCGCAACTGGCCGGTGAACGATGCCCTGGTGGACGTGGACTGCGTCTTCGTGGCGACGAACCACACCGGATACCACGAGGTCCTGCTCGAACTCGGGCGGAACCGACCGGAGGCCTGGGTGGCCGACATCTGGAATGTGGGTGGAATCGATCAGATCTTCTATCAGGCGGGTGATCTCGTGAATGCAGAGGTGTCATCGTGAAGGTGCTCTTGACCGGAGGCAGCGGATTTCTCGGCTCGCAGTTGTGCGAGGAACTTCTCACGGCGGGACATGAGGTCGTCGTGCTCGACGACCATTCCCGCGGCCGGCCCGCCCGACTGGAGCGGTTCGGAGACCAGGTGCAGCTCGTCGACGGTGATGTCCGCGACGCGGACTCGGTCCGGCAGGCGACCGTCGGATGCGAAGTGGTGTGGCATCTGGCCTACATCAACGGCACCCGCTACTTCTACGAGAAGCCGGACCTCGTGCTGGAGGTCGGGGTCAAGGGAACGCTGAACACCATCGAGGCCGCCCTCGACTGCGGCGTGCGTCGCTACGTCCTGGCCAGCACCAGCGAGACCTACAACAATCCCACGCACGTCCCCACCACCGAGTCCGAGCGGCTGATGATTCCGGACGTCACCAATCCCCGCTTCAGCTACGGCGGCGGCAAGATCGCCTGCGAGCTGCTCACGCTCCACTACGGCGGCTTCCGCGGCCTGGAGACCGTGCTGTTCCGTCCGCACAACTTCATCGGCCCCGACATGGGGTTCGAGCACGTGATTCCGGAGATCACCGGCCGCATCGTCGAGATGTCCAACGGTCTGGAATTGAAGGAGATCGACCTTCCCATCCAGGGCGACGGCAGCGAGACCCGCTCCTTCTGCGACATCACCGATGGTGCCCGCGGGGCCTTCCTGGCGGGTGAACTCGGGGAGAACGGCAATATCTACCACGTGGGCACCGAGGAAGAGGTGTCGATCAAGCATCTGGTGGAGACCATCGGCGACGTGATGGGGGTCAAGATCAACGTGGTGGCCGGTGAGCTGCGTGCCGGCGGCACGCCCCGGAGATGCCCGGGCATCGAGAAGCTCGGTGCGTTGGGCTACACCCCCCGCTACTCCTTCCGCGAAGCGGTGGAACGCTGCGTGAGCTGGTACGTGGACCACTATCTTGCCCAGCGAAAGGCCGACGCATGACGGCACTCGATCTGGGGGGACGCCGCGTCGTCGTGACCGGAGGACGGGGCTTCCTCGGACGGTACGTCTGCAAGGCGTTCGAAGGACGCGGTGCGGAGGTCGTGGCTCTGGGTTCGTCCGACTACGACCTGACCGAACAGTCCGAAGTGCGACGTCTGTATCAGGAGCAGTCCCCCTCCGTGGTCGTGCATCTCGCCGCCGCGTGCGGTGGGATCGGTGCCAACATCGAGAATCCCGCCCGCTTCCTCTACGAGAACGCGCTGATGGGTCTCTCGCTTCTGGAGGAAGGTCGCAGGGCCGGCCTCGACAAGCTGGTGCTGATCAGCACGACCTGCTCCTACCCGAAGGATGCACCGCTGCCGCTGCAGGAGGATTCCATCTGGTCCGGAAAGCCGGTGGGCGCCACCGGCCCCTACGGAATGGCCAAGCGACTTCTGCACGAGGCCTGCGAGACCTACGGCCGCCAGTACGGACTGCCCTGTGCCGTGCTCGTGCCGGCGAATCTCTACGGCCCCGGTGACCACTTCGAGGAGGAGAAGAGCCACGTCATCCCGGCGATCATCCGACGCTACGTGGAGGCGAAGGATGCCGGCCTCGAATCCGTCTCCAACTGGGGCACGGGGACTCCCACCCGGGAGTTCCTGCATGCCGCCGATGCCGCCGAGGCCATCGCCCTGGCCGCGGAGCGTGACGTGCCCTGCGAGCCGATCAACCTGGGAACCGGGGTGGAGACCTCCATCGCCGATCTGACCACCATGATCGCTGCGGCGGTCGGGTACGAAGGCGAGGTCGCGTGGGACACCTCCAAGCCGGATGGCCAGCCCCGTCGGTACCTCGATGTGAGTCGGGCCCGGGAGCATCTGGGATTCTCAGCGGCCATCGATCTCGAGGCCGGATTGCGGGAAACCGTTGATTGGTACCGTGCGAACCCGGTGGAATGATCTTCCCGCGGGATCCCCCCACGTGGTAGAATCCTCCGATCACCCGGACAGGTGACCGAGCGGCTGAAGGTACCGGTTTGCTAAACCGGCGTAGGGGTTATACCTCTACCGCGGGTTCGAATCCCGCCCTGTCCGCTTTCGAAAGCGCCCGCACCCGCGGGCGTTTTCTCGTTGGTGGCAGCTCGGGCCGGAGCCGAACTCGGAACCAGACCGGCGCTGCAGATCGAGCCGTGCGCTCAAAAAAGCCTGCAAATTAAGGCAAATCTGCATCTCGCGGAACTTCCCAGCGGAGTTCGAAGCGATTCCGCGGCGTGGCTTCGCAGTCGCCTCTTGAATAAAATCACTTATTTACAAGCGTATTTCAAGTTCGGCCGGCGCTCGGATGATTTGAGGAAAAGCAAAAAACCCTATGAAATCAGTACCGAATGACTTGTCCGCCGGGTGACGACCACGTATCTTCCGGGCGATTCGGGTGTCCGACGCTCCCAGGTGGGGGCTACCCGGGTGCGTCGAGGGACCCCTCCCGTACCAGTCAATCAAGCCCATTCAGAGGAAAGGATTCTGATCCATGGCAAAGAAGAAGACCAAGAAGAAGACCAAGAAGTCGGCAACCGAAGTGAAGCCGCTCACCAAGACCCAGATCTTCGGAAGCATCTCCGATGAAACCGGCCTGACGCGCAAGGAAGTCGCATCGGTCTTCGAGTCCATGACTGGTCTCGTCAAGAAGCAAATCGGTCGTCGTGGCCCCGGTACCTTCACGGTTCCCGGCCTCATGAAGATCGTCAAGCAGCACAAGCCCCGCCGTCCGGCACGCAAGGGCGTCAACCCCTTCACCGGCGAAGAGATGATGTTCAAGGCCAAGCCCGCCCACAACGTCGTCAAGGTGCGCCCGCTCAAGGGCCTGAAGGAGATGGTCTGATCCATCCCCGATCGCAACGATCACCAGCCCGCCGCGTCCGACGCGGCGGGCTGTCTTTTTCAGTGAGGTAGACTTTCTGCATGCCGCTCCCCCCCGACCGTTCGCATGTCAAGACCGAACACCCCCATCTCGGTTCGTCATCGCTCGATCGGATGTCCACCATCGACTTCGTGTCGTTGATGGCCGAGGAGGGGCGCGGCGCCGCGGCGTCTCTGGACCGTATCGCAGTCGAGCTGGCTGCCTTCGTCGACGCGGTGGTACCCAGGCTGGAGTGTGGTGGTCGACTGATCTACCTTGGCGCCGGGACCTCCGGTCGACTCGGTGTACTCGATGCATCCGAATGCCCGCCCACCTTCCAGTCCGATCCGGGCCAGATCGTCGGTCTCATCGCGGGTGGTGATGATGCATTGCGTCGATCATCGGAGCATCGCGAGGACGAGGCGTCGGACGCAATGACCCAACTGCAGCGAATCGGCCTCGGAGCCGACGACACCGTGCTGGGCATCACCGCCGGTGGTACGACTCCGTGGCCTCTGGGCGGGCTCCGGCACGCTCGAAGCCTGGGGTGCCTGACCGCCCTGCTCTGCTGTGCTCCGGTGGAGGGCGTCGACGTCGATCATCTGCTGTGCCTCGACTCCGGGCCCGAGATTCTGACGGGATCCACCCGGCTGAAGTCCGGCACCGCGACCAAGCTGGCCCTGAACACCATCACCACCGCAGCGTTCGTTCGGCTCGGAAAGGTGCATGGCAATCGGATGGTGGACATCAGGGCTACCAACGACAAGCTACATGATCGGGCGATTCGGGTGCTGATGACCTACGACGAGGGCATTTCCCGGAGCGCGGCGGACGAACTGCTCACCCGGTGTGACGGTGAACTCAAGACGTCGATCGTGGTGCTGCGGACGGGAGCATCGCCGGAAGCGGCGCGGGACGTGATCGATCGGGCCGCCGGATTTCTCTCGGAGGTCCTCGGCGACTGATCAGAACGAGGTGATGGATCGGAAGCGGTCGAATCGCTCCCGCATGCTTTCCTCGGTGGCGGCCTGCAGGCCGCCCAGCCCGAACTCGGCGATGGTGTGGCTGGCCGCGACCGTGCCCCAGGCGAGAGCCTCGCGGATCGTCGGGAGGTCGCAGCGTCCGGTCGCGGCGAGGTGCCCCATCATGCCGCCGGCGAAGGAGTCGCCGCAGCCGGTGGGATCGACCACCTGCGACGCGTCGAGCGGCATCGCAGGCAGCACGGCCTGCCCGTCGGGATGATGGAGGAATGCGCCGTGTTCGCCCTTCTTGATCACGACGAAGGTGGGACCCATGTCGCAGATGGCGGCGGCGGCTTCGACCAGATTGCTTCGTTCCGTGAGCTGGCAGGCCTCCGAGTCGTTGAGGACGAGGCCGTCGATCCGCTGGAGCAGCGATCCGAGATCGTCCCGTGCGATGTCGATCCAGAGATTCATGGTGTCGGCGACGACCAGTTCCCGGTTGGGGAAGTGAGCGAGCATGCCGGCCTGGACCGCGGGATGGGTGTTGGCCAGAAAGACGATTTTGCTGTCGGTGTACTGGTCGGGTACCGGGGGGGGCGCCTCCTCGAGCACTCCGAGATCGGTGAAGAGCGTATCCCGCTCATTCATGTCGTCGTGGTACTTGCCGCCCCAGCGGAACGTGCTGGAGCCGGTCCGCCGTTCAAGGCCCGCAAGGTCGATCTGCGGAAACGATGCCAGGGCGGATTCATGCTCCGCCGGCCAGTCGTCCCCCACCACCGCGACGACGCGGACCGGTCCGAGAAGGGACGCCGCGGCGGCGAAGTAGGTGCAGGAGCCTCCCATGACCCCCTCGGCGGAGCCGCTGGAGGTCTGGACAGAATCGATTCCGATGGTGCCGGTGACTACGAGTGACATGCCGGGAAGTATAGAGGGAATGATCCGCAGCGACCAAGATCCGGATGCCGCTGCCGGCGGACGTCGGGAGGGACTCGTGCGTGCTTCGGTTCCCTCAGGTCGGCCGGCCGAATGCGGTGCGCTTCCAGGAACCGGCGACGATGCAGACGATCAGCATCGCATGGGCCAGGTTCTCGACCAGTTCCTCCGTGTCCCCGTAGTAGAGCTCCTCCTCGGGGAGGATGTCGCGGAAGGCTCGTCGTGCAATGGCCTGGGAGAGGACGTAGGTGAAGGCGGTCGCGATCAGCCAGCACCGCACGGACGGATTCGGATTCAGGAACCGGTCGACCCGCTTTCGCCAGAACCACCCCCACGCTGCGAGCACGGCCACGGCGATGTAGACGAATTTCGTGGTCCAGTCCCAGTGGATCTCGCGGAGCAGGATGGAGGCCGCCAGCAGGAGGATCAGCAGGTGGTATTCGGTCCGCTGCCATGCGAGCCGAACGATTCCCAGCCCCACCGCGGTGCTGGCCAGGGCCAGGGCGACCACCTCGAAGGTGGGCTTGAAGGCTTCGCGAGTGTAGTCCGCGGGAAATGTGAGGTAGCAGGCGGCCATGGCACACGGGCCGAGGAGGAAGGGCCACCAGTACCACCACCGTGTCGGTCGCTTCGCATCGTGCTGCATGCGGTCATCCTACCAGCAGATCAGGTTTCGCCGGCCAACTCGTGCCTCGGGTTCGGATGGTTCCAGCGTTTCCAGAACTCCACGAATTGCGGATCGTGGACCGAAGGGAATGCGAGCATTCGAATCCCTTCCGGCGAGTAGAACCAGGCTTCGACGGCGGGGTCCGTGTTCCGGACCGTGCCGATGGACCGAAGCAGGCACAAGGCTGCGTCGGAGCGGAATACGAGCCGTTCGTTCCAGACGAGGAATCCCGGGCCGGCGACGGTGGCGGAGAGCCCGAGCATGAGATCCGGCGCCGACTTGCGGATGCGATGGAGGCTCAGCATCGGGATCAGGATCATTGCGATGCCGACAACGATGCATACGGTTGCTCCGGTGAGGAGGCCGATGGTGACGCCCACGAGACCATTGATGATCGAGTTCCGGCGGTTCCTGCGGTCCGATCTCGAACCCGACACGATCTTTTCGGGCTCGACCAGCTCGTCGGCGATCGGAAGTCGTTCAAGCTCAAGGGCCACACGAAGGTCGGCGATCGTACGGGGGCGATCCAGTCCCCGCTCCGTGAATGCGTTGGCCAGGTCGATCCAGACGCCCGATGCCTTGCGGGGGGCGGACCTTCGGAACGGCGGTCGGGCGGCCTGGAGCGCTTTCAGCGTCGGTGCCCAGCGAGACGAACGAAGCTTCCGTACGAGAAAGCGGCGTTCCCGTGCCTGATCGACCCAGAAGCCCACGAAGACGATGGCAATCATGAACAGGACCCCGCCGTAGATCGCCATCTCCACCGTGGTCAGGTTGGACCAGCCGCGGGCGGCGACCGGAAGCAGGATGAGCACGGCGAAGAGCACCAGAAGCAGGAGCCCGATCATCGGGGCCCCGGCGATCATGGTGCGGCTGGATGCGGCGTGCGGAAGCGGAACGGTGCGGATCCAGGAGGGGAAATCCGGCTGCGGCCACGTCAGTGGATCACGTACCAGTCGGGCACGGACCGGCGGAAGTTTCGACTCGTTTGAACTTTTCGATCCCATCGATCAACGGTTCCGGTCTGAGATGCTGGGCCAGCGTCGGGAGTCAGCAAGAAAGCAGTACGGAAATTTCCGAGGCTCTGGCCTCGTCGAGTGCGTCGCTTGCGATCGCCTGGCGCAGGGAAGCCTCGGCGAGCCCCACGTAGAGTCCCCTGAGTTGTGGGCATCGCTGGTCGATCACGACCAGATGGGCGCGGATCGCATCGACGTCGCCCCGCTGAACGGTTCCCTGCAGGGCGGACGGAATCCCCTGCTCGCCGAGATTGGCCCCGACCTGGCTGATCATCGGCGACAGCGCCTCGATGCCGCGTTCGGTATCGAATCCCATCTGTGACCAGATGCCGGCGGCTTCGGCGCCGAGACTGCTGAGGTATCCCCCCACCAGGAGACAGGACAAGTGGTACAGAATCCGGTCCTCGGGTTGGATGCGCACCGGACGGCCGCCTACGTCGCGGGCCATCTGCTCCAAGACGCCACGCACATGGTCGTCACCGTCGATCGCAATCGTGGCTCCATCGAGGATGCCCGGAGTCGGTTCGGTGGGAATGGTCATGATCGGATGAAACGAGCCGCGCCGCGCGTTCCCGGGAAGCACGTCGAGGCCCAGTGATCCGCTGCAATGGACGAGAAGGCTTCCGGACGGGTCATCGATGGATCGGACCAGCTGCGGTATGGCGTGATCGGGAACGGTCAGCAGCGCCAGATCAGCCCGTTCGATCGCGTCCGATGGCGAGGCATGCACCGTGGCCTTCGAAAGCCGGGAATGCAATCGTTCGGCGGATTCGCTCGACTGCGAATGCAGGTGATCCACGGACCAGCCGGCGTGGGACAGCGCGACGCCAAGGGTGGATCCCACGCGGCCGCAGCCGATGATCGCCACGGAGAGATTGCTTCGGTTCGGGGTCATGTGGTCGCCGGGGACTGGGAGGAATCCTGCTTCTCGAGGAAGCTGTTCGCCCACGAAATGCCGATCGGGACGCCGATCAACGCTCCGGCCGCGTAGTCGATCGGAAGCGGAAGCACGATCGCAGGCAACTGCCCGGCCGCGACGAGCGCAGTCGGATCTGATGGCAGCCAAAGCCCGGCCACCCACTGCCCCAGCGCACCGAACACGCAGACGGCGGGAAAGAGGAGCACCGGCTGGACCGTCGGTGACGCCAGTCGGCCGACGAGGCCCGCGGCAACCCCACCGAGGGTGGTGGCGATGACCACCTGTCCCTTCATGGGTGATTGTGCGATCAGCCAGACCACCGGAAGTACGCACGCACCGCACGCGGCCAGTTTGATCGCAGCGACGCTGTTGGCCCAGTGGTCGGTGCTTCCATCGTCGTTCTGCATCAGGTTGACGTACGGGCCGCCGATGCGGAGGACCGTCGCGGCCATCAGAAGGACCAGAAGGCCCCACAGCATGCCTTCGGCCGCCAGCAGTCCGGTGGATCCGTCGAGAATGACGGTCTGGACCGGCTCCAACTGCAGGCAGGTCCATCCGAGACCGATCCCGATGATCAGCATGCCGGTGCCGCTGGACCGCGGGCGGGGACGGTCGTCGTGTGGATCGATCGGGGGTTCGGAGGGGAACGGTTCTCCGTCTTCGAGCGGTACGTCCCCGAAGGCGAGCAGTCGGCTGGCCAGGCACGCGATGGCGGTGCCGGCTGCGAGTGCGACCAGGACGGCGACGATGGCCGGACCGGGTGACTCCGCCTGAAGTACGGTCGGACCGAACGTGCCCGTGCCCGAGAGGAGAAACGGCTTGATGAGCAGGAACATGAGGATCGAGCAGCCGAGGCCGAGGATCATGACCGTCCATTGTGCGGCTGTCTTCATACGGCTATTTCAACCGCACGAGACGACAATCGCAACCGCCGGCCGCAACGAATCGGTGTGATCCCGTATCCTTGTCGGCATGGGCCGGGAAACACTGATTCTGGATGGGGCTCCGCTGAGCATCGAAGATGTGGTCGCGGTCGCCCGGCACGGCCGGGCCGTGCAGCTCGGGGACGGTCTCGTCGACGCCCTCGCTCCCACCCGTGCCGCCGTCGAGCAGGCGGCGTCCGGGGACGAGGCCGTGTACGGAATCAACACCGGATTCGGGGCACTCTCACGGAAGCGGATCGATTCGGAATCCAATCGGCACCTGCAGCTGAATCTCATCCGGTCCCACGCCGCCGGCGTGGGCGATCCGTTGCCGGTCGAGACCGTTCGCGCCATGCTGCTGATTCTCGCCGCATCACTCTCGCGAGGCGTGTCCGGCGTCCGGCTGGAACTGGTCCGTCAGATCGTCTCGCTGTTGAATCACGGGATCACCCCCGTGGTGCCCGAACTCGGATCGGTCGGTGCGTCCGGTGATCTGGCTCCCCTCTCGCACGCCGCGCTGGTGCTGGTGGGAGAAGGCGAGGCCATGGTCGAGGGCGTCGTGACGAGCGGGGCCGACGCGCTGGCAGGAAAGGGGCTCGATCCCATCGTCCTGGAGGCGAAGGAAGGTCTCGCTCTCATCAACGGAACCCATCTGATGGCGGCTCAGGCCGCCCTTGCACTGTCGGACATCGAGCTGGTGATGGGAGCCGCCATCACCGCGGCCGCCATGGCGGTCGACGGCTGCCTCGGCACCGACGCCACCCTCGATCCGCGGATCCACGCGGTCCGCTGTCAGCCGGGGCAGATCGAAGTCGCCCGTCGCATGCGGCAACTGCTCGAGGGCTCGAAGATCGTGACTTCGCACGTGGACGACGATCCGCGGGTCCAGGATCCGTACAGCCTTCGGGCGACGCCCCAGGTGGTCGGGGCCGCACTCGACTCGATCAATGCTGCCCGCGAGGTGGTCGAACGGGAGTTGGGGGCGGTGACGGACAATCCGCTGGTCTTCGATGGCGAGATCCGCAGCGGAGGGAACTTCCACGGCATGCCGCTGGCCCTGTCCATGGATTCAATCGCCGTGGCCCTGTGTACCGTCGCGGGCATCAGCGAGCGCCGTGTGTACTGGCTGCAGGCGGCGCACGACGATTTCAACCGGGTGCCGACCCATCTCAGTCCCGAGCCCGGATTGCACAGCGGCCTGATGATCACCCAGTACACGGCGGCGGCCTGCTGCAACGAGCTCCGGGTGCTGGCGACTCCCGCCTGCATCGGCAACATCCCCACTGCGGCGGGCATCGAGGACTACAACTCCATGGGGGCGACGGCGGGTCTGAAGCTCCGGCGTTCGGTGGAAGTCGCCGCTCGGGTGATCGCCATCGAGCTGCTGACCATGTCCGAAGCACTCGAACACCACCGTCCGCTCACCAGCGGCAACGGGGTCGAGGCCGCCCACGCCCGCATCCGGGAGCAGGTTCCTCCGCTGACCGAGGACCGCCCCCCCGCTCCGGACATCGAGGCGATCGCCTTGATGATCCGAAATGGAGCCTTCGCCTGATCGGGACGCTACCCTGTAGGCATGTCCACAAGCACTCGAACCATCCGTGCCCCGCGGGGCACCGAACTGACATGCAAGAGCTGGCAGGCCGAAGGGGCCATGCGGATGCTCATGAACAATCTCGACCCGGAGGTCGCGGAGCGTCCGGACGACCTCGTGGTCTACGGAGGTCGTGGCCGGGCCGCCCGATCCTGGGAGGCCTACGAGGCGATCATCCGCAGCCTGCAGGAACTCGAGCCCGACGAGACGCTGCTCGTGCAGTCCGGCAAGCCGGTGGGCGTCGTCCGCACGACGGTCGATGCGCCCCGGGTGATGATCGCCAACTCGAATCTGGTTCCCCACTGGGCGACCCAGGAGCGGTTCGACGAGCTGGAGGCCAAGGGCCTCATGATGTTCGGTCAGATGACCGCCGGGTCATGGATCTACATCGGCACGCAGGGCATCCTGCAGGGCACCTACGAGACGTACGCGGAGTGCGCACGGCAGCACTTCGGCGGTACGCTCGCAGGGACGCTCAACGTCACTGCGGGCTGCGGCGGCATGGGAGGCGCCCAGCCGCTGGCCATCACGATGAACGAGGGAACCTGCCTCATGGCCGAGGTCTGTCGTGAGCGGCTCGAGAAGCGGGTGCACGACCGCTACCTCGACGAGATCATCGAGGATCTGGACGACGCCATCGATCGTGCCCTACGGGCCAAGAAGGACTCCGTGGCCGTCTCCATCGGCTGGCTCGGGAACGCGGTCGACCTGCTCGAGCGGCTCGTCGAGCGGAACATTGTCCCGGACACGCTGACCGATCAGACGTCCGCCCACGATCCGTTGCAGGGCTACTACCCCCAGGGGCTGAGCCGATCCGACTCCGATTCCCTTCGCGAACAGAATCCCGACGGGTATCAGGAGCAGTCGATGGCCTCGATGCGTCGGCACGTGGAACTGATGGTCCAGTTGCAGCGGTCGGGCGCGAAGACCTTCGACTACGGCAACAACATCCGTCAGCGGGCCCTCGACGAGGGATTCAAGGACGCCTTCGCCTTCCCCGGCTTCGTGCCGGCCTACATCCGGCCGCAGTTCTGCCTCGGCCGGGGCCCCTTCCGCTGGGCCGCCCTGTCGGGGGACCCCGAGGACATCCGCAAGACGGACGAGGCGCTGCTGGAACTGTTCCCGGAGGACCGGTCGCTGCGGCGCTGGATCACCATGGCCGGCGAGCGCGTGGCCTTCCAGGGACTCCCCTGCCGGATCTGCTGGCTCGGTCTCGGCGAACGCGACAAGGCCGGCGTGAAATTCAACCAGATGGTCCGCGACGGCGAACTGTCGGCCCCGATCGTCATCGGCCGCGATCATCTGGACTGCGGCTCGGTCGCTTCCCCCAATCGTGAGACCGAAGGGATGCTCGACGGCACCGACGACGTGTCGGACTGGCCCCTGCTGAACTTCGCGGTGAACATCGCCAGCGGTGCCAGTTGGGTCAGCTTCCATCACGGCGGCGGTGTCGGAATCGGCTTCAGTCAGCACGCCGGACAGGTCGTGGTCTGCGACGGGACGGACGCAGCCGAGGCCCGGGCCCGCCGGGTGCTCACGAACGATCCCATGATGGGAATCTTCCGGCACGCCGATGCCGGCTACGACATCGCCCAGCGGTGCGCCGACGAGCAGGACGTTCCGATTCCGATTCGCAACTGGTAGTCAGGGATCCCGACCTTCATGCCGGCACTGCTGTTCGTCAACGCACGCATCCTCACCCTTCGGGGAGACGGGACCCCGCGCCGTGGCTCCGCTCTGCGCGATCTGGCGGTGATCGACAACGGATGGGTGCTGATCCGGGACGGAATCATCGCCGATCTCGGCGACGGCGAGGCGCCGGAGGGGCTGGGGCAGGATTCGGAGATCGATCTCGGCGGTCGGGTCCTGATGCCGTCGTTCGTGGACTGTCACACCCACGCCTGCTGGGCCGGGAGTCGACTGGACGAATTCCAGCGTTCCCTCGAGGGCGCCACCTACCTCGAACTGCTGGCCGAGGGCGGCGGCATCATGTCGACCGTCCGCGCCGTCCGGGATGCATCGCCGGACGATCTGGCGGGAATGCTCGAGCAGCGCATCTCGACCATGTCGGCCTGGGGCACCGGCACGCTGGAGGTCAAGTCCGGATACGGACTCACCACGGATGACGAGCTGAAGATGCTCCGGGCGATCCACTCCGTTTCGCAGGTCACGCCCCAGCTGGTCACCGGGACCTTCCTGGGGGCGCACGCGATCGATCCCGACGATCCCCACTTCGTCGACCGCACGATCAACGAGACGCTGCCCGCGGTGGCCGAGGAGTTTCCCGGAATCTGCTGTGATGCCTACTGCGAGGAGGGCGCCTGGTCCGTCGAGGACACCACACGCTACTTCGAACAGGCGATCGAGCTCGGGTGCCCCATCCGGGCCCACGTGGACCAGTTCAACGAACTGGGCATGGTCGAGCGGGCCGTCGAACTCGGGGCGCTGAGCGTCGATCATCTCGAGGCCTCCGGCCCCGGAACCGTCCGATGCATCGCCGACAGCGGGACCATGGCGGTGCTTCTTCCCTGCAGCGGATTCAGCCTCGACGACCGCTATGCGCCGGGTCGGGATCTGGTCGATGCGGGAGCCGCGGTCGCCCTGGCGACCAACTTCAATCCCGGGTCGGCCCCGTGTCCGTCGATGCCCATGGCGATCGTGCTCGCCTGCCGCAAGACCGGACTGACCCCGCAGGAAGCGATCGCAGCCTCGACGTACAACGCCGCCTGCGTACTCGGACTCCAGGGGTCGGTCGGATCGATCGCCATCGGGCATCGGGCGGATCTCGTGGTGCTCGATGCCCGGGACGAACGTGAACTGGCGTGGGTCATCGCCCCGCCCCCACCCCCGCTGATCATCGGCAACGGCGAAATCGTCCAGTTCCTGGCCGACGCCGGCGAGTCGGAGACGGACGAATGATTCGCAGGGAACGGGACATCGCCGCCGCGGAGGCCGCGGCGGACTGCGTGGTGGAGATGCACCGGAGACTGGTCGGATTCCTCGGACCGGGGCTTACGCTCGCCGAGATCGATGCATTCATCGGGCAGGAGCTCAAGGCGATGCGTTCCCGGAGCTGCTTCATCCGCTACCGCATTCCCGGACAGTCCCCCTTCCCCAGCCATTCCTGCCTGTCCGTCAACGACTGCGTCGTTCACGGGACCCATCTGATGAGCGAGGCACCTCTCGTCGACGGGGATGTGATCTCGATCGACATCGGCGTCCGCTGCAACGGTTGGATCGGCGATGCCGCCTGGACGTACGCGATCCGAGAAGTCTCCGAGGAGGGTCGGCGTCTGATGGATGTCGGCAAGGAGTCGCTGCGACGCGGGATCGAGGCGATGCAGCCCGGTCGCCCGCTGGCCGACTGGGCCCGGGCCGTCCAGACCTACGTCGAGGACGAGTGCGGCTTCAGTCTGGTCCGGGGGCTGGGCGGACACGGATACGGCAAGACCCTGCACGGCCCCCCGTTCATATCGAACGTGCTGCCCACGCGCCCGGGCGAGTGGCCGGATGCCGAGCGGCTCTTCAACGAGGGGCTGCTGGTGGCGGTGGAGCCGATGATCAACGCGGGCGGCCACGAGGTGGTGCACGCACCGGACGACTGGCCGATCAGCACCGCCGACGGATCCCTGAGCGTGCATTACGAGGCCGATGTGCTGGTCACCGGTCATGGCCCGAGAAATCTGACCGCGGGCCTGTTCGATCTGCCCGACGTCGTTGGCTGAAGAGAGGAAACAGGATCATGATGAACAGCTCACTGATTGCACTGATCGTCTCGGTCGCCGGGGCCGGCATCGAGTATCCGGAGACCCCGCGTGTCGACCACGTGGATGTCCTGCACGGGACGACCGTCGCGGATCCGTACCGATGGCTGGAGAAGGACGTCCGCGCCGACCGCGCCGTGAGCGACTGGGTCGACGCCCAGAACGTCGTCACCAACGGATACCTGTCGTCCATCCCGCAGCGGGACGCGATCCGGAACCGTCTTGGCGAGCTCTGGAACTACGAGAAGATCCGCACCCCGTACCGGGTCGGCGATCGCATCTACTTCTCCGCCAACTCCGGGCTCCAGAACCAGGACGTCCTGTACTCCCGGAGGAGCCTCGACGACGAGGCGGTCGAGGTGGTGCTCGATCCGAACACCTGGTCCGAGGACGGCACCGTGGCCCTCGGTGGAACCAGCTTCAGTCCGGACGGAAGGTACCTCGCCTATGCCGTGGCCGATGCGGGAAGCGACTGGAAGACGTGGCGGATACGCGACCTGTCGACGGGGGTTGATCTTCCCGACCGCATCCGATGGTCGAAGTTCACCACTCCGGCCTGGATGCCCGACGGCAGCGCGTTCTACTACGGTCGCTACGACGCCCCCGATGGCGACGCCTACGTGGGACGCAACGAGTTCATGAAGCTGTACCGGCACGTCCCCGGCACGCCCCAGTCCCGGGACACCCTCGTGCTGGAGGATACGCAGAATCCCCGGTGGTCCTGGTCGCCGTCCGTGACGGAGGACGGTCGCTGGCTGGTGGTCACGGTCTGGCGCGGCTCCGGCCCTCCCAACATCGTGAAAGCCCTCGACCTGACCAGGCCCGACGCAGGGTTCGTGGACGTGGTTCCGGAGTGGACAGACGAATACGACTACGTCGGAAGCTCCGGCGATCGGCTGTTCTTCATGACGGACAACGAGGCGCCCCGCAAGCGGCTTGTCTCCGTCGATCTGGGTGATCCATCGCAGCCGGTGTGGAATGAGGTCATTCCCGAGCAGGAAGCAACACTGAAGTCGGTCCAGCACGTCGGCGGTGAACTGATCGCCAACATGATGCAGGACGCGACGACCCGTCTGGTCCGCTGGAGCGAGGACGGCGATCGGACCGGGAGCATCGAGCTGCCCGGCCTGGGCACGGCCTCGGCCAGCGGCGGTCGTCGCGGGCACCGCGACACGTTCTATTCGTTCTCGAGCTTCACCACTCCGCCGACCGTGTATCGATTCGATCTCGACCGGGGGACATCGACACGGATCGACGGTTCCCGGATCGACGTCGATCTGTCCGAGTACACGGTGGAGCAGGTCTTCTACGCGAGCAAGGACGGCACGCGGGTGCCGATGTTCCTGGTGCGACGCGTCGACATGCCCCGGGACGGAAACAACCCGACCCTGCTGTACGGATACGGCGGATTCGATATTTCACTGACCCCCTACTTCTCCCCGGTCCGACTGGCCTGGCTCGAGATGGGCGGACTGCTGGCCATTCCCAATCTCCGAGGTGGCGGTGAGTACGGCCGTGCCTGGCATCAGGCGGGCACGAAGACCAGGAAGCAGAACGTGTTCGACGACTTCATCGCCGCGGCGGAGTGGCTCGTCGACACGGGATGGACGCGTCCCGCGTGCCTGGCCATCCAGGGCGGGTCCAACGGAGGTCTGCTGGTGGGTGCCTGCATGACCCAGCGACCGGATCTGTTCGGCGCATGCCTACCGGCCGTCGGTGTTCTGGACATGCTGCGGTTCCATCTTTTCACCATCGGAGCCGCGTGGCAGGGTGACTACGGCGACGTGGAGCGGGAGGACGAGTTCCGTGCGCTGCTGGCCTACTCCCCGTACCACAACCTGCAGCCGGGAACGGCGTACCCGGCGACCATGGTGACCACCGGAGATACGGACGATCGGGTCGTACCGGGACACAGTTTCAAGTACGCGGCCGCTCTGCAGCATGCCCACGCCGGTGAGGCTCCGGTGCTCATCCGCATCAGTCGTCGGGCCGGACACGGAGCCGGCAAGCCGACCACGATGCGAATCGACGAGACCGCCGACATCTTCGCCTTCCTGTTCAACGAGCTCGATTGCACCCCTGCGGTACCGCCCACCTCCGAGTAGTCCAGATCGCCCGGTCTGATTATCGGTTGGTCGGCGGCTGCGTAGTCCCTGCAGGCCTGATTGCACCACAAACCATGAATGATCACAGGCTCGGTTCACCGATGAGAGGTATCATTGGAGGGCTGGAGTCCACCGAGCAATGCGACTGATCCTGGCCAATCCGCGAGGCTTCTGCGCCGGCGTCTACATGGCGATCGACGTCGTCGATCAACTGCTCGGCATGCTCGACGGCGAGCCGTTCTTCGTCTACCACGACATCGTCCACAACCGCCACGTCGTCGACCGTTTCAAGGAGCGCGGCGTGACCTTCGTCGAGGACATCGAAGAGGTTCCCGAGGGCTCGATCATCGTCTTCAGCGCTCATGGCGTCAGTCCTGCGGTCCGTGAGGCCGGTGCCCGGCGCGGGTTGACCATGATCGATGCGACGTGTCCACTCGTCACGAAGGTCCACGTCGAGGCGATCCAGTACGCCAGACGCGGCTGGCAGATCCTCCTCGTGGGACACCACGACCATCAGGAGATCATCGGCACCAAGGGCGAGGCTCCGGAGTCGATCCAGGTGGTGGATTCCGTCGAATGCATCCCCGGACTTCGCATCGACGACCCGTCCAAGCTCGTCTACCTGACGCAGACCACGCTCAGCATGGACGATGCGAGCACCATCATCACGGCCCTGAAGGAGGCCTTTCCGGAGATCAGCTCGCCTCCCAAGGAGGACATCTGCTACGCCACGACCAATCGGCAGCTTGCGGTGCGGCACCTGGCCCCCCACTGCGACCTTGTCCTGGTCGTCGGAAGCAAGCATTCATCGAACTCCGTCCGGCTCACGGAGATCGCGGAACTGAACGGTTCGAGGGCCAGACTTATCGATGATGTGGACGACCTTGACGATGCGATATTCGACGGTGTCGACACGGTGCTGGTGACGGCGGGGGCCAGTGCTCCGGAGGATCTGGTCCAGGCCTTGATCCTTGAACTGGTCAATGTCCACGGGTGCGAGGTCGAGCAGCACGACATCTTCCACGAGAGCGTGGAATTCGGGCTTCCCGGCAGCCTGAGGAAGTTCATGCGGAGTCGCAAGGTCGAAACCGACGGGCGACGCATCGAGATGGACGATCTCGCCGCCACCAACAGGTTCCTCGAGCTGCATGGGATCCCGTACACCGTGGTCGATCTCACGGTCAATGCCACGGACTGACCGCCATGTCCGCCCCCATCCACTTCTTCGAGTGCACCCCCCCCGATCTCCGTGCAGCGGTTGAATCGGTCGGGCTGCCGGGGTACGTCGCCAAGCAGCTTCTCGAGTGGGTGTACCGCCACGGCGTGACGGATCTGGAGGCAATGACGAACCTGTCGGGCGACACCAGGGACCGCATCCGGGGCATCATGCAGTTCCACCGTGGTGTCGAGGTCGTCGCCCAGCGGGCGACGGACGGTACCCGCAAGTCACTGATCGAGTGGGATCATCCGGCCGGTGGGCTTCCATTGTTCGACGATCCAGCCGCCCGCGATCGTCGTACCGAGACGGTCATGATCCCCGCCGATCGTCGAAGGACGGCATGCGTCTCGTCCCAGGTGGGATGTCCGGTTGGTTGCCGTTTCTGTGCGTCGGGGCTGGGAGGGCTGGATCGCAACCTCACCGCGGGTCAGATCGTCGAGCAGGTGCACCATCTGCAGGCCCAGCCGGGGGCGGAGCGGATCACGAACATCGTGTTCATGGGCATGGGCGAGCCCCTCGCGAACGCCAGAGCCGTATTCGATGCGGTCCGGATCCTCAACGCGCCGTGGGCCTACGGCATCGGAGCCAGACGTATCACGATCTCCACGGTCGGGCTGCCCGCCGCCATACGCAAGCTCGATGCACTGGAGGTGCCAGTCACGCTTGCCCTGAGCCTGCACGCACCCAACGATGCGCTTCGACGTGAACTGATCCCGTGGGCCGAATACTCGACCGTCGAGGAGCTGCTGGAGGCCTGTTCCGAATGGTTCGACCGCACCGGTCGCGAAATCACGCTCGAATACATCCTGCTGGGCGGCGTGAACGACCGCCCGGAACACGCCCGGGAACTGGTCGACATCGCGGGCACCATGCGGGCGAACGTCAATCTCATCCGCTACAACGAGGTCGATGGCCTGCCGTTTCGACGTCCGATGGATGCGGACGTCCGCGCATTCCAGAACGTTCTTCGCAACGGTGGCGTGAACTCACACATCCGTGCGAGTCGGGGACGCGACATTGCAGCGGCGTGCGGACAGCTGCGACACGAGTCGGCCGATGGTCAGGCCGGCCCCTCCTGCTGATCGATCGCTGAGCTTCCGAAGTTCGAGAGCGCCTTCACGTCGTCGGGGGAAGCGCTGCGAAGCTCGCCTTGACCCGCCATTGAGTGGAGTGTGGACAGGACGTCGAACCAGTGGTCGTGGCGATCGGATTCGCGGGTGGCGCGATGCACGATGCCGCGAACCAGGGTGCGGACTTCGCGATCACGTCGGGTGCCGCGCCAGCCCCGGGGAATCACCCTGCGCATCCATGCAAGCAGCTTGGTCAGCCAGTCGCTGGTTCGCAGGTCGACGCGGAATCTCCACCGAATGAGCACCAGCTCGATCCTGGTCACGTACCGGGACTCGATGCGGTCTCCGCGGCCACGCTTGACGTTGAGTCGCTGCCTGGTACGACGACGGTGCTCGGGACTGATCGCCATCGATGCCATGTAGATGGCGTCCCGGATGAGGGTCGACTCGGCCAGCGGAAGGATGGCCAGCTGGGCCAGTCGCCGGCCCCGGTCGTCCCGGGCGGACTGGTACAGCGCCGTGACGTCGTAGGCGAGGCGTTCGGCGTCCTCGAAGCTCCTCCAGATCATGCACCGGCGCAATGCGATCACCAGATCACGCTTCGCCGCACGGCCGGAGCGGCTGGCTTCGAGATCGGGCATCGCATTGAGCGTACGCTGAACGAGTTGCCGAAACCGCGACGCCCGGGCGAGTCGGCCGGGCCCCGTTCGTCGAAGCGCGTGGCCGTAGCGGCGAACGATTCGGGAGGTCGGCTCATCGGCGTGATCCTCGACCGGGAGTCGATCCAGTTTCTCGTCGAGGGCGAGCCGTCGGCCGAAGTCGAAGGCTTCGGAGGATCGAGCGTAGCCGAGTTCCTCGAGGCCCTTTGCCGCCTGGATCATCGACTCCACGGTGGCGGGAATCCATCCCAGCTGGAATGCCACACCGAGCTGTACGACGTCGGCCATCCGTTCATTGTGGAAGCGGTACCGGCACAGTTCGGAGAACGAGGCGAAGTATCGGCCGCCTTCGCAAAGCCGGAAGGCGAGGTAGGCCTCGATCGCCCGCATGTCCTGGTTGGCCTGGCCGAGGTCGAGCTGGTCCTCGAAGAGGCCGGTGTTGACGACACCGGTGGTTCTGGACGAGGAACCGACACGAAGCATCTCGTCCGGGCCCACCGCGCGAAGCGTTTGGATGCGATCGAACCCGAGCAGGAGATCGGCCTCGCCGAACGGGATGGAACAGCTGAGCCCGTCGTCCCACCGGTCGTCGTCGAGGCTGGTGAAGACGATCTGGGCCCATGCCGAACGTCCGGCTCCGATGGGTTCCGGGTTGCATCGATAGCGAACCCGGTAGCCCATGTGCTCCCCGGCCGTGATCAGGAAGGTCGCGGCGGCGCCGGGTGCCGAGCCGCGTAGGCCGGCCAGGTGAGCGAACCACCGGGGCCGGTCGGCGTGCCGGGGCGTGGGATTGGGCAGTCCGCTGCGTGTGGATTCGCCGCGCCGCTTGGGGGCCCTGGTGCGGAAGACCTCGACCTGCTCGACGAGCGGACGAATTCGTCCACCGAGACGCGGAGGCCACCGCATGGCGATCGGGTCGATCGACCAGGTGGTCTCGGCGGGCATGACCGCTCTGGCTTCGGCCGCCTCCGATTCGGACAGGACGGCCGACTGGCGGATCACGCACGCCCGCTCGGACGGCCAGATGACGCGCTGCATGACCTGGTAGCCGCGCTGGTCGATCTCGCGGAACTCGGCGTTCTTGGCATCGATGCTGTACTGCGCCGGGGGGCCGTCGACCAGAACCACGAGCCCGTGCTGCCCGGCCTGCATGATCTCCCGGATCACGTGCAGGGTCCGATCCCGATCGGCGATATTCGAACGACGGATGACGATCCGATCGGCCCGTTCCGGCGGAACCATGCTGCGGGCCAGTCGTTCGATGTTGAGATGGCCGGCTCCCTGGTACTGGCTCACCAGCATCAGGTGCTGTGTGGTGTCGGAGGAGGCCTGGACCACCGCAGGGCCTCCGAATCGTACGAAACGATCGTGGGACCAGTTCTCGAGCATGACCGGGCGGGCACCGGGCGGGCCGTGCTGCACACCCCGCAGACTGACTCGGACTGGGTCCAGGGCCTCGGAGGGTTCTGAGCCGTCGATCACCGTGGGTGTCCCCAGCCAGATTCCGTCATCATTCACCGAATCATGAAGGGATGTGGCGAGCAGGTCGACCTGATGATCGAGTGCCGCGTGTCCGATGGGAGGAGCCTCGTTGTCGAGGGCCATGGGGATGGCGGGTGGCTCGGCGTCGAGTCGGGCCGAACGTGATGCCTCCGGATTGATCTCCATGAGGAGCGGCATGATTCGTCTGGCAAGCACCGAAGGGTGGATCGATCCTTCTGCCGGATTCGGAATGTCGCCTTCCATCGGCAACCGGCGTCCCCAGACCGTGGCCAGCACGATCTCCGGTCCCCGAAGACGTTCCGCGCACGCAAGGACGCGATCCTCGACGGCGCCGGCGGAAGGCTCGAGAACGACCACGGTGCGACAGCGGGTCAGCATTCGTTTCACGGCCTCTTCGTCGATGGGTTGAATCATTCCCAGATGGAGCACCGGAACCCGTCCGAGCATCCCAACGGTGGTCAGGACGTGCAGCAGCGAGGCGTGCATGGGCCCGACGGTAATGAAGCCGACGGTTGCAGGATCGCCGGGACTGGGAAGGGCCGAATGGGTGTTCAGTTCGAGACGCCGCCCCATTCGAAGTGCGCCGCCGGCTTCGGTCCATCGGGGGCCGCGTCCCCCCTGCCGCAGGCCGACGTCCTCGGGGTCGTCGTCGGAACGATTCGGACGCAGCAGGATGGTGGCGCCGGAATGCAGGGTGGCCGGGTGGACCAGGGTCACCGAAGGCGTGTGTTCAGCCCGGCTGAGCCGCAGGCCGTGCTCAACGCAGTCGCGAAGATGTTCGACGCCCGAGGCGGCGATGAGCGGAATGCCCGATCGGAGTAGCAGTGTTCCGGGGAGATCGACCCCGTTGAGCGAGCGACGATCCTCCATGATGCACCCGATTGCTCCCTGGGGTACGTCCTCGAGAATCCGACAACTGCGAATCGATGCGACGGCGGATGCCGCGGTCGGGCCCGTCAGCAGCGCCTGCACATGCTGCCCGCTTCGGGCGGCCCATGCGGCACGCTCGTAGGCCCGGGTGGCGTCGGGGCTGACCAGTACCTGCAGGCGATTCATGCGAAGTACATCGCGGATGCCTGGAGACTGAATCAGCTCGATCAGCGTTCGCGTCGAGTCGCTTTCGGTCACGGAAAGGACGCCGACGCTCGGGCGGCATTCCAGCACGGCCTTTACGATCGCCTCGGATGCGGTCAACGTGGCGAGCCCGCGGTGACGGGCCAGCGGATGATCGGCGTGGGAGGATCCGATGGGCTTCATGCGGTTGCTCCCAACAGCCGGTCGATCGCTTCAGCGACCCCGTCGGCCCCGTGGTGAGCGGTGACGAGATCGGCCGCGGCGCGCACGTCGTCGTCGGCATTCTCCATGGCGATCCCCAGTCCGGCGGAGGACAGCATGCCGATGTCGTTGAGTCCGTCGCCGATCGCGACCACCCGGGACGGATCGTGTCCGTGGTCGTTGCAGTACTCGAGAATCATGCTCCACTTGTCGACGCCGGGGGCGAACAGTTCGAGGATGTGGACGTCAGAGCCGGTGGCGTGGGACGATGTCACTGCGCCCCACTGCAGCATGTGAATACGGCGGCCGAACGCGGATCGGATCCGTGCGGAGGCGGGATCGAGCAGTGCTCCCTCGCCGACGACCGAAACCCGGAGGGTGTGTTCGGGATCGGGATCGTCCTCGATCCGGTCGATCCAGCGGCAGCTGATCCCCATGGAATCCATCCACCACTGGGAGACGGGATGCAGGGTGGGATCGGGATCCTCGGGACAACCCACCACGAGATAGTCGTAGCCCGTGGCGTGATGATCCTTGAGGATCAGGGTCGTATGCCTCTCCTCGTGGAGATGTCCGACGGCCTCGTGGACCAGGGACGCCGGAAGCAGCCGTCGCTTCAGCGTACGACCGGTCTCGGGTTCGGTGAGGATCGCACCGCAGACGCCGATCAGGCATCCCCGGTAGTCGACCGCAGACAGAATGTGGGCGGCTTCGTTCCTGGTCCGCCCGGTGGCGACCAGCACGTCGATCCCCGCCGCCCGCAGGCGGTCGAGTGCGTCCGAATTCACCTCGGAAATGGCACCGCCGGGACCCAGCAGGGTGCCATCGAGATCGAGTACGAACAGGTCCCAGGACGACATCGTCCGTGGACGGTAGGCGGATCCGGGCGGGCCATCAAGCGACCCGAATGAACTTGTTCCGGGGGGCCTCAGGGCCTAGGCTCAGGATATGGCGATGAACCGGGAAGTACGGTCCGATGGTGGAATCGAGGGGCCTCGATGACGGGCGGTTCCACCCAACAGGACGCCAGGGCGCTCGCCGCCAGCCTGCTCCCCCACCTGCAGGAGGCATGCAGCGGACGTCTGCATCGCGTGATCTGGTTCAAGGCCGACTGGCAGCGTGGTGGAGCCGCCACCGGACGGGGCGAGTGGATCCTGCCCTCGGGCGAATCCGTCGAGGTCATCATCAAGGTGCCCGTCCGCCCCCGCGAGCTGATCTGGCTGGAGCGATTGCAGGAGTCGGATGCCGGCGACGGGAAGCCGGTGGTTCCAGTGCTGCACGCCTCCGGCACGACTCTGGGCGGATACGACCTGGCCTGGATCGTGATCGAGAGGATTCCGCATGGACCGCTGGGCATGCGATGGCACAAGGAGCACATCAGGCGGGTGGCGGATGCCGCGGCCGTGTTCTCCGAGGCGGCGGACGCCTGGCCGGCCGAAGAGGCCGATCCACGGGTCGAGGACTGGTCGCAAATGATCGATGGTGCCAGGCACTCGGTGCGGATCAACGAACCGGCCGATCAGTCGCACTGGGCCAATCTGCTGAAACGCCTGAGTCGAAACATCGACGAGCTCGTGGAGCGATGGCGTGATCGTGAGACCCGCCATTGGATCCACGGCGACCTCCACCTTGCCAACGCCCTGAGCCGCGTCGGCATGCAGCGGGGACCGGTCACCCTGATTGATCTCGCTGAAGTCCGTCCGGGCCACTGGCTGGAGGACGCTGTCTTTCTCGAGCGGCAGCTCTGGGCCGCACCGGAACGCCTCGTGTCCAGCAAGCCGGTCAAGGCGATGGCCAAGGCCAGGAAGGCCCGTGGGCTCGAGGTCGAGGCCCGGTGGGAGGATCTCGCCATGATCCGGCGGGCTCTGCTGGCGGGCACCGCTCCCACCTTCATCCGGAGCGAGGGCCACCCTCGGTTCTTCAGGGCCTGCCTCCAGCAGCTGGAGCGAAGCCTCGATGCACTCAAATTGAAGCGATGAGGCCCGTGGTGGCCGATCAGAGAGGCATTGCCTCTCAACGGGCGGTTGGATACCATCGTCGATTCATCTCCCAACGAAGATCACCCAGGAACTGGAAGGCACCATGGACCGCGAACGACTGAAGGACGTCCAGACATCGGATTTGACCGATGACCGGTTGAACGAGGACTTCGTCGTCTGGCTGAAGACGAAGGGACCGTCGTGGCTGCTGGTCATTCTGGTCGCAGTGGTCGCCTACCTGTACATCGTCAACTGGCAGCAGGGCAAGGTGAACTACCGCAACGAAGCCTGGATTGCGCTGCTCGAATCGCAGACCCCGGCCGCCTTCGAGGATGTTGCGGTCCAGTATCCGGAGGTTGATTCGATCGCCCAGCAGGCTCGTCTTCGAGCGGCTGGCATGTATCTCCAGTCCGCGGTGCTGGGGCGGGCCATCGGATCCACCGATCAGGATCCGATCGAGCTGGCCGAGGAGGATCGAACCTTCAACCTCGATCGGGCCGCCGCTCTCTACCGCGAGATCCTGTCTGGCGACACGGGCGATCTCGACACCGTGGTGATCACGTATACCGCGATGAACGGTCTCGCCGCCGTCGCCGAATGCAATGGCGATCTCGATGCGGCATCGGATTGGTACGAGCAGGCCGCGGAACGCGCATCTGGACACTTCCCCTATCTGGCCGAACGGGCCAGATCGAGGGGTGCCGCCTCCGCCTCCTACGATCGGCTGGTGGCGATTCCCGCGTCCCTGCCCGAGGAGGAGACCCTCGATGTCCTGGACCCCGGAATCGGTGAAGGCCAGCCTCAGTCCGTCGAAGATGTGACCAACATCCTCACCCTTCCCGAGGTGCCGGCTCCGTCCATTCCCGGAACCCCGCCGGCCGAGGACCCCGGTCAGCAGCCGTGATGCCCGGAGGCGATGATCGTCGGGAGTCCGGTGATCTGGTCAATGCGGGTGGCAAGGTCGATCCGGCCCAGCTGCAGGCGCTCTACGAATCCAACACCGATGAGGATCAGCCGGTGGTGGTTGATTTCACCCTCTCACGCGATCTGGCCAAGCGACTGGACCGCTACCTCGTGGACCGGGTCCCCTGGCTCAGTCGAACGGCACTGCAGGGACTCATCCGCGAAGAGGCGGTGACGGTCAACGGTCGCACCCCGAAGGCTTCGACGCGACTCAGACAGGGCGACACGGTCCGGGTGATGCTTCCTCCCCCGCCCTCGACGGATCTCCCGCGGGAGGAGATCCCGCTGGAGATCCTCCACGAGGACAAGGATCTGGTGATCCTGAACAAGCACGACGACATCATCGTGCATCCGGCCCGGGGCAATCAGTCGGGAACCATTATCAACGGGCTGGCGTGGCACTTCGAGCATCAGTCGTCCGGCGAGTTGTCGCCCGTGGGAACGGAACACGCCCGCCCCGGGGTCGTCCACCGGCTGGATCGGCACACGACCGGCGTCATGGTCGTCGCCAAGACCGAGACGGCCCACTGGAGGCTGGGCCGCCAGTTCGAGCAGCGACGCACCCGCAAACGCTATCTGGCCGTCGTGCACGGGCGGGTGGAACCATGGGCGGACGTGATCGATCTCCCCATCGGGATCCATCCCACCATCCGCAAGCGGTATGCCGTTCGGCATGACGCCAGCGGCAAGGATTCCGTGACGCTCTACCGGGTCCGGGAGGTCTACGAGGACTTCACCCTGGTGGAACTCGAGCTTCGGACCGGCCGGACGCACCAGATTCGTGTCCATCTCTCGCACTTGGGATGGCCGATCGTGGGAGACGACTATTACGGAGGTCGGCATCTGCGCGTCCGTGATCTGGTCCGGGGCGTCTCCCCGGGTACGGATGATCCGTCCGCTGTGGTCATCGGCCGCCAGGCTCTGCACGCATCCCTGCTCGGTTTCGAGCACCCCACGGAGAACGAGCAACAGACCTACGTGGCACCACTGCCGGACGACATGCGGACGCTCATCGAGATCCTGCGTCGGGATCAGTTCGTCCGGGCTCCGGAAGTGGCCGGAGCGGAGCTCGATCTGGATCGGATGATGGGCTCGGGGTGATCAGCGAAGCTTGAGCAGCAACATCGCTGCCCCCACCAGCACCACGGAGATGATCCAGAAGCGGACGACGACCTGGGTCTCGGTCCACCCTCCGAGATGGAAGTGATGGTGGATCGGTGCCATGCGGAAAAGACGTCGACCCTGGCCGGTCCAGCGTCGGGTGGCCTTGAACCAGCCGATCTGGAGGGCACTGCTGCCGAGATCGAGGAAGAAGACGCCGCCGATGATCACCAGCAGCACCTCCTGGCGAATGGCCACGGCGATGCATGCGAGCAGTCCGCCGAGGGGCAGCGAGCCCGTGTCGCCCATGAAGACCTTCGCCTTGGAACAGTTGAACCAGAGGAAGCCGAGGCACGCACCGGCCATGGCACCGGAGACGACCATCAACTCGCCGGTGCCCTCCACATAGGGAAACAGCATGTACTGGGCACGCTCGGGTGAGCCCGCGATGTAGCAAAGCAGCATGAAGGCGATGGCGGAGATCATCGAGAGGCCCGCCGCGAGGCCGTCCATGCCGTCGGTGATGTTGACCGCATTCGAGGTGCCGGCGATGAACAGGACGGCCAGGGCGATGAAGATGGCCGCAGGGAGGACCAGCACGGACGGCTCGAGTTCGAGCCCCTCCGTGCCGGGCACGTAGGTCCGGAGGAACGGAAGGGTCAGCGAGTGGGCGGCGTCGTTGCCGAGGCCGAAGCGGTAGATGGCCCAGCCGCACAGGAATCCGATCCCCAGCTGGAAGAGCAGTTTCTCCCATGTGTACAGGCCTTCACGCGTACCGGGGGATCGCCGGGCCGACGTGAGCTTCAGCCAGTCGTCGATGCCGCCCACGGCGGCAAGCCAGACCAGCACGAGTAGAACGACGTGAATGTAGCTGTTGGAAAGATCGGCCATGAGCACGATCGTCGCCAGCAGCGCACCGCAGATGAGAAGGCCACCCATCGTCGGGGTGTTCGCCTTGTCCTTCATGAGTTCGTTGATGTCCTGCCGGTAGAACTCCGGAGCGTCACCGATCTTCTGTCTGACCAGCCAGCGAATGGTCCGGGGGCCGAAGCTGAGCACGATCAGGAAGGAGAGGACGACGGAGAAGAAGGCTCTGAACTCGAGCTGGTACAGGACCTGCAGCAGGGAGTAGCTCCCGTGCTCGGCGAGCCATTCATCAAAGACCTGGAGGAGGTTGTAAAGCATCGAGTGTGGCGGTTCCTGAAACGCCTATCGACAATCAGTCGACGGAAACTTCCGAATCCCAGCGTGCCCGGGCGACATGAATCCGCTCGAGACCGATGCTCCGTGACGCCTTGAGAAGCACCCGGTCACCCGGCTGCAGCATGGAGGCGATGCGTCGCACGGCATCGTCGTCGATTTCGGGCTCGTGGAGAAGTCGATCGCCCGACCAGCCAGCGGATGCCATGGCCCGGGCGGTGTGCTGCACCTCCTGACCGACGAGCATGACCAGATCGATGCTGGAAGCAGCATGATGGGTGGCGACGAATCGGCCCAGCGACTCATGGTGGTGGCTGGATTGATCGCCCAGCTCCAGCATGTCCCCAAGTACCAGGATGTTGCGTGCCTGATCGTCTTCGGCCAGGAAGGAGTCGATGGTGGCGGTCATCGAATCCGGGTTGGCGTTGTAGGTCTCGTCGACGAACTCGATGTCGTCGATCAGGAACTGTTCTCCGCGTCCCCGGGGGGGACGATAGGCGTCCAGGCCGGCCTGAATTCGGGCGTCATCGAGCCCGAGGCGCCGGGCGAGCAGCACAACGGGAACGGCGTTGGAGGCATGGTGTGCTCCCGAGGCGGCGATCCGGAACTCGGTTCCGTCGGCGAGGCGGAACCGGGTGCCGTCGGGATCGACCTGCACGTCGGTCGGACCGAGCGGGGAGTCGGCTCCGAATCGATCGATGGTCGCCACCGCCGAGGGAAGTGGAAATACGTCCTCGCGGACCCAGGCGTGGTCCCGGACGTGCGGAAGCAGGGAGTATTTCTCGCGGGCGACTCCGGTGCGGTCGCGAAGGGCTTCCAGATGCCCGTGACCGACCATGGTGATGATGGCGTGGGTCGGGCGGGCGATCCTCGCCAGGGTCTGGATCTCGCCGGGACTGCTGGTTCCCATCTCGAGCACCACGCAGTCGTGTCGGGGGCCTGCGGTCAGCAGCGTCAGGGGAAGACCGATGTCGTTGTTGTAGGACCGGGGACTGGCGCAGACCTCGTAGGCCTCCTGGAGCACGCAGCGAAGAAGCTCCTTGGTGCCGGTCTTGCCGCAGGTGCCGGTGATGCCGATGACCGGCACATCGAGGGACAAACGATGCATCGTGGCCAGCTCGACCAGAGCGGCCCGGGTGTCCTGCACGCGGATCCAGGGGAGATGCAGATCGTCGTCCTGCACCGTCTCGACCAGCACGGCCGAGGCTCCGCGCTGGATGGCGTCACGGATGAAATCGTGTCCGTCGTGTGTCTGCCCGACGATGCAGATGTAGAGTTCTCCGGGACGAATGGTCCTGGAGTCGATCGAGATTCCGGTGATGGGCGGCAGCTCGCCCGTCGCGCGGTCGAGGATGGTCAGGGACTGCAGGTGCCGTCGCAATGTCGGACAGCCGTTCAGCGCCGCCTGCGCCACCACCCGATCGTCGAACGGGACAAGACGGTTTCCAGTGATCTGGACCTGCTCGTGCCCCTTTCCGGCAATGAGCACCACGGATCGGTCGTCGGCATCGGTGATGGCACGGCGGATGGCGGCCGCCCGGTCCGGCTCCACGACCACGTCCGAACGACGATCCTCCGGAATGCCTTCCAGCACATCGTCGATGATCGCGTGGGGATCCTCGGTCCGGGGGTTGTCACTGGTGATGATGACCGAGTCGGAGGATTCCACCGCCGCCGCCCCCATGCGGGGCCGTTTGGTGGCGTCCCGGTCCCCTCCGCAGCCGAACACGGTCACGAGACGGTGTTCGGGACCGATGACCCTCCGCAGGCTGGTGAGGGTCGAGCCGAGGGCTCCGTCGGTATGGGCGAAATCGACGAATACCCGGCACGATCCCGGCGGCGAGGGAATGGGTTCGAGGCGACCAGGAGGGCACGGACATGTCGCAAGACGCTCTGCGATGCGTTCCGGCGGCACACCCAGTTGCTGAGCCATGGTGACGGCCAGAAGAGCGTTCTGGAGGTTGTGGCGTCCGACCAGCGGAAGCACGGCCTCGATGCCGTCCATCGTCCCCCACGGCCCCTCGAATCTGGCCCGGGATCCGTCGAGATGCTCCTCGAGGCAGACGCATTGGGCGGTTGATCCGGCCCCCGCCTCGATCACCCGGCAGGGTGCGGCCTGGGCCATGAAGCCTGAACGGCTGTCCTCGGCGTTCACGACGGCCACGCCGTGGTCGGGCAGCATGGCGAACAACCGTCGCTTGGCGATGGCGTACTGGACCATGTCGCCGTGCCAATCGAGATGGTCTCCGGAGAGATTGGTGAAGATCGCACCGTGGAACGACAGGGAGTGGACGCGACCGAGATCGAGTGCGTGACTGGAGACCTCCATGACCGCACGCGTGCATCCGTTGCGAACCATGCGTCCGAGGATCCGGCTCAGATCGGACGCCTGCGGCGTGGTCAACGAGGCGACTGACTGTTCCGCTCCGTCGTCCACGTGGATGCCACCGATCAGTCCGCACCGATCGGTTTCGCCGTTGAGAAGATGATGCAGGATGATGGCCGTGGTCGACTTCCCGTTGGTTCCGGTGATGCCGACCAACTGGATCCGACGACTGGGGTCGCCGTGGAGTCGTTCCGCCAGTCGGGCGCCGACCATGGCGGGGTCGACGCACTGGATCGTGGGAAGGGATGAGCGTCCGGCACCGTATTCATCGGTGAGGACGGCAACGGCCCCCTGCTCGCGGGCCACATCGATGTGCTCGCGGCCGTCGAAGGTCCGCCCTTCGCGTGCGAGATAGATCGAACCCGGAGTCACCCGACGGGTGTCCTCGACGAGATCGTTGACGTGCAGTTCCGGCGTGACATCGTGACAGGTCACCGGGAGTCCGTCGAGGAGCTGGATGAGGGGGGTTGCCATGGATCCGTCCGTGGTCGCAGGTGATCGAAGGCCTCCGTGCCTCCAGAATGCTCATCGGTCAGAGGATGAGCATGGCATCGCCATAACTATAGAAGCGATAGTCCGATTCCACAGCCTTCCGGTAGATCATCTTCAATTCTTCCAGTCCCATGAATGCACCGACCAGGGCCAGCAGGGTCGATTCCGGGAGGTGGAAGTTGGTCAGCATGGCATCGGTCAGGCTGAACTCCCAGCCCGGCGCGATAAGCAGATCCGTCCGACCCGAGAGCGGCCCGGGGCCGGCGATCCCGAGGTCCGGGAGCGACTCCAGCACCCTGACCGTGGTGGTCCCCACGGCGACGATTCGACCCCTCCCTTCCGACCGGCAATGACGAAGGGCGGCCAGCGTGAGGGCGGAGACCGTCCATGATTCCTCGTGCATCGGATGATCCTCGAGCCGGTCGGCCGTGATCGGAGCAAAGGTCCCTGCTCCGACGTGGAGGGTGACCATCGCGTGGTCGACACCCTCGGTACGGATCCGCTCCAGCAGCGATCGGGTGAAATGGAGGCCCGCCGTGGGAGCCGCCACACTTCCGGATGCGTCCGGATCGCGGTAAACGGTCTGGTAGTCCCTCCGGTCCACGGCATCATCGTGGGTGGTACCGTCGGACGTCCGGGCCCGCAGGATGTACGGAGGGAGTGGGGTGTAGCCGACGGCGGAGAGCTGCAGTCCGTCCAGCGGCTCGGCCATCCAGTGGGCTCCGACGCGATCCAGCAGGCGGATTCGGCCCGTCCGCCCGTCTGGGCCGGTCAGATCGAGCTGGAGCCCGGAACGCAGCTTCCCGTTGCTGCGAAGCATGCACGTCCAGGGGGTGCCGGACGAGTCCAGCACCAGCCCCTCGACCCGGCCGGCGGTGTCGGAGCGACATCCCATGATTCGAGCGGGCACCACTGAACTGTTGTTCGTGCACAGCAGGTCGCCGGCTTCCAGGTACTCCGGAAGGTCAGCGACACGTCGGTGATCGATCGTTCCGTCGGAACGGTGGTAGACGAGCAGTCGTGCCTGATCTCGGGGTTCGGCCGGCGTCCTGGCGATCAGTTCATCGGGGAGCTCGTAGTGCAGATCATCGCGGGTGATGGGTGAAGTCATGGAAAGGTCGCAGCCGGAGGAATCGAACCAGGTGACATCGTCGATTCTCCCCCTCCAGACGGAACTCGGCAAGCGACCCCGTCCGGTCTTACCGGACCGGCGTCTGCATCTTCGGAATCTGCAACGCATCGGTCACGGGATCGCGTCACATTTGATGAATGGAGATCTTGCCACCATTGAATCACGACGTGCAGACGGCTTTGCAGAGTGCGATTGCCGACGATCTCGTGACGCCTTCGGCGGACCTCCCCCTCGTGTCGTCCGACCCGCAGGCTGATACGGGAGGGCACACCGCTCCGGGCTGCATCTGGGACGGCTCGGACAGCACGGAATGGTCGCCGGGCCTGTGGTGGCTTCTCAACTGGTGGACGTCGCAGTACCCGGCGGGTCCGACCGATCCCTGTGGAGTCGAAACCGGAGTCCACACGCTTGCGGAATTCGTGGTCCGTATCGATGTCGAAGACGGTGCGTCACCGGGCCATCCCCCCCCGCTGTCCGAGTTGGGCGACCGGTCGGATCGCATGGTGCCACCCCCGCCTCCAGTGGTCCGCGACGTCGTCGAGCAACTTGTCTCACGGGGCGAGGGGATCGTGGATCTGCTGGCCTGAGGAATCTACGCCGAGACCGTGAATTCCTCGGGGAGGTAGGGCCTGAGCTCCTCGGGCAGACGCTTGAGTCCGCGTCGGAGGGCCTTGGACACCGCGTAGCGCATCGCGTCGTCGTGTCGTCGCATGACCGCGGCGGTGATGTTGAGATTCCTGGCACGCATCTCTTCCAGCGCCCATTCCCAGGCCTTGAACTCCTCGAGGCAGCGGGGACGATATCGTCCGAACCCGATTGCGTGATGCCCAACCTCGTGGAGAAATACCACGCAGCTCATCGGTCCGCGGGGATACGGGGCCTCGATGAGTCTGGTGACCGTTCCCGCTCGGTCCCGGAGTTCCCAGGCGCATCCGCTGGTGCTTGATCGCCACTTGTGGATCCGGATGTTCCAGGCCTTCTTGAGTTCGACCACCAGATCGTCGTATCGCTGCTGGGCGGGAGTGGATCGACGGGCGGGCGGCGATGCGGATGTGGCCGCGGGACGTCGACGACTGGACCGGGCGGTGGCAGCCGGACGGAGTCCGAGCAGATCCCACAGGGTGTCGGCGAAGAGTTTCATGCGGGAAGGAGTTCCATGGTTGAACCGTGGAGATCGCGCTGACCGCGATACCAGGACGGGAAGTCCATGGGCCGCCCCCCCGGAGCCTGGACCTGAAGCAGTTCGACGAAGCCCACGCCGCACCCGACGACGCCGTTCGGTGTGCAGCAGCGGGCGGCAGGCACGGGGGTCGGCGGCTCCGCGATCCGCACCCGAAGCAGCCGCAACCGTCGGTCGCCGATGAGCACGTCGCATCCGGGCCAGGGTGTCAGTCCGTGCACGCGATTCCGGACGGCATCGGCCTCGAGTGCGAAGTCGACGGTGCCGTCGGAACGGGTGAACTTGGGAGCCGACGTCACGTCGGACGGCATCTGCGGCACCGGGGAGAGACGCCCTTGGGCGTAGTCCGCGAGCACGGTCGTGACAAGATCCGGGCCCAGGAGGGAGAGGCGATCATGAAGCTCCCCGGCGGTCTCGCCGGGATCGATCGGGGTACTCGTCGTTCCGAGGACATCACCGGCGTCGATCCGGTTGGCGAGGGTGATGACGCTGAGACCGGTGACGGATTCTCCCGCGATGATCGCATGGTTGATGGGAGCGGCACCACGGAACTTCGGAAGCAGGGAGGCGTGCAGATTGATCGCGAACCGGTCCTGCAGCAGGTCGGGGCCGAGCTTCTGACCGAAGGCGATCACGATCCATGCGTCGGCATCGGCGGACCGGATGGATCGGATCACGTCCGGGTCGTTGACATCCGGCACGGCATCCACGGGCAGCGAGTGGTCCGCCGCCCAGCCATCGACCGGAGTCGGCCGGACCGACCGTCCGCGACCGGCCCGCCTGGCCGGCTGGGTGATCACTCGAAGGATGTCGTGCTGGGCGGCAAGCGCGCGGAAGGTCGGAACGCCGAACTCACCGCTGCCGAACAATACCAATCGCATCCGGAACTCCAGCCTTCAGGACGAGGAGGCCTTCTTGAGGGCCTTGATCTGACGACGGTTCTTGATCCGTTCCATGGTGGACATCTTGTCGATGATGAGTACGCCGTCGAGATGGTCAGCCTCGTGCTGCCATACCCGGGCCAGCAGCTCCGATTCGACCTCGAACCGTTCTCCGGAGGGTGACTCGCAGGAGATGCGCACACGGCTTGGCCGGGACACCTCGACCTCGATTCCCGGGAGGCTCAGGCATCCTTCGGTATCCGTTTCGGGCGGCGATTCCACCGGCGTCAGGACCGGATTGGCCCAGACGAGGCCGCCGTCGTCCGATTCGGGGTCTCGAGTCACGAAGAGTCTCCAGGCCAGTCCGACCTGGGGAGCGGCGAGTCCGGCCCCATTGGCCTGGTGCATCAGCTCGATCATGCGGGCGGCAACCTGCTGGACCTCCTCGCTCGACGGATCGATCGATTCGGCCTTCTGGCGAAGGCAGGGATCCGGAAAGGTGCGGATGGACAGGTTTTGGATGTCGATCGCCATTGCCGACATGCTACGGCTCACGAGTCGCCCCGACCAGAGCGCGCGGCGATTGACCTTCGGGGAGAATCTCCATACCGTGACCGTGAGGACCGGCCCGGATCGAAGAGGGCCCAAAACGCATGACTCCCCCATTTCCGGCCGAGGCACGATCGTGGCATTGTTCAATCGAAAAAAGGGCTCCGACGACGGATCGGATGCAGCCGCCGAGTTCGTACCGCAGCCGGAGAAGGCCAGGAAGTGGTTCCAGCACGCCAAGAACATGGCCGATTCATCGAACTTCCACTCGGCGCTGGTGTACTACGCCAACGGCATCAAGCTTGATCCGGAGTTGATCTCGGCCCATGAATCGATGATCGAGGTCGGCATCAAGCACCTGCAGGCCGGAGGAAAGAAGGCCTCCTCCAAGGATCTCAAGGGCGTCGACGGGCCGCATCCGGTCGACAAACTGGCGGCCGCAGAGCTGGCCTGGCTCTCGAAGTACGACCAGCCCGCGCTGGCGGTCAAGGCGCTGGCGGCAGCGGTCGAGGCCGACCAGCTGGAGCTGGCCAACATGCTCACCATCCGTGTGCTCACTCTGGTCAGTCGGGCCAAGAAGGTGTCCCGAAACCAGGTCATCCAGGTCATGGAACTCGCGAAGGCCGCCGGAGCCTGGAACGAGGCGATTGCGGCGGGACAGCTCGCGATGCAGATGGATCCCACCGACAGTGCCCTCGATACCGAGATGAAGGACCTCGCCGCTCAGCGGGCCATGAGCCAGGGAGGCTACGAGGATGCCGGGGGCAAGGAAGGCGGCTTCCGCGAAATGGTCAAGGACCTCGACAAGCAGCGGGAGCTCGAACAGGAGGATTCCATCGCCGGAGTGGGCGGCTCGGAGGAGCAGGTGCTCGAACGGGCCCGTGAGCAGTATCAGGCATCTCCGAACTCCCCCGATGTCCTCAACCGATTCGCCCAGCTGCTACGCAAGGACGGCAGCGATGCGGCCATTCGGGAAGCGATCCAGGTCTACATGAGCGGCTTCGAATCAATCGGCGAATACAGATTTCGGATGAACGCCGGAGATCTGGAACTCTCCGTTCTCCGTCGGGAGATCGATGAGGAGACCGACGCCGAGCGTCGCTCGGAACTGGAACAGGCGATGATCGCCCGGGAACTCGAGGAATATCGCGAGCGGGCCGAACGGTATCCCACCGACCGCACCATCAAGTACAAGCTCGGCGACATCGCGCTCCGCAGCAACGACATCGGAACCGCGATGGAGTGCTTCCAGAAGTCCAAAGACGAGCCGAAGCTCCGGTCCCGGAGCGGGCACGCCCTCGCCAGATGCTTCGCACTCGAGGGCTGGCACAGCGAGGCCGTGGACGAGTTCCGGGACACGCTGGCGAATCTCGATGCGACGGAACGCGATCTCGAACTGGACATCCGCTACGACCTCATGGAGTCCCTCATCGAGCTGGCCCGGGCCGATCGATCGGACCTGATGGCCAAGGAGGCCCTCGAGATCTGCAGCGGCATCGCCCGCAAGGACATCACCTACCGGGACATCAGGACCCGCCGGAAGGAACTCGACGAACTCTGCCGGGAACTGGGCTAAAGCATGACCAGGGCCTGCGCGGTCATTCCGACCCGACTCGCCTCGACGCGATTTCCCCGGAAATGCCTGGCGGATGAGACCGGCCTCCCGATGGTCGTCCATGTCTGCCGGCAGGCCGACGCCGCCACCGCGATCGAACGGGTGGTGGTGGCCGCCGACGACCGTGAAATCATCGATGCTGTCCGGAAGCACGGATTCGAAGCCGTTCTGACCCGTCCCGATCATCCCAACGGAAGCAGTCGGGTCGCCGAGGTCGCCGAATCCCTGGATCATGACATCGTGGTCAACGTCCAGGGCGACGAACCCGAACTCGATCCCTCCGACATCGACGCCTCGATCGACGCCCTGCTTCGTCAGCCCGACTCTCCCGTCGCAACTCTGGCGACTCCCTTCGGACCGGAAGAGGATCGCACGGATCCCAATCTGGTCAAGATCTACCACCGGGCCGGGATCGCCGAGGATTTCAGCCGGATCATGCGGGCCGACGGCAACGCCATGCGCCATGTGGGTCTATACGCCTACCGTCGCGAGTTCCTGCCGCGGTACGTAGGTCTTCCGGAGACCCCGAGGGAGATCGAGGAGCGACTCGAGCAGTTGCGCATCCTGGACCACGGCCATTCGATCGCCGTGGCGGAGGTGGCGGTCGGTCGGCACGGCATCGACACGCCGGAGCAGTACCGGGAGTTCGTGGCCAGATGGAGAACCCGTGAAGACGGGTGACGATTCCGATTGCGGCGCAGGACCACCCCGTGCTACAATCAATCATGCCCCACCACGATGACACCACCACCGGTCCCGACGGCGACGCCTTCCTGAGCCAGTTCGGACGATCGACGCAACAGACAGAATTCTATTCACCGGTGCCCGAAGGATACGTCCCCGGTCGGACCAAATTCGTCGCCGTCTTCGGCACGGTGATGTCCGGTCTCGGCAAGGGGATCTTCAGCGCCTCCCTGGCAAAGCTGATGAAGGACAAGGGGCTCGAGGTCGCTCCGATCAAGCTCGAGGGTTATCTCAACATCGACTCGGGCACCCTGAACCCCTACCGCCACGGCGAGGTGTTCGTGCTCGACGACGGCACCGAATGCGACATGGACCTCGGCACCTACGAGCGGCTCCTGGACCAGAACCTGTCTCGACGTAACTTCTGCACCTCGGGCCAGATCTACTCCGAGATCCTCGAACGGGAGCGTCGGGGCGGCTTCCTCGGTCGCGACGTCCAGATGATCCCCCACGTCACGGGGGAAGTGAAGCATCGCCTGCGGACGCTGGCCATGACCGGGGGAAGCGACGGCGGCCAGGCCGATCTGGTCTTCATCGAGGTCGGCGGCACCGTCGGCGACTTCGAGAACGGCTTCTACATCGAAGCGCTGCGTGAGCTCGCGTTCGAGGAAGGTCCGGGATCGTTCTGCTTCGTGGCCCTGACCTACATCCTGGAACCCAAGACCCTCGGTGAACAGAAGTCCAAGGCCGCGCAGCTGGGCATCAAGCGGCTCATGGAGTTCGGGATCCAGCCGCAGATCCTGGCCCTCAGGGCCGACAATCCGGTCACGGGCTCCGCGATGGAGAAGATCTCGATGTTCTCCAACGTCCCCCTGCAGCGGGTGTTCTCCATGCACGATCGGGAATCGATCTACACCATCCCCGAAGCCATGCGGGCCGGTGGTCTGGACCGCGAGGTCCTGAGCATCCTCGGCATGCACGGCTCCGTCGATCAGGTCGCCGAGGACCGGGCCCGTGACGAGTGGGCCGGATACGCCCGGGGCATCGTCTCCGAACGACGCACCACGCTGACCGTGGGGATCCTCGGGAAGTACACCGCGCTCCGGGATGCCTACGCATCCATCGACAAGGCACTGGAGCACTGCGGCACCCATCTCTCTGCCGACATCCGCACGAAGTGGCTTGACATTACCGACGTGACCGTCGACACGGTGGACGAGTTCATGGACGCCCACGGCCTCCATGCCGTCATCGTGCCCGGCGGGTTCGGCGAACGCGGCATCGAGGGCAAGATCGCATCCGTCAAGCATGTACGCGAACGCGGCATCCCGTTCCTTGGCATTTGCCTGGGATTTCAGATGGCGGTGATCGAATACGCCCGCCACATGGCGTCGATGCCCGACGCCAACTCGACCGAGTTCGTCGCCGACAGCACCTGCCCCGTCATCTCGGAACTGCCCGACCAGAAGGAGATCGAGGGGCTCGGCGGAACGATGCGGCTCGGCGGACAGGATGTCCAGCTCGGCAAGGACACGTTGGCCCAGTTCCTCTTCCGCGGTGCCAAGGCCGTCCGCGAACGGTTCCGGCACCGGTACGAAGTGGAACCGGAACTGATCCGCCCCCTGGAAGCGGCCGGCCTCGTCTTCTCCGGCCGACACCCGGTGCATCCGATCATGCAGATCCTGGAACTTCCGAGATCCGTGCACCCCTACTTCGTCGGGGCGCAGTTCCATCCCGAGCTCACCAGTCGGCCACTCCATCCGCAGCCCATGTTCATGGGGCTGATCGCCTCGGCAATCCTTCTGGCCGATCCGGAGCGTGCCGAGGAGCCGGGTCTGACCGACTGGATCATGCCTGCGGGCAGTGCAACGGGCGGTGACCCCAACCAGCATGTCCCCAGTCCCTGCACCGGTTGAAGACCGGCCCGGGCCGCCGTACCATCTCCGACCTCAGGCGATATAGCTCAGCTGGCTAGAGCGGAGGATTCATAAACCTCAGGTCCCTGGTTCGAGTCCAGGTATCGCCATTCCAAGCCGGATGCACGGGGTCGCCTTCGCGGCCCCGTCTGCATTGGGAGGCCATCGACATGAGCCGTATCGGCATCGACCTGGGCGGTACGAAGATCGAAGGGATCGTGCTCGAACCGGACGGCTCCGTGGCGACCAGACGCCGGCTGCCGACCCCGGAGGGCTACGGGAACACCCTGGATGTGCTGTCCGGGCTGATTGCCGAACTGGACGACGGTCGGATGCTGCCGGTGGGAATCGGAACCCCGGGCACTCCATCGCGTCGCACGGGACTGATGAAGAACTGCAATTCGACCTGCCTGAACGGACGACCGCTTCGGGACGATCTCGAGCGGATGGTCGGACGACACGTCGCTCTGGCAAACGACGCGAACTGCCTGGCGTTGTCGGAATGGGCCGACGGTGCCGCGCAGGGAGCGAAGGTCGTCTTCGCCGTCATCCTCGGTACGGGGGTCGGCGGCGGCCTGCTGGTCGAGGGCCGACTGGTGGAGGGGGCCGGAGGGGTCGGTGGAGAATGGGGCCATGTTCCCCTGCCGAATCCGACCGGAACGGAACTTCCGCCTCCACCGTGCTATTGCGGTCGGGCGGGGTGCATGGAGTGCTGGTGCAGCGGCCCGGCTGTGGAGGAGGATCACCGCCGATCATCCGGTCAGGGACTCGGAGTGCCCGAGATCGTCGGAGCGGCCCAACGGTGTGAACCGGAGGCCATGGCCACCATCGATCGCTGGTTGGATCGGATCGCCCGCGGACTCGCCGTGGTGGCGAACATCGTGGACCCCGACGTGTTCGTCTTCGGCGGCGGACTCTCAAACATTCCGGACCTCTACGGTGAACTTCCGCAACGCATGATGCGTCACGTGTTCAGCGACGATGTTCCGGCCCGCTTCGTGCCGGCCGCGCACGGAGACGCCAGCGGGGTGCGAGGGGCCGCCAGGTTGCGGTGAGGTTCAGTCGTTTTCGTCCGACTCGATGCCCTTCTCCTCACCGACGGTGTCGTAGTCGATGAAGGGGTCCGGATCGGCAAAATCGATGCCTTCGGGATGAACGGCTCCATCCTCCGCCGTTGCGGCATCCCCCACGGTGCCATCCTCGGAACGCATCGCCGCCTGGCCTTCGACCTGAATGCTGTTCTCCTGCTGGGGGAGGTCGAACGTCGAAACCGGCTGGCAGGCCGATCCAAGACCCATCAGAAGGGTCAGGACTGCTGCTGATACGATTCTTGAGGCCATCGAAGGCTCCTTTACAGGGTTAAAAAGCAGGATACCACGGATTCAAGAGCCTCTGGTGGATAGTTTTTTATGGTTTGTTGAGGATCTTTACACTCGAATTTCGGGCCTGAGGCCATATCTTATAAACGGAAGGATTGCCCCTAGGGGCTTGGGAGAGAGGAAGATATGAACATCAAACTTGCATCAGCAGCTGTTGTGCTGGCCGGCACCTCGTTTGCCTCGGCCGGTTACATGGAGCAATACCTCGACAGTACCGGCGATATCTTCGACGGTGGACTGTCGAATCTGGACATCAGTTTCGTGGGAATCAACCACGACGCCGACAACGTCTACATGACCATCGAGATGAACGGCTACATCGGTGCCGGTTCCGATTGGGGCAAGTACATGATCGCGATCGACGCCTACGGCGGCGGTGGTACCGACAACCCCTGGGGACGCAACATGAGCTACGGCGGCGTCGAAGCCGACCGGTTCATCGGCACGTGGGTCGATGGCGGCGGTGGCATTGCCGGGTACGGCCACTTCGATGGCTGGTACTCCGCCGACAGCGGACTCAGCTCCACGAGCGACGACTACTCGATCACGGTCACAATCTCCCGCAGTTGGCTCGGTGCCGACGTCGACTCGTTCGACTTCGACGTGATGACCACCGGAAACGGTGCCGATCCCGGCATCGACCACCTCAGTCGCTCCGATCAGGCCACTGGCGGATGGGGAGAGACCTCGACGTCCGGTGCGTTCCTGACCTACAACCTTCCCGCCCCCGGAGCCATCGTTCTCCTGGGCATCGCGGGTCTGGCCGGATCGCGTCGCCGACGCTGAACCGACCTCGATTCCGATCTCCCGACGGCCCCGGTCTGACCGGGGCCGTTTCATTTGGCCCCCGCTCACTCTGCAGTACCATGCTCTGGACCACCTGGTGGGGTGGCGGAGCGGTTGAACGCGCCGGTCTTGAAAACCGGTATGGCCTCCGGGTCATCGTGGGTTCGAATCCCACCCCCACCGTTGCCCATCGCAAGCAACGACGCCGTGCCGGAATGAACCCGGACACGGCGTCGCATTTATCGATCGGGGGTCGAGCGTGCTCGGCCGGTCCTGGGCCGGCTCGTCCGCCCGATCAGGGCACACCACACTGAAGTCCTATCCCGTGCACCCCCAGTCCGAGATCACGTAGAGCAGATCGGACACGTCCACGGATCCGTCGGGGGTCGCACCGGAGGGTGAAGCGCAGTCGGACGGACCGCTCGTCGACCCCCAGTCGCTGATGATCTGGAGCAGGTCAGCGACATCAACCGTGCCGTCACCCGAGACGTCCCCGGCACATGCCGCGGTCTGGCAGTCGTCCGGTACACCATCCCAGTTGAGATCGACCTGGGTGCCGGCTTCCAACTCGCAGGCATCGCTGATCCCGTCGTCGTTGCAATCGGCCAGGGACTGACAGATGTCGGGGACGAGATCAGGGCGACTGCGGGATCCACCGTCGGACAGGAACGCCTCGAGATCGGCGAAGTCCTGCTCCGTGAATTCATCGTGCGCACCACCGGGATGATCGGTGGGACTTCGCATCTTGTCCCACAGCGCTACTCGGCTGATGTCACGCAGGCTGGGCCCCGGGTACTGCTTGCCGCCACCACCGTCGGGACCGTGGCATCCGAAGCACCACGTCTGGATCAGCGCCAGGCCGCCCGCGGCGGATCCGACGGGGCCTCCGTCGCAGTCGGCCAGAGTGCCATCGGCGATGTCGCACTCGTCCGGGACGTCGTTTCCGTTGCAGTCGGTGCTCTTTCCTTCGGCGATGTCGACGAAGTCCTCGATGCCGTTGCCGTTGCAATCGCTCCCGGTGGAGGTGTAGTCGAGGGTCAGGGTGCCGGCACCGGTCGCCCCCTGCCAACCGCCGAGACGGATCCAGTAGACGCTCCCGCCCACGACCTCGAAGCCGTAGATGGCTGAGTAGTACTGCTGGCATCCACCCTCACCGGTGGCGTCGCCGTTGCAGGCGACCAGCGTCAGGCTGGTGCAGTCATCACCCTCGTAGAGAGCCATGGAGGTGTCATAGGACGATCCGTCGCAGGTGGACAGGGAGAGCGTGCCAGACAATCCGGGGGTGAATCGAAACCAGACATCGTCGCTGCCGTCCCAGTCGAGGTAGGTGCCTCCACAGAGGGAATCGGACGGATCCGGAAGTTCGGCACCGGCATCGGACGTGTCGAATGGATTCTCCCCGGGGATCGCCTCGGGAGCATCGGCGCACAGATCGCTGGCCGATCCGGTGGCCTGCTCGATCTGGCACTCGAAGCAGCCGTCACCGGCCGCATCGTTTCCGTCGTCGCAGTCCTCGCCGGCTTCGACGATGCCGTTTCCGCACTCCGCCGCACCGATGCACATCAGTTTGTAGATCGAACCGGACAGGGTCAGGACGTACAGTTCGCCGCTTTGCCCCTCGGCAAACGACGTGATGGCACCATTCGAGCCCGACCAGCCCAGCTCACTCGAGAGATCGTCGAAGTCGACGGCGACCCCGTCGCTCTCCCTGAACACCTTGATCCAGTCGGCGCAGTATTCGGCGTAGAAGTAGAGCCCCTGGTACTGCGGCACCTCGCACCCGCGGTAGACATGCCCGCCGATCACGGTGCAGGCGCCGCCGGAATGGTTGTAGTCGTGGATGGGAGCCGCGTAGCTGGAACTGCCGCTGCAGCCGGATGTGTCGTAGGCCGCATCGCCCTCGTAGCATCGCCAGCCCCAGTTGTAGCCGCCGCCGCTGCCGGCCGGTTCGAAGTCGATCTCCTCGTAGGCGTTCTGTCCCACGTCACCGATCCACATGTCGCCGGTCTGCCGGTCGAAACTGAACTTCCACGGATTGCGGAGACCGGTGGACCAGATTTCGTCGCGGACATCGGAGTCGCCGACGAAGGGATTGTCGACGGGAACGTAGGTCGGAGGATTGTCCGGGTCGAGTCGAAGCATCTTGCCAAGGAGCGATCCGCCGTCCTGGGCACGATTGAGCGGGTCGCCGCCGCTGCCCCCGTCGCCCATTCCGACGTAGAGCATGCCGTCGGGACCGAAGCGAATGCATCCGCCGTTGTGGTTCGAATAATCCTGGTTGATGGTCTTCAGGATCGTTTCCGACCCGGAATCCGCGACGTTGGGATCGGTACTGACCCGGTACCGGGATATCACGGTGTTGCCGCTGGTATTGGTGTAGTTGACGTAGAAGTAGCCGTTGGTGTCGTAATCGGGATCGAAGGCCAGCCCCAGCAGGCCACGCTCGCCACCGGTGCTGATCTGGCCGGCAAGGTTCAGGAAGGTACCGATGGTGGAGTAGTCCGTCAGACTCAGTACCCGGATTCGGCCGGTCTGCTCCATGACGAAGAGACGGGACGTGTCACCGGGTGGCGCATCGGCCTCCACCAGCGGCCCCAGGCCCGATTTCACCTGGACCAGTGCCGGCGAGCAGCTTCCGAGGTTCTCGCACTCGTCGGGAAGACCGTTGCCGTTGCAGTCGCTGCTGGAACCGTCGGCGATGTCCTGGCCGTCGGGGCTGCCGTTGCCGTTGCAGTCGCCGCCCCCGCCGCCTTCCCCCACCGGTGCGTAGGCGAAACCGGTGGCCGAGGTGGCGTTGCTGCCCCCGGTGGCCGGCTTGAAGATGCCGAGGGTCGACGCATCGATCTGCGGAGCCACGTCGGATCTGAAGGAGAACGTATAGGCCGTGCCCCAGCGGATGGCGTTGGCCCACACGTTCTGCTGGTAGGTCTGCGAACACTGCCAGGTGATTCCGGACGATGAGATCGTGTACGACCAGTCGGTGCCGTCGACCGGCGATCCGCTGTGGTAGTCCACGTCGTTGAAATCGAAGTCGTAGTAGGTGCCATCGGGATCGACCGGCACGGTGAAGGAGTCGATGGATCGGTCGGAGGTCTGGTTCTGGACCGCGTAGATGTATTCGTACACCCCGCCGCCGAGATCCACGACCTTTGACCCGATGAGTACGCGACCTTCGTTCTCGATGAAGAAATCCGAGACGTAGACGCTGGAGTCGAAGTTCCTCCATGCCTCCACCGCGGTCGTCTCGCGCATCGTGTCGTAGGAGTCGATGTCGATGTTCCAGCTGTCTCCGCTGCCGGCGACGGCTCCCTGGACGCAGGACGAGTTGTTCCAGCCGTTTCCGGATGCGGCGTCGTCCGGCGAGACGTACTGGGCCTCGACGAAGTAGATTCCGCCTCCGTCCTGTGCGGGATCGAGATCGCTGATGGCGACCTGCACCCGTTTGTAGATCCCGTTCCCCGATGCCGTGAGATCGGTCCCGGGATACGGGTACCAGCCGGTGAAGGCATTGACCTCGTACTTCGGACTCATGCCGTTCTGTGATCCGTTCAATCCCGACGAGTACAGATCGGAACACCCGACGCCCAGCATGGAGCCGTCCGTGCCGATGCAGTTGCATCCGCACAGGTCGTCGGACAAGGCGAAGAATCCGTTCTTGAGCCACCCCTGTCCCAGTTGCTCAAGCTTCCCATTCCTGATGCGGAAGACATGCTGACCGATGACCGGCTTGTCCGGAGTGCCCGAATTCCACAGCAATTCCTCGTCACCGATGTTGCAGGATTCGGTGCCGAACGCGAACGCCTCGATGCCGCCAACGGATTGATAGTTCGACGTTCCACGGATGTCGCCGACGATGACGTCGGGACCGCTGCTGGTGCAGCTCGTGCCGTTGTTTCCGCCGGCGGTGGCCCCCGTGGGGATGATCCAAACGACCGGGCCCATACACAACAAGCCGCCTGCCAGGGCGATCTTCACGGATCTCATGACTGCTGTACTCCTCAATACAGCCCCACCGAATGGGACATCGCTCCTCCCCCCCCCGAGGGATGAGTGGACGTATTCGGGTATGAAATGATCCGTGGCTTCCGTACCAGGCGAAGCCGAACTCCTCCGTATGAATCTGATACATGAATGCGGGGCTGCAACATTCAATCCTTCATTTCACAGGGTTTCATAGGAAATGAGTCCATTTCAACCCCGGTGACAACGTGGACCGGCACCCGCTAGGATGCAGCCATGAGGATTGCACTGCTCATTTCGTCTCTGGTCAGCCTGGCATCCTGTGCCCCGCTGAGTACGACCTACGACCCGATCGACGTGGTGATCGAGGTTCGTGACGCCAGGACCGGCGAGCCGCTTTCGGACGCGGAAGTGTACGGTGGGGTGAATACGATCTTCAATCCCGACAGCCAGCCCGGACCGCTCGGTCGTCCCGGAGGCATCCCCGGATTCGTTGTGGTCAACGAGCCTTCCGAATGGGTCGCACGTACCGATTCGGAGGGACAGGCTGCCATACGGCTGGCCGGCGGCAATCCGACGAGCCTGACCATCATCCGTCCGGGGTACATGCGGCTGCGGGCCTGCATCGAGACCGGTCGCAGCGAGATCATCGGCGGCTCCCATTGGCGCAGCGGACATCGGAATGTCGCCCCGCATCCGCAACGACCGATCGAGTTCCGGATCGTACGCTCCGCAACTGCATCGGACTGAGTTGGGAGTCGAGTCAGGTGGCCTGCATGTCGCCGCGCTTGTCTCCACCGTGCACGGTCGCCTTGATGAAGTCGGCATTCATGCGACCGATGTACTTGATCGAAATCCCCTTGGGACACGAGGCCTGGCACTCGGCGTAGTTCCGACAGGTCCCGAACTGCTCCTCGTCCATGGCTTCGACCATCTTCCGTACGCGGACGTATCGTTCTGGTTGTCCCTGCGGCAGCAGCGCGAGGTGGTTCGCCTTTGCCGACGTGAACAGCATCGCGGAACCGTTGGGGCAGGCCGCGACGCACGCGCCGCATCCAATGCAGGCGGAGGCATCGAGGGCGTCCTCCATGACTTCGTGCTCGATGGGAATCGAGTTGGGCTCGGGCTTGGGCCCGGAGTGGACGGTGATGTACCCGCCGGCCTGGATCACATGGTCGAGGCTGGAGCGGTCGACGACGAGGTCCTTGATGACGGGAAAGGCTCCCGTACTGAAGGGCTCAAGCACGATCCTCGCACCGTCCTCGAAGTTCCGCATCTGGAGCTGGCAGGTCGTGCAGCGGCCGGGGCCGTGCGGCAGGCCGTCAACGACGATTCCGCAGGTTCCGCAGATGCCTTCGCGGCAGTCGCTCTCGAAGGCGATGGGGTCCTCCCCCTGCTCCACGAGGGTTTCGTTGAGGATGTCGAGCATCTCAAGGAACGAGGCCTCGGCGGGGATGCCGGAGGCGTCGTAGTCCACGAAGCGGCCCTTGCGCTCGCCGCGAGGTTGTCTCCAGACCCGGACGGTGACATTCATCGTGCTGGCTGCGGCCGTATCCGTCACTTGTAGCTCCGTGTTGCGGGCTTCAACTCCTCGAAGGCCAGCGGCTCGATGGCACGAACATGATCCGTATCCTCGCCCTGCCATTCCCAGGCCGCGACGTGACCGAAGTCGTCGTCGTTCCGGACGACCTCTCCGTCTTCGGTCTGGTGCTCCTCGCGGAAGTGGCAGCCGCAGCTTTCGTCGCGAGTCAGGGCATCCTGACACATCAGCGAGCCGATCTCGAGGAAGTCCGAGACCCGCATTGCACGCTCGAGAGTCTGGTTGACATCGCCGGCATCGCCGGTGATCTTCAGATTCGACCAGAACTCGTCGCTCAGGCGACCGATCTCGTCGATGGCGCCCTGCAGGCCGGCCTCGTTGCGGCTCATCCCGCAATGGTTCCACAGCTGCTTGCCGAGTCGCTTGTGGATGGAGAGCGGCGTGGAATCGCCGCCGATGGACATGACCCGCTTGATGCGGTCCTTGACCTCGGCTTCGATCTTGGCGAACTCCGGATGATCCGTGTCGACCTTGTCCCGGAAGAGGGGCTGGAGGCCGTCTCCGATGGTCTGGGGAAGGATGAAATAGCCGTCGGCCAGGCACTGCAT
>DBGM01000041.1:82862-89219 GCA_002295885.1 Phycisphaerales bacterium UBA854
GGAATGGTCGTCTGCAGGTTGTAGTCCACCCACAGTCCGCCCATGCAATAGTGCACGGCGGGATAGATGCGGAACGGTTGCCGGTACGGCGACTCGCCGGTGATCTCCTCGTACATGTCGAAGAGGTTTCCGTACTTCTCGGAGATCACGTGCTCGCCTTGCTTGTCGATGGCGTCGCGGAAGTCGAGATAGACGGAGTACCCGGACTGCCCCACTCCGTACCCGTCGTCGCAGACCACCTTGGCGGCCCGGGAGGCGACATCGCGGGGAACGAGGTTGCCGAAGGTCGGGTACCGCTCCTCCAGGTAGTAGTAGCGTTCGCTGTCCGGAATGTCACCGGGAGCCCGGGTCTCGTCCTTGTTGCGGGGAACCCAGACACGCCCGTCGTTCCGGAGCGATTCGCTCATGAGGGTGAGCTTGCTCTGGTAGTCGCCCGATACCGGGATGCACGTGGGGTGGATCTGGACGAAGGAGGGGTTGGCGAATGCGGCTCCACGTCGGTGGGCACGCCAGATCGCGGTCCCGTTCGAGTTGATCGCATTGGTGGAGTTGAAGTAGGCGGCTCCGTATCCGCCGGTGGCTAGAACGACGGCTTCGCCGGCGATGGAATGGATCTCACCGTTGACCATATCGCGGTAGACGATTCCCCTGGCACGCCCGTCGATGGTGACGAGGTCGAGCATTTCGCAGCGACTGTGGAGGATCACCCGCCCCTGATCGATCTCCTTCTGCAGGGCCTGGTAGGCCCCGAGCAGCAGCTGCTGACCGGTCTGGCCACGGCAGTAGAAGGTGCGTTCTACGAGCACACCGCCGAAGGATCGGTTTGCGAGCATGCCGCCATATTCCCGGGCGAAGGGGACTCCCTGTGCGACGCACTGGTCGATGATCGCGGTGGAGTTCTGGGCGAGCCGGTACACATTGGCTTCGCGGGCCCTGAAGTCACCGCCCTTCTGCGTGTCGTAGAAGAGTCGGTAGACGCTGTCACCATCCTCGCGGTAGTTCTTGCAGGCGTTGATGCCGCCCTGGGCGGCAATCGAGTGGGCACGCCGCGGCGTGTCGTGGTAGATGAAGACGTGGACGCGGTAGCCCTGTGCGGCGAGCGAAGATGCGGCACTGGCACCGGCGAGTCCCGTACCCACGACGATCACATCGTATGAGGGGCGGTTGCGGGGCCCCACCAGATTGACGTGGTCTAGGTGGGATTCCCACTTGTCCTCGAGCGGTCCCGCCGGAATCTGTGAGTCGTACTTGCTCATCCTTCGCGCCTTCCCCCTGTTTCGAGCTTCGGCTGATCGGGACGGGGGGGGTCCTGAACCTCCGACGAAATCTCCGGGTCAGGGGCCCCGATGGCGTTGGTGACCATGCAGATCGGCACCGCTGAGAATCCCAGGAAGAGGATGATCGCGGTGGCGGCCGCGGATCCCCGGAGGATCTTGTTGCGGCCGGGGGCGTCGAGCCCCAATGTCTGGAACATGCTCCATGCTCCATGGTAGACGTGCATACAGACCATCACCATCATGAAGACGTAGAAACCTGCCACCCACCAGATATTGAATGCGCCCCAGAGATTGCTGTAGACCTTGCCGACCTCGAAGTCGGCCGTGCCGGCGGCGTGGGGAGTGATCCAGCCGAAGGTGAACTGGGCCAGATGGATCACCACAAAGACGAGGATCAGGGTGCCGCTGATGGCCATCCACTTGGCCGCCAGCGTGGAGCGGTTTCGCCGCATGCTGGGGCGCGTGGGTTGAGCCCGGCGATTTCGTCGTACGAGCTGGATGATGGTGACCACGTGCAGGACGATCGCAACGATCAGCACGGCCCTGGCGATCCACAGGAAGGTTCCGTGCCCGATGAAGGCCTCCCCGATTTCCCGGAGCATTTCAGCGTACTGGTCAAGGGCACTGGGGCCGGCGAACGCCTTCAGGTTGCCGAGCATGTGCCCGATGATGAAGCCGTACATGATGGCACCGGTGACCGCCACCACCACTTTTTTGCCCACCGAGCTTTGGTAAAAGCGAAGAAGCCTCACCATGCCACGCCTCCAGTTCAACCTACATAATACCACCCTTCATCGGGCAAATGGTCAGAGCAGTTTTAGATTGCGACCCAGTTTCAACGAGCGTTCAGCGGCTCGGACCGATCGAAGCCACCGTGGTGTCGTCGGCAAGCTCATCGGTCCGGGCGAACGCCTGCACCGCCTCGACTAGTTCCCGGACATCCTCCTCAGGCGTGCGGAGGGTGGAAAGCAGCCGGTGCACCCGGTCCATCCCGTACTGCTCGCCGTCCGGAGCCGGCTGCTCGACGACCCCGTCGGTCATGATGAGAACACGCTCTCCGGGACCACAGACGAGTTGATGCGTGGTGAAGCGGGCGGTGCCCTCGATCCCGATCGGCTGATGCGTGGCCCGTTCCGGTGAGGAGCAAGTCCCATCGGCGTGGCAGTGGACCCAATGGCCGTGTCCGGCATCGACGTAAGTGACGGTCCCGTCGGCGGGATCGAACACCCCCACCCAGAGGGATATGAACCGGTTGATGGGAGAACGATCCGAAATGTATGAATTCAAAGCGCTTACGGCCTCGCCGGGGTCGCCGAAGCGATGCATGGCACCATGCAGATAGGACTGGGACGCCGCCATCAGGATGGCCGCACCGATCCCCTTCCCGCTCACATCACCCAGGCAGACCGCCACGCGGCCGCATTGGAGCTCGAAGACGTCGAAGAGGTCTCCCGAGGCGTAGCGACCGGGCCGGAAGAGGACCGAATAGTCGTAGGCGCCGATATGGCCACCGATGGAGGGGACGATGAACTGCTGGGCTTCCCGGGCGGCGGCCAGATCGTTGACCAACCGCTGCTGCCGCTCGAGGAGCTCCCTGCGTCGCATGCTGGCGATCGCCAGTCCTGCGATGCGGACCAGCGCCTGGCAGAATCCGGCGGCATCGGACTGCACGGTGGCTTCGCTGCCGCGTGCGTCCAGATAGAGGATTGAGTCCACCATGTCGTCGACCATGATCGGACAGCACATCGCAGAATGGATGTTGAGGTCGGCAATGCTCTGGCCGTAGTCGGGCTGGGCATCGGAGAGGAGGCTGACCATGTCCCCACCGGCCGCGGCTCGGATGAGCGAACGGCTGAAGGTGTCGAACCGATCGGCACCGGCCGAACGATTCCGGAAATGGAGCACTTCGACCTGCTCGCCTTCCGAAAGTGATCGCAGCAGAGCGGCTCGGCCGAAACCGGTGCCTTCGAGGGCGGAACCGAGGATCGCGTCGGCCTGTTCGGATTCATCGACCGCCTGATTGATTCGGCCCGCACACTCGATGAAGAGCGACAATCGATGCCGGGCCAGGGCCGCGACCTCGCTGGGATCGATCTTCTGGACCCGCTGTTCGAGTTTCTCCTCGTCCTTCTCGGTCGGGAGAGAGACCGTGGTGGCCTCCATCGTCCCCACCTGAAGGATCCAGGGGCCGACCTGCAGTCGGTCGCTCTCGGCGAGCACCGAAGGCTGACCGCCTTCGAGCTTGATGGTGTTGAGGAACGTGCCGTTGGTGCCTCCCAGATCCTTGATCTGCCAGTGGTCACCTGCGTGGGTGATCTGTGCGTGCTGCCTCGAGACGGTGGGCGCGGGAAGGAGGATCTCGCAATCCGACGATCGACCGATGGTGGCCCCGGCCTCGCCCACTTCGAGCACCGGAAGGTCCGGCCCACTGATCACGTAGAGCCGTAATCCAGCGAATCGAGGTTTTTGGGGCCTTGAGGGTGGTTTTGAGGGAGTGTTATCCACTGAAACCGCATGGTAGCGACTCCGACGCCCCACATCCGGCACACGAAAGTCTTAGTTATCAGTTCGAAATCAGCTCTTTAGGCTTCATCAATGGATGATTTCACCTAAATTTCACTGTCAACTCGCATCAAATCAACTTCAAAATTGAGAGAGCACCGAGCATGAAGCAGCAGATGATCCTCCGAAACCTCGGCCTGGCCACATGCGTAGCCCTCACCGGATTCCTGACGGTGAGCATCGAAGCTGCATCCAAAGGCAGCGGAAACGACCTGGCCATCAGCCAGTTCAAGGCCGCCAACCAGAAGGCCGTCATGCTGCACAATCAAGCCGGCGGCATCCGGGCTCTCTACGCTCCCGCCATGTCCCACGGCGGCACGCCCTTCGATTCGGCTCGGAACTACATCAGCGAATGGGGCGACATGCACGGCATCACCCTCGAGGAGATTCGTCCGATCGAGACCATCGAGGAGGTCCCGCTGCAGTACGACCGGGAGACGGGCGATTTCGGGATGACTCTCTTCAACTTCGAGCAGACCGTGTCCGGAATACCGGTCTACGACACCCGGCTCATGACGCTCGTGAAGAACGAGCCCGGTTACCCGGTCATCCACGTCAAGTCGGACCTCAAGTCACTCAAGGGTTGGACACCCGGCCCCATCGCCAATGATGCCGTCAGCACGACGCAGGCTCTCAAGCTCGGCTCGAAGTTCCTCGGCGAGAAGGTCACCCTCGTGAACGAGCCCTCCCTGGTCGTCTTCGCGGGCGGCGAGCAGGTCACCGAAGATCCGGTGCTCTGCATGTCCTTCGAGATCACCGCCGGAAGCAAGTCCGACGACACATTCAAGAAGTGGCTGCTGCTGACCGAGGTCGGCACCGGCCAGGTGGTCTACCAGCAGAACCTGATCCTCAACTGTGGCATGAACTGCGCATCGGTCGCCCAGGCCCTCGGAAACATGTCCGTCGGCGACGTGAGCGGCCAGACCTCCTCCCTCGCGACCGATGGGTCCGGGGCGGACATCTGCGAAACCGAGTCCTTCTACGGCATGCCACACATCTTCGTGTCCGGAAGCAACGGCCAGAACGTAACGGCGGATGCCAACGGCAACTGGACCATGCCCAGCAGCGGCGACGTCACGGTCAGCAGCTCCTTCTCGGGCCAGTACTTCGTCGTCAACAACGACGCCGGATCCGAGGCGAGCTTTAGCACCTCGGTGTCCAACGGTGGCACGGCATCGCTCCAGAACACGGACACCAGCGAGTACGTCCTGGCCGAGGCCAACGCGTACCTCCATCTCAACCTCATCCGGGACTTTGTCCTGTCGTACAACCCCAACTACCCGGTGATCTCGACCCAGACGCAGATGCCGGCCAATGTGAACCTCGGCAGCTCCTGCAACGCCTACTACGACGGTGGCAGCACCAACTACTACATCGAGTCCGGCGGCTGCAGCAACACCTCCTTCTCGGTGATCATCCACCACGAATACGGACACCACCTCGTCAACACCGCCGGCTCCGGGCAGAACGAATACGGCGAAGGCATGGGAGACGTCATGAGCGTGCTCATGAGCGGCGACCCCCAGCTCGCCCGCGGATTCTTCACCAACGACTGCAACAGCGGCATCCGGAACGCCGACAACAACTGCCAGTACCAGGCTTCCGGATGCTCGTCGTGCGGCAGCGCGATTCACTCCTGCGGCCAGCTGATCTCGGGCGTGGTGTGGGATCTGCTCGAACTCATGCCCGACGACTTCGATACCGCCGCACGGATCGTCATCGATTCGCTTCCTCTGCACGACGGCACCAGCATCGACGGAGCCATTCTGCTCGACTACCTCATCCTCGACGACGACGACGGCGACCTCTCCAACGGAACGCCCAACAGCGACAAGATCTACAACGCATTCGGCCAGCACGGCATCACGGAAGACAACATCCCCACTCCTCCGGACAACGACGACTGCGTCACTGCCCGGGAGGTCACCTGGGGTTCATGGGAGGTCAACACGACCGGCGCGGCCTCGTCCGGCGTCGCCGTCGACGCCAACCAGTGCGCCGACACCTACATGACCGCCTGCGATCCCGACGTCTGGTACCGGCTCGTCGCCTGCGGCACCGGCTCGATGACCGTCAGCCTGTGCAGCTCGGCCACCTTCGACACCGATCTTGCCGTCTACACCGGAGACTGCAGCGGACTGTCCCAGATCGCATGCAACGGCGATGCGGCGAACTGCGACACCTACACATCCTCCCTGTCCGTGGATGTCACCCAGGGGCAGTCCATCTTCGTGCGGGTCGGCGGCTTCAACGGCGCCACCGGAACGGGAACCGTCATCATCGACGGCCCCGGCGACCCCTGCGACGATGAGGTCATCACCTTCGACTTCCCCGGCGGTCTTCCCGACGTGATCGACCCCAACGATCCCCCGACGATCTCGATCACCCTCGAGGGGACCGGCGATCTCTCGCAGGTTCCGGGTTCCGGACGGATGTACGTCTCCCAGAGCGGCACCGTGGTGGAAGGCACCATGCAGGAGTCCGGACCGAACGGGTACTTCGCATCCTTCCCGCCGCT
>DBGM01000010.1:0-259 GCA_002295885.1 Phycisphaerales bacterium UBA854
ACAATGACAATAATTACGACCGATTCGTAATTCATAAGCCAAGCATTGCCATCATTTGACTGTCAAAAGTGGGGCATCACAGCGTGCTCTCAGAGGCACGAGGACGCCTCCTGAGAGCGTTTTGTTTTGAGTATGTAGTGGGTAATTGCAGCCTCAAAAAGCTCGTGCGCAATTGCTCCGCGGACGAGAGGGCAAGCTGCATAATTGATGTGGCTACCTCAGGGTTTTCATTTATAAACCCGAGTCATATCACCTCCAT
>DBGM01000010.1:521-8208 GCA_002295885.1 Phycisphaerales bacterium UBA854
GGACGAGAGAGCAAGCTGCATAATTGATGTGGCTACCTCAGGGTTTTCATTTACAAACCCGAGTCATATCACCTCCATCATTGTTGGTGATGATGGAGGTGATACCTAAAGTTGGGTTTATAGGTAATAACAAATAAAGATATATACAGACTCATGCTCTTCTCTCGAAACACACTCGTCTTCCCTAGGTAGACCTAAGTCATACCTAGGGAAACCTAAGTAAAACCATATAGATATAAACCTATAAGTACCCTAAGGAAGACCTAAGGTTCCCCTAGGTACCCCTTTTAGATCTATCTCTACTTATATACTTTTAGGAATCCTAAGGAGACCTAAGGGCAACCTTAGGTACCCCTAGATACCCCTTTGGTGTCTTCTCTTATCAACCCAACTTTAGATTCTTGACCCTTGGGGGCAGACTGCTTCCCACCCAGTGCTGACCAAATCGACCTGGGGTCCTGAATACAGGGACATGTTTAGAGAGACGTGCCGGTCTCGTCTCCCCCCGTACCCCCCTCTCGGGTGCAGTGCTGCACCCAAATGAACACAGCACGTCGTGGTGACGTGCTGCATACCAATCTGCATGCCACATGTGGCTGATCCCCCCTCCTCAACGCCCCGAGCACGATTCGAACGTGCGACCTGCGGATTAGAAGTCCGCTGCTCTATCCAACTGAGCTACCGGGGCCGTGGTGATGTAGATGGTACGAAGTTCGACCGCGAACGACATGAAACACCGTGCGGAACACCCCTCGGGCGCTCCGCCGGCGGTCGACGCAACGGCGGATTCGGTCAGGAGCTTCCGACCTGGAGTTCGGCCAGTTCCTGCTTGATCTGGGCCACCCACTCGGTCACCCGCGACTCGGTCAGATCGGGCTGCTGCTCCTCGTCGATCGCCAGGCCACAGAATCTGCCCTCGACCAGCGCGTCCGACGCTTCGAACTCGTGGGTGTCGGTCGGGGTGAACCCGATGTTGCCGCGGGCTCCTCGCTCGACGAGCTTACGGTACAGGATGCCCATGGCGTCCTGGTAGGTGTCCCGGTAGGCGTTCTGATCACCGAGGCCGAACATCGCCACCACCAGATCGAGGTCGACGGAATCCAGGTCGTCGTAGACGTCGCTCCAGCCGTACTCCAACTGGCCGATGTCCCAGGTGGGAATGCCACAGATGAGAAGGTCCCACTGGTTGAGATCGGGGGCCGTCACCTGACAGACGTCGACGAGTTCGACCTCGAACTCCGGTTTGAGCTCCTCGACGATCGATTCAGCCACGTTTTCGGTGTTGCCCAGCAGGGTGCCGTAGATCAGTGCCGCTCGCATGAGGATTTTCACTCCGTTCTCATACGCCCGAACTCCGGGCGAAACCGCAGTATAGCCGCCGCCGTCCGCCCCGGACAAAGGTCGCAGGGAATACACCGTGAAGATGCGAGAAACACGCCGGGGACGCCCCGAAACCGTACTCAGAGACACTGGCCCCACGAGGCGATGACCGTCAGCAGATCGTCGACGTCGTAGGGATCGCCCCAGTCCGCGATCACATTCAGGAGATCCGTCACGTTCACCAGACCGTCGCCGTCGATGTCCCCGGGACAGGGCTCATTGAGGTCCCCCACCTGGATCTGGATCGCACAGGTGTTGTTGCCCTCGTCGGCATCCTCGTCGGAGGTCGTCGCCAGTACCCCGAGGTAGTAGATCCCGTCGGGCGTATCGCTGGGAATCACCACCTGCCTGTTGATGTAGGCGAACGCCCCGCTGAAGAGGTACTCGTAGAGCTCGAAGCCGAGGAACTGGTCCGCGGTCGTGATCACGTCGTCCTCCGAAAGCTGGATGCGGCCGTAGATGTCGGTCGCCGCCCAGTCGCCGTCGTTCTTGATGACCCCCGTGATGGAGATCGTGTCGCCGGGCTGGACCGTGGTGACATCCGCGTTGCAGAACAGCACCGTCGGGTCCGGAGAACCGCCCGGGTACAGGTAGTTCAGCGTCTGGATGTCCTTGGTGCTCATGTACGTGGCCTGGCCGATCTGGTTCTGGTACTGCTCGTAGCCGGGCTGGCAGGTCATGGTCTGGCAGCCGGTGGAGCAGTCGTAGGGGCCGTAGTGCATCACCGACAGGAAGTCGTAGGACAGGTAGTTGAAGTTGCTGGCCACGTCGTAGTTGCCGTAGCACCCGCTGTCGATGCAGCCGTAGTTGACCTGGATGTAGTTGTTGCGGTCGCTTCGCTGCTGTGTGTGGTAGCGACCCAGCGCGTGGGTGAGCTCGTGCACGATCACGTAGGGAAGGTTGTAGTTGAACAGGCTCAGGTCCTGGCCGCCACCGAGCATGCCGACGTACGAGAAGTTGCCGCCCAGCGACTGGATGAAGATGTAGTTCTCCTCGTCCTCGCGCTCGATGAACCGCACCGGACTTACGTTCTCGATGAGATTCATCGCGTTGCGCACCCGGGTGCGGTTGGTGGAACTGATGTTGGTCGCGAACTGGTAGAACATCAGACCGTCGGTCCAGGTCCAGGGCACCAGGGCACCGCGCTCGCCCGACGGTTCCCCACCCGGCGGATAGAGGATCTCGCACGTCAACTGCTGACGCTGCTGGGCGATCGGAGGAATGATCTCCGCCATCCCCATGCTGCCGGTGACCAGCACCGTCGCGGCGATCGTGTGGATGGACTGCATCGTCATGGCTCCTGGTCATGGCGGTCGACGTGGCTGGGATTGATTCGAATGAACCCTCCCCCCGAACGGTTCACCTTACTTCGCCCGCCGGGCCGTCGGGAGCCCAAACCCGCAAATCAGTCCATTTCAGGAGGATACGGACCGCCTGGCCAGTAAAAAACGCCCTTCGTCCGTGCGGTCCCACCCCGTAGCATGGACCCCATGCCCCACGACTCCGACGCCCTCGCCCAACGACTGCACTTCGCCCGACGACTGGCCGCCGAGATGGGCGCCGTCACCCTCGAGTACTTCCGGCGCGACGAACTGAACGTCGACCGCAAGACCGACGGTTCGATCGTCACCGAAGCCGACCGCGCCGCCGAAGCCCACGCCCGCGCGATGCTCGCCGAACACGCGCCCGACGACGGACTGCTCGGCGAGGAACACGGTGAACTCGTCACCGACTCCCCCTGGCGATGGGTCGTCGATCCCATCGACGGCACCGTCTCCTTCGCGCGGGGCGTGCCGTCGTACGGCGTTCTGGTGGGCATCGAATACGAACACGATCCCGTCGGAGGCGTCATCCACCTGCCGGCGTGGAACGAGACCGTCTGGGGCGGACGCGAACTCGGCGCCTGGCACCAGCGCGACCGGGAGGCTCCCCGACCCGCCCGCGTCTCCGACACCCCGGCCCTCGACGACGCCATGGTCTGCACCACGACCTGGGACTACTTCCGGGACGGCGGCTGCACCGGACTGCACGACCGGCTCGTCCGGGCCTGCACCACCCGCGGCTGGAGCGACTGCAGCGCCCACCTCCTGCTGGCCACCGGCCGCATCGATGCGGTGGTCGATCCCCTGCTTGCCCGCTGGGACATCAGCGCCTCCATCGCGGTGATCGAGGCCGCCGGCGGACGCGTCACCGACCTCGCCGGACAGCGTGATCCGGGATGCCGCGGGGCGATCCTCAGCAACGGACCGCTGCACGAGCCGCTGCTGGCGCTGGCCACGCCCTGACCCGTCGGGGCGGTACACTTCATCCATCCGGGCTGGTAGCTCAGTGGTCTAGAGCAAGCGACTCATAATCGCCGGGTCGCAGGTTCGAATCCTGCCCAGCCTATTGCCGACGACGCGACCCCCGCCCCCGGGGGTCGCGTCGCTGCATCGATGCCCCCCGGAGCTCAGACGCGGCGACCCCGACGCCACGCACAGCCGGCGAGACCCAGCAGCGCCAGCGCTCCGGGAGCGGGAATCGTGGAGAAGTTCACGGTGGTCAGCAGCCTGCTGTTGCCACTGGACCAGTCGGGGAACATGCCGCCCGACGCCTCCGAACCCCGCAGTCGGAAGGTGAGGGAATAGGTCCCGGGCCCGAGCAGGATCGACGCTCCCGCCGCCGGGTCGATCGCGTCGTAGATTCGGCGGTGAACGGTGTCCGAACCCCGGCGGATCTCGAAGGAGCCGTTGGTGAGCCGAGCACTGTTCATGGACCAGGCGAACGAATAGTCCAGCTGCATCTCGTGATCGATGGTGAGCACCAGGGTGCTGTACATCATTCCGGTGAAGTCGACCGGATCCGAATACATGCTGCCGTAGGACAGCCCCTGCGAAACGGTGTACCGCATCCCATCGTCGTACCGACCGACGGAACTCCAGGCGGTGCCGGCGGGATCGTCACCCGCCTCGGCCCGGGCCGCTCCCAGGGTGCTGCGTCTGTCCACGACGTATTCGTGCTCATCCTCGCTTCCCCCGAAGAACGGAACCCCGAATCCATCGTTCTCGTAGCGCAGTGACGCCTCAGAGAAGACCGAGCGCACATGGATTCCACCGAACGCGGACACGGTCGTCGCCAACACGGAGCCGACCGCCAACATGGTCTTCATCGAGTGTTTCATCTTCTTCTCCTTGCGTGGAAGGCCACCCCAATCAGGCGGCACACCCAAGAAAGACGAGGACGATCGGTTCAGACATCGAACCGATCGATTTATTTCAATCAGCCTTCACGACCTCAAAAAAGATGATTACAGGGCACCCGCAACCCATCCCGACTCGCTGACCATCTCCAGCAAGGCCTCGGCCCGAGCCGGGCCAACCAGCGGACCGGTCACTCGCCCTCGACTCCGTCGCGGTTCGACTCCGCCGCGTCCTCGTCGAAATAGTCGATGGTCTGCCGCCGGATCGAATACTGCTGCTCCTGCCACCGGTCCTCACTGTCCTTGCGGAACTTGCTGCGAATGCGGACCGTCCAGTTGCCTGCATCGTCGAGCGTCATGTCGGTGGATTCGAGCCGCCTGCCATCGGGCCCCCGGACCTGCTGGCGAGCAGAGGTCCGGGCTCCGAGGTTGTAGTTGTAGCTGGTGGTGTTGATCGGCTCACCGACGTTGTTGACGATCTGGATCGAATCGACACGCCCCTGATCATCGTAGGTCCAGTGCCGGATGGTCAAGGTCGTCATGATGCCGAAGGAATCGGTACGCATGGTTCGCATCCGACCCGACCCATCGTGCACCGCCAGTGAACGAGTGATCGGCTCTCCGGACGCGCCAAGAGTCCAGTGCTCCGCAAGCCGTCCCCATCCATCGAAGATCTTGATGTCCCGCTGACGCAGGGTCCCGGAACCCACCGGCATGCAGATCGTTGCCAGTCGCCCCTGATCATCCCGCCCGATCACCCCCGGTCCGAGATTCGTACGGCAGTCGACCAACTGGCCGTCGGCATCAAACTCCAATACCCGACGAAGTTCCAGCGGATCCTGCTCGTACAGATTGCTCCTGGACAAGGTGTAGCCGGCGAAATGCTCCTCGACCCGACGGACCGGACCGGAGAGTTCGAACAATCCTCGTTCATCGATCACGTTGTCCGTGCCCGGAGAATCCGACCGATCCGGACAGGCGGGCACTCCGTCGCGGACGGATCGTTGCGGTTCGTCCGCCGCCGGCTTGACATCGGAATCAACGAATGATGTGCGCTCGTCCTCCGATGCAGGCTGAGACTCGCCCCCATCGCAAGCAGTCAATGCAACAAGAAACAGGATGCTAAGAAGGCGGGTGTTCATGCGGTCATGGTACGGGAAGGCCGGAAGTCAGTCCCACTGCAGTTCGACGCCGTCTTCATCCAGAAATTGCGTGAATCCAAGCACACCGTCCGCACCACGCTGCAAGTCGTCGACACGAAAGAGATTGTCTTCTACGCCGTTGATCCGCCCGCTCCAGGCCCCGATGGACTGCAGCCCATCAACACTCCCATCGGCAAACCACACCGACCCCGACCATGCACCCTCGGGACACGTGACCGAATTGACGGTGGGAATCCCGTCGCGGGGGCCACGCGAACCGAAGATTGGAAACGATTCCGACATCGAACTGCGCCAGTGGTTGTCGAAGCGGGCGCCCTGCAGCGGCATGTGCGCCCAGGACACGTTGGACCCCCGGGCCAGGTCGGCGGTGAAGGCCGGATCCCAATGCACGCCGCCCCGCGGATCGTAGACCGTGTAGTCGTAGTCGGTGTCGACCTCCACGAGACCGCGGTCACCACGCGACACCAGCTGCGTCGGCTGCACCCGCTGCTCCATGATCAGCAGCGAATAGACGTTCGCCGTGGTGTTCCACCCGATGTCACCGGCCCGCGTCACGGAGGCGGGCGAGATCCACGCCGCGTCGAAGCCCGTGCCCAGACCGCCCGCCAGCATGCTCTGCCCGAGGGCGTTCAGGTTGACCCGGTCGGTGGTCGCCCACGCGCTGGACGTCGACTGCCCCCCGGCACCGGACATGCCGGTGGTCGCGGTGCGGATCGCCGGGAGGGTGATCGAAAGCAGGACCACGATGCACGCCATGGTGATCAGCAGGCCCACCAGACTCAGACCACGAACGCGACTCATGGCCGGTCGGTCCCGTCCTCGTCGGCCTCGCGACGCGGCACCACCAGTCCCTCGACGTCGGCACGGGGCAGCGCATCGACCACCGCATCGAACCGGGCCGAGGTGTACCGCTGGAGCGTGTCGTAGAGCACCCGCATGCAGGGCACGTCGCCGTGCACGGTGTGCTCGACGAGTCGGCCGTGCTCGGCGAGTTCCAGCGTCCAGGTCGGCTGGGCGTCGTCGCCGGCGGGACTGAAGGAATCCAGCGGACTCTCGCGCCGCACGAGTGCGACCAGCTCCCGCCCCTGCTCGTCGTCGATGGAACCCGTCCAGGTCACCTTGTCGAACAGGACGTCCTTGCCGCCCCAGTAGACCAGCGTGCCGTCGGACTCGACCCGAAAGCGGGCGTACTGGGTCTGCTCGATGTCCTGCAGCTCCAGCTGCAGGGCCATGCCGCCGGTGGGACTGGGCCCGGCGACCGGGGCGTACCACCCGCCGGACGAACTGCAGCCGGCCGACACCATGAGCAGGGCAAGAAGCAGGAACCGATGCATGGTCATTCGTCTCCGCCGACCCGGAACCGCTCGTAGGGATCCGGACCGAAGTCGTAGCGGACGGGCGTCGTCCGCGCCTCCCGCTGGCGATCGTCCTCCGCCCAGGCCAACCCCGCGAGTTCACGCAGCAGGGTCTTCAGGGCGGGATCCAGCTGGTCGCCCTCGGCGACCGCACGGGTGTAGTTCCAGTAGTCACCGTCCGCGGTGACCGCGACCAGGTAGACGTGCCCCTCCTTCGGACGGCGGACGCGGCGGAAGTTGTTCACGTCGTCCGAGCCGTCGGGGGTGCCCAGGCCCAGTTGGCGGATGTCGGACCACAGGGTCGACATCTGACTGCTGCTGAGCCGCCGGGTGAAGCCCGGCAGCGTGTTGGGACCCCGACCGGGGACCGCATCGTGCAGGAGGGTCCCGTCGGGAAACAGGACGTACCGGGCGCTGCGGAGATGGGCCCGCTCTCCGTCCTGGGCGGCCAGGATGGTCACGTCGAGGGAAAAGTCGTCGGGAACGCCGGAATAGGGGTCGATCCTCGCCGGGGCACCCGCCCCGCCGGACGAGGCGCAGCCACCGGCCAGCAGGAGCACGAGGGAGAAGAGGACACACGACCGCATGGCCCGAGTGTACGCGATGCCACC
>DBGM01000029.1 GCA_002295885.1 Phycisphaerales bacterium UBA854
TCCTCGATGGCCCGCGCCTTGGAGAACTTCGATCCCGCGTCGGTCACGCGGGCCCAGCCGATGCTGATCTCCTCCACTCCGAGGGATTCACCGGTGTCGGGATCGACCAGCTCGTCACCCGGTGCGAACACCTCCCAGATCTGCCCCGGTTCCACGCCGCTGGCCGCGGTGCGGTTGAAGCTGATCACGCCCATGGTGTACGCCAGGACCTTCGGAGGCAGGACGGCGTCGGTGATGGTGTTGGCCGCCGCGGAGGAGAAGGCCGCGACGACATCGCCGATGAGGCGGTTCGTCCGGCGTCCGTCCTCCCGGGCACCGGTGATGATCTCGTTGACGGCCGATTCATCCAGCTGCACGCTCGTCGATTCGAGCAGCGTACCGGTCGTGGTGTCGTAGATCCGAACCACGGCCTGCAGCTGGATGGTGCGGCGCTCGGCCTCGTTGGGTCCGAACTGGCCTTCGACCGTGGCCCGCGCCGTGATGTCCTGGAAGTTGTCGATCGCCACCGTCGCGACGTACTGCACGCCGGCGAGACCGAACTGACGGGCCGTCTGGGGGTCGCCGGGATCCACCAGGCCCGATGCCGCGAGGTCCTGCTCCTTGAGGATCGCGTCCAGATCACTGCGCCCGACCAGCTCGAACTTCCTCGTCTGCTGCATGGCGTTCATCAGCTGGCCGTCGGTGCCCTCGATGATCTGCGTCAGCACCGTGGAGTCGCCGCCACCGGCGGCCTGACGCACGACCGCGTCGTTGGCGGTGATCTTGGTGATCGCAAGACGGGGCTTCGATCCCTGGGCGGCGTCGGCGGACACGCCCGGCAGGAGCAGGCCGATGGTCAGCAGGACCAGCGCGCAGCGGCGAACGGAGAAGCGGTTGAGGGTACGCATGGCAGTTCCTTCCCGGCCTGGACTCGATCGGCCCTTCGTGCGCCGATGGCAGGCTCATTCACATGATAAGTGAAGTATGGGGAAACAGCCGATGGGCTGCCCAAAGGCAGCTTGGGTGGATGCAGGCGTTCTACAGCAGCAACATCCAGCAGGCCACGACACCCCGTGCGGTCCATCCGACGGTGCGCACCCAGTTGGTCGCGACCAGTCGTCGGTAGGCGGGTTCGTCCCAGCCCCGTTCGAGCTTCCAGTGGCAGGGGACCTGCAGCACCAGCGTCGAGCCCCACAGCAGCAGCACCAGTCCCATCCCGATCCACGCCAGCAGGACGCCGGGTTCCGGCATCGGCAGGAACAGCAGCCAGGCCGCGGCGGCCGCCTCGGCCAGCATCAGCGGGCCGACCACGTAGGTGATGCGGTGCATGTGCGCCTGTTGGTAGTCGATGAACTGGTCGCGGTCCACGTGGATCTGCAGCGGGTAGTGGGCCAGCTGCACCAGCCAGATCGCTCCGAACATGCCCAGGGTGCCGACCGCCTGGACGATCAACGCGACATCGAGTTGGGTGGTTTCGTTCATGGGCTACTTGCCTTCGGGGCCGGACGACTGCGGGACCCCACGCAGTTTCTCACTGGTCCACTGGATCACCATGTAGAGCATGGGAACCGCCAGCAGACTGACGATCGTGGCCACGAGCATGCCGCCGAAGACGGTGGTGCCCATGGCCTGACGACTTTCGGCGCCCGCCCCCGTGGCGACGAGCAGGGGGATCACGCCGAGGATGAAGCTGAAGGCGGTCATGAGCACGGCCCGGAATCGCAGGCGGGCGGCGTCCATCGCCGCTTCGATGAGACTCGCGCCTTCGTTGCGGCGTTCGCGGGCGAACTCCACGATCAGGATCGCGCTCTTGGCCGACAGGCCGATCAGCAGGACGATGCCGATCTGGGTGTAGAGGTTGTTGTCCATGCCTCTGACCATCAGGGCGGCCACCGCGCCCAGCAGGGCGGTGGGGACCGCGAAGCAGACCGAGAGGGGGATCGACCAGCTTTCGTACTGGGCCGCCAGCACCAGGTACACCAGCAGGATCGCAAACAGGAAGATGCCCACCGGCGAGCCCGAGGACTGCTGCTGGTACGCCAGTTCGGTCCACTCGTACTTCATCGAGGAGGGCAGCAGGCGGTCGGCCATGCCGTCCATGACCTGCATGGCGTCGCCGGAGGTGAATCCCGGGGCGGGGCGGGCCACCACCTTCGCCGCCGGATAGACGTTGTGCCGGTAGACCGTCTGGGGGCCGAGCACCTCGCGGACGTCGACGAACGACCCGAGCGGCACCATGGTTCCGTCCCGCGACTGCACCTGCAGGCGGCCGATGTCCTCCGGGTTGTTTCGGAATCGCCCTTCGGCCTGGGCCTTCACCTGGAAGGTGCGGCCGAGGTAGGTGAAGTCGTTGACGTAGACCGCCCCGAGGTAGGCCTGCAGCGTTCGGAAGACACTGTCCATGCTCACGTTCTTCGACAGGGCCTGGTCACGATCGATGTCCACGAACAGCTGGGGGACGTTGGCGCGGAATCCGGAGTAGAAGTTCGTCAGCGAGGTCTGCGTGCTGCCGTCGAGCACCATGTTGTTGGCGACGGCCTCGAGGGTCGAGAGCCCGGCGCCCCCGGTGTCCTGAATCTGCATCGCCAGGCCACCCGACGTACCCAGTCCCGGCAGCGACGGCATCGCGAAGGCCATGACGAGGCCTTCCTGAATGGAGGCGAACTGCCGGTTGAGGGAGCCGATGATCGCCGCCTGCGAGACCTCCGGTTCGGTCCGCTCGTCCCAGTCCTCGAATATCGCCAGAATCGTCGCGCCGTTTGAAGCACCCGACCCGTTCATCAGCGAGTAGCCGGTGAGGTTGATCACTTCCTCGACACCCGGAGTGGCCATCACGATCTCGGCCACGCGGCTCGAGACCGCTTCGGTGCGTTCCAGCGAGGCGGCGTCGGGCAGCTGCACGTTGACCACGCACCAGCCCTCGTCCTCCTGGGGGACGAATCCGGTGGGCAGTTGGCCGAAGCCGTAGATGGACACCACCACGATGCCCACGAAGGCGAGCACGCCCACCACGGCCAGTCGCAGCAGCGTCCGGACGAGGTAGCTGTAGACCCGGGTGGTGGAATCAAGGGCGTTGTTGAACCACTTCCAGACGAAGAACTGCTTCGGAGGAGACGGTCGCAGCAGGATGCCGGCCAGGGCCGGACTCATGGTCAGGGCGTTGATGCTGCTGAAGACGGTCGCGATGGCGATGGTGAGCGCAAACTGCTGGAACAGCTGGCCGGCGATGCCGGGCATGAAGGCGGTGGGGATGAACACCGCCAGCAGGACCAGGGTGGTCGCGATGACCGGGCCGCTGACCTCCTTCATCGAACGCAACGCCGCCTCCCTGGGCGTGCAGCCGCCCGCATCGAGGTGCCGGGTGACGTTCTCGACCACCACGATCGCGTCGTCGACCACGATGCCGATGGCCAGCACCAGGCCGAAGAGGGAGATCTGGTTGATCGAGAACCCGAAGACCAGCATCACCGCGAAGGTGCCGATCAGCGACACCGGAATGGTGACTGCGGGGATCAGGGTGGCTCGGAAGTTCTGCAGGAAGACGTACACGGTCAGAATGACCAACAGCACGGTGATGAAGAGGGTGATCACCACTTCCTTGATCGAAGCGAGGATCACGTCCGTCGAATCGTAGCTGATGGAATAGTCGAGTCCCTCCGGGAATCCGTCGGACAGATTCTTCAGCGTGGACTTGATGCCGTCGACGACGTCGATGGCGTTTGCACCCGGGAGCTGGTACACGGCGATGACGGCGGAGGGTTCGCCGTTGTAGCTCGAGAGCATGTTGTAGTTGCTGGATCCCTGCTCGACCCGGGCAACGTCACCGAGCCGGACCACGGTCCCGTCGTCACCGATCTTGATGACGATCTCCTCGAACTCGTCCGGAGTGATCAGGCGTCCCTTGGTGGTCACGCTGTACTGGAACGCCTGGCCGGGCGGTACCGGCGGCTGGCCGATCTGCCCGGCTGCGACTTCGACGTTCTGCTCCCGGACCGCCTGCAGCACCCGGTCGATGGAGAGTCCGAGTGCCACGACCCGATCCGGATCGAGCCAGATGCGCATGCCGTAGTCGCCGGCTCCGAAGATCGTCACGTCGCCGACACCGTCCACCCGCTTGATGGGGTCGATCAGCTGCAACGTCACGAAGTTCTGCAGGAACAACGCGTCGAATGCCTCCCCCGGTGAATACACGGAGATGAACAGCGTCGTCTCGCTGGACTTCTTCTTGGTCTCGATGCCCTGTCGCTTGACGTCCTCGGGCAGCCCCGGTTCGGCCGCGGCCACCCGGTTCTGGACCAGGACGCTCGCCATGTCGAGATCGGTGCCGATCTCGAACACGATGCTGAGATTCATCGTGCCGTCGTCGCTGCTCGTGCTCGTCATGTAGAGCATGTTCTCGACGCCGTTGACCTGCTCCTCGATGGGAGCGGCCACGGTTTCGGCGATGGTGGTCGCGTTGGCACCCGGGTAGACGGCCGCCACGTTGATCGTGGGCGGTGCGATCTGCGGGTAGCGGGCGATGGGCAGCTTGCCGATTGACACGATCCCCAGCAGCACGATGGTGATCGAGATCACCGAGGCGAAGATCGGACGTTCGATGAAGATGCGACTGAACATGCCTCGACCCCGGTCAGGAACCGGCCTCGACGGCCTCGACGGGATTGCCGGGCTGCGCCCGCTGCAATCCGTTGATGATCACCCGGTCGCCCGGTTCGAGTCCGGTCAGGATGACGCGATCCTCACCGTCCATGGCTCCGAGCTCGACGTCGCGACGCCGGACGATGCTCTGGTCATCGACGATCAGGGCGTAGGACCCGACCACGTCCCGCTGCAGGGCCGTCTCGGGAATCAGCAGCGACTCGGTGGTGCGGGTCTCCACCAGCGCCCGCACGAAGACGCCGGGAACCAGCACTCGACGCTCATTGGGAAAGGTGGCGCGGATGGTCATGGTGCCCGTGCGGGGGTCGACGGAGTTGTCCGTGAAGTCGAGGACGCCGGCCTCCTCGTAGCGGGTTCCGTCGGTCAGCTCCAGCAGCACCGGGACGTCGGATCGGGCGCCGGCCCGACCTTCGGACCGCTGCTGCTTGATCAGACGGAGCAGCTGCCGCTCGTCCACCTCGAAGAAGACGTGGATGGGACTCAGTTCGACCAGAGTCGTCAGCAGGGTCTCGTTCGCACCCACCAGATTGCCCTGACTGATGAGATTCCTCGACAAACGACCACGGATGGGGGCCCGGATCTCGGTGTAGCCGAGATCCAGCCGGGCCTTCTCCACTTCCGCACTGGCCTTGTCCACACTGGCGAGCGTGCCGTCGTAGCGGGCCTGGGTCTCGAGCAGTTCGACCTGGCTGCCGGCGCCGCGGGAGACGGCTTCGGTGATCCGTTCAAGCAGGGCCTTCTGGAGATCGCGTTCCGCCGTGGCGCTGCGCAGCGATGCGGTCGCGGCGTTCAGGGCCGCGATGAACGGTTCCTGATCGATGACGTAGAGCAGGGTTCCGGCTTCGACTCTGGTGCCGTCCTTGAACTCGATGGATTCGAGGAAGCCGCTGACTCGACTCCGGACCTCGACGGTGTCCAGCGCCGCGGTCTGGCCGGTGAAGGTCAGGAAGGCCGTCACATCACGGACCATGGGCGGTGCCACGGTCACGGAGGGGGGAGGCGGGGGAACGAACTCGTTGCTCGGTCCGCAGGCGGGAACCAGCAGGCCGAGCAGGAGAACCGGAAGCAGGATGATCGAATGCCGCATTGGAACCGGATCATACCCCGCGGGGGCGTCGGCTACCGGCAGGCCCCCCAGCCGCCGATCACGGCCAGCAGATCGGTGACATCGACGTTCGAATCTCCGTTGAGATCCGCGGTGCAGTCCTGGGTGCAGCCCCATTCCTCGAGCACCCGCAGCAGGTCCGCCACGTTGACGACCAGGTCGCCGTTGGTGTCACCGCTGCACTGGCATTCGTCGGGCACGCCGTTGCCGTCGGCGTCGTTGCTGTCACCCGCGTCGATGTCGGCGGTGTCGGGGATCCCGTTGCCGTTGCAGTCGGGGGCGGTGGTGTAGGTGAGGCACAACTGGTCGATGGTACCGGCGTCGATGAACGAGTGGTCCGTCACTTCGATGGACCAGACTCCCGACGGAATCGTGCCATTGAAGACGCTCAGAGATTCGAGCGGACGCAGGTTGCCGTCGAGGACCGGAACGGCATCGAGCGAGCAGGTGGATTCGGCCGCCGCACCGGCGAGGTCGTCGAACAGGCACACGATGTCGTCGCCGCCGCATCCCCACGGACCGATCCAGTCGGACGAGGGCATGCCCGGGCGATCGAGCAGGCGGACCGAAGTGCCGTCGGGGGCGGTCAGTCGCACGGAAAGGTCGCCGACCCAGGGGTGATCGATTCGCGTCAGTAGCAGCACCTGGGTGATGATCCGTTCGGTGGGGGGAGCCTCGACCGTCCAGACGACCGAGCCGCTGCCGTCGGGGATCGCGGGGGATCCCGTCGCGCAATGGGTCTCGGCGTGCAGGGGGCCGGAACAGGCGAGGATGGCGAGCATGGCCAGTCGTCTCATCGGGCGCCCTCCGCATTCATCTCCGCGTTGCGCTGCGTATCCAGCGTCTGGGCGGGATCGGACATGCCCTGGATGTGGCACCATCCCTCCTTGGTTCCCATGTCATTGGTCCCGTCGAGGTGGGCACCGCTGACTTCGACCACTCCGTCCTCCGGATCCGACAACAGGATGTCGCTGCCGATGTTGCAGTAGTCCCAGAACCATCCGTCCTCGAAGGTCGTCGACCACACCCACGCGGCGGACCGCGGTTCACCCGGCAGGAACGATGCCCACTGGGCGGCACCGTCGTAGGTCATGTCGTAGTTGGAACCGCACTGGATGCCGAAGATGGCCCCGAGGTCCGCGATGCTTCCTGCCAGCGGTGTGCCCCGCAGGGGGCTGCCGAGGGCCTGGACCTTGCGGGCTCCCGTGGACCAGTCCATTCCACTCCAATAGAAGGAGTAGAGGTGCAGCGCGGCGTTGCCGCCCTGGCTGTGGCCGATGACGGAGAAGCTCTTGTACTGCTGGCCGAACGCGCGGATGTCCAGGGCGAACTGGTCGTGGCTGAAGTTCTGGTAGAGGTTCAGGTACTCGGTGAAGTCGCCGGAGAACTGGTTGAGGGGCCAGGCGTCGCCGTCCTCGCAGTAGCCGTGCACCAGCATGAGATTGTGTCCCCCCGGCTGTGCCGAACGCAGCGGCGCGGCCGCGGAGCGGTGCACGGGGCCCGGAACGGTTCGACCCGCCATGGGAATCCCGGTCCGCATGACCCGGGCGTCGTCCCCGGTGGGTGCCGTATCGTCGATGCGCACCGTCGGCAGCGGTTGCCGATCCGATCGGACCAGCGGAACGAAGGTGTCGACGTCGGCCAGGCGCAGCGAACGGAGCTCGATGGAATCGGGATCGCACCCGTGGAGCCATCTGGTGTCCAGCACCAGTTGCACCGAGTCGGCGGACACCGGCGTGACGCCGCCGATCCAGCAGCGTGGAAGGTGGCCGTCCGAAGCGGTGGCCCAGACTTCCGCACCCGCGATGACCCGATCGCGAGCGGTGCCCGTGGCCAGCATGAGATCGATGGACGTGCGGTGGGCATCCACTTCCCGCACGACGAGCCGGCCCGACAGGGTGGGGGCGTCGTCCTCGACGGCGATGGGCAGGCTGACCGTGCGGTGCAGCAGATCGCCGTCGAAGGCGAGCAGGGCGTCGACGATCACGGTGTGCACGCCGGCGGTGAGCGGCTGCAGCGTGAGTGTCGGTCCCCGGGACGCGAGCCATTCGGTCGAGCCGTCGGCGTGCCGCAGCCGCGCGGTCGTCGACAGGATCGACGCTCCGTCGATGGCGGCGCGGCTCATCGCGACGTGGCCGTTCTCCGGGACATCGTCCCACCGGGCGCACCCGAGGTGGACGGTGACCCGGTCACCGACGTGCGTGGCGTAGTCGTCCAGCCAGGCCCGCAGATGGAGATCGGATCCGTCCTCGACGAGCAGACGGACGACCTGACCGTCGAGCCCTCCGGTGACCCGGACGGTCCAGGTGCCGGGTTCCGGGGCCAGGATGTCCAGTCGCTGCGCCGGAACCGTGGATCCGGGCATCATCGTTCCGCGTCGGATGGTGGATCGGTCGGACGTGCCGTCGTGCTTGCCGCCCGGTGAGATGGCGGTGATGGACCAGCGGTCGGAACCGTCTCCGGCGGGCAGCAGCTTGAGCGACTCCCCGGAGGGGACCTCGACGGTGAACTCCGCGGTGTCGCCGACGAAGGTGGTCTCGTGCACCGAATGCCGGGCCCGCGCACCGTGGGTCGCCGGATCCGGCTCGCGGAGCCAGCCCCGGTCGAGTTCGACGGCGGGAGCCCCGAGGTGCTTCACGGGGACATCGAACGATGTCGTTCCCAAGGCCAGGATGCAGGTCGAAAGCAGCATGATCCCTCTCAAGGGTGAGTATATCGGCGGGTTGGATGAAACCCACCGGGGGTCGCAAATGAGGCCAAAAAGACCCCGGGATCGCGCGGTCTCAGGCCTGCGGAGTGATGCGGCAGCCGATGTGCACGCCCACC
>DBGM01000034.1:0-39160 GCA_002295885.1 Phycisphaerales bacterium UBA854
GGGGTGACAGGATTTGAACCTGCGACCTCTTCGTCCCGAACGAAGCGCGCTACCAAACTGCGCTACACCCCGTGGTGTCCTGGTCAATGGGCGAGACAGGATTCGAACCTGTGAAGGCGTACGCCAGCAGATTTACAGTCTGCCCCCTTTGGCCACTTGGGTACTCGCCCTGAAACGACGCAGTCTACCGGTCATTGCGGAGAGGGGCAAGACACGGCTGGGGAGATGAAAAGCCGCCGAGCGGACTCGAACCGCTGACCTCAAGATTACAAATCATGTGCTCTTCCAACTGAGCTACGGCGGCCGTGCGGGTGCAGGGTACGTTCTGGAGGATCCCCGGGCAAACGGTACGGAGGATATGCAGGGGCCCTTTTCTGTGTTCTGGCCCCCATTCCTGGGTTGTCATCGCTCGTTGAACCGGATCAATGAATGAGGGGGGATAGATCCAAACTGAAGGCGGATCAGACTTGCACGACCAGAATCCGAGGGGTAAATTCAGGTTGGTGGGACATGACGTCAGTCATGTCTAGAGTGATACGGAAGAAGAAGAGAGGGAACTCACCTACAACTCCGCTTCGGGCACCGCATGGACCTGGTCCACGCTCCTGTCGGATGCGGCAACGAAAAACCGGCTTCGGCCGGCTGGTGAGGAGAGAAGAAGGAGGGGCGATTCAGTCATGAATCGCCCCTCTGGTTTTTTGGGGTTTCGCACCGGGGTCCGGTCAGTGTCCGATGACCTTGCGGAGCATGCATTTACCAGCCGCCGCCGATGCGACGGCGCCCACTCCGAGCAGAATCAGCAGTCCCGCCACGAGGTACCACCAGGCATCGATGATCTGGAGGTAGCAGAGGATCAGCAGCACGAGCGCCCCCAGGACCAGGTAGGTCCCGACGGTCACGCGCAGGGTTCGGTCAGCCGGTTCGAGGTTGCAGTCCATGCACCCAGTATACGGTCTCTGCCGGGCGGTTCAGGCGGTTGCTTCCTTGAGCTTCTTCAGGCCGCGGTACTTCCAGTTGTTCACGGTCGAGACCGGGACGCCCATGCTGTGGGCCGCTTCCTGATAGCTAAGGCCGTGGCAGATGACCAGTTCGACGGCATTCCGCTCCTCGTGGGACAGCAGGTCGAGCCGGGCGTTGACCTCGTCGCCGAGATCCTCGGTGTCCAGGCCGGCCCAGGAGTCGCCCGAGGCGTCTTCCGTCCGTCCCTCGTTGGCTTCGAGGAAACGCTGGAATCGCTGGTTGCGGTTGTAGCGTCGCTTGATCAGGTTGTCCGCGATCTTGATCAGGTAGCTGATCGAAATCTGCATTTCGGGCAGGCGATCGATCTGGAGGAGGCGGGCGAAGACATCCTGGGCGATGTCCTCGGCCATGTCCGGGGCCAGCGATCGTCTGCAGAAGCAGTAGACGCGGTGGTATGAGTTTTCAAACAGGTCCAGAACGATAGAGGCACGGTGTTCGGTACGTGTCACGGCCAAACTCCTCGGCAAGCATCCGTCTGGACAGTTCGTGGTCCAGGCAGCGCGGCTCAGGTGAGGATGCCCCGGCAACCGTTGCCGAGGCAGGCTTCTTCCCCGGGGGTCGTTCCCTGAAGGTGTGAAGCACATCATTTTGTCGGATCCGGTCTCTTGGGGCTGAGGGCCGGATCATGCCCGAGAGAATGAGAACCCCAATGGGGAAGGGTCCTTTCAACTCTGGGCTGAATCTCAATACGAGATCCTCGGACTCATAGTTGCATTCAAACCTGCAAATCAGATCCCGATGGGCTATTTTTCTTCCAAAGGTCGCCTCTAGACGTCTGGAAGGGGGATTTGGGAGGGTCAGTGCGGAGAGATCATCCCCGGCCCGTGTAGGATGCGGCCCCGATCGGCATGTTCCGTAGGCCCCAGGAGAACGTTCGATGACCAAGGTGGTAGTGCTCGGAGGTGGGATGGTCGGATCCGTCATCGCCAGAGATCTGGCGGTGGATCCGGAACTGCAGGTGACCCTGGCGGACATCGACGGGGACCGTCTGCAGGCGACGAGGGCATCGGCTGCGGACCCTCTGGAGGTCGTGACGGCGGATTGCTCCGATCCCGCGGTGGTGTCCGGACTGTGCGAGGACCATGAGATGGTCGTGGGCGCCATGCCGGGGCGATTCGGTTTCGCCGCCCTGCGTGCGGTGATCGAGTCGGGACGCAACTTCTGCGACATCTCCTTCATGCCCGAGGACGCCTGGGATCTCGATGATCTGGCCCGATCCCGGGGTTCGACCTGCGTGGTCGACATGGGCGTCGCCCCCGGCATGAGCAATCTGCTGGGAGGCTGCGCCGCGGCTCGACTGGATCCGTGCCGGACCGTGGACATCTACGTCGGCGGTATACCCGCTGATCCGAAGCCGCCCTTCGAGTACAAGGCCGGCTTCTCGCCCGCGGATGTGCTCGAGGAGTACGTCCGTCCCGCCAGGATGGTCGACGACGGGGACATCGTGGTGCTGGAGGCGTTGTCCGAGCCGGAACTGATCGATTTCCCCGGGGTCGGAACCCTTGAGGCCTTCAACACCGACGGGCTCCGCAGTCTGGCCGAGCGGGTCGACGTTCCCCGCATGCGAGAGAAGACGATGCGGTACCCCGGGCACCGCGAGGTCATGCTGCAGATGCGGGAAGCGGGCTTCCTGAGCGAGGAGCCGATCCGGGTGGGGGACGTGGAGGTCGTTCCGCGGGACCTTGCCGCGGCCCTGCTCTTTCCGCACTGGACCTACGGGGAGGGAGAGGCGGATCTCACCGCGATGCGGGTGGAGGCGACCGGCGACCAGTCCGGCCGTCCGGTGCGATTGCGCTGGGACCTGCTGGACTACTACGATCCGGCGACGGGATTCAGTTCCATGGCCCGGACCACCGCCTTCCCCTGTGCGATCATGACCCGCCTGATCATCAAGGGGGTCGTCGACACCCCTGGCGTGCATCCTCCGGAGGAGTTCGCGCGACGTGAGGACGTCCTGCGGGCTCTCTTCGAGGGGCTCGAGGCACGCGGCGTCCGGTATACCGAGACGATCGAGGAACTCAGTTGAACCGATCGGTGGACATGGGCACCGTATCCATGGCCATCGGTTCGCCGTGCATCATCTGCCCCAGCAGCAGGGCGGTCACCGGCCCCAGGGTGATGCCCATCATTCCGTGACCGGTCGCCACCCAGGTGTCGGCCATGCCCGGCATCGCTCCGATGACGGGAAGGCCATCGGCCGTGCAGGGTCGCATGCCCGTCCATCGTTGGAGGATGGGGGCCTCGTCCAGTCCCTCGATGCAGCGAGATGCTCCCTGGATCAGCAGATCCAGCCTTCGCCGTACGAGCCGATGGTTGATACCCGACAGTTCGAGGGTGCCCGCGAGTCGAACCCCGTCCTTCATCGCATTGACCGCCACCATCGATTCGCGGCAGACGCACGCCAGGCGGGGGGGGTGGTCGGAATGGACCATGAGGTGGTAGCCCTTGGCGGGTTGCATGGGGACCCGGATGCGATGCCGCCGGGCCAGTCCGTCCGACCAGATGCCCGCCGACAGCACGACGCTGCCTCCCTCGAAGACCTCGTCGTCCTCGGTCACCACGCCGTGGCACGTCGTGCGATCGGCGAGGATCCCCTGCACGGTGGTGTTGCTTCGCACGGTGACTCCGGCTTCGATGACATGGGTCCGCAGGGCGGAAAGCAGTCGATCCGGTTCGGTGATGATGTGTCCGGGATGCACCAGGGCTCCGATCACATCGTCGCGGAAGGCGTCGTCGCGCCTGCGGAGTTCGTCGCCGTCGATCAACTCCGCCTCGAAGCCGTCTTCATGCAGGAGCGTCGCATCCCGGCGGGCGTCGTCGCGACTGGATTCCTCGCAGAAGACCTCGAGTGATCCCTCGGGTCGCAGGGAGGCGGCCAGTCCGGGGGGGGAATCGACCTGCATCAGTTCCTGCCATCCCTCGGCACTGATGCGGCTGAGGTGATTGAGGACCTCCACCGTGTTGCGATAGTTCCTCGGGGCGCAGGCCCGGCGGAATCCCAGCAGCCACCGCAGCATGGACACGTCGAAGCGGGGCGGGATGTAGAGCGGGCTGTCGGGATCGAACAGCAGTTTCAGGGCCCGGGATCGCTGGCGGGGATTGGCGATGGGGAAGTGGCCGGGGGCGATGATGCCCGCATTGCCGCTGGACGCCGTGCCCTCGCCACTGCCGGCATCGAGCACCAGCACCGATCGGCCGCGCCGACGCAGCTCACGTGCCGTGAGCAGGCCGATGATGCCGCCGCCGATGATGATGACGCGTTCCGAGTCGGACACGATGGGCTCCTGAGAAGCGAATTGTACGCTCCAAGAGCGTGGATGCTACTGTGTTCGCTCATCAGGAGGCGTGTTCATGAGCATACAAATCGGTCTGATCGGAGCCGGGGGCATCGGAGGAATCCATGCACTGGCCATCGAAGCCGCCGGCAGCACGCTGGCCGCAATCCATGATCCCGACCACGATCGTGCCGTCGCCCTGGCCGAGTCGGCCGGTGGAGCGCGGGTGCATGATTCCGTCGAATCCCTGCTGGCCGACGACGCCGTCCAGGGCGTGGTGCTGGCGGTCCCGAACTGCCTCCACAGCCCGTTGGCGGTCCAGGCCCTCGAGGCGGGGAAGGACGTCCTGATCGAGAAGCCGATGGCCACCACGGTCGAGGAATGCGACCGGGTGATCGCCGCTCGGGATGCCTCGCAGAACATCGTGCAGATGGGATTCGTGTGTCGCATGGCCGCCACGTCCATGGCCGCCCGCAAGGTCATCGAATCCGGACGTCTGGGCCGCATCTACCACGCCCGTGCCACGCTGTACCGTCGCCGGGGCATTCCGGGACTGGGTCGCTGGTTCACCGATCGGGCCCGTTCCGGCGGTGGCGTGCTGATCGATCTCGGGCCGCACCTGCTCGACCTGCTTCTGCACCTGTGCGATCGTCCGCGGGTGCGGTCGATCGACTGCCACACGACCAGCTGCTTCGGACATCCTCCCTCGGGCTATCGATTCACCGACATGTGGGCGGGGCCGCCGGATCCGGATGGTCCGTTCGACGTGGAGGACGGTGCGACGGCCCTGCTCCGCTGCGACGACGATCTCAGTCTGTCCCTCAACATGTCGTGGGCATCGCATCTTCCCGAGGGAACCATTCCCGACGGGGTGACGCTCTTCGGTGAGAAGGCTGCGATGCACTTCGAGATCCTCAACGACAAGCCGCTCATCATCGGCAGCGAGCTGGACGGAGAGCTGGTGGACACCACCCAGCCGGTTCGTTCCGGGGAGGATTGGAACACGGCCTTCCGGAGGCAGCACGAGCGATTCGCCCGCAACGTCCTGTCGCGCGAGGCGCCGTCGGCTTCCGCGGAGGAGGGGCGCACGGTGCAGGCGCTCTTGGCCGCGATGTACCGCAGTGCCGAAGCGGGTGCGAGCGTGTCCGTCGACGAAGCGCTGGTCTAGGCCAGCAGGACCGTCACTGCGATGTCGTAGAGCACGTGGGCCCAGACCACGACGGCGAATCCACGCAGCAGATAGACGATGCCCAGATAGCAGCCGGCCAGGAAGGTGAAGACCAGTTGCGCGGCCGAGTGCAGCCCCGGGTCGTGGTACCACGCGAAGAGCACGGCGGTGCCCGCGATCGCAAGCAGGGCTCCCGTGGCCCCCCGTCGTCCGAGCAGATCGACGAAGATCGTGTGCAGCAGGGCGATGCCGGCCATTCGGAAGATCAGTTCCTCGTCCAGTCCCGCGGCGACGCTGATGAGGATCCGATCCGTCACCGGCAGGCTCTGCAACTGGTCGGTGGTCACGTCCCCCGCGAGTGCGAAGGCGGAGAACAGGGATGAAAGCAGCAGGATCGGAGCGGCCCAGACCAGCCCCTCCACCACGATTCCCAGGGGAATTCGCGGAGCGATCCGCCACGGGTCACGCTGCATCAGGTGCCAGCTGAGCAGCACCGCGGTGATGATCAGGCTGGTGGCGATCGTGGCCAGCATGGGCGGCACGTCGAAGAATCCCAGCAACTGGTGCAGCAATCGTCCCGCGACGGTGTCGGGGGTTTCCGGCGCCAGCGAAGCTCCGAGGATGTCGATCGCCAGCAGCGGCGCGATGGCGATCAGCATGCACCAGGGACGCAGGATCTCCTCGGTCCAGGACGGACCGGCATCCGGATGTCGGATCGGCAGTTCGGATTGTTGCGACTGCAGCACCATGGTGGGTCTGCGCAAGAATACGCCACCGGGAGAGTGTCCGGTGGCGTCGTTTCAATGGCGGAGGGGGATCAGGCCTTCTGCTTCAGATCGCGCAGTCGACGTGACAGGCGACTCTTGCGGCGTGCGGCCGTGTTCTTGTGCATGGTGCTGGTCGAGGAGACCTTGTCCAACTGGCGGGAGACATCCTTGAAGGCGGTCTCGGCGGCGGCGACATCGCCGGCCTGGAGAGCCTTGAGGAAGGTGTCGGTCTTGTCCTTGATGGTTCGCTTGCGCCAGCGATTTCGGGCGCGACGTGACTCGGACTGACGGACTCGCTTTGCTCGGTGTGACTTGTTGGGCACCTGGATGACCTCTTCTGAAAACGTGAACGGGGCATTATCCCCGATTTGGCCCCGAATGCAACGCCTCGGGGTCAAAGTGGCCTTGAAGGCCCGTAAACGCCCCTGGGGGGCAACGCAGGTGGCAGGGCTCGAACCTGCAACCTTCGGTTTCGTAGACCGATGCTCTATCCAATTGAGCTACACCTGCCTTGAAGGGGGCAGATCCTATCACAGACCCCCGCTTGGCTCCAGCGGCCCCTATCCTCGGGAGACCGAATCCGGGAGTGGGCCTTGATTCCACATAGTTGTTCATTTCGGGAGGGGCCTCGGGTATACTCTTCTTTCCACTCTGGCGCCCCCGTGGGGGCACTTTTCACGTCAACCTCTATTGCCCAGATCGGTGACCGGAAGCAAGATGACCGCCACCTCAACGAATATCCTGAAGGCCCACGACGTACCCATCCCCGATGTGGACGTCCTCAGAGGCTGGCTGCTGGACATGCTTCGGATCCGCGAGTTCGAAGTCCGCTCCATGCAGGCCTACCAGAACAAGCTCGCGGGCGGCTTCCTGCACGTCTACAACGGTCAGGAGGCCGTTGCAGTGGGCTGCCTCGGCGCCATGCGACCGACGGATCCCGTGATCACCGCCTACCGGGATCACGGCCACGCACTGGCCCGGGGGCTCGATCCCAAGATCGGCTTCGCCGAACTCTTCGGTCGCATCGACGGATGCGCCAAGGGCAAGGGCGGATCCATGCACTTCTTCGACTGCGACAACTACATGTTCGGCGGCCACGGAATCGTCGGTGCGCAGTGCCCGCTGGGTACTGGACTTGCGTTTGCCACCAAGTACATGGACGAGGTCGTCAATGGCGGGCGGAGCGAATCCGTGACCGCCTGCTTCCTCGGCGATGGGGCACTGAACCAGGGCGCGGTGCACGAGGCCATGAATCTGGCCGCCATCTACGACCTGCCGATCGTCTTCTGCGTCGAGAACAACCGCTACGCCATGGGAACCGCGATCGACCGGTGCACCGCCTCCGGCGGCCAGATCACCAATCGTGCGGTGGCCTTCGGCATGGAGGCCCGCACCATCCGCGGCATGGACGTGATCGAGGTCTACCGGGAGATGAAGGAGATCGTCGACTGGTGCCGGGCCGAATCCAAGCCCTTCTTCCTCGACATCGACACCTACCGGTTCAAGGGTCACTCGATGTCCGATCCCCGGAAGTACCGGACCAACGAGGAGGAGGCCGAGTTCGAGGCCCATGACCCCATCGGCAACCTGTCCCGCTACCTCACGTCCTCGAAGCTGATGACGGAGGAGGAGATCAAGGCCATGTCCAAGTCGGTCCGAAGCGAGATCCGCGAGGCCCTCGAGTGGGCCAAGAAGTCGCCGGTTCCCGACATGTCCGAGTTGCATCACGACGTGTACGCGGACACCTGGGGGCCGTACACCGGCACATCGCTGCCTCGGTACATGCTCGAGAAGCGACAGGCGGAAGGGGGATCCGGCGATGGCGCGTGAAATCGAGTTCCGTGAAGCATTGCGTGAGGCCATGAGCGAAGAGATGCGGGTCGATCCACGCGTCTTCCTCATCGGCGAAGAGGTGGCCGACTACGACGGGGCCTACAAGGTGTCCAAGGGGATGCTCGAGGAGTTCGGCCCCCGACGGATCATCGATGCTCCCATCTCCGAGAGCGGATTCGCCGGAATGGGCATTGGGGCGACCATGCTCGGCCTGCGTCCGATCATCGAGTTCATGAGCTGGTCGTTCAGTCTGGTCGCAGCGGATCAGATCCTCAACAACGCCCCGAAGATCCTCTACATGTCCGGCGGTCAGTTGGGATGTCCGATCGTCTTCCGCGGCAACGACGGTGCGGGTGGACAGCTCGGTTCGACCCACTCCTGGTGCGTCGAATCCCTCTATGCGAACGTTCCCGGTCTCAAGATGGTGATCCCGTCGAATCCGTACGACGCGAAGGGACTGATGAAGAGCGCCATCCGCGACGACAACCCGGTGTTCTGCCTGGAGTCGGAACGGCTGCTGTCGATCACGGGCGACGTTCCCGAGGAGGAATACGTGGTCCCGATCGGCAAGGCGGTCGTCCGTCGGCCCGGCAGCGACTGCACCATCGTGGCATTCGGGCGAACCGTCTACTTCTGCGATGAAGCCGCCGATGAGCTGGCCAAGGAGGGGATCGACTGCGAGATCCTCGACATGCGTTCGATCCGACCGCTGGATCTCGATGCCATCGTCGAGTCCGTCCGACGCACCAACTACTGCGTCGTGGTCGATCAGTCTTGGTCCTTCGCCTCCGTGGGGTCCGAGGTCGCGGCCGAGGTCCACAAGGCCTGCTTCGACGATCTGGACAACCACGTGCATCGCGTGCACAACGACGACGTTCCCGCACCCTACTCGTACGAACTCGAGCAGGAGATGCTTCCCAACGCCCGCAAGATCTGTGAAGCGGTCCGCGCTGCCACCTACAACGCCTGATCGAGGATGCTGCGAGATGCCTATTGAGATCACCATGCCACGGCTGTCCGACACGATGGAGCAGGGCACCATCGTGAAGTGGCACGTCGCACAGGGCGACACGGTCGAATCGGGTGACGTCCTGGCGGACGTCGAGACCGACAAGGCGACCATGGAGATGCAGGCCTACGACGACGGCACCATCACCGAGATCAGCGTGTCCGAAGGACAGCCGGTCTCGATCGGAACCGTGGTGGCCACGATGGTCGAGGAAGGCGAGGAGGTCGGTGAAGTCACCGCGGCGCCCGCCGCTCCGGCCGCCGCTCCGGCCGCCGAGCCCGCTGCTCCGCTCGCCGAGTCCGCTCCGGCCGCTGCGCCCGCTTCACCTCCCCCCGCATCCGAGCCGCCAGCCCGGGCCGTGCCCGCCGCGCGGACCCGTTCTGGGCAGGTGCGGATCTCGCCGGTGGCCCGTCGTCTGGCCGAGGAGCACGGTGTGGACGTGGCCAGTCTGCAGGGCTCCGGTCCGATGGGCAGGATCGTCAAGCGTGATGTGCTGGCTGCGGTCGGTTCCGTCCGCGAAACGGCTGCGTCCGTGCCCCCGTCCGCTGCACCGGTACCCGCTCCGGCTCCCGTGTCTGCACCGGTGGTGCCCGCCACGCCCGTGTCTCCGTCGGGGTCGGCGGACGCCGGCGAGCTCGCGGTGTCCGGCGGCTTCGGTCTCCAGTCCCGCAGCGAACCGCTGTCCAACATGCGTCAGGTGATCGCCAGCCGGCTGGTGGAGTCCAAGCAGACCGTGCCGCACTATCAGGTGAGCATGGTTTTCGACATGGATCCCATGGTCGAGATGCGCAGCACCCTGAACGAGCAACTCAAGCCGCACGGGGTCAAGCTCACATTCAACGATCTCGTGCTCCGCTGCTGTGCGCTGGCCATGTACACCAACCCGCTGATGAACGCATCGTGGGGCGGTGACCACATCGAGTACCACGGGGATGTCAACGTCGGCGTCGCCGTGTCGCTTCCCCCGGAACGCGGGGGCGGACTCGTCGTGGCCACGATCCGAAACGCGGATCGCAAGAGCCTGCGCGCCATCTCCGAGGAGACCCATTTCCTCGTGGACAAGGCCCGCACCAAGGGATTGACCGTCGACGAAATGGGCGACGCCACCTTCACCATCTCGAATCTCGGGATGTACGGCGTCGACAATTTCACCGCCATCATCAATCCGCCCAACAGTGCGATCCTCGCCCTGGGAGCCATCCAGCAGAAGCCGGTGGTCCGGGACGGACAGGTCGTGGTCGGCCACGAGATGTCGGTGACCCTGAGCAACGATCACCGCGTGGTGGATGGCGCCACCGCCGCGGAGTATCTGGTCACGCTCAAGAACCTCATCGAGAACCCGGGAATGGCCCTGGTCTGATCGTTCCACTCCCCACCTGATCAGCGTCCGGAGAGCTGTCGAACCGTCATCATGAAGGTCCGACTCATGTTCCGGTGCATCAGGATCGCAATGGTCGTCCATCCGGCGGCGCAGACCAGAGCACCCAGGAGCACCGCGGCGGTCTCGCCGAACTGGTCCTTCGACGTGAGTTCCATCCAGACCGTCGGTTCGAGCGCGTAGTGCAGGATGCTGAAGGGGCTGATGCTCGCGATCATCGGTCCGATGATGCCGAACCGCATGAAGAGCCCCGACACGCAGCCGCTGAGGACCGCGGTGATGACGCCGACGATGATAACCGCGGCGAACACGGAGCCGATGGTGCCCCGACTCCGAATGGACCACAACAGTCCCACCATGACGCAGAACCCGATGAAGGGCACGAACATGATGCTGAACGCGACGACCCCGGACCACGGGAGCAGGGGAATCATGGTCTCCTCTCCTGCGCTGGTGGTGAAGGAGGAGGTGACGGCGGTACCGAATCCGTCGGCTCCCACGTAGGCGACGGCGAGCAGAAGGGAGAGGATGGGGGCCAGCATCATCGGCAGCAGGTACCGGACAAGCCCCCGACGCTTGCCCGCGAGGTAGGGGGCGGGCTGGATCGGCGTCGTGAGGATGAGGTCGAGGGTCCCGTCCTCGCGTTCCCGGCTGACCGTCGTCGCGCTGAGATTCACGGCGGTCAGCATCACGATGCAGATCTGGGCGAAGGCCAGGAAGCCGATCGCGGTGCGGAGGGAGGAAATGTCCATGCCGCCGTCGTGGTGCACCCACAGCAGCGTCGTCATGCCCAGCAGGGAGACCGCGAGAAAGGCCCATCGGCCGATCAGACCGGCGAGATTGCCCGCGTCCCGATGCAGTTCACGCCAGGCGATGGCGTTGTTGCCCACGGGACGAGGAGGGCGTTCGGAACTGGTGCTGGACCTCCGCGGCAGGATCGACCGGAGGATCGAATCCCGTTGCCCGTTGCGGGCGAAGATCCGTACGCAGAGGGTCGAGAGGAGGATCAGGCCGGCGCTGGCCAGCATGCACAGCCAGCAGAAGGTCGCCACCGGTCGGGCCAGCCAGAGTCTCGTGAGCCACCCGAACTCCTCGCCGGATCTCGGGACGTAGGAGTTGGATGCCAGCAGGACCTCCAGGGCCAGGAACGGATTCAGCGGCGTCATGATCGTGGTCCACTGCGCTCCGTCGCCACCGGGAATTGAGCTTCGCAGCAGCTGATCCAGGGCATAGGTGGCGAAGAGGAAGATCACCACGCCGGCGTAGAAGACGAAGACGGCCCGACGTCCGCCGCTTCGCGTGACACTCAGGGTGACGGCGATGCTGGCCACCGCCACGGCCGTGGAGGCCGAGATCAGGAACGAGCCGACGATCGAATCTCCGGGGACCCCGCCGAAGAACCTCAGCACCATGAAAAGCGGAAGGCTGGCGATCAGAAGCGTCAGGATGAAGAAGAGCCGGCCGAAGAGGTTTCCCAGGACGATCTGGAGCGAGTTCAAGGGGGTCGACAGGAGGATCTCCCACGTACGCGGGTTCGCTTCGTGGGCGATCGCGCCGGCCATGAAAATGGGGGTCAGCAGACACACCAGCAGGACCTGCAGCAGGCTGACGAAGGCGAAGATCATCGAGCCCGTCGTGGCCAGCGATCGAAGCGACGTCGCGGCGGTGCTGAAGTTGGCCAGCAGCATCAGCAGCATGACCAGAATGAGGGTTCCCAGGAATCCGGCCCGAATCCACTGCTGGCGTGTCCGGGTGGAGCCGCCTTTGACGATCCGCAGGCAGATCGGGTTGCTCGGCAGCAGTCGCAGGAGCCAGTTGAGGAGGGCGGGCATGACGGGAAGGTCTCCGAGGGGGGCGCACCATGGTCGCAGATTCCATCGGCTTCGGGTCCCCGGACACTCAAATGACGATTTCGGCCCCGATTTGTCCGCATCCGGCACTGCACCCTTGCGGTGGACGCTCCGGATTCGAATAATGGAATCTTCCCCGGAGGTACAGGGGTCGGCACGTATCCGGCTTCCCCTCCGGTTTTCCCGGTCAGCCCATGACGACACGGGCTCGACTGTTTCACCGGTTCCGGCCGGCGACCCGGGGATTTTCTCCTCGGCGGATCACTCCGCCCGTGGTCGATAGATTGAAGTCGAAAGTACTGCGAATCATGCAGAATGCGAATCAGGTCCGTTTCTCATCGAACGCCGCTGTCATCAGCCGGCGGTACCTCTGAAGGATTTTTCATCCCGTCGACGCTCCCGTGGGGAGTGCGAACCGGAACCTCCATCTCCTGACGCGTTCAATTCGCCGGACATTCGTGTCGTCATGAGGTCGTGCGTCGCACGGCCTGGTCCCCGCACCGTTGGCCAAAGCCCGAAAGGGCCATGGTGACGTCATGTTCGTACTTGCGGAATTCTCACTTACAGCGACCATCGGAATCGGTGTGGCGGCCTTCCTCGTCGGCGGCATCGGCGGGGTGGTTCTGATCCGGATGATGACCGGCGGAACGATTCGGGCGGCCCGACGCGACGCCGAGAATCTTCGCCAGAAGGCGTCCGCAGAAGCGGAGGCCGCGCAGCGCAAGAGCGAGCTCGAGGCGGAGCGGACCCTTGCGGAGCGCCGTGAGGAACTCGAAGGCGAACTGTCGGAGGCCCGCAACGAACTCAAGAAGGATCAGGGGAGGCTGCAGAACCGGGAGGACAGCCTCGACCGGAAGATGGAGCAGTTGACCACTCGCGAGTCGAAGCTGGACGGCCGCGACGTTCGGATCACGGAGCGTGAGGAGGCACTGCAGGGGCTGGAATCGGAACTGGAGCGTCTTGGCGACGAGGCGCGGCGGCGACTGGGGGAGATCGGTCGACTGTCGGAGCAGGAAGCCAGGGACCAGCTCATCGAGGAGGTCCGCAGCAGCAGCGAGCACGAAGCAGCCGGCATTCGACGCGAAATCATCGAGCAGGCCGAGGCGGGGGCCCGCAACCGGAGTCGCGAGATCACCCTCATGGCCATCCAGCGGTTCGCGGCCGAGCATGTCGCCGACAGCACCGTCCGATCCGTCAAGATCCCGTCCGACGATCTCAAGGGTCGGATCATCGGGCGGGAGGGACGCAACATCCGTGCGCTCGAACGGGCGACCGGGGCCGACATCCTCGTGGACGACACGCCCGGCGTCATCGCCGTCTCGTGCTTCGACCCGATTCGCCGCGCGATCGCGGGGGAATCGCTGCAGCGACTGGTGGCCGACGGTCGCGTGCACCCGACACGGATCGAGGAGGTCGTCGAATCGGTTCGCAGCGACATGCAGGACCGGATCCGCAAGCAGGGTGACGATGCCGTGGTGGAGGCCGGCATCCGAGGACTGAATCCGAAGGTCGTCGAGGCCATGGGGAAGCTTTCGTTCCGCACCAGCTACGGCCAGAACGTCCTGCGGCATTCCATCGAGGTGGCCTACCTGAGCCAGATCATCGCGGACCAGTTGGGGCTCGATGGTGAACTGGCCCGCCGCTGCGGTTTCCTGCACGACATCGGCAAGGCGATGGATCATGAGATGGAGGGTGGGCATCCCGCGATCGGAATGGAGTTCTGCACCCGGCACGGGGAGAAGGCGGAGGCCGTGCTCAATGCCATCGGCGGGCACCATGGAGACATCCCGGCGACCACGCCGTACACCCCGATCGTCATGGCCGCCGACGCCGTCTCCGGTGCCCGGCCCGGGGCCCGTCGCGAATCGATGGAGATGTACGTCAAGCGGCTCGAGCAGCTCGAGGGACTGGCCACCGAGATTCCCGAGGTCACGGAGGCCCACGCCATCCAGGCCGGTCGCGAGGTCCGGGTCATCGTCGATGCCGCCAGGGCCGACGACGACAGTGCGTTCCTGATCGCCGAGAAGATCGCCAAGCGGGTCGAGGAGGAGATGACGTTCCCCGGCGAGATCAAGGTGACGGTCCTGCGCGAGACCCGTGCCGAAGCCACGGCACGCTGACCGCCGCCCCGTGGTACCCTGTCCCCCCGGACGGTTTCGGCCGGTTCACATCAGGAGCGAATCTCATGCCCATCAAGGCGACGGACATCAAGCGTGGTCAGGCCCTCCTCTGGGAAGGCCAGTTGCAGGTCGTGCTCGGCACTGAATTCGTGAAGCCGGGCAAGGGGCCCGCCTACGTCCAGGCCAAGATGAAGAACATCGAGACGGGCACCATCAAGGTCAATCGTCTCAACTCCTCTGACAAGGTGGACGACGTCACCATTGACCGTCGCACCATGCAGTACCTCTACGACTCCAGTGGCCAGGGCAAGGGGCCGTTCGTCTTCATGGACACCGAGACCTTCGACCAGGTCGAGATCGACGGTGACGTGATCCCGGTCGAGCAGAGTCAGTGGATGAAGGAGAATGTCGAGGTGGTGGTGATGATGTACGAGGCGAAGGCTCTCGGCATCGAGCTGCCCCCGGTGGTGGAACTCGAGATCACCGAGACGACTCCGCAGCCCAAGGGCGCGACGGCGACCAACCAGCTCAAGGAGGCCGCCGTCGAGACGGGGGCCCGCGTCCGGGTGCCGCCGTTCATCGAGGTCGGGCAGGTCGTCCGGATCAGCCCCGAGACCGGCGAGTACATGAGCAAGGCCTGAGCCTCAGGTTCCGCAGCGGGCGAAGAGTCGCAGCAGCTGTTCGTTGTCCAGGGTCTCCGGGCGGGCGGTGGTCTCGATCCCGTCGGGCAGATCGACGTCACGTCCAAGGATCCGGCCAAGCTGCTTGCGCCGGGAGGCGAAGAGCATCGTGATGAACCGGGCAAAGCCGTCGGGGTCGACGTCATCCCTGCGATCGGGGCGTATCGAGACCATCGAACTGACGATCTTGGGCTGGGGCCAGAAGCAGGACGCGGGGACATCGCCGATTCGCTCCACCGAACCGAAGGTCGACGCGAGGATCCCGAGGGGTCCCCGGGCCCTGGTCCCTTCCGGTGCGGTCAGTCGTTCCGCGACCTCACGCTGGATGGTCACGAACTGGCCGAGGCAGTTGGGGTGTCGCAGCAGGAGCTCGATCATGAGTGGACTGGCGATCTGGTAGGGGAGGTTCGCCACGAGGGTGAACGGTTCCTCGCCGAGTGCCGTCTGCAGTTCGGGGGCCAGTCGTCGGCCGCGACCGAGGCAGTCTCCCCGCACGAGCGTGATCCGGTCTCCGAGGCGTTCCTCGACCAGGTCGGCGAGGCCCGGATCGATCTCACTGGCGACGACCCCGGCGCCGGCTTCGACGAGGGTTTCGGTCAGCGTCCCGGTGCCGGGCCCGACTTCGAGCACCCGGTCTCCGGCCCGGATGCCGGACGCATCGACCAGCCGCTTCAGCTGGTTGTGATCATGCAGGAAGTTCTGTCCGAATCGCCGCCGTGGCGCCAGGCCGCGTTCGGTCAGCAGGGTTCGAATCTCGGTCAATGACTGCATGCGATCATTTCCGGTCGTCGGCAGGAGCGGGCGAACGGTCCGGTTCCGCCGATCAGTAGTTGATCTGGCCCAGTTGGGCGCCGACCTGCGTCTCGTCGCGGATCTGGTTGTATCCGACGTAGAAGATCAGGTCGAAGTCGGGGAACGACCGGACCACGGAGCCGTTGACGGATCGGAAGTCGTCCCGTACGAAGTCCCACTGGGGCACCAGCGAGACGCGGTACTTGTCGGAGATCTCGTAGTTGCCACCGAAGGCGAGCAGCTTCGTTTCGGTCACGTTGAAGTAGCGGTATTCGACGAAGCTGCTGAACTGGGGGGAGTGATTCAGTTCGATGCCGGTCGCGGCCCGCATGAAGTCGTCCTCGTCGAGGTCCCAGATGCCCTCGCCCACCAGGGCCAGACTGTCGCTGAGCTGCCAGGTGTAGCTGCCTTCGACGAAGTTGCCCAGTTGCGAGTAGCCGGGTTCCCAGTCGAAGAACTGGGGGGTGGGGAAGCGGCTCTCCTCGTTGTCCGTGCTGAGGACCACCGATGCGTCGAGCGTCAGCCAGTCGACGTCGTACCATCGTCCGGGGCCACCACGCTGCGTCTGCAGGGTGTTCCGCAGGCCGAACCGGACCAGTCCACCGGTGGACAGATTGTCGAACAGGGGGTCGTAGATGGGGGCGTCCAGCTCGTCGTAGTTGGAACCCGCGTACCACGCCACGAAGTAGGGTTCGACGAGATGCCGCAGGCGATGCAGGTCGAACAGATCGCTTCGCACGTCGTTGAACACCCGCTGGAGCACGGTGTTGATTCGGACGCCGCCGCTCCCGTAGTACTGGTGGCGCGAGTCCTCGGCTCCGTTGTCGGTGTCGTCCTCGAAGTAGGACACGATCTGCCCCATGGCGAACGGCGTGATGTTGAAGGCGCCCCACTGCATGGGCATCGAGAGGTTCTGCCGGGTTCCGACCCGATTCACCCATGCCTGCCGAAGCCCCTGGTACCGGGCGGCGGTCGCGATCGGCTGGTCGTCGCCGAACGGTCCGCCGCCGGGGTTCGTGAAGGTCTGGCTTCGCAGTCCGCTGTTGGCCGGAGTTCCGTCGGGCACCACGATCTGCATTCGGGAGGCGTTGTACTGGCTGGACCACGTCAGCGTGTCCCCGAACAGGGAGTCTCCGAACCGGCGGTAGGTTGCCTCCGGCAGCTTGTTGACCTGGTATCCCGGGGAGGCCATCAGCCAGCTGTTGGAGATGAAGTCGTTGAGGGCGTACTTCGCGAGCACCGTGAACGCGGTGTTGGCGGATTCGCTCTTCAGGTACAGGCTGGTCTCGAACTCCCTGCGGTCCTCGTACCAGTCGTCGCGCCAGGCGCTGATGTAGGTGGAATCTGAGATGTACGACAGCTGGCTCTGCAGCAGCCAGGACTCGCTGAGCTTGAGCGTCTGTTCCCACAGGGCGGCGTACCGGTAGTCCTCGGGAACCTCCATGGTGATTCCCGTGTCGGTCCGCTGGGTGCCGCTGTCCTTGATTGCGTAGAGGTCGAGCGCTGTCTGGTTGTCGGCGGTGTTGATCTCCCAGTCGATGCCCGCGCCGATGCCCCGTTCGGAATAGCCGTCGACGTCGAAGGTCAGATCCCATCCCCGGGGACGTTCCCATCCCGCGAGGGCGTAGAGGTCCCAGGTCGTCTCCAGAACGGCGCCTTCGTACTGGCCGTAGCCGCCCCGGACGCCGCGCAGCGGAATGGTGGTGATCGGTCCGTTGTACCGGGGCCACCACAGAAGCGGAAATCCGCCCGCTTCGAGCGTGTTTCCGCGGGCATCGATCGAGAGTTCACCTTCGACCTCCTCGCCGGTCTCGCTGAGTCCGCCGGGCACCTGATCGACCACGACGGAGTTTGCGCCGATGGCCAGGGTGGGGGTCGCGAAGGAGGACGAGGACACCGTGACCTGCTTGGCACTCCACTGGTTCTCTGCGATCTGCCGCATTTCGGCGGCCCGGGCGAAGACGGGCAGGGATCGCTTGCGGTCGTAGGTCCGCAGCACGGCGTCGAGCATGATGGCCTGGTCGGTCTGGAAGTCGTAGTACATCCTCGGGGCGCGGACCACGTAGTCGTCCTTGTCCGACTCCGCCTTGACGGCCCCTTCCAGGTACACGCCGCGGATCTCGTCCATTCCGAGCTGTCGGGAGGCGAGATCCCGCACCGATCCGGGTTCCATGAAGACCACCGCCCGTTCGGCCGACAAGCGGATGTTGCTCTGGCCGGAGCCGGGCCGGTAGTCGAGCACCACGTTGCCGTCGGTGATCAGGATGTTCTCGTCGTCACCGGTCTCCAGCTTCACGTTCCGGGCCGAGAAGGAGACGACTCCGCCGGACCGACGAAGCCAGGGGCGTCTGGTCGCGGTCGAACGCTGCGGCGCGACCCGCTCCTCGGGAAGCGAGCCGCCGGGAGTGGGGACGAACTCGGGAACTTCGGCCGGCCCCAGCACCTTGGGGTACTGGGCCAGCGCGGCGGTTCCCGTCTGCAGGCTGTCGAGGTATTCGGCCAGTCTCCGTTCGGCGCGTCGAATCAGAGCGGTGTTCGCCGCGGGCTTCTCGATCATCAGGGCGACGTTGAGATTGGCGTCGCCGCGGGCGCTGCCGACGATCAGCAGGTTGCGTCCCTTGGGGCCCCGTCCGGCCTCGCTGGTCGGACTCCACGCATCCGGGATCCAGACGGCGATCTGGTTGATGAGTCCGTCCGCACTGGGGATCCGGTTGAGCCAGACCATGGCGGTCTCGCCTGCAAAGGTGAATCCTGCGATCTGGATCAGCACGTCGCCCTGGAGCACCAGCCGCTTGGTGTCGTCGACGGACCATGCATTGGCCCGCATGGCGTTCAGGTTGATGTCACCGGTTCGGGGTTCGACGGGCAGCACGACCCTGCTCAGGCGATCGCCGGAGAACGATCGGGGAGTCGAGACGTCGGCCCGGGCGGACGTGACCACCGCGGCAATCAGGAAGAAAGCCAGCAGGATCAGGCGGGACAGGGGATGGTGGGAGGATCCCGTTACCGTTCGCACGGTTGAATCATACCGGCTCATCGACTTCGGCGAACATGGCCTCGACGAACACCTCCGGCTCGAAGGCGGCGACGTCCTCCGGACGTTCCCCCAGTCCGACGAGCTTGACGGGGATCCGGAGTTCGTCCCAGATTGCGACCACGATGCCTCCCCGGGCGGTTCCATCGAGTTTCGTGAGGAAGATGCCGTCGACCGCGATGGCCTCGTTGAACTGCCGGGCCTGGACGAGGGCATTCTGCCCCTGGGTGGCATCGAGGACGAGCAGCACCTCGTGGGGGGCTCCGGGGCACTGTCGATCCAGGATGCCCCGGATCTTCTCCAGTTGACGCATGAGACCGTCCTCGGTGTGCATCCGTCCGGCGGTGTCCACCAGCAGCGTGTCGATGTCGCGGGCCTTGGCGGCATCGATGGCATCGAAGACCACCGAGGCGGGGTCGGCGCCGTCGTGGCCGCGGACGATGTCCACGTCGAGACGTTCCGCCCATGTGGCCAGTTGGTCGGCCGCGGCGGCCCGGAAGGTGTCGCCCGCCGCCAGCATCACCCGCCGTCCATCCGCCTTCATCGACGCGGCCAGTTTGGCGATGCTGGTCGTCTTGCCGACGCCGTTGACGCCGGCGACCAGGATCACCGTGGGGCCTTCCGTCGCGGAACGCAGTTCGAAGTCCGCGCCGTCGAACCGGGAGACGAGCTGGGACTTGAGGAACTCGACGGCGTCCTCTCCCCGTTGCTTGTCACCCCGCTTGATTCCGCTGCGGAGGGTCTCGACGACGGCCTGCGTCGAAGCGACTCCGACGTCGCTGCGAAGGAGGTGCGATTCGATCTCGTCCACCAGTTCCGCATCGAGGTCGCGCCCCCGCAATCTGGCCACGAGACCGGTGCCGAGCACGGCATTCGTCCGGCCGAGGCCCCGCTTCAGCGCGCCAAGGGTGCTGGAGAAGAGGCCCATGCTCAGCTCTCCACGTCCGCGTTGGGCGTGGGCACTTCCTCGTCTTCCGTGCGACCACCGTGGTAGATCCGGTCCAGCACGCCGTTGACGAAGAGGGAGGACTGGGTGGTGCTGTATTCCCGGGCCAGTTCGACCGCCTCGTTGATGGCCAGCTTGGGCGGCGTCCGGTCGGTGGTGATCTCGAACCAGCCCATGCGGAGCAGGTTCCGGTCGATGATCGGCTGCCGATGCGTGGGCCATTCCGGAGTGAGGGCGGCGATGCACTCGTCGGCTTCCTTCTGGTGCGCCCAGATCGAACACGCCAGGTCGTAGCCGAGCTGCCGCTCGGCCTCCTCGCCGATGCCGCCCGGCCGGTCGTCGTCGTCCGAGTGGTCGAGGCTGGTGCGGAGGTCCGGGTCGTCGATCGTCGAGCCGCAGTCCAGCTGGTACAGGACCGTCAGTGCATTGCGACGGGTGTTTCGGGTGATCTTCATGTAGTGGCTTCCGGGCGATCGAGCGAGCGGATCGTGGCGGCGGCATCGATCGCGGCCAGCATGGATTCCCGTCCCTTGTTTCCGACGTCGCCGCCCGCGCGGGCGAGGGCCTGCTCCATCGAGCTGCAGGTCAGCACCCCGAAAGCGACGGGTGTGGAGGTCCGGACCGCCAGGCGGGCCAACGCGTCGGAGACGCCGCTGTTGATGTATCGGTCGTGCGACGTCTCTCCGGCGATGACGCAGCCGATTGCGACCACCGCATCGAAGGAGTCGGGGGTACGCAGCAGGGCGCTGCAGAGGACGGGGAGTTCCCAGGTGCCGGGGGATTCCAGATGCAGCAGTCGTTCGGGATCACCGCCGCATTCGGTGAATGCCTTGGTCGCCCCGGTACGCAGGGCCGCGGTGACCTCCTCGTAGTACCGACTGGTGACGACGGCGATCCGCAGATCGCTGGCGTCGGGTACGGTCGGATTGGCGGGCTGGTGCTTCATGGCGGCGTTTCCGGATCCTTGATGGTACAAGGGGAGAACCGGTGGCCGCAATGGCCCCGCCCCGAGGTGGATCGATGCGTCCCATGTTCGAACGAGTGATGACCGCCCTTCAACTGACCCGTCTCAGTGTCGCCTTCGGTGCCGTGAGCGATCTGTGGTTCATGATCGTGCTGATCTGGATGCTGCAGACGTACCCGTCCGGGGGGATCGGGCTGGACTGGACGGGGAGTGAGGGGTTGCCGACGCTGCCGCTGGCCCTGGGGGCCGCTCTGGTGGTCGCTCTGGGGCTCTTCGCCTACGGAGCCTCGCTGAACGACGTGCTGGATGTGCGTCGTGATTCGGCCTTCCGAGCCGAGCGTCCGATCCCCACCGGTCGGATCGCGCCGGGACAGGCCGTGGTCATCACGGGCTGTGCACTGCTGATGGCGATGGTGGGGGCGATGGGGTTGGGATCGTGGTCGGTCTGGATGACGATGCTCGTGGCGGTGATGCTGCTCTTCTACAACACCCTGGGACGATTTCTGCCTGCGGTGGGCATCGTGACCATCGGTCTGGTGCATGCGACGCACATGCTCATTCCGGATCCGAGCTTCCCGATCCTGCTGCCGATCTGGCTGAGCATGACCCACGCCATGGCCGTGGCTCTGGGAATCTCGTTGCTGGAGGACAAGCGCCCCCGGATCACCGGTCAGGCCCTCGTGGGGATCACGGCCGGCTGGATCTTCTGGAGCGGCGTGGTCGGGTGGTTGGGGTGGTACCGGGCGGGCGTGCTGTGGCCGGATCATCTTTCCGCGTGGGGGCTGGTGTGGCCCGTGGCGGCGGGGATCGGAGGCATGTTCGTCCTGTGGCGAAAGCACCGGACGGCGATGGACCGTCGGGCGGGGGCGGAAAAGCTGCGTCGCTACGGTGCCCTGTGGCATTGCATCTACGGAGCATCCTGGTTCGCCGCCTTCGGGATGATCGCACCGGCGTTGTCCTTCGGACTGCTGGCGGTCATCGGATTCGTCGTGATGACCGTCCTCAGAGAGGCTGTCGGGCTCACCGGACGTCCGCTTCGGTTTCGTTGATGCCGTAGCAAGTGCTTGGTGACCAACCACTTCCGGTCGGACTCCAAAAGCAACATCGCCGAAAAGGTCTCTCCTCCAAAACCTCTCCGGCGATGCCTGCATTCAAACTACCGGTCACTCCGGGCCAATCCAAGAACTAGTTTCCGGATTGGGACACCAATTTCGGCCTGATAGGGCACGCCTCACGGCTCGGAGGCCAGAATCCGCCCCGGAGAACCTTCTTAACAATATTATGGATGCTTGCCGGTCAATGTTGCCCAAATCCAACCCCCGGATTCAGACGCGGGTCCGCCGGGCCGATGGCAGGGGCATGAAGAACACACGGCAAATGCACAGGGACCTGGTCGCCGGCTTGCAGAGTCTGGATCAGGTCGAACGCGGTCTCCAAACCCTGCCCGCTTCCGAGCGGAATCTCGCCATGGATCTGCTCGTTGGATTGCGGGACATGATGTCCACGCACATCGATCATCTGGCCGGCGAACTCGAATCGGAAGCCGCGGTGATGCAGCCCGAAGATGGATTCACTGATCGGGTCAAGGCGGGCCTGCACGGCATGGCACGCACTGCGCGGTTGCGCGGCATCCGCATCACCGGACAGTTTGCTCCGTCCCTCCGTACGGTTCCCTTCAGTGCGGGCGGCTCGATTCTGCTGGGTCTGGTCGAGCAGGCGCTCTCGGCCCCGGTCGCGTCCGCATCCGAGCGCAACGTCGCCGTCACGGCGGCGGTCGATGCCCAGGACCGACTGGTCATCAGCATCGAGGACTCGGCCCAGGCCGGTCGTGAAAGCTATTCCATCCGTGATCTCGGTCGGTGGCGTCAGCGCATCGGTGAGCTCGGGGGTGAACTCCGTCTGCGTGGAGTGCCGTTCGGACACGGAACCACCATCCAGGCCACGCTGCCCGTTGCGAAGCAGGCGGCATGATCAGGACACCCTCCGCCATCGCGATCGTGCAGTCTCCTCCGACCGGCCTCGCGGATGTCGGCGATCGCGTGCTGCGATCGTCGGTGGACGTCCTGCTGCCGGTTCGGTCCGTTGCGGAGATGGAACTGCATCTGGCGGCACTTCGGAGTGCGCCGTGCATGCTCTTCGTCGATGCGTCGGCGGGAGTGGACTACGAAGGGCTTCGGGAACTCCGGCGATCCGGTTCGGGCCACGCCATGGTGGCGATGGCCGACGATCCCGGTGTGGATGCCGTGGTGGATGCGTTGCGCTTCGGATTCATCGATGTACTCGAGGTCCGGGCCGAAGCGGCCCGGTGGCGACTCGCGGTCGACCGGGCGGTCACGTGGCTTTCGGGTCCGTCCCGGAACCGGGATCACGTGGACGGTCGTCCGCTGCGTGAAGCCCTGCTGGAGCCGGAGCGTCGCATCATCGTCGCCGCTCTGGAAGCCAATGACTGGAACCGGGGGGCCACGGCCCGACAACTCCAGATCGACCGGACGACGCTCTACAAGAAGATGAAGCAGTTCCGCATCGCGGCCTGATCACGGATCGGCGGTGCGGTGCTCGGCCAGCAGGTCGGGGAAGCCTTCCACCTCGTCCATATCCGGTGTCACCCCCAGATACGCCAATGCATGGTCAAGCACGTCACGGACCACCGGTCCGGCCACCCGGCCACCGTAGTAGGGACCGATCCGCTTGTCGGGATCCTCGATTACGCACAGCACCACCAGCCGCGGTGATTCGAGCGGAGCGCCCGCGATGAAGCTGGAGATGTACCGATCCTCGTGGTAGCCGCCGCCGGTGGCCTTGGGCAGCTGCGCGGTGCCCGACTTGCCGAATAATTGGTACCAGTCGGACTGGCACGCACGTCCCGTTCCATCGGTCATCACCTTGCGCATCGTCAGTCGGGTCAATCTCGCGATGCCGGGATCGAGGATCCGGTGCTGCACCCGAGGGGAGGGGTCGTGCCCGCCGTGCGCGAGCAGGTGCAGCGCGGGCAGGTTGCCGTCGGTCGCGAACACGCTGAAGGCGCGGACCATCTGCAGCGGCGTCACGCCGATCTCGTGGCCCATGGAGACGGAGACCTGGGTGTAGGAACTCCAGTCGCGGCTGCTCGTGACGAGGCCGGCCGTCTCGCCCGGAAGTCCGCAGTTGGTACGGGTTCCGAACCCGAACCGACTGATGCACGACTGCATCGAATCCGTGTCCAGCCGTTCGGCGACGATGGCCATGCCGCTGTTCATCGATTTGACCAGGACCTTCTCCCAGCTCGATCGGCCGTAGTAGTGGACGTCGCGGATGCGACGTCCGCTGCGGGTCCGGTGGGGGGTGCCGTCGGGGGTCTCGAGGATCTCCGACGGGGTGACCACGCCCTGCTGGGTGGCGAATGCCCACACGAAGGGCTTGAAGGTGGACCCGGGTTCGTAGGGGTCGGTGGCGCAACGGTTGCGGGCGAGTCTCGGGTCTGGGGGTGCGGTCTCGGGGGCGGGATCTCCTTCGCGCGGCGTGCGGTCCGGGTTCACGAGATCCGCGATCGCCAGCAGTTCACCCGTCGCGGGATCCAGGACCACGACGCGTCCGCCCGCCGCGTTGCGGGCGACGATCTCCGCTTCGAGACGTTCCTCCACGTGCCGCTGAATGACCATGTCGATCGTCAGTCGGCAGTCCGTGCCGTCCTCGTGGGGCCGGAAGGTCTCGGGATTGATCCAGAGCGGGCGGCGTCGCACATCGCGAAGGTAGGTCATGCGGCCTTCGGAGCCGGCGAGGTCGTCGTCCAGAAGATGCTCGGCGCCTCCCAGGCCGGTGTGTTCGAATCCGACCAGCCCGATCAGCTGGGCTCCCGTGTCCTGCTGGGGATAGTGCCGGACCAGACGCGGTTCGAGCCCGACGCCGTCGAGTCCGCTGCGTCGAATGCGTTCGACCTGCCACGGTTCGAGAATGCCGCTGATCGGTACGAAGCGGGAGCCGTGGCGGGGAGCCACTCGTCGGTCGACCTCGACGGGGTCGAGGCCGATGAGTTCCTGGAGATCGACGCCAATCGTCGCCAGGTCCTCCACCGTCGCGGGGTCCACGAAGGCGCGGTGCCCCAGCGTGGTCGTGGCGATGACCCGTCCACGCCGATCGAGCAGGTCGCCGCGTCGCGCCGGCTCCACCCGGGTGGAGAAGGGGGAGCCCGCGGCGCTGGCCAGTCGCTGGTCCGGGGTCAGCTTCAACTGCACGACCCGTCCGATGCACACCACCATGACGGCCGCGATCCCAATGAGCAGCAGAGCGGTCCAGCTGTCGAGCCGATGGTGCTGCCAGGTTCGCGGGGGAGGCGATTCGTTCACGGCTGGTCCTGTGTTCCGACGGGAACGACGGTCCAGGGGCGGTTGATGGCGAGCCATCGGGTGGGATCCTCAGCCAGCCACTCCTTGAGGGCCGGGGCCCGGCAGGCTTCGGCGATCCGCTGTCGGGTGGTCCACATGGTCCGTCGCTGTTCCATCAGCAGCCGGTGCGTGTCGACCATCTCATGCACGATGGCCAATCGTTGCTGGCGGAACCCAAGCAGCGCCAGTGCGATGCAGGTGGCGACGAGGATGATGGTCATGAGCTTGGCGAACACGTGGCGGCTTCCGGATCAGCTGGAGGAACGTGGGTAGCGGAGTTCCATTCCGACCTGCAGGGCATCGATGTTGCCGATGACATCGCGGTTCATCTCGAACAGTCGTTCGGTGTCCCGCGAACTGCCCAAGAGCTTCTGGGCGATCTGGGACAGGGTGTCCCCGGGCTGGACGGTGTAGACCTCGAGCGGTTCGGGGCGGGCGGTCGGCTGCGGTGGGGCGTTCGTCTGTCCCATGGTCACGGTTCGAACCGGGGCAGGCCCTGGATCCGGGGTGGGCATGAGCAGGCGGGTGCCGACCACGAGGCGGTTGGGATCGGGCAGGTTGTTGTGGGAGGCCAACGCCATCGCCATCGCTTCGTCGCCGTACCAGGAGCCGGCGATCGTGCGGAGCGTTTCGCCCTCCTCCACGACGTGCAGTTGCAGTCCGGAGGGGACTTCGACCGGTTCATCCGCGGCGACCACCACCGGTTCCGCGGGACCGAACTCGACCAGGGGGGCGTCGGCGTCCTCGTCCACCAGCGGATCGATGGCCATTGCGAGGTCGGCGGTGACCTGACGGCTGGCCTCCGAGAGATGGTCCGAGATCAGCACACCGACGAAGAGTACGAGGCCGAATCCAATGATCAGAGCAAGTTTGTTTTCACGACTCATCGTTGCCAGCGTCCCTGCCGGCCGCGGGTGCGGCGCCCCTGAATCCCCTCACCGGCGGTGGGGGTGTGTGACGCCTTGGAGTCCCTGCGGTGTGCATCCGTGCGTCACCGGGCGGGAGGCGCCCCTGTTCAGGTCAGTTCCACGACTCTGAGCTTGGCGGATCGACTCCGTCGATTGGCCCGCTCCTCCTCCGCCGTGGCCCGAACCGGGCCCTTGGCGAGGTGGGAGACGAGCGACCGCCGCTGCAGGTCCGCGAAGGCCTTCTTGACCGGGCGGTCTTCGAGGCTGTGGAAGCTGATGATGCCGATCCTGGCATCCGACCTCAGCCATCCACCGGAGGCCGTCGCCTCCGCCCCGTGGGTGATGGCGGCCAGGAGGGCATCCAGAGCCACCAGTTCGTCGTTGACTGCGATCCGAAGAGCCATGAAGGTTCTGGTCGCAGGTTCCATTCGAGATGTCGCCGCCCGGCGACCGTAGGCTTCGCGAACGATTCGCGTCAATTGACCCGTAGTTTCAATCGGTTGCTCCTCGCGGGCTCGTACAACTTTTTGGGCGATCCGACGGGCGAGTGGCTCCTCTCCGAAGGTGTGGATCAGGTCCGCGAGTTCCGCCTCGGAGGCAGTCGCCACCACTTCAGCGGCCGAACGGCCGCTGGTGGTGTCGAAACGCATGTCCAGAGGGCCGTCCTGGCTGAAACTCATGCCCCGAGTCGCATCGTCCATCTGGGTCGAGGCAAAGCCCAGATCGGCCAGAACCAGATCCGCCCGGAGCCCCAGATCCTCGATGGTGCGATGCACGAGTCCGAAACTGCCGTGGACCGTATGCAGGGTCACGCCCGTTGCCGCCGCCTCCACCCGTTGGCGGGCGGCCCGTAGATTGCCTTCGTCCAGATCCAGCAGCACGAGCGTTCCCGTGGGGCCCAGCGTCCTGGCGAGGGCTTCGGCGTGCCCTCCCCGGCCCGCCGTGCAGTCGACGGCCACCTGGCCGGGAGCGGGGGCCAGCAGCGTCATGCATTCGTCGAGCAGGACGGGGATGTGAACGGGGGTCGTCATGATGTCAGTAGGATACGGGCGTGGAACAGCCGACGTCACCACCTCGCATTCTGACTCCGGCCGCCACGGTCGGCCTCGTGCTGGGCATCCTGAGCCTGGTGCTCAGCGGCTGCTTCGTGGTCGGACTCGTGCTGGGGATCATCGGCATCGTCTACGCACGCAAGGGGCAGCGGGATCTGGCGGCCAATCCCCACCACGACGGCAAGGGCATGGTGACCGCGGGTTTGGTCTGCAGCATCATCGGCGTCGTGCTGTGCACGCTGCAACTGCTGTTCTGGGCGGGCTACCTGCTGGTGATACTCGTCCTGGCCATCCTTGGAGATCCGACGGTCACCTGACCGTTCACATGTCCAGCAGCAGCCGCTCGGGATGCTCGATGCACTGCTTGAGGTGCACGAGGAAGCCGACCGCTTCGGCTCCGTCCACGATGCGATGGTCGTAGCTCAGGGCCAGGTACATCATGGGACGCAGGGCGATCTGTCCGGGGTTGTCCGGATCCTCGATCGGGCGGTTCTGGATGCGGTGCAGTCCGAGGATTCCCGACTGCGGCGGGTTCAGGATCGGAGTCGACATCATCGACCCGTACACGCCGCCGTTGGAGATCGTGAAGGTGCCGCCGGTCATGTCGTCGATGCCGAGCCGGCCTTCCCGTGCCTTGCCGGCCAGATCCATGATCGTGGTCTCGATCTCGGAGAAGGATCGTCGGTCCGCGTTGCGTATCACGGGAACGACGAGCCCCTTGTCGGTGCCGACGGCGACCGACATGTCGACGTAGTCGTGTTCGACGACCTCGTCGCCCTCGATGAAGGCGTTCACCAGCGGGTACTTGTGGAGGGCCGAGACCGCAGCCCGGATGAAGAAGGACATGAAGCCGAGCTTCACCCCGAAGCGGTCGTTGAACTCCTCCTTGTGGGCGTTCCGGAGGGCGATGACGTGCGACATGTCCGCTTCGTTGAAGGTGGTCAGCATCGCCGCGGTCCGCTGGGCGTGCACGAGGCGCTCGGCGATGCGCTGGCGGAGCTTGGACATCCGGGTCCGGCGTTCGCCGCGCTGCAGCGCGCCGTCGCCGGCGATGATGGGGGCCGCGGAGGCGGGGGCGTCGGTCGCCGACAGCACGTCGGACTTGGTGATCTTGCCGTGCAGTCCGGTGCCGGGCACGGAAGCGATGTCCACGCCGCGGTCCTCCGCGACCTTGCGGGCCAGGGGAGTGACCCGCACCGGAGAAGCCGCTTCGGTCGCATCCTCGACCCGGGCGGCGGGGGTGGAGACCGGTTCGGAGACGGTGGCCGACGGTTCCGCGGGGGCGGGGTCCGCCTGCGCGGGGCGTTCCGCTTCGGTGTCCACCGAACCGATCACCGCTCCCACGGGAAGGTCGGTGCCTTCCTCCTCGGTGACGTGGAGCACGCCGGCGGCCGGTGAGGGGAACTCCTGCGTCACCTTGTCGGATTCGATCTCGACGAGAATTTCATCCTTCTCCACCCAGTCTCCCTCGGCGCGATGCCAGCGTCCGAGTCGGACTTCGGTGATCGATTCGCCAAGACTGGGGATGACGATTTCAACGGCCATGGGACGAGTTGCTCCGGGTCAGTGGCTGGTGTTGATCGCAGGGTCGATGCCGATGGCCTCCACCACGAGCCGGTACTGCTCGGAGGCGTGCATCTTCGTGGAGGCGACGGCGGGTGAGTCGTTGGCCGGTCGGCCGACGTACCGGAGATCGGTTCCCAACTCTTCGGTGAACAGTTCGTTCATGTACGTCCAGGCGCCCATGTTCCGCGGCTCCTCCTGTACCCAGGTGATCTTCTCGACTCCATCGTAGCGTGCAAGGATCGTCCGGATGTCCTCGATCGGGAACGGATGGAGCTGTTCGACCCGCACGATGGCGGCGTGGGCGGCCTCGACCTTCTCCCGGTGGGCGATGAGGTCGTAGTAGACCTTGCCGGAGCAGAAGAGGACCCGGTCGACCGAAGCGAGATCCTTGATCGTTGGGTCGTCGATGACGTGCTGGAACCGGCCGTGTTCGAACTCCGACACGGGGGAACGGGCGGCGGGGTGCCGGAGCAGGCTCTTGGGGCTGCAGATGATCAGCGGGACGCGGAAGGTCCGCCGCATCTGCCGCCGGAGGAGGTGGAAGATCTGGGCCGGCGTGGTCGGATTCACGACCTCCATGTTGTCATTGGCCGAGAGCTGGAGGAATCGCTCCAGGCGTGCCGAGGAGTGCTCGGGGCCCTGCCCCTCGTACCCGTGGGGAAGGAGCATGGTCAGGCCGCTGTAGCGGGCCCACTTGCGGGCGGCGGACGCGATGAACTGGTCGAAGAAGACCTGGCCCGCGTTGGCGAAGTCCCCGAACTGGGCCTCCCACACCACGAGCATATTGGGGTCTCCGAGGGAGTAGCCGTATTCGAATCCGATGCAGCCGCCTTCGGTCACGGGACTGTTGTGGATGCAGATCCGGGCCTGCGATTCGTCGATGTGGTTCAGGGCGACGAACTCCTCGCCGCTCTCGGCGTGGAACAGTCCGGCGTGCCGATGCGAGAAGGTGCCGCGCATGACGTCTTCGCCGGTCAGCCGTACGCTCGTGCCTTCGGCCAGCAGGGTGCCGTAGGCCAGCAGTTCGCCCATCGCCCAGTCCATCGGTTCGTCCTGCTCGATGGCGTTGCCGCGCTGTTGCAGCAGTCGTTCGAGCTTGCGGTGGGGGATGAACCCTTCGGGAACGGATCCCAGGCAGCGGGCGACCTTGTCGAGCTGCTCGCGGGGGACACAGGTCTCCACCGGAGTCCAGTCGTAGGATTCCGAGAACCCGGCCCAGGCGCTCTGGTCGTCGAAGGCGGGGGGTGCGGGTTCGACGGGCTGCTCGCGTACGCGTTCCTGCGACTCGTCCATCAGGTTCTGGATGCGGCTGCGGGCCGACTCGTACTCGTCGCCGGTGATGACGCCCTCGTCCAGCAGGGCGTCTGCGTACTGCTTCACGACCGGCGCCATCCGCTTGATCGCCTCGTACATCTTCGGCTGGGTGAAGGCGGGTTCGTCGGTCTCGTTGTGTCCGTACTTGCGGTAGCCGTAGAGGTCGATGACCACGTCGCGCTGGTACCGCTGGCGGAACTCGAAGGCGAGCAGCATGACGCGGACGCACAGGTCCGGATCGAATCCGTTGACGTGGAAGACCGGAATGTCGTACGCCCGGGCGATGTCCGTGCAGTAGGAACCGGTGAACAGGTCGATCGGTTCCGTGGTGAAGCCGATCTGGTTGTTGATCACGATGTGGATGGTACCGCCCACCGTGTAGCCCGGCAGTTCGGAGAGGTTGAAGGTCTCCTGGACGATGCCCTGTCCCGGCAGCGATGCGTCGCCGTGCATGAGGACCGGAATGCACCGGTCGCGTTCGTCGTCGTTGCGCAGTCGCTGCTTGGCCCGCACTCGCCCCAGGCTCGCAGGATGTCCCCACTCCAGATGGGAGGGGTTGGAGGCCATGGAGAGATGCACCGAGTGTCCGCTGTCGGTCACGATGTCGCTGCTGTAGCCGCGGTGGTACTTGACGTCGCCGCCGCCCTGGATGAAGTCCTCGGCCCAGCTCTCCTCGAACTCGGTGAAGAGCTGTTCGTAGCTCTTCTGCAGGATGTTGACGAGTACGTTGATGCGGCCGCGGTGGGCCATGCCGAAGGCGACCTCCTCCGCACCGCCGCAGGCCGCCGCGTTGATGAGCTCGTTGAGCATCGGGATCAGGGATTCGTTGCCCTCGAGGCTGAACCACTTCTTGCCGATGTAGCGCCGCATGAGGAACTGTTCCAGACCGGTGGCCTGGACCAGTTCGCGCAGGATCCGCTTGCGCACGTCGGTCTCGAGGGGGCCGGTCAGCGGCAGCTGTTCGATCCGTTCCGTCAACCACCGCTGCTGTTCGAGGTTCCGGATGTGGGAGAGTTCGACGCCCAGTCGGCCGCACCAGCTGCGACGCAGGTGTTCCAGGACCGTCCGCAGGGTGGGGGTGTCTCCCACGGGAAGCGTCCCCGCGTCCACCCGGCGGTCGAGGTCGCCGTCGCCGAGTCCGAAGGCCGCGAGTTCGAGTTCCGGGGACGGGGCCGGCGCGGGTTCCAACGGATTCAGATGCGACGACAGATGTCCGAGGCTGCGGTGCCGTTCGATCAGCTGGTCGACCTGCGCCTGCAGCCGGTTGCTCGAGGCGTCGGCGAGCGCCGGGCGCACCGTGCCGTCGTCGTCGGTCGGGTCGGGCATGCGCTCCGCGCCGAGCTTGAACCCTTCGAAGTACGGATGCCACTGCGGGTCGACCGAAGCGGGGTCGTCGGCCCATTGTTCGTAGAGATGTTCCACGTAGGGCGCATTCCAGCCGTTGAGGGACGGGGTGGTGCCGTCTCCCGGCCGCTGGGAACCTGGAGGAGTTGTCGAACCGCTCATGGTCGCTTCAGCCGTTTGGTCGCCGGTCGGGGGACCTCGACACCGGTGTCGAGGCCTTCTCTGAAGGACCCCATTCTACCGGGGTTTCGTCGAAGATGAACCGCTGACGAGTCAGAGAAGTGATTGTGGATCCACATCCACTGCGATCCGACTGGCCGGTTCCAGGAGCAGACGCTCCTTGGCCTCTCCCAGAATGGCCTGAAGACGGGACGCGGAGGGGGCGACCACTTCGACCTGAAAGCGGAACGAATCGGCGATTCGGGCGATCGGACAGGGGGCCGGTCCCCGGACCCGGGTGTCCTGCCCGGCGATTCGGGCCACCTGCTCCGCGATGCGGGCCGCATCGGCCTCGCCCCGTTCGTGCCGGGGGTCACGCACCACGATGCGGGCCAGGCGGCCCGCGGGAGGAAGTCGCAGGACTTCCCGGTCGGCCAGTTCCGTCTCGGCGAATCCCGCGTAGTCGTGGCGGGCCGCGAGGGTGATGGCCCGGGACTTCGGATCCAGCGTCTGCACCACCACGTGGCCGGCGGCGGACCCACGGCCGCAGCGGCCGGTGACCTGGCTAATGAGTTGGAATGTGCGTTCCGACGCGCGGAAGTCGGGCATTCCCGCGGCGGTGTCCGCATTGATCACGCCCACCAGTCGCACGCCGGGGACGTCGAGTCCCTTGGCGATCATCTGGGTGCCCAGCAGGACCCGGGTCCGGCCCGCGGCGAAGTCGCCCAGCGCGGCGTGGAAATCCTGCATCGATCGCATGCTGTCGGAATCGACGCGGTGCATCGCCGCCGGCTCGCCGAGCTCCGGCCAGCGTTCCTTCAGTTCCTCTTCGATCCGCTGGGTCCCGAGGCCGAGCCGGGCCACGCCCTTCCCGCAGTCGGGGCAGCTGGTCGGCAGGCGGATCGCCGTCTCGCAGTGATGGCAACGAACGAAGCTTCCGCTGCGGACCGCGCCGCTGCGGTGCTCGACCATGGAGGCGTCGCAGTGGTCGCAGCGGAGCACCCAACCGCAGGCACGGCTGTTGCAGGTGATGTAGCTGGAGAATCCCCGCCGATTCAGCAGCAGCAGCACCTGGTCCCGCTGCTCGAGGGTCTGCCTGATGCCCGCGGCGAGGGTGGGCCCGATGAGGTGTCCGGATGTTCCCTGGTGGCGTCGCTCCTCCGTGATGTCGACGACCCGGACCGCCGGCAACGAAAGTCCGGGGGCCCGTTCCGGAAGCTGGTGCAGGGTGGCGACACCGCGGCGGGTCGCATTCCACCAGCTTTCGAGGGCGGGTGTCGCACTGCCCAGCACCACGGTGCAGCCGGCCAACTGACCGCGGCGGATGGCGACATCCCGACCGTGGTAGCGGGGCACGGTCTCCTGCTTATAGGAGGAGTCGTGCTCTTCGTCGACGACGATCAGCCGCAGGCGTTCGGTGGGAATCGGAGCGAAGACCGCACTGCGGGCTCCGAGCACGATGTCGGCCTCCCCTGCGGCGGCCATGGCCCATTGCTGGTGGCGTTGTGCGGCCGTCAGTCCCGAGTGGAGCACGGCGACGCGGTGATCGGGGAAGCGTCCGATCAGCCTCGCGCCGGTCTGGGGGGTCAGGGCGATCTCGGGCACGAGGACCAGGGCCATGCCTCCATCTCCGAGCACCCGCTCGATGAGTCGGATGTAGACCTCGGTCTTTCCGGATCCCGTGACCCCGTGCACCAGATGCGTCGAGAAGCCGTTGCCCAGTTCGGCGCCGATGGCGTCGATGACCCCTTGCTGCAGGGGGGTAGGGGTGTCGGGCGTCAGTTCCCCCGGGGTCGGAGTTCTCCATTCCGCCTCTATTTCGGTTCGCCGGTGCTCCACCAGTAGTCCGTCACGCAGGAGTCGATCGACGGGACCGGTGGTTCGAATACCGCTGAGCTGCTTCAGGCGATTGAGTTCCACCGGCCGCTGTTCCGGGGGGAGGGTGCGGATGGCCTCGAGGACGGTCCTCTGCTTGGCGGTGACGGAGGTCTCTCCGTCGGGTTCGGCCAGGTCGATCAGGCGGCGTTTCACGGCTCCGACTCCCCGTCGGACCGCCGACGGCAGCATGGCGGACACGGTCAGGCCGAGGGGCGCCTGGTAGTACCGGGCGACCCACAGGGCCAGGGCCATCAATTCCGGGGGGAGTCCGTGGGCCGAACCGTCCCGGCGAAGAATCCACTTGAGTCGATCGGCGTCTCCCGCCTCCGCCGAATCGCTGCGGTCGATCACGTAGCCGGGGGTCGGCGTGTCCCCTCGGCCCAGGGGCACCAGCACCCGCTCGCCGGTGATGAGATCCCCGAGCTCCTCCGGCACGACGTAGGTCAGTCCGTCCGGATAGCGGTCGAACCCACGCTCCACCGCGATGCGAGCGTAGCCGGCGTTCGTTTCCTCTGGGAAGAGCATGGCCATCTTGAAATACAGGATACGTTCCTGCCGCCGGATGGTCCCCGAAGCGGAAGAACCCTGTAGAATGTTCGCGTGCCCGAGGACGCGACCAAGGAAGCTCGTCTCGTACTTGAGGACGGTTCCGTCTTCACGGGTCGCTCTTTTTCCCATGCAACGTCGAAGTCAGGCTTCGGTGAGGTCGTGTTCAACACGGCCATGACCGGGTACCAGGAGGCCTTGACCGATCCCAGCTACCGCGGCCAGATCCTCGTGATGACGGCCACGCAGATGGGGAATTACGGGGTCAACGACGTCGATGTGGAGTCGGACGTTCCCCAGGTCGCCGGCTTCGTGATTCGCGAGGCATCGCGTCTCGACTCGAACTACCGCTCCCAATCCATGCTCGGTCCCTGGCTGGAATCCCACGGGATCCCCGCGTTGTGCGACATCGACACCCGGGCACTCGTTCGTCGGCTTCGCGTCAAGGGGGCCATGCGGGGCGTGATCACCACCGACGCCTCCCTCTCCAACGAGGAGCTGATCGAGCAGGTTCGCCGGTCTCCCTCGATGAGTGGACAGAATCTGGCCGCCGAGGCTTCGATCTCCGAACCCGGTCTGTGGGCCGAGGGGCTGATCCGCGTTCCGCCGACGCCGGAGCGTTCGGTCCGTCAGGGCGACGAGGTCTTCCGCGTGGCGGCGATCGACTGCGGAGCCAAGCAGAACATCTACCGGCACCTGGCCGAACGTGGCTGCGAAGTACACTTCCTGCCCTGGGACTGCTCGGCCGAGCAGATCCGGGAGTTGAAGCCAGACGGGCTCTTCGTATCCAATGGGCCCGGTGATCCCTCCGCGGTGGAACCTCTGATAGAGACGCTGCGTGAAGTGGCGGGGGAGATCCCGACCTTTGGGATCTGCCTTGGGCATCAGCTGCTCGCTCTCGCCCTGGGGGCGGAGACCTGGAAACTGCCCTTCGGGCACCGGGGGGCCAACCAGCCCGTCCGCAACATGGAGACCGGGCGGGTGGAGATCACCAGCCAGAATCACGGTTTCTGCGTTGATTGGAAGTCCTTGGAGGCCCTTGACTGCACGGTGACCCATGTGCACCTCAACGACCGGACGGTAGCGGGCTTCCGGCACGCCTCAAAGCCGATTTTTGCCGTCCAGTACCATCCCGAGGCCTCTCCGGGGCCCCACGATGCGGCCTATCTCTTCGATCAGTTCGTGGGATTGATGGCCTCTGGGGCGGCTCAGGACGGGGCTTCCGAAGTCACAGCCAAGGCTCCTTCGACCATCGAGGGTTGAGCCAGTGCGGGGCCCGGATCGGACCCCCTGAAGCAGGTTGAAAAACAGCGATCGCAGCCCCGCAGGCTCCTTGCGGATCTGCTCTCCGGCGGGGTAGACTTCGGGCTTCCCGCGGTCAGTATCGCGGGTTTCCGGATCCTCATATAGAGGATCCACACGGTTTCACACGCCCGAGCCGGTCCCGATCCGGCTTCGGTTCACCAAGTCCCTGCCTCGGGAGAGTCGAATGAAGTTCCAAGCCCAGCGGCCGCTTACGTCCATCCTGCTGTTGACGTTCGCGGGGTTGTCCTTGATCTGCCTGAACACCACGGTCCTGGCCCAGGCGGATGAACCGCCCGCCGACACCGCACCGGAGCAGGACACGGCTTCCGAGAACGAGGACACCTCGACGGAGTCCGCGCCCGAGCCGGACACGGTCTCCGAGTCGGAGCAGCTCGAGGCCAAGGTGAACGCATCCAATCTCGCGGCGCAGCGTCTTGCGGCCGAAGGCCGTTGGCGCGATGCAGCCAACAAGTTCGCCGAGTCGCTCAAGCTCATGCCCGACGACGAGCAGGCGAGGGACGGCTACCAGCAGGCGATGAACATGCTCAATCAGGGATCCATGCTCGAGACCGGCAGGGGTGTCGGCATGGCCTCCGTCGAGCAGCAGCTCCGGGAGCAGCGGCAGCGTGCGATCGCGGAGTACGACAACGCCTACCAGGACGCCATGGATCAGGTCGCCAAGGAGGACTACGCCGGAGCCGAGCGGACCATCCTGACCGCGGAGATCAAGCTGCGTCGAAGCCGCCAGTACCTGAGCGAGAGCGAGTTCGACCAGATGAACTCCAAGGCCGAGGACCTGCGGGTCCGCATCGGACAGCTCCGCTACAACGCCCGGCTGATGGCCGAAGAGGCCGCGAAGCAGGAGGCCGAGGCCGATCGCCAGACCAGCGAGGACCGCAGCCGCCAGGAACGCAACCGGATCATCGCGGAGAACCTCAAGCGCGTCCGCCAGCTCCAGATGGAGCTGAAGTACCGCGAGGCCCTGCAGGTCATCAACGAGATCCTCTTCATCGATCCGCACAACCCCGCGGCGCAGGCGCTGCGTGACGTCATCCAGCAGACCGAGCTGTACCGCGAGTTCAGCGATCTGCAGCGGAAGAAGAATCTGGCCTACGGCGAGACCGAGGTCGAGATGCAGAAGTCGCTCGTGCCTCCGCACGAGAACCTCTCGGGCCCCGGCGATCGTTCGATCTCCGGCCTGATGAGCTACCCCGAGGACTGGCCGCAGATCACGTATCGTCGCGGCGTCGAAGGCGGCTACAACCCTCCCCCGGAGGATCGTCGCGTGCTGGCCAAGATCGAGGCCACCCGCATGCCGATCGACTTCAACAACTACACATTCGAGCTCGTCGCCAACTTCTTCGAGCAGGTCTCCGGTCTGAAGATGTACATCGACTGGCCGGCCCTTGAACTGCTGGGCGTCGATCGCGAGTCCACGGTCATGCTGCAGCTGGCCGAGGTGCCGATGAACATCGCCCTCAACCGGGTGCTTGAGCAGCTCGGCGAAGAGCCGGACCATCCTTCATGGGCCGTGCAGGACGGCATGCTGCTGGTCTCCTCCAAGGAGGCCCTGCAGGACCGCAAGGTCCTCGTGGTCTACGACGTGCGTGACATCATCATGCCGATTCCGGACTTCGACAACGCTCCGACGCTCGACCTGGGCAACTTCGGCGGCGGCGGCGGTGGTCTCGGCGGCGGCGGCTTCGGCGGCGGCGGCGGCATCGGCGGCGGTGGTGGCGGCGGCTTCGGCGGCGGCGGCGGCGGCTTCGGCGGCGGCGGCGGCGGCATGGGTGGCGGCGGCGGTGGTGGCATGAACTACTCCGAGGACGAAGAGGACAACCTCGAGAAGCTCAAGAACATCATCCGCGACAACGTCGATCCCGAGGGATGGCGCGAGCTCGGCGGCGACGTCAGCCGCATGGAGGACTACAACAAGAACCTGGTCATCTCCTCCACCCCCCGGAACCACATGGACATCGGTTCGCTCCTGCGAATGCTCCGTGAGGCCCGTTCGATCCTGATCAACGTGGAAGCCCGCTTCCTCGAGGTGGACACCGACTGGTACGAGGAGATCGGCGTCAACCTTGATCTCTACTTCAACACCAACAACGATCTCTGGGATCGCGCCCAGCAGGCCGACCCCAACGCCCGCCTGAGCGACTTCTTCATCACCGACGGCGCGTCCGCCGGGCAGTTGAAGGATTCGATCATCTACGGCACGGTCAACCAGACGGTCGATCCGGGCAACCCGCCGTACATCAACACGATCAATACCGGCGCCAGCGTCGGCATTCCCGGCCCAGCCGGTGGTGTGCCGACGGAGTTCGAGTACATCGCCGGCGGCGTGCCCGGTTCCCCGATCCGTCTGGGGGCCGAGAACTCCGGCTGGAGTCCGATCGGCATGGTGCAGAACTCCCTGAACATCCTGGAGTCGGTGGCACCGCTGACCTCGTTCGGCACCTCGGTGTCGGCCCTCGCTCCCGCGTTGGGCGTGAACATCCAGTACATGGACGACATCCAAGTCGACCTGCTCATCAAGGCCACCCAGGCCGATTCGCGTTCGGTGACCCTCACCGCACCGCGACTGACCTTCTACAACGGTCAGCAGGCGTGGATCTCGGTCAACACCCAGCAGTCCTACGTGGCGGGTCTGACCCCGGTCACGGGTGAGGGCTCCGGTGCGTTCCAGCCGGACATCGGCATTCTCGCCACCGGTTTCGTGCTCGACGTGAAGGGCTCGGTCTCGGCCGACCGCCGCTACGTCACCATGAACGTCCACTTCCAGCTCACCAAGCCGCTCGGCCAGGAGAAGACCCTGACCTTCGGCGGTGCCGCCGGTGGTGCCGGATTCGGTGGTGGGGCGGGAGCCGGATTCGCCGGTACCGTCGAGCTGCCTTCGATCATCACCAAGGACCTCTGGGTCACCACGTCGGTGCCCGACAAGGGCACGGCCCTGCTCGGCGGCCAGCGGACGGTCGAGGAGTACGAGACCGAGGTCGGCGTGCCGATCCTCTCCAAGATCCCGTACGTCAACCGGTTCTTCACCAACCGCGTGACCAGCAGCGAGGAAGTCACCCTGCTGATCCTGCTGCGTCCCGAGATCATCATCCAGACCGAGAACGAGGACATGTTGTTCCCGGGTCTCATGGATGCGGTCGGTGCCGGCATGAACTACAACATGCCGTGATCGACGGCGGGACCGAAGGGACAATCCGATGAGCAATCACGCTTCCATGCTGCGCGTCACGGACGAGGGGGGAATCGTCGAGGTCCGTCTGATGATGGACGCCGTCGTGGACGAGTCCAGCATCCAACATCTGGATCGGGAGCTCAAGGACCTCATCGACGGCCGCGAAGCACCGAAGCTGATCATCGACTTCGGCAACGTCCGGCATCTGTCTTCGTCCGCTCTGGGGACCCTGATCAGCGTCAACTCCGCGGTTCAGGACCGTGGCGGCGAGCTTCGTCTGGCGGCCATCAGCGGCACGATCCTCGAGGTCTTCAGGATCACCAAGCTGGACCGGATCTTCGTCATCGACGAGACGACCGAGGACGCCCGGATCGGCCTGCGCTGAGGCGGACCGGTCCATGAGCGACGCAGCCCACGACTTCAGAGACACCTGGACGATCGCCTCCGCGCGGGAGGAGATCGACATGGTGCTGAAGCAGGTCATCGCCCGNNCCATGCTGCGCGTCACGGACGAGGACGGAATCGTCGAGATCCGCATCATGACGGACGCCATCGTGGACGAGACCAGCATCCAGCATCTGGACCGCGAGCTCAAGGATCTCATCGACGGCCGCGAGGCTCCGAAGCTGATCGTCGACTTCGGCAACGTGCGGCATCTGTCGTCGTCCGCCCTGGGCACCCTGATCAGCGTCAACTCCGCG
>DBGM01000034.1:39377-41198 GCA_002295885.1 Phycisphaerales bacterium UBA854
GGTGCTGAAGCAGGTCATCGCCCGACTCGAAGCCGGCGGCTGGGACGAGACCGCGACCTTCGCGGTGCGTCTGTCGCTGGAGGAAGGGTTGAGCAACGCCATGAACCACGGCAACGGGGGCGACCCCGGTCGCTGCATCGAGGTCGAGTTCACGGGCGACCCGTCGCGGTGTTCGGCGGTGATCGTGGACGAGGGCCCCGGCTACGACCCCGACAGCGTCCCGGATCCGACGGCGGAGGAGAACCTGACGGTGGCCTCCGGACGCGGGCTGACGCTGATCCGGGCGTTCATGACGGAGGTGACGGTCGTCGCCCCCGGCAACCGCCTGGAGATGACCTACGTCCGACCGGGGGAGTGAGGCGATTCGAACAGCAGCCTTCGGTCGTTCCCCTCGATGTTCACTCCTCAATCAACCGCAGCTCCGCCACCACCGGTCGGTGGTCGGACGTGCGTGGCTCCGGGATGACCGTCGCAACGGCCGGAGCCCAGGCCTCGGCCGGCCCGGGGATGATGAAGTCGATCTCGATCGTCGGTCGGTCGGCGGGGAAGGTGGCCGCGTCGTCCTCGGGTTTCACGGCGTTGCGACCGATCCGCCCGAAGGCGTTCATGGTGCGTGAACCGGGCGTGTCGTTGAAGTCCCCGAAGACGATCCAGGGCGTCTCGAGCTCCTCGATCCGGCGGATGGTCTCGCGGGCCTGGTCGTACCGGAACCCGTCGTCGTCGACCCAGTCGAAGTGCACCGCGATGGCGGTGATCGTCTCGCCGGAGCCGGTCGCGATGCGTGCGGCCAGCGCAACGCGGGGCTCGTTCCCGTCGGGCAGTCGCCACGCCTCATGGGATTGGATCGGTCGTCGCGAGAGGATCGCCAGCCCGTAGCGTCCGCCCGAGAAGTCCATGAAGGAACCGTAGGCCGCGTGCATGCCCAGCCGATCGGCCAGCCGGGCGGCCTGGTCGACGCCGCCGCTGCGGCGCGTCCGGTCATCCACTTCCTGCAGGGCGATGAGATCGGCGTCGAGCGAGGCAAGGGTGGCGGCGGTCCGGTCGAGATCGATGGCCCCGTCCATGCCCCGGCCGTGCTTGATGTTGTAGGTCGCCACCCGCAGGGCGGTGGGCGGCGATTCGTGGTGTGCGTTCATGGAGGCGCATCCTGTCAGCAGCGTCGAGATCAGAATGGCCGGGAGGACAAATCGCATGTCGGGAGCAGTCTATCCGGGTCCGATCTCAGGCGAATCCGGCGGCCATCAGAGGAGAGTCAGGCCCACGAAGAAGATGATCGGTGGAACGATGGCGGACAACACGGCGATGATCAGGCTGTACCCGGCCAATCTCCAATGTCGATCGTTGACGGGAATGATCGCGAACAGGACGGTGAGGCCCACGGCCGGCAGGACGATCGAGATGTATCCGTAGAAGGGAAGGATGAGCCCGATGGGGGCACCGGAACCACGGCTGTTGGCCGCCATCACCAACATCACCACTATCAGGATGGTGAGCAGGCCCGCCAGGGCGAGGGTGAAGAGGCTCAGGATGAACGAGATGGTGGCCGTGGGACTGGGATAGTTCCGGAGCAGCCTTCGTACGGGACCGATTCGCTTGTCGGCGATCTCGATCTTCCCGCATTCGGGGCACGGCTGATCATCCACCAGTCCGAACCGGTCGTAGCCGCAGACGCAGAGTGTGGTGTGATCTGCCATGACGTTCGGATGACCTCGCTGCCCGGTGGATCCGGCCCGCCGTTCTCCCTCCTCCGGGAGACCGCGCCATACTTCACCGAAAAGTCTAGCGGTTCCCGACTGCGTTCGTGCGAAGGGGAGCCGACGG
>DBGM01000034.1:41541-67227 GCA_002295885.1 Phycisphaerales bacterium UBA854
GATTCGACGGATTCGGCGGGTTCGGCGGGTTCCGAGTTCGCGGGACGCTCGAACTGATCGTTGAGTTCCCGGAGCACCCGGACAGCATCCTCGGCGTCGCGCATTTGGGGACGTTGCCGTTCGTATTCCTCGAGGATCCGCCCGGCATCCTCGGCCAGTGCCCGGTCGGCGGGGGTGGGGACGTGGTCCAGGGGGATGGCGTAGGTGAAGTGCCCGGATTCCGCCGCGTACGTCGGGATCTGCATGAACTCTCGATCCTTGCCGGGACCCATTTCGCCGCCGTCGTCCGCGGCGATGCCGGCCTCCACGAAGAAATCGACCGCTTCGTCGGGGTAGCCATAGAGGTAGCCGTAGCCTCTCCACCGGTCTTCGCGGGGCATGCGGTCGACGATGTGGACGAGCTCGCGGGGATCGGTGTCGGGGGTGATGTCCCATTCGCTCCAGAACGATTCGTGTCGATCGATCAGCCTGGCCAGCGATTCACGGTGCACGACGAAGGCCTGGGCACTGCGTTCGCCGTCGTAGATCTTCGCGAAGATCTGGATGTCGGCGTACCACACGTCGTTACGCAGGACGCCGAGCATGCCCTGGACCTCGTGGAGCTCGCCGGGTTCCGGATCGTCGGCGTCGAACGAGCAACGCCAGAATCCGCTGCTCATCGGCTTGAGCCCGCCGGCCAGGGTGTAGAGGGACTGGTAGTCCGCCGCGTGGAGAACCAGCGTCCGTGGGGTGACGGGCGCATCGTGTTCCGGCTCCGGCCACAGCCCCGCCGAATGCCGGGAGTGCGTCGAGCAGCCGGCGAACATCACGATCGCCATCAGCACGGCCAGACGGCATGCGATCGAGGGACCCGCGGGTCGTGTGGGGGACGGGGTGCCGTCGTTTCGTTGGTTGGGCTGGGGCATGGAATCCTCGTGGGGGCGTTCTGGTCGGTATGGGTACGGACGACTGAATCGTATGGTGCGGGGCACGGTGGAGCCAATCACGGCGGATCGGGGGGACGGAGCCTGCACTCATCGGATGCGGATTCGGGTGGTCGCTGCGGGGCCCAATGAACAACCCCCTCGATCCGGAGGGATCGAGGGGGTTGGTTGGTCCCGTGAAGGGCTGCGGACTCAGCCGCCGCAGTTCCAGTTGGCGATGACCGTCAACAGGTCGTTGACGTCGTACGGGTTGCCCCAGTTGGCGATCACGTAGAGGAGATCGGAGACGTTCACGACTCCGTCGCTGGTGGTGTCGCCGTCGCAGAGCACGTTGCAGTCGTCGAAGACGATGCTCATCGAGCCCGTGGCCTGCCAGGTGGCGCCGTTGGCGTCCTTGCCCTGGAAGAGGGCTTCGACGTAGACGCTGGCGGACAGGTCCCGGACCGTGAGGCGTGCGATGAGGACACCGTTGCCCGATTCGCACGATTCGTTCGAGAACGAGACCGCTTCGCCCTGGGCGTCATCGGGAGTGATGAACCAGGACCCGTCGCTCGAATCGATCGCTCCGCCGGCTTCGAAGGCCGAGAAGTCGATGCCGATGTTGGCGAGGTTGTTGCCGGTCTGATCGAGGCTTCCGACGGTCACGAAACTGTCGTACCGGAGGTCCGGGAAGGCCGTGAACAACGCCGGGTTGATCGACGCGGACGTGGGGCCTCCGTAGGGGCTCTGGTAGAAGCTCGAGGTCGTCGAGATCATCTTGTTGGTGGACGTGTCGCCGGCCACCGCATCGAGGCGGCATCCGTCGGCCACGACCGCGTAGACGTCGACCGTCCACGTGGGCTCGGCATCGTCGACGAGATCGCGTCCCACGATGCTGAAGGCCATGCCCTCGAACGAGTCGGAGTCGGCGAGGCAGGTGCTCGCGGAGCAGCTCGTGTCGTCGCCCTGGTAGATGCCGCCGCAGTTGGCCTGCGTGGCGGTCACGCACGTCGTGCCGAGGCAGCAGGCACCGGTCGGATCCGGAGCACAGGGATCGTCGGAGCAGTCCGAGTCGTCACCCAGGTAGGTGCCGCCGCAGTTGGCCTGGGTCGAGATCGAGCAGGTGGTGCCGGTGCAGCAGGCGCCGGTGGGATCCGGGTTCGAGCAGTCGACCGAACCGCAGGTCGTACCGAGTCCCTGGTAGTCGCCGTTGACGTTGTTGCAGTTGAGTTCCTCGACCTGATAGCAGCTTCCCAGCCAGCAGCAGGCGCCGGTGTTCAGGTTGTTCGGGTTGAGGGTGTCCAGCGACTGCTGGTTGGTGCCCTGCGGGTCGAGGTAGGGCGCCAGGCCCGACCAGTGACCGATGAAGGCCTTTCCGTAGTAGTCGTCGGAATCGTTCGAGCAGAACGAACCGCCGCAGCAGAGCATGCCGATGATCTGGAAGTTGGAGTTGAACAGGGGGGAACCGGAGGAACCGTAGTCGGTCCGGCCCTCGTCGTAGTTCACGCCCCAGTACTGGCTGTTGCTGTAAAGGGCGTCGATGCTGCTGCAGCGCTTCTCCGCCGTCTGCGGATGATGGATCACCCGGCCGCCGGTGTTGGAGTTGGAGCGGGACCAGCCTGCGAACGTGATGCCGTAGGAATCCTGCGGCGAGCTGTTGAGCCGGATCAGGCAGCAGTCGTAGGTGCTGTTGGTGGTCAGGAACTGGCTGCCGGAGGTGAACTGGTTGTAGTTGCCGTTGCCGTTGCCGCCGCTCTGGCTGCTGCCCGGGGTGCGGCAGGTGCTGTTCTGGTGGTTCCAGTAGACGACCAGAGCCTGGTCGTTGCTGGCCCGCACGCCGCAGTGGTCGGCGGTCATGAACAGCGGGTCCTCGTTGTTCGAGGTGTTGTTGATCATGGATCCGGAACACACCAGCGAGCCGTTGATCGTGTACATGGCGATGGCGGGAATCTCGTTCCACCAGTCGTCGCACAGAGGACATTCGACGTCGTGGTTGCACGCCTCGGACGTGCCGCGGTCGGACTGGGGAGTCTGGAAGCCGCGGTAGCCCACGTTGATCTTGGTGAGGATGACGCCTTCCTCGAGGTGGATCCGGTCGGCATCGTCGCACGTGATGGTGATGAAGAGATCGTCGCCCATCACCAGGGGGGTCCACAGTTCGCCTTCCTGCGCGTCGTTGGAGGTGAAGGGGCCGCGGAACGACCATCGGTCGACGGTCTCGAGCGTCATTTCCGCGCTGGCGGGCATGTCGTAGTGTTCGAATCCGAAGTTCAGGTGCGGGGCGCCCTTGGAGGAGATCCGCATACGCCAGCGGAGGCGGCCGTCTTCGTCACGGTCCCAGAGGCCGTCGTTGCCGGGGGTGATGAAACTCTCATGGGGTTGGGCGAACCGGTAGGGGAGGCTCTCCTCGTCGCGAAGTCGATCGTCTTCCGTGAGCCAGTCGAGGTCCAGCGGTGCGATTTCATGCATCGGCACGATGTCGAGGCCGGGGTTGTAGTCGGCCGACGCCGAGGCGCCCAGGGAACTTGCCGCGATGATGAGCGCCGCGGTTACGGTCTTCGTAGCGTGAAACATTGTGATGATCTCTCCTCGTTTCGGTACGGAATGGTGCGTCCCATCCCCATCATTCAAGATAAGTGCATTCCGGGCCATGGGTACCTCGAACTGTGATTTCCGGCCTTTAAATGCATATTTTTGGACCGTTTTCGGAGGGGTTGAGGCTCAGGAGCCCCCAATAAGACAGCCCCCGCCTTGGTGTCGGCGGGGGCTGGAATGAACGTGGAATGGTCGGGGATCAGCCCGGAGGCCCTCCGCCGCCGGATCCCGGTACGAAGGTGATGTCCAACTGGTCGAACCGGACCAGGCTGCCCGGGCTGGGGCCGCCGACGGGGCCGCCGTTGAGGCTGATGGCCCGCACCACGGCCCGCATGTAGATCAGTCCCTGGGGGCTGCGAATCTCATCCGCCGATCCCTGATAGTTGGTGAACTCCAGCGGTTCCGCTTCGGTTTCGTCGCCGGTGGACACCTGGATGCCCATGAACTGCCAGGTGTTGATCTTCCAGTTCCAGGAGTACATCTCGATGAGCGAGACCACGCCGGGCGGGGGGAGGATCGTCAGGTCGGCATCGACGCGGTTGCCGATGGGCGTGACCTGCGGCACCGTCATCTCCACCATCATGTCGACGTACTGGCCGACGGAGGAGTAGTACGGAGGTCCGGGGACGAAGAACGGCGGGTTGTAGAAGCCCGTTGCCGTGGGGCGGGTCAGAGCACTGTAGTAGTTCTCGTCGACCGCCCGGAGGCTGGAGATCGTTCCGCCCATCGGGTCGCCGCGGAGGAGCTTGACGTCGGTGATGAACCCGGCCGTGTCCAGTGCGTAGTCCGAGTCGGTGACCAGCGCCACACCCATTTCATTGGGCTGGATGAGCCGCTGACTGAACCAGCCCTCGCCATCCTTGTTCAGGTCGTAGCCCCAGGGGACCTGGGCCGTGGAGTTGGCCGAGTTGAAGAACTCTCCCGGTCCGCCGGGGGCGTTCGAACGGTCGGTCCGCGGTGTGCCCCAGTCGTGCGGCATCCGCTGCATGACGTTGGGCGGCTGCATGGCACCGAACCGCTGCAGGGACAGGCCCTGCACGCAGGCGATGCTGCCGGCGACCACGGCGGAGGCCGCGATGGAACCGCCGTCGATGACGTTGTTGCCGAAGTCGTTGGTGTAGCTGCGACGCTTCTGCTGCGTGGTCAGCACCTGGGTGTCGTCCCCGGGGCCGGGGATGTTCAGGGCGACCTTGGTGAGGTTCGCATTGCCGCCCGTGGTCACGACCGTGCCCCACGAGGAGCAGGAGATCCCGGTGCCTCCGTAGGCGCCGCCGGTGTTGGTCGTGGTGTAGTTGCTCGTCCACCATCGCTGGGCGTTGCCGTTGGGCATCGCTCCGGCCACCATGATCACGTCACCCTGCTCGCCTTCGAGCGTCGCGTCGATGTCGCAGGCGAAGTCGCCAGCGGGCACGATCACGACGATGCCCGCGTCGGACGCGATCTGCATCATGGTGCTGGATTGGGGGTCGTTCAGCAGGCAGCTGTCGGCGCAGCCGCTCTGGGCTCCGCCGCCGCCGTCACCCTGGCCTCCGCCCTGGTAGTAGCTGGGCAGGTAGGTGGCGAGGATCACGTCGCCGTAGGAAAGCGAATCGATCGCGTTGACCCACGCTGCGACCTCGCGGAAACCGAGGTCCACGTCGATGGTGGGGAAGAAGTACGGTTCGCACTCGGGTGCGATGCCCGTGACTCCGAAGCCGTTCTCCTCGGCCGCGATGATGCCCAGTACGCCGGTGCCGCGCTGCGGTCGGGTCGCGATCGGATCGAAGAGCATGCGCACCGGCGGGTGCGGAGTGTCCCGGCCTTCGAGGCGGACGTTCCTCAGGTCCTCGTGGATGGCGCCCTGGACATTGCCCTGGAAGTCGGTCCATTCCTGCACCCAGGCTGCATTGTCGAGCACTGCAACACGGACGCCGAGGCCCTTGGTTCCGTTGACGTTGTCACCCGCGGGGTGGAGGCCCCGGGTGATGCCCGAGAGGAACTGGCCCCACGAGTACAGACCGGTGGACGGCGAGAAGGGAACCCGCTGCTCGAGTTGGAGTCCCGAGCCGGACCATCGACTCTGCGTGTATCCGTTGGGTCGCCCGTTGAAGTCCTGGAAGCCGTTGGTTCCGGTGGGAATGAAGGGCGGAATCAGGAGGCCGATATCGCTCTGGATCGAACCGGTGGAATCCGGTGAGGCCTTCACGAAGAAGGGGGCCGGAATCAGGCTGCGGTACTCCTCGGGCACGCTTTCGGCGGCCACGGTGGAGATGCCCCGGCGGCCGAGCGTTCGGGTCTCGTTCCCCAGCAGATGGAACTGCAGCGGGGTGAAGTCCGGAGTGTCGTCGGTGACGGGGACATCGAAGTAGCACTCTTGGTAGGCCAGGGCCACGCATTCGGGCGTCCAGTTGCCGCTGCAGTCGACCGGCGGGTCGAGGGCCTGCCCGGCGGCGAAGACGCGGGCACAGCATTCGAGATCGCTGCAGCCGGGTTGCCGGCCGTTGGCGCCGCCGAATCCACTTCCGTCCGGCTGCCATCCGTCGTACGGGATGAGATCAACACCGGTGGAGATGCACTGGTTGTTAGCCAGCAGGTAGTTGCCGCATCCGTTGGGGTAGGGCGTCGGGAGGCCGATGGCGGCCAGACCGTCGGGGTACCAGCCCAGCGGGAAGGGGCCACCGCCCAGCAGGTTCGCCGCGGCTGCACACTCCGCGTCCCAGTCGGCGAAGCCCTGGACGAAGTCGTCGCCCACGCAGCAGGACGGCAGTTCGGCGCAGACCTGCTCGCAGAGCGTGGGGTTCTGGCAGTAGGGGCCGTTGAAGCAGTTCGGGCTGGCGTTCCACGGAGTGGGGCCGGGACCGAAGAGCGTTTCGGCGTAGGCGTCGATGTACGTCGGGAACAGGTTGCGGTTCCAGAAGCACGAGCCGTGGAGCAGATCGGCCTGCACACCGGTGGAGCAGGCGCCCTGTTCCATGGGATTCTCGAACGCGTCCGCGACGGTCTGTCCGGGTTCGTACGCGTCGGGATTGAGCCAGCCGTTGGGGTCGTTGAGTCCGAGGAACTCGGTGCAGCCCGGATCCGGGGTGATGCCGAAGGGGATCGGGGTGTCTCCGGCCAGGGGATCGACGAACCAGGCTCCGAGCCCCATGAAGTAGGGGGTCTGACCGGCGCACCGGTGACGCGGAATGAAGTTGCTCGCCATGGCCGGAGTGGCGGGATCACCGTCGTTGACGCACGAGTCGGTGCCGACGCCGGCGCCCATGCACCAGTTGGTGCAGTAGCTGTATGCGCCATAGTCGAGCGGGCCGCCCTGTCGGGCGATCGCCGGGGCCACGTTGCCGGCGGACAGGCCCCAGGCGACAAAGCCGAGGATGCCGCCGTCCGCGGGGTTGAGCGGGTCGTACTGTGCGTTCCTGGCCAGCGTGCCGGTTCCGGGAACGGTGCCGGTGGGATCGGGCATGTCCGCGGGGGTGGGGATCTGATTGAAGCCTCCGGCACCGTCGGGCAGTCCCTGGAAGCCGGTGAAGTAGCCCGAGAGCACGTCCTGGTTGTACACCACGTTGTCGGCCCACTTCAGGGGTGTGGTAAACGTCGCCGGATCGAACTGGCTGTCCGCGAGCGTCGGCAGCGGGCCGACGTTCAGCAGGTAGGAGCCGGCGAACCAGCCGAGCCCGTAGACGGGGTCGCCCACACCCGGGGCGGTCTGGTCGACGGCGTATCCGCCGACGGGGGCGCCCTGCGTCGGGTACCAGACGGAGTTGGGAACATTTCCGTTGATCGTCACCAGCGAGGAGAACAGGTCGACACCGTCGTCGCAGTCGTCGCTGTTCTCGCAGTCGCCTTCGGCACAGCAGCCGCCGTAGTAGTCGCAGTCGGAGCAGGTGAAGCTCTCGGGTGCATCGACGCTGCCGAGGTAGGTTCCGCCGAGATCGCCGCAGACGTCGGAAGCGGTCACGAAGTCCTCGCCGTCGGGATCGAAGCCCTGGGACTGGACGATTTCGCAGTACTTGACGAGGACGGGGTTGTCCGGGCCCGCCGCACCGCCGACGCCGAGGGCGCCGCCGAGGGTATCGAAGAACCGGTCCTCGTCGCTGGTCAGACAACACACGCCGACTTCGATCGGCGGGAACTCGGTGACCGGGCAATCGACGGCGGGGTTGTCGCAGCTCAGCCCGGTGCCGGTGGGGTCGTACGTGCCGCCGGCGTCCTGGCAGAGAACCTGGAACTGGTTGATGCAGCTGCCGTCGGGGAAGCAGCAGGCGGCGGGGATATCAAGGGGGTCGCAGGGACCCGGATTGCCGGGGTCACCGGGGAACAGGCAGGTCCGTCCGGGGGTGAAGCGGGTGATGGTCGAGGCATCCTGGAACGCGGTGCACTCCGCCTGGGTGGTGTCGTTGCAGACATCGAGGCTCCAGGTCAGCGTGGTCGCATCGAGTCGGTAGAAGCAGCAGGCGAACGTGGCTTCGCCTCGCTGGAGCGGTTCCATGATCGGCTTTCGGGAAAGGTTCGAGAGCCGGGCCTCGGCTGCAATCGCGACCGGGCTCGTAGCGATGGGAGGGGCCACGCGGGGCGTCGCGGCCGGAGCTTCGGCCAGCGAGACCATGTTGGCGGTGTAGGAGTCGGTCGACTGGAAGAAGGCCCATTCGACCAGGTCGCTCCGCAGCAGGGCGTCGGCGGCGTTGTCGACGTCGCGGATGAAGCCGGTCACGTAGTAGATTCCCGCGACGTCCGGCTGGGCGTTGCCGGATCGGAGTTCGGCACGGTTGATCACCGCCTGCAGCCGCTCCTGGGGGACGTTCGAGGACGCCTCCAGAATCACGCCGTGGGCGATGAGCAGATCGTTGATCTCCTCGACGTCCATTCCGGTCAGGGACATGATGGAGCTGTCCGGCAGCACTCGGAGGCGGGCCTCGTCGACGAACTTCACCACCAGGCGGCTGCCGGAGGCGTTGCCGGGGCGATCGATTCGATCCGGCTTGGGCTGGATGGTCCGCGGCTTGAGAGCCATGTTCGGCTTGGACTCGTTGGAGTCGACACCGACCCAGGGAGTTCCGATCGCGCCGGGCAGCGGGCGCGCAGTGCCCTTGTCGACATTCGATCCTTGTTCAACCGTGCGGTTGCTGCCGGGGCGTTCGCCACCGGCGGCGATCACCAGACCGGTGGTCGCGGCAAAGGCTACGATCGAAAGGACTACGGTCGTCACTCGGTTGTGCATGATTGTCTCTCGACTCAATGTCGGAACCCTGGTTCTCATCTCGGGCCTTCCGCCGTTGCGGAAGACACTCCTGACGCGTTCTATGTCGTGGAATGCCGCCTTCTTGCGCAGGAAAACCACTTCGGGCGCACTCTTGCTCCCGAGGAGGTCATCCTAGCAGGATGAACAAGCCCATGTCGTGGCTGAAATCGTCCTCACGGCCAGAAAAATGCGGTTTTTGGACGTTTGAAAAAGACCGAGACCCGGGCAGAAGCCCGGGTCTCGGGAGGGGGCATGGATGGGGTCGAATCAGTGCTCAGGCAGCGTCGCATCGGCTTCGCTGATGCCCTCGGCGGGGGCCAGGGGGTCCTGAGAACCGGGGATTTCAACCAACTGGGCCTCGGCGGCCACGGGCTCGGCTCCGAGGGCCTCGGCCGTTTCGGCGGCTTCGGCCAGCATCGAGGCTTCGTCCTCCTCCTCGCTCGAGGGGGGCTCGGCGAGGCGGTTCACCCGCATGGAGGTGTACTCGTCGAAACCGGTACCCGCCGGGATCAGGTGTCCGAGCAGGACGTTCTCCTTGAGACCCTTCAGCTCGTCCACCGCACCGCGGAGGGCGGCTTCGGTCAGGACCTTGGTGGTCTCCTGGAAGGAGGCACCGGAGAGGAACGACTCGGACTGCAGCGAGGCCTTGGTGATGCCCAGCAGCAGCGTCTGACCGGTCGCGGGTGCCGGCTTCTTGGTCTTGGCCGAGGCGCCGCCTTCGGCCGCCGCCAGAGCGTTGGCCTCCTTGACGGTGGCCCGGTCGACCATGTCGCCCACCACGAGGTTCGTATCGCCGGCATCGCTGACGCGAACCTGCTTGGCGATGGCCTCGTTGCACCGGCGGAAGTTGTAGCGGTCGACGATCTCCTCCGGCAGCAGCTCGGTGTCGCCCGGCTTCTTGACCAGGGTCTTGCTGAGCATGCACGCGAGGATGACCTCGATGTGCTTGTCCGAGATGGGGACGCCTTGGGCGCGGTACACGTTCTGCACCTCGTCCAGCATGTAGTTGAAGACGGCTTCCTCGCCCTGGATCTCGAGGATCTCCTGCGGGACGAGGGGGCCTTCCGTCAACGGATCACCGGCTTCCACGTAGTCGTCGCGGTGGACCAGCAGGTGCTTGCCCTGCGGTACGTGGTGATCGATCTCCACGCCGGTGTCGGTGATGACGCGGATGGTCATCTTGCCCTTGCGGAGATCGTCGTGCAGTTCGACGCGACCGGTGACCTTCGACATGACGGCCGGATCCTTGGGGGTCCGGGCCTCGAAGATCTCCGTGACCCGCGGCAGGCCGCCGGTGATGTCGGCCGAGCCGGCCACATCCTTGGGCTGTCGTGCGAGCATCTGCCCCTGGACGATCTGCTGGCCTTCCTTCACCTCGATGCGGGCCTTGGCCGGCAGGTGGTGGAAGTCGAGGATCTTGCCGGAGCTGTCCTCCACCAGGATCTGCGGGTGCATCTCGCCGGTGTGCTCGATGACGATCTGTTCCTGCGTACCGGAACCCTTGACCGACTCCTCGCGGATGGTCTTGCCGATCTCGATGTCCTTGAAGCGGACGGTGCCGGTTTCCTCGGCGAGGATCGGCGTTCGGTGGGGGTCCCACTCGACGAGCAGCTTGCCCTTCTTCACCTTCTCGCCGGCGGCGACGCGGATGACCGCACCGTAGGGAACCTTGTACTTCTCGAGTTCGCGGTTCTTGGCGTCGAGGATCGCGACTTCACCGTTCCGCTTCAGGGCGATGAGGCTGCCGTCGTCGGCGTCGGGAACCGGAACCTCGCGGCATTCGCGAAGCTCGATGGTGCCGCCGTGGCCGGCGCGGTAGCTGGTGTCGACCAGGCCGCGCGACGCGATGCCGCCGGTGTGGAAGGTCCGCATGGTCAACTGCGTGCCGGGTTCACCGATCGACTGGGCCGCAATCGTGCCGACGGCGAGTCCCTGCTCGACCAGCATGCCGGTGGACATGTCCATGCCGTAGCAGCAGGCGCAGATGCCGTTGGCGGTGTCGCAGGTCAGCGGGCTGCGGACCTGGACGGAGTCGATGTTGAGCTTCTCGAGATCCCGAGCGATCTGCTCGGTGATGATGTCGTTCTCCTTGACGACGGTCTCGTCGGTCATCGGGTTGATGATCGTCTGGCGGCTGGTGCGGCCGATGATGATCTCCCGCAGGGGGACGTCGATCTCCTCGCCCTTGTAGATGGCGTTCTTCTTGATGCCACGCTTGGTCTTGCAGTCGTGCTCGGTGACGACGACGGCCTGGGCCACGTCGTAGAGCTTTCGCGTGAGGTAGCCCGAGTCCGCGGTCTTGAGAGCGGTGTCGGCCAGTCCCTTGCGGGCACCGTGCGTGGACGAGAAGTACTCGAGCACGTTCAGGCCCTCGCGGAAGTTCGCGCGGATCGGCGTCTCGATGATCTCGCCGCTGGGCTTGGCCATCAGGCCACGCATGCCGGCGAGCTGCTGCATCTGGCTGACGTTTCCACGTGCGCCGGAGACCGACATGAGGTACACCGGGTTGAGGTAGCGTTCGCCCTCGGCGCCGTCGGTCGAGACCTCCTGGAGGTTCGACAGGTCGCGACGGTCGTTCTTGAGGGTGCTCACCAGTTCGGTGGTGAGCTCCTCGCGGCAGTGCGCCCAGATGTCCAGCAGCTGGTTGTGACGCTCCCGCTCGGTGATGGCACCCGCGTTGTAGGCACGTTCGACGTTGTCGACCGTCTTCTGGGCGTTGCCGATCAGATCGGTCTTCTTGTCGGGGATGCGCAGGTCGGTGATGGCGATCGAGAGACCGGAGGTGGTTGCGGTCCGGAATCCGATCTCCTTCATGTCGTCCAGCAGGGACAGGGTCTCGGGGCGACCGAGGATCGCGTAGGTGTCGTCGATGACGCGACTGCATCCCTTCTTGCCGAGGGTGCAGTTGTAGTACGGCATGCCGTCGGCGAGGATCGAGTTGAACTTGATCCGTCCCACGGTGGTGCGGATGCGCCGGTTGTCCGGCATCGACTCGATGGGATCGCCCTGGTCGTTGATGATCTGCGCGAAGCGGGTGACCCGGACGTTGATCGGCTCGTGGAGCCCGATCTGGCCGTAGTCGTGGGCGAGGATCGCCTCCTGCGGATCGCGGAAGGAACGCAGCTCCTCGGGCTTCCGGGAGTCGTCCTCGTTGATCGAGGTCAGGAAGAAGACGCCCATGAGGATGTCCTGGGACGGCGAGACGATCGGGTTGCCGTTGGCGGGGGAGAAGATGTTGTGCGTCGAGAGCATCAGCACGTGCGTCTCGATCTTCGCCTCCAGCGACAGGGGCAGGTGGACGGCCATCTGGTCGCCGTCGAAGTCGGCGTTGTAGCCCGTGCACACCAGCGGATGCAGCGTGATCGCGTTGCCTTCGACGAGCACCGGCTCGAAGGCCTGGATGCCCATGCGGTGCAGGGTCGGGGCACGGTTCAGCAGCACCGGGTGCTGATGAATGACCTGCTCGAGGATGTCCCAGACCTCCGGATCACGGCGCTCCAGCATGCGCTTGGCCGACTTGATGGTGTCGGCGAGGCCGTGCTCCTTGAGCTTGCGGATGATGAACGGCTGGTAGAGCTCCAGAGCGATCTTCTTGGGCAGGCCGCACTGGTGCAGCTTCAGCTCGGGACCGACGACGATGACGGACCGGGCCGAGTAGTCGACCCGCTTGCCCAGCAGGTTCTCGCGGAAGCGACCCTGCTTGCCCTTGATCATGTCGGTGAGCGACTTGAGCGGCCGGTTGGAGGATCCCAGCACCGGGCGGCGGCAGCGGCCGTTGTCGAACAGCGCGTCGACGGCCTGCTGCAGCATCCGCTTCTCGTTGCGGATGATGACCTCGGGGGCGTTGAGGTCCATCAGCTTCTTGAGTCGGTTGTTGCGGTTGATGATCCGGCGGTAGAGGTCGTTGAGGTCGCTGGTGGCGAAGTTGCCGGATTCCAGCAGGACCAGCGGACGGAGGTCCGGGGGGATCACCGGCACCACGTCCAGCACCATCCAGTGGATGTCGTTGCCGCTGTTCTTGAGCTGCTCGACGAGCTTCAGGCGCTTGGCGAGGTCCTTCGTCTTCTGCTTGGAGCGGGTCGCGTCAAGTTCCTCGCGCAACTGCACCGACAGGCCGTGCAGATCGAGTTCGCCCAGCATGGACATGACCGCGTCGGCGCCCATCTTGGCCTCGAAGGAGGCGCTGCCGAACTTCTGGACCGCTTCGCGGTAGCCGTCCTCGTCGAGGACCTGCTTGTACTCCAGCTCGGTGTCGCCGGGATCGGTGATCACGTAGTCCTGGAAGTAGATGACCTTCTCGAGGTCGGCGGTCTTCATCTTCAGCAGGGTGCCGAGCCGGCTCGGGAGGGCCTTGAAGAACCAGATGTGCACCACGGGGGCGGCCAGGTTGATGTGGCCCATCCGCTTGCGCCGCACGCGGGAGTGCGTCACCTTGACGCCGCAGCGGTCGCAGATGATGCCCTTGAACTTCGTGCCCTTGTACTTTCCGCAGGCGCATTCGTAGTCCCGTTCGGGGCCGAAGATGCGTTCGCAGAAAAGGCCGTCCTTCTCGGGGCGGTAGGTGCGGTAGTTGATGGTCTCGGGCTTCTTGACCTCGCCGAAACTCCAACTCCGGATGTTGTTGGGGCTGGCGAGCTGAATGCGGACCGAACTGAAATCGTTGACGCGATCGTAGACGTTGTCATTCATGGCTGATCTTGTCTCTCTGTGGCGGGAAACACGTCGTGGGACACGGGCGTGGTGCTCAGAGGAGGCTTCCTCCTTCGACGTAGTCCTTCTCCAGTTCGATGTTCATGCCGAGGCCGCGGATCTCGTGGCAGAGGACGTCGAACACCACCGGCATGCCGGCTTCGAGCGTGTTCGTGCCCTTGACCATCGAGTCGTAGATCTTGGTGCGTCCCTCGACGTCGTCGCTCTTGACGGTGAGCAGCTCCTGCAGGACGAAGGCGGCGCCGTAGCCCTCCAGAGCCCAGACCTCCATCTCGCCGAAGCGCTGACCGCCCGTGCGGGCCTTGCCGCCCAGCGGCTGCTGGGTGATGAGGCTGTAGGGGCCGGTCGCCCGGGCGTGGATCTTGTCCTCGACCAGGTGATGGAGCTTGAGCATGTACATGTAGCCCACCGAAGTCGGCTGGTGGAAGGGCTCGCCGGTACGGCCGTCGTGCAGCTGGGCCTTGCCGCCGAAGGGGATCTTCGCCAGCAGCTCACGGACCCCGCCGGGATCCTTGCCGTCCTGTTCGAAGGTCCCGATGCGGTCCGACACATGCCGGTTGGCCTCGTCGATGGCATCGAGCACTTCCTGCTCGGTGGCACCGTCGAACACCGGAGTCACGGCCTGGAAGCCCAGGACCTGGGCCGCCCAGCCGAGGTGCAGCTCGAGGAGCTGGCCCACGTTCATCCGCGAGGGCACGCCCAGCGGGTTCAGCAGGATGTCGACCGGCGTGCCGTCTTCGAGGTAGGGCATGTCCTCCTCGGGCACGATGCGGGCGACGACGCCCTTGTTGCCGTGTCGGCCGGCCATCTTGTCGCCGACGGCGATCTGCCGCTTGTTGGCGAGGTAGACCTTGACCATCTCGAGCACGCCGCTGGGCAGTTCGTCGCCCCGCTTCATGTGGGCGAGCTTGCGCTGCTTCTCCTCCTCCATGGCTGCGATTCGCGGCCAGAACTGCCCCCACGTGGTGGTGGCTTCGGCCTTCGCATCCTTGGAGCCCTTGATCCACTTCTCGTTGAAGTTCTCGATCTGCTCGAGGATGACCTCCGGAATGTCCGAGACGCCGACCTTCTGCCGGGTGGCGGGGTCGACCATCTCGGTGCCGAGGGTCTCGTTCATCGAATGGATCATCTGGCGGAACAGCGCGATCATGCGATCGTTCATCTCGGCCTCGAAGTCGGCGATGTCATCCTTCAGCTTGGCCTTCTGCTCGTCGTTGAGGTGCATGCGGCGGCTGAAGTGCCGGGTGCCGATGACGATGCCGCTGCTGCCGGCGGGGACCTCGAGTGAATCGTTCTTCACGTCCTCGCCCGCGCGACCGAAGATCGCGTGCAGCAGCTTCTCCTCGGGAGTCAGTTCCGACTTGCTCTTGGGGCTGACCTTGCCGACCAGGATGTCGCCGGGGCCGACCCGGGCTCCGTGCCGGATGATGCCCACGTCGTCGAGGTTCTTGAGCTGCTTCTCCGACACGTTGGGGATGTCCGGAGTGAACTCCTCGCGTCCCAGCTTGGTGTCGCGGACCTCGACCTCGAACGACTCGATGTGGATTGACGTGAACACGTCGTCCTTCACGAGCCGGTGCGAGATGACGATGGCGTCCTCGAAGTTGTAGCCGTCGAAGGTGTTGAAGGCGACCAGGGCGTTCTTGCCGATCGCGAGCTGGCCGTCGACGGTCGAAGCGCCGTCGGCGATGATCTGTCCGGTCTCGACGGTGTCGCCGAGCTTGATGATCGGACGCTGCGACTGGCAGGTCCGCTCGTTGAGCTGGCGGAACTTCTGCAGGTCGTACTCGTCGGCGTTGTCGATGATGATCCGCTCGGAATCCACGGCGGTGACGGTTCCGCCTCGGCGGGCCTTGACGAGCATGCCGGAGTAGTTGCCGGCGGTCTGTTCCATGCCCGTGCCGACCAGGGGCGGGTCGGGGATGACCAGGGGGACGGCCTGTCGCTGCATGTTCGAACCCATGAGGGCGCGGTTCGCATCGTCGTGCTCGAGGAAGGGGATCAGGGCTGCGGAGACACCGACGATCTGCTTGGGCGAGATGTCGATGTACTGGACCTCGTCGGCGGGGACCATGGACAGGTCGCCGCTGAGCCGGGCCAGCACCTGCTTGTCGCGGATGGTGCCCTGTTCGTCGATCACGTCCGTGGTCGCGAGGATCGTCTTCATCTCCTCGTCGGCGCGAAGGAAATCGACCTTTCCGGTCAGCTTGCCCTGCTTGACCTCCTGGTAGGGAGTCAAGATGAAACCGTACTCGTCCACCTTGGCGTAGATGCCCAGTGAGGCGATCAGGCCGATGTTCGTGCCTTCGGGCGTCTCGATCGGGCAGATTCGTCCGTAGTGCGAGATGTGGACGTCGCGGACCTCGAAGCCGGCCCGCTTCCGGTTGAGGCCACCGGGGCCGAGGGCCGAAAGTCGCCGCTCGTGGACGAGCATCGACAGCGGGTTGGTCTGGTCGACGACCTGCGAGAGCTCGCTGCGGCCGAAGAAGAAGTCGATGGCGGAGCTGATGGACTTGGAGTTGACGAGGTCGGCGATCTTGCTGAGCTCGTCGGCGTCCTTGACGCTCATGCGCTCCTGGACGGTGCGGCGGAGCTTCAGGAAGCCCTTGCGCATCTCCTCGACCGCCAGTTCGTCGAGCGTCCGCAGTCGGCGGTTGCCCAGATGGTCGATGTCGTCGATGTGGGCCATGTTCCGCTTCGCACGCAGATCGAGGATGTACTTGATCACGGCGAGGAAGTCCTCGGCGCGGATGTGCATCACGTCCTCGGGCACGTCCATGTCGAACTTCCGGTTGATGCGGAATCGTCCGACCTTGCCGAGGCGGTAGCGGTTCTCGTCGTAGAACTTCTCCTTGAAGAGTCCGCGGGCCTTCTCGACCTGGGGCGGGTTGCCCGGGCGCAGCCGGCCGTAGATCCGCAGCAGGGCGGCTTCGTGCTCGGTCGCATCGGCCATGAAGTCGAGGCGTTCCATGGCCAGGGTGTTCAGCAGCAGCGGATCACTGGCATCCTTGACGACCCGGATCTTCTTGATCGGGGAGCTCTGGATGGCGTCGATCGCATCGCCGATGGGGGCCCCGACCCGGCAGAGCTCCTCGCCCTCCTCGTTGAGGATGTATTCGGCGGAATAGTGCTCGGGCTTCAGGTCGGTGACCTTGATCTCGCTGACGTCGTAGAAGGTCTCGAGGATGGTCTCCGTGGAGCTGAACGCCTCGTCCAGGGCCCGCATGAAGATCGTGGCCGCGATCTTCGGGGACTGGTCGATGCGCATCGCCAGAACGTCCTTCTTGGTGACCTCCAGTTCGATCCAGGAGCCTCGTTCCGGAATGATCCGGGCGCTGTGGAGCGGGCGGTCGCCCATGTCGGCGGCGATGCCGAAGTCGACACCGGGGGAGCGGTGCAGCTGGCTCACGATCGCGCGTTCGGCTCCGTTGACGATGAACTCGCCGCCACCGAGCATGATCGGGATCTCGCCGAGGTAGATCTCCTCCTCGGGAATCTCGGAGATGCCTTCACGGACCAGGCGCACGCCGATTCGGAACGGCATGCCGTAGGTGAGGCGGAGTTCCTTGCACTCGACCGGCGTGTAGCGCGGCTTGTCGAGCTTGTAGTACAAGTACTCCAGCTTCATGGATCCGTCGTAGGACTCGATGGGGAATACCTCGCGAAGGAGGCTTTCGAGACCGATGTCGGGATCACGCTGGTCATGGGGACGATCGGACTGGATGAACCGCTGGTAGGACTCCAGCTGAACCATCGTCAGTTCGGGGACGGGGATCGCGTCGCCGCGCTTTGAAAAGTCGCGTACCTTCCGGGACGTCATGCATTCACCTCGTGGAGCAAGTCGCCTGCCACCTGTTTCTTGGTTCCAGGGTCTGGAGGGGTTCTAGATGTCGTTTCTACGGCCGAGCACCGCATGGTAAGGACGCCAAGGGCGATTCTCAACGGCCATGCAAAGCCTATTCCAGAAAATAATTGGCTCGCTGGCACCAAAAACGCCGATCAGCCCTCCATTTCAGCCGCATTTTGTGCATAAGCCCATATTTCACAGCTACTTATGCTTCAAATTACAGTCGTTGCCCCACGAAACGACCCCGTGGCGGGGCCACGGGGTCGCAATCGTGTGCAGTTGAACTGCCGGCTTACTTGAGGTTGACGGTACCGCCAGCTTCCTCGAGCTTGGCCTTGAGGTCGTCGGCTTCCTCCTTGGAAGCCTTCTCCTTGACGGCCTTCGGGGCGTCGTCGACCAGTGCCTTGGCTTCCTTGAGGCCCAGGCCGGTCGCTTCGCGGACGACCTTGATGACCTGGATCTTCTTGTCGCCGGCGGATTCAAGGACGACGTCGAACTCGGTCTGCTCGGCGCCACCCTCGTCGCCACCACCGCCGCCGCCGGGGCCGGCCATCATGACGGCTCCACCCGCTGCGGGCTCGATGCTGTAGGTGTCCTTCATGTAGTCAGCCAGATCGACGGCTTCCTTGAGGGACAGGCCGGCGATCTCGTCGCCGAGCTTGGTGATGTTGGCTTCGTAGGTCTTCGTTGCTTCTTCGGACATGGTGTTACTCCGGTCTTCTCTGTACCGCTCGAGAGGAGCCGACCGTGCGGCTTTTAACCCCGGGGGGCCAGTCGGGCGGTGGTGTCAGTTCAGTAGTGCCTTCGTACCCTTCGATGGGTGCTCAGGCGGTCTTTTCGATGGTCTTCCCGTCTTCCAGGCGGCTCTGGATCTCCTTGACGATGCCCATGAGCTTCTTGCCCGGTGAAAGGGCGGCCCCGACGAGGTTGCCGGCGGGGGACAGCACGAGCTGGACGACCTTGGCCTGAGCCTCTTCCCGGGTCGGGAAGGTGCTGAGACGCTTCACGCCTTCCTCGCCTTCGAAGAGCTCGCCATCGAGGATGGCGCCCTTGAGTTCGAGGTGTTCGACCTTCTTGGCCCAGTCCACCAGCTCACGAGCCACGTCGACGACGGATTCGCCGCCGTAGCACAGGGCGGTGGGGCCATCGAGGGCGGGGACGAGGCCTTCCAGGCCGGTGCCGCCGAAGGCGTCTCGGGCCAGGGTGTTCCGTAGGACGGTCACGCGGATGTCCTTGGCGTGCAGGCCGAGACGCAGGGCGTTGTTCTCGTTGGCCTCGATGCCGCGGATGTCCAGCAGGAGGGCCTGCGAAAGGCCTTCGAACCGGCTGCGGTACTCGCGGACCATCATTTCCTTCATCGGCTTGCTCATGACGTCTCCACCTCCACGGAGGGCGTCATCGTCCCGGAGATGACGCATCGTTTCATGTAGATGCCCTTGACGGACGCGGGACGGATCTTCTCGATGGTGTCGAGGAAGAAGTTGAGGTTGGCAAGCAGGTCCTCCTCGGAGAAGCTCATCTTGCCGACGATGCAGTGGACGTTGCCGCCGTCGTCGTTTCGGTATTCGGTCTTGCCCGCTGCGAACTCCTTGACGGCATTGACCGCGTCCGGGGTCACCGTGCCGGCCTTGGGCGAGGGCATGAGGCCCTTGGGGCCGAGCACCCGTCCCAGACCGCCGACGACCTTCATCATGTCCGGGGACGCGATGGCGACGTCGAAATCGAACCACCCTTCGGTGATCTTCTTGGCGAGTTCCTCGCCGCCGGCTTCGATGGCGCCCGCGGCCTTCATCTCATCGACCTTGTCCTGGCCGCAGAAGCAGATCACGCGGGCGGTCTTGCCGATGCCCTTGGGCATGGAAAGGGCGCCCCGCAGCTGCTGGTCGGCCTGCCGGGGATCGATGCCCAGGTGCACGCAGCATTCCACGGACTCGTCGAACTTGGCCTTTTTGAAGCTCTTGAGCAGGGTCACGGCCTCGCTGCGCGAGTGCTTGACGGACTGTCCGGGAGCCTTGCTGACGTTGGAAGCGTGCCGCTTGCTGCGGCGGGAGTCACGCCGGCGGTAGAGCCGTGCGGGATACGAACTGGTGTCTCGAGTGGTCTGTTCTGCCATCGGATCAGCCCTCCACCGTAATGCCCATGGAGCGGGCGGTGCCTTCGATCACACGCATCGCGGTTTCCACGGTGGCGCTGTTGAGGTCCTCCATCTTCTCTTCGGCGATGGCTCGGACCTGGTCACGGGTGACGGAACCCACGATGTTCTGCGGCTCGCCCGAACCCTTGTCCAGGCCGGCGGCCGTCTTGAGCAGGGAGGCCGCGGGGGACGACTTGATCTCGAAGTCGAAGGAGCGGTCCTGGTAGACGGTGATCAGGCAGCCGACGACCTTGCCGTTGAGGTCCTTGGTGCGGTCGTTGAAGGCCTGGATGAACTGTCCCGGATTGATGCCGTTGGCACCGAGGGCCGGCCCGATGGGCGGAGCGGGGGTCGCCTGCCCTCCCGGCGCGGTGATCTTGAATTGCTTGGTGATCTGCTTGGCCATGATTCCTCCTACCTCCCACCCCGCTGGTTCGCATGGCCTGGCCAGGCCGTTGCGTCACGAAGTGGTGCCTACGGTGTCGAATTGTGAATCGAGGATTCTAGGGGAACGGACCTCCCCATGCAAGCATCCAGCCGTCGATCGGAACCGCCCTCGGCCCGCCACGTCTAGTAAAGGATCCCGGAAGCCGTTCAGGCCTCCAGAGCCAGTCGGCAGAGCAGTTCCACGCCGGTGGCCAGGGCATCGTCGTTGAAGTCGAACTCGGGATGGTGGAGCCCCGGCATGGCTTCGGTTCCGGGGGGCAGGAGCCCCAGCACGATGAAGCAGGCCGGCACCCGCTGTCCGTAGTAGGAGAAGTCCTCGCCGCCCATCACGGGGAACTCCATCGGCTGGACCCGGTCGTCGCCCACGGTGCGGCGGGCGATGGTCTCGAAGCATTCGAAGGCTTCGGGGTGGTTTCTGGTCACTGGATACCCCTCGGTGTAGTCCAGCGTGGCGACGCAGCCCGCGGCCCGGGCCGTCGCCTCGACCACTTCGGCCAATCGGCGGCGGGCGGTCGCCAGCGCATCGACTTCCAGGGCCCGGAGGGTGCCGCCCATCCGGACCGTTTTTGGAATCACGTTGAAGGCGGAACCTCCCTGGATGCTGGTGACGGAGATCACGCCGCCTTCAACGGGGTTGACGTTCCGGGCCACCACCTGCTGCAGGGCGGTCACGATCAGGGACGCGGCGTAGACCGGATCCTGCGCGGTGTGCGGCATGGCCGCATGCCCGCCCAAACCCTCGACGGTGATTTCGAATCGATCCGAGGCGGCCAGCATCGCTCCGGGCCGCGATCCGACCACGCCCAGGGGCCACGCCGGCCATCCGTGCAGGCCGTACATCGACTTGAAGGCGGGGCCGAGGACACGGCCCTCGAGGCAGCCGTCCTCGCACATGCGCAGGCCGCCGCCGCCCCCTTCCTCCGCGGGTTGGAACACGAAGCTCACCGGTTGGGGCAGGGGATCCTCGGTCGAAAGCGATGCGAGCACCCGCGCCGCCCCCACGAGCATCGTGGTGTGGCCGTCGTGTCCGCAGGCGTGCATGACGCCGTCGTGGGTGGAGGACCATTCGCATCCCGTCCGTTCGGTGATCGGCAGGGCATCCATGTCGGCACGGAGTCCCACGGCCCGATCCGACTCGCCGGACAGATGCCCGAGGATTCCGGTGCCCCCGCCCAGGCCGGCCACGAACTCCACGCCCGCTTCGGTCAAGTGGGTCTGCACGACCTTGCTGGTGCGGTGTTCCTCGTAGCCGAGTTCGGGGTGCGCGTGCAGATCACGACGCAGCGTGACCAGATCGGGCAGGATCGACTCGATCCGGGATCGGATTCGCTGCTGGAGTTCGGGGGTGAGGGTGCTCATGCGGTCATCCTACCGAAGGCTCAACGCCGCAGCGGTGGGAAGCCCCGCTCCTGCCGCTGCCGGTTGACCAGGGCGAAGGCGGGCTTCTCGTGACGCAGCAGTCGGGTGAGCTGTGACATGCTGATTCCCAGTCGACCGGCCGATTTCGCCACGTCCCACTTCATCAGGGACAGGACGTCCAGGGCTTCCGCAAGGAGCGCCGGGTAGTCGCCGTGCTTGGGGTTGACCGACATCGATCGCCCCTGGCGACGGGATCGCCACAGCTGGCTCGGCTCGGGCGGCCGGGGCGTGCGCACTTCGACCGCCAGTTTGATCCGCAGTCGGCGTAGAGCCGCGATGCGGTTCTCCTGCTGGCGTCGTCGTTCCGTCGCGGTGGCCTGGACGTTCGTCGGTCCGTGGATCAGTGTGACCGCCGTGTCCCGGCGGTTGCGGTTCTGTCCGCCCGGACCGGTGCTGCGGCCCAGTCCGAGATCGCACTGCTTCAGGAGGCGGCTGGGTTCCAGCGAAGCGGGATGGGGGGGCTTGCAGTTCATGCGTTCTGCGCCGAAGCCGACAGTGACAGGTCGGCGCAGCGTCCCGCCTCGAGATGTACGGCTCCCAGGCCCGCGATCATCGCGGCGTTGTCCATGCAGAATCGGCGCGCGGGCAGCCGAAGGGTCGTGCCGTGGGCATTGCACAGCGTCTCCAGTTCACGGCGGAGTCTCGAGTTTGCGCTGACGCCTCCGCCCACGAGCAGAGTGGGGGCCGGATGCCGGACCAGCGCCCGCTCGACCTTGCGCACGATGGAGGTCATCGCGGCGCGTTGGAAGCTCGCGGCCAGATCGCGACGCCGGGCGTCGTCCAGATCGTCGGTGTTCCGGGGGAAGGTGGTCGCGGCCCCGCGGCCCGAGGGCTGCCCGCGGACCGCATAGAGCAGGGCCGTCTTGAGACCGCTGTAGGAGAAGTCGAGACTGTCGCGGTCGAGCATGGAGACGGGGAAGTCGACGGCGTGTTCGTCGCCTTCGGCGGCCAGCCGGTCGAGGGCCGGGCCACCGGGCCAGCCGAGTCCCAGCAGCACGGCGGCCTTGTCGTAGGCCTCGCCCACGGCGTCGTCGATGGTTCGTCCAAGTTCGTGCACCGCCAGGGCACCGTCGAGCCGGTAGAGACTGGTGTGGCCCCCCGAGACCACCAGCCCGAGGGCGGGGTACCCGATCGGCTCGTCGTCCAGGGCCGGGGAGTGCAGATGGGCCAGGATGTGGTTCACCGCCAGCAGCGGGCGATCGAGCGACCAGGCCAGTGCCTTTCCGGCGGAGACTCCCACCAGCAGGGAACCGATCAGCCCGGGTTGATGTCCCACCGCCACTCCGTCGAGTTCGTCGGCCCGGACTCCCGCTTCCACGAGGGCACGTTCGATCACCGGTCCGATGCGTTCCAGATGGGCCCGCGAAGCGATCTCCGGGACCACGCCGGCGTATTCCACGTGCAGGTCGTGCTGGGTGGCCACGATGTTGGAACGGACGTGTCGATCCCCTTCGACGACGGCGGCCGCCGTCTCGTCGCAACTGCTCTCGATGCCAAGCAGCAACGGGGCCATCGGACCTCAGTTCTCCGTCTCGAGCGGCGCGAGCCGCACCGAGGACAGGGAACGCCGCAGTTCCTCGAGCTCTTCGATGCGCCACGTGCCCAGCACGTTGCCGTCCGCATCGCGGAGTTCGATCACGGCCCGTTCGGCCACGAGGTCGTCGGGAAGTTCGAGGCCGCGTGCCTCGAGCGATGTCCGCTGTTCGAGTTCGGCGATTTCCTCGTCGAGTCCGGTCAGGCGTTCCATGATCCGCTGGCGGGTGTCCAGCGCCAGTTCCAGTTCGGCCCGGCGGGCCACCTCGCCGGATGCGTCCTGGACGGGGAGCTCAGGCCAGTCGCCGTCGGCAAGGCGATCACCCATGATCTCCAGGGCGCGGGCCAGAGCGGTGTCCCGGATCTCCTCGCGGATCCAGTCCGGATCGTGCGTCCGGGGTTCGTCGGGCTCGTCGTTGGTGATCACCGTCCACGGCAGTCGGCGTTCGTAGCGGCGGTTGAAGTCCTCGATGGACTCGTCGACGATGAATCCCTCGGTGGGATCCACACCCCATTCGGAGTCGGGGTCGCCGGGAATGCGGTGCAGGCTGCGCCCGCTGGGCAGGTAGTAGTAGGCCGTCGTGAACTTGAGGATGCCTCCGCCCTGGTCCAGCTCACGGACCTCCTGCACCGATCCCTTGCCGTAGGTTCGTTCACCGAGCACCACGGCGCGGTCGTTGTCCTTGAGCGAGCCCGCGACGATCTCGCTGGCCGATGCGGACCGGTCGTCCACGAGGACCATGATCGGGATGTCGGTGAAGGTCCCGTTGGCGGTGGCACTGAAGACCCTCGCGCGTTCCTTGCGTTCCGGTCGGGCGGAGCTGATGCTGAGCAGCCGACCTTCCTGCAGGAAGAGGTCCGCGGTCTCCAGAGCCGCGGTCAGCGCGCCGCCGGGATTGCTCCGGACGTCGAGGATCAGTCCGTCGAGGTCGTCCTGCTCCTTGAGCGAGGTGAGGATGCCCTCCAGTTCGTCCGAGGTGCGGGTCGTGAACTGATCGAGTCCGACGTAGGCGATGTTGCGTTCCGGATCGAGCACGAACGTCCAGTCCCCGTCGCGGCGGATCAGTCCGAACGTGGACCGCGTCTCGATGGGGGCGCGGACGATGGTCAGCGTCTCCTCCGAGCCGTCGAGGTGCCGCACCAGCACATCCACGGTGGTGCCGGGTTCTCCGAGCAGGCGATCGATGCAGTCGTTGACCGGCTTGTCCTTCGTGCTCTCGCCGTCGATCGCGAGGATCAGATCGCCCGCGAGAATGCCGGCCTCGAGCGCCGGCGAGTTCTCCATCGGGGTGATGATCGAGAGGTATTCGGTGGTGCCGTTGATCCTCGCCCCGATTCCCACGTAGTTGCCGCTGAGGTTCTTCCGGAAGTTGGCCTGGTCCGCCGGCGGGACGTATTCGCAGAAGGGGTCGTCGAGCGATTCGATCATCGCCTCGATCATCGCCTGCTGCATCTGCTCCTCGTCGGGTTCGCTGACGTAGTCCGACACGATCATGCCGCGGATGTCGACGATGGGATCGAACCACCGGTAGCCGTCGTCGCGGACGGCGATGGCGCGGGGGACCGCGATCGCCAGCAGGGACAGCAGCACACCGATGAGGATCGAAACGATGATTTGGCGAATATTCATGAACGACCTCCGTGGATGGACGGTCCGGAGACTAGGATTGGCATGTCGCCCGGCGTCCGGCCGACGAACCATCCTAGCGGCCCACCCCGGTCCGGATGCCCGCACATGAGCCAAATCCAGCGTGAACAACTGAAGGTCGCACGCGAACGAGCCGTGCTCGTCTCGGTGCGCCTGCCGAGGGACGAAGTCGATCTGGAGACCCGGGTCGGAGAGCTCTCGGCGCTGGCCCGCACCGCCGACGCCGAGGTCGTCGGCGTGATGACGCAGGCTCGGCGGCTGCCCAGTGGAAAGACCTTCATCGGGCGGGGCAAGGTGGAGGAACTGGTCGAGTTCATCAAGAGCGAGCGTGCGACCGTGGTGCTCTTCGATCACGAGCTGACCCCCGGGCAGATCCGCAATCTCGAGCGGGCCACCAGCTGCAAGATCATCGATCGCAGCGAACTCATCCTGGACATCTTCGCCCGTCGTGCGACCACCCACGCCGCGAAGCTGCAGGTCGAGATCGCCCAGCTCCAGTACACCTATCCGCGACTCCGGGCGATGTGGGACCACCTCGGTCAGGTCACCGGCGGTGCGCCGATCGGCATCGGAACCCGCGGTCCGGGCGAGAAGCAGCTCGAGATCGACCGGCGTCTGGTGAAGCGTCGGCTGCGGCATCTCCGCAACGATCTTGAGACCATCCAGCAGCGCAAGGTCCGCGAAGTGCACGCACGCAACGAGGATCACTTCACGGTCGGCCTGGTGGGCTACACGAACGTGGGCAAGTCCACGCTCTTCAACAGCCTCACCGAGGGCGGCGCCTTCGCCAACGACAAGCTCTTCGCGACCCTGTCCACCCGGGTGGAGCGATGGGACGTCGGAGGCGGAAACACCGTCATGCTCTCGGACACGGTCGGGTTCATCCGGAAGCTGCCGCACCACCTGGTGGCGTCGTTCCGGTCGACGCTCGAGGAGACGGTGCATTGCCAGCTGCTGCTGAATCTCGTGGACGTCTCCGATCCCAACGCGCGGGCGCAGGCCCGTTCGGTCGACCGGACGCTCGATCAGATCGGAGCGGTGGATCAGCCCCGCATCGTGCTGCTCAACAAGATCGACCGCCTCGAGCATCCCGACCTGCTTCTGCCGTGGCTACGTGACTACCCCAACGCGATCCCCATCAGCGCCGTCACCCGAGAGGGCCTCGACGTCCTCGGGGAGACGGTCCGCGCCATGTTCGTCGGGCCGTCCGCGACGGTGCGTCTGACCGTCCAGCTC
>DBGM01000013.1:0-2785 GCA_002295885.1 Phycisphaerales bacterium UBA854
GTCAGGGGCGACTCGTCTCCCAGCCAGGTGCGGTTGGTCTGCATCAGGCTGACCATGCGGTCGTTGGCACTGAAGTCCCAGGCGCTCTCGGCGAAGTGCAGTTCGGCCCGCGGATCATTGCCACGGACGCAGTGGACAAAGAGGAAGTGGGCCCATGCCTCGCCCCGATCGAGGAACAGGACGAAGGCGAATACGACAAGCAGACGAATGGCGGTGCGTAGGGTGAACATCGGTTCCGATTCCGTAGTGTGGGTGCGGAACAGATCGATCCGCAGCATGTGAATGATGATCCGTCCGGCACCCGCACCTCAACGGTGCCGAAGGAATGGTGTGTGTTCGATCCGCGATGCGAACTACTTGCGTTCGGGAGCCGTGGGGGTCGGGGGAGCGGGCAGTTCGGTCATGCTGGCTCCGATCAGCATGATGCCGGCGCCGTCCTTGTCGGACCCAATAAGGATGTTCGGCGACTCGTTCTTGTCCATGACGGCCATGCCGCCGTCGCCGGCCACGTCGGTGCCGATGGCAACCCTCGCCTTGCCCTTGGGATCCATGAACGCAATGCCGACGCCACCGTCTTCGGGGTTGGTGCCCAGCATGACCCGGGGGACGCCGTCCTTGGTGATGGTCAGGGCTTCGAGCACCATCTCCCTGGGGGCCTGCTGGGCCATGCCCATGACCACCGCGAGGGCGAGTCCGATTCCCATTCCGGCCAGGGCGAATCCCTGGCGTCGAATCCTTGATTCAAGTGCGACGATGCGGTCCTGGTCGTTCATGACGTCTCCTTGGTGTTGGTTGCGAGTCGCCGGTCAGTCTACTCGATGGGGTTTCCCCAGTCGGTAGACTGCTCGGTTCCATGCCGGAACTTCCCGAAGTCGAAACCGTCCGTCGTTCGCTCGAGCAGCAGCTGCCCGAGGCGATCCTGCGTCGGGTCCAGCTCCGGTCCCGTGGCCTGCGATGGCCGTTCCAGAAGGATCTGGAGCACCGGCTCGCCGGTGCGGCCATCACGTGCTTCGCACGACGGGGCAAGTACCTGCTCCTCCACGGCGATCGGGCCGAGACCCTCATCGTGCATTTGGGGATGACCGGCACCTTCACCGTGTACGACGGTGCGGTGAAGCGACCGGCCGCGCACGATCACGTCCTGTTCGTGCTGGCCGACGGCCGGACCCTGGTCTACAACGATCCCCGACGCTTCGGCAGCATGGAGCTGGTACGCACGGACGCGCTGCCGTCGCATCCCGTCATCGGACGGCTCGGCCCGGAGCCGGTCGCCGAGGACTTCGACGCGGCGGTGCTGGCGGAGTCGCTGCGGGGACGACGCTGCAGCATCAAGGCGGCCCTGCTGAATCAGCATCTCGTGGCGGGCGTGGGAAACATCTACGCCTGCGAAGCGCTGCACCGGGCCCGTATCTCGCCCCGCGTGCCCGCGGGGTCGCTGGCCACCCGCACCGGACGCCCCACGCCGCGCTGCCGTCGACTCGCCCCGGCGATCAAGTCGATTCTCGAGCGGGCCATTGCGGCGGGAGGCTCGACGCTGCGCGACTTCGCCGCTCCGGACGGCGCAGCCGGGGCGTATCCGAGTTCGTTCCGGGTGTACGGACGTGATGGATTGCGATGCCGACGGAACGGGTGCGACGGGGTGATCCGGGTGTTCACGCAGCAAGGCCGCAGCACCTTCGTGTGTCCACGTTGTCAGCGGTCCTGACCCTCAGGGGCAGGTGACATTCCAGTTGCCGATGACGATCAGCAGGTCGTCGACGTCCGTGGTTCCGTTGCCGTCGGTGTCACCGTCGGAGGAACCCCAGCCGGCGATCACCGCCAGCAGATCGTTGACCCCGACGACGGCATCCCCCGTGACATCCCCCGGGCAGTCGGCGTCGTTGCAGCCGGGTACGCCGTCCAGTTCGTGCTGGGATACGAAATCCCAGATCACGCCGGCCGCAAAGCCGGGAACGTCGTGTTCACCACCCTGGCGACGGAAATGCTGGTAAGCGGCTTCACAGTTCTCCCCGGCAGCCCAGGTGTATCGAGTGACGCCACCACCAAGGCTGACCGTCTCGGGAGATGTCTCGGCCCCGTTCTTGGCGACCCAGTACACCCACTGCGCCTGAGCGGAGGGGACCCACCCACCGTTGTAGGGCGCGTAGAAGTCGTTGGTACCGAGAATGTGGCAGACACCGATCGGTGCGGCCGAATCACAGGCATCGAACGTCCAGGGATAGCAGCTGGCCGCCACGGGGGCGATCGCGGCGATCTCATCGCTCATGACGCAGGCGAGGTCCCAGACGTAGCTGCCGCCCATCGAGTAGCCGCCGGCGTAGATGCGCCGACGATCGGCGTTGTAGGTGGCGACCAGATCATCGATGACTGCCCTGGTGTAGGCAAGATCGATGTCGTAGTTGCCGTTGGAATATCCACCGGGCTCCTCGTAACCCCAGCAGGTGCACGACTCGAGTACGTCCGGATAGGCCTGGGCGTACACCGTGATGAATCGCTCCTGATCGGCAAGCGAGCGGAAGTCCGCTTCGAACACGCCCTCCTGGGCTGTTCCGCCACCCGCGTGGTGCCACATCATGACGGGCATGTTCTCGTCGGCCGAGAAGCCGGCGGGAAGGTAGATNNGGTACCGAGAATGTGGCAGACACCGATCGGTGCGGCCGAATCACAGGCATCGAACGTCCAGGGATAGCAGCTGGCCGCCACGGGGGCGATCGCTGCGATCTCATCGCTCATGACGCAGGCGAGGTCCCAGACGTAGCTGCCGCCCATCGAGTAGCCGCCGGCG
>DBGM01000013.1:3065-5994 GCA_002295885.1 Phycisphaerales bacterium UBA854
CGAGAAGCCGGCGGGAAGGTAGATGAGGTACTGGCGGTTGAGGCCGTCGACGTTCAGGGTTCGGGTGAACTGCTGCTGGGCGGCGACCGGAGCCGTGATCATCAGCATGAGGGCCGTCAGGACGAGGTGCTTCATGGGGGATTCTCCTATGAACCACCAAAATAAGCACCAGATCCCATTCAGTTCAAGGTTCAATCGGAGCTTTGGGGAAGATCTTGCGATTCAGGGAATCATTTCAATGCGAAAATCGTCGAACAGGATCGTTTCGTCGCCGGTGGTGGCCCAACTCGAGCTGCCCCCTCCGAAGAAGGTGCTGAAGTACATGCCGTCGATGGCGAAGCTGTCCACGTCCCGGAACCGCATCCCGTCCCGCTCGAGCACCGTGACCCCGTCCATCCGGCAGATGATCGAGCCGTCGTTCAGCCCCGGTGTGTTCATGCGGATCTCGTGCACCACCTCGTGCCAGCGTCCGGGTTCGAATCGGATCGGAGCACCGTCGTCGGTCCAGGGGAGATCCTCTCCGTAGTGCTGCGGCTGGTCGGGGTGGTAGACATACTGCACGGCCGCACCTTCCGATCTCCACATCATGCGGGCGCTCCAGCCGTCGGTGCCGTCGGGTACGCCGCCGCCGGTGTTCCCGGCGCCGCCGATCAGGCCAGGGAGCTTTCCGCCCCGGACGAAGTCGAACGGATCAACGAAGCGGATCCGGTAGGTCAGCCGGACCTGCTGGTGGGAGTCGTCGAACATCAGCTTCCACTGGGCGCCGGTCTGCGACGTTCCGTATTCGCCCTCCGGGTACCGCACGGCCAGGGCCTTGTTGCCTTCGATCTCCACCACGGAGACCCGTCCGTCGTCGACGCCACCCGACCAGGCGGGATCGTTCCAGTCCGCATCCAGCATCGCCTCGTCGTAGGGGCCGACCTTTCGGTGCTCGAAGTCCTGTACGAAGATCAGCCGGGAGTCCGAATCGGGGCAGGCTCCCCAGTGGTCGAGCACCACGAGCAGATCGCCGACGCCGACCGATCCGGATGCGTCGACGTCCGCCTCGCACGGAGCGGCGCATCCACCCCATTGGCCGATGACCGACAGCAGATCGTCGACGTTCACCATGTCGTTGCGGTCGATGTCGGCGGGGCAGGGGGAGGCGAATGCGGTGTGGGACGCGGATCCGGTCAGGGCCGCGGCGAGCAGGATGGACAGTCGTTGCATGGGGGAATCTCCGAATCCAGCCTACGGGAGGTTGGTCGGGAGACGACACCGATGCCGTATTTCTCGCCACTTCATGGGCGATCGAAACTTCAACGTCCGACGAGCCGGGGTATTGCAGGTTCTCGATCGGAACGGGTGATGGATGTTGCCATCAACTTTCGTCTGCACAGGGAACATGCGCGGACCGGAGACGTCGTACTGCACGAAACCGGAACACCCGTCGAACACATCGAAGGAGACGACGACATGCGAACCCGTGCTGCAACATTGGTGATGATGACCCTGGCGATGGGAATCGATGCGGGGGCGTCGACGAATCCGGAGGCGGGGCGGATCGAACTCGATTCGCGACCAACGAAGGTGACCGCCTACCAGGGACGGGCATGGGTGGAGCGTTCGGTGTCGATCGATCTGGAGGCAGGCCTCCATCGACTCGTGTTCAGGGATCTTCCGCATCGCTGGCAGTCCGAATCGGTGCAGGGGCGGGTGTCCGGAAATGCAAAGGTCGTCGGCATCGACACCATGAGCAATCAGATCTCCAACGCGCCGAAGAACATGACCGAACTCATCGAGGCGGTGAAGCAGGCGGCCGGTGCGGTGCAGCACGCCAAGGACAGCCTGGCGGTCACCGACGCGTCCATCGACTATCTGCAGAGCATGATGAGCAAGGCGTCCTCGGGCGAGCAGCGGAACGCCGGAACCGCATCGCTGGACATCGCATCGGTGCAGCAGCAGATGGAGTTCTTCTCGCAGCAGCTGCGTTCACTGCTGCAGACGAGAATGGACGAAGCCAGATCCGTGGAGGACCGTCAGCGGGAGTTGGAGGTCGCCGAATCGAAGCTTTCCCGGGCGGGGGGATCCTCGCGCACGGAACGCACCGCCGAGGTCGAACTCGTGGTGTCCGAGTCCGGCGTCGTGGAGGTCACGCTCGGCTATCTGGTGACGAAGGCGAACTGGTCGCCCCGCTACGACGTGCGTGGAGACCTCGAAGGGGAGTCCGTCAGGATCGAATACGGCGCCGAGGTCCAGCAGCAGAGTGGTGAGGACTGGACGGATGTCACGCTCGTCCTGTCGACGGCCCAACCGTCCCGCGCCGCCAATCCGCCAACGCTGGAACCCGTCTACGTCAACGTCCTCGATCCGTCGTACGGCATGGAGCATGATTCGCTCGTCATCGGAAATGGCATGGTGCCGCCGCCCGCCGCGATGGGTGCGGGTCGGGGAGGAGGGGAGAGATCGCTGGCCAAGGACATGGAATACGCGAGCGACGCCCAAATCCGCAGCGGCGGATCGTCCGTCACCTTCACCTTGCCCCGGCGCATGACGGTCGAGACGAATTCGAAGTCCGCGCAGCGGACCCGCATCGCCGAGTTCGAATCCGACGTCGACTTCACCTTCGTCGCCATGCCGGTCCTCACCGAGCAGGTCTACCTTCGGGGCCGCTTCACCAATGCCAGCGATTACCAGTTGCTGCCGGGGCGGGGGGGCATCTTCATGGGCGGCGACTACGTCGGTCCCACCGATCTGGCCTCGACGGCTCCCGGTGCCGACATGGAACTCTTCTTCGGTGCCGACCCCGCTCTGACCGCCAGCGAGACCATGCTGACCCGGAGCACCGGCAGTTCGGGTGTCTTCGGCGGCTGGGTCCGGACGGACTCCAGCTACGTCATCAATGTCGACAACGGATCCGGTCGTCCGGTCAAGATGGAACTCTGGGATC
>DBGM01000051.1:0-59317 GCA_002295885.1 Phycisphaerales bacterium UBA854
TGCAGGGCCGTGGGAAGTTCACCGGTCCGGGCCTGACCGAACAGATCCTTCAACATGGTTCGTGCTCGTGGAGAGTCGATGGTCCCGAGCACGCCGATCGCATGTTGCCGGAGGGAGATCCCGTCCTGCTGGAGATCGTCCGCGATCTCCTCGACCGCCGCCTGCGGTCGATCATCGGCCAGCAGTCGCAACGCGGCACCACGAAGGACGGGTTCGTCGGCATCGAGTGCCGATCGGATCGCCCGGTCCCTCTCACCGGACGACGAATGCAGTTGGGTCAGGCATGCCACCCGCTCGCGGAGATCGGCTTCGGAATCCTCCAGAATCGACCAGGTGACGCTGTCGTCCAGTGCGACCGACTCCTTCCCCGACAGGGCTCGCGCCGACGTCGCCAGTTCGACATCCTCGGACCGGACCAGTCTGGGAAGGGCCCGCGCAAGCACCGTCTTCCATCCGTCGACATCCCGCTCACCGACGACGGGTCGATGCGCGCCATTCACCCGGTCACGGACCGATGGTTCCCGCCAGTCGGACAGGATCGCCATGGCCTCGCGACGCATGTCGATCGGATTCGATTCGAGCAGGGCGACATCGGCGACCGCTGCGGCATCGCGTCCACGTCCGATGCGTTGACCGGCGTAGAGTGCCCGCCGGAGCAGGGCCGTCCGATCCTCGACCGGTGCATCCTGCATCGAAGTACCCGACGCCTTCGACGAGAAGCGATCCAACTGATCGGCCAGAGCGGGCGTGGCGGCTTCAATCGGAAGGTCGTTGATCGCGCGGGCCGCCTCCGCCGCGATGAAAGGATCGGAATCCTGGAGAAAGCTCGATACCGCGGGATCACCGCTGCGCCGCAATGCGAGCAGGACGGCCAGTCGGACCGCAGGAAACTCGTCGCGGGACAACGCAAGCAGTGCCTCGCGATCATCGAGCCAGGACAGGGCCATCACTCCCGCGTGCCGCAGATGGAGATCACGATCGTCGTTGGACCACAGCATCTCGGTGATCGCATCGATTCCCTCGATATGACCGAGTCGACCGACCGCCATGACCGCGTGGTAGACCACCCTGGGTTCAGGATCGAAGATCAGCTCTACGATCTCCGGAGCACACTGCGACCAACCCGATTCTCCAAGCACCTTCGCCGCCTGCGCACGGACTTCACGGTCGTCGTCCAGAAGCAGCGGCAGCAGCGGTCGCATGGGCGGCTCCGGATCGTCCGTGCCGCGGGCGATCATGCCCAGACCCCAGATCGCATGGAGCCGGGCCAGTTGCGGAGAACCGGAACCGGTCATCCGCGCGAACGATGCGATCGAGTCCGGTCCTCGTGACGCGAGTTCGAACTGCGCACGCAGACGCACCCGCTGATCGGCGTGATGCAGCAGTTCCGTCAGCCGGTCGTCGGTCAGTGGATCGAATCCTCCGGAGAACAACGTGGTCACTTCGGCGATCCGGGGGTCGTCCACATGCCGTGGATCGTGGATGGTCAGGATGCGACCGTTCTCGGCCTGGTACCAGCCTTCGACCCAGTCGGACACGTACATCCTTCCGTCGTAGCCAAAATCGACGTCGGTGCAGAGGACGTTGGAGGCGAAGTCGTGAACATCCACCACCCGGTATCCCGCACCGTCGGGTTCGACCGCAAACGACTTCACCTGACTGTGCTCGGGGGTACCGCTGAAGTTGCACATGAAGAAGTGATCGTCGTACCGGGCGTCGAGACCGAGGCCCGGGTAGTGCACCAGGCCCGACGGACCGTTGCCGACGTGGGCCACCGGAGCCAGCACCCAGGCCGGTCGGTGCTCGTGGGCCGTCTTCCAGATCCCCTCCTGCACCCAGGGGCCGCGGACGTTGACACCGTCCAGCGTCTGGTACTCCATGCGCCATCCGGTCTGGCCACCTTCGGCCACATGCACCAGTCTGGCTTCGTCGCCCGCGTCGGAGTTGTTGTCGCCGGTGAACAGCGCACCGTAGTCGTCGAATGCGATCTCCTGGGGGTTCCGCAGTCCGGTGTGGAACACCTCGAGATTCGAACCGTCCGGCTCGCAGCGGAACACCGCTCCGGAAGTCGGGTCGCTGATCCGCACCCCCTCACGGTTCACGACGTTGTATCCGCGATCACCGATGGACCAGTACAGCCTTCCGTCCGGCCCCCAGGTCAGACCGTGCATGTCGTGCCCGCGCAGCGCGATCCGGACGCCGAATCCGCTCAACAGGGCCTCCTGCTCGTCGGCCACTCCGTCGTCGTCCCGATCACGCAGACGCCAGAGGTGCGGAATGTTGGTGTAGTAGACGTCCCCCCGGTGCACGAGCACGCCCGATCCGGTGCCATCGAGCGGATCGTTGTAACCGCCGGAGAACACCGTCTGCAGATCGGCCCGACCATCTCCATCCGTGTCGACCAGACGACGAATCCGATCCTCGTACGCGGTGTAGTGGTTCATGCCGTCGGAACGGCGATGGGCCCACTTCTCGTACATCGCCAGTCGATCCTCGACCGTCTGCAGGGAGATGTCGTCGAGGTTCCAGTATGGCTGCGTGCGGGTGTCCTCGACCCCCCGCTCCTGCCGGGCGGTCTCCGCGACGTAGACCCGTCCCTGCTCGTCGATGCAGAAGGCCACCGGATCCACCAGCATGGGATCCGACGCCCAGGTCTCAACGACGATCCCGTCGGCCACCTGGACACCACTCCCGGTCGAACCATCGAGCAGTGCAGTCATGATCAGCAGGGTGGGCAGGTTCATCCATCCGAAATGGTAGCGTGCGACCCCGATACCATGCAGGCGTGATGACGAACGAACCAAACACATCGCATCCCGGTCTGGATCGTTCGGTCGGAGTGGCGGGGGCCGTGATGCTGGGCCTGGGTTCGATACTCGGCACCGGTGTGTTCGTGAGTCTCGGCATGGCGACCACGCTCGCCGGACCGTGGGTCCTGATTGCCATTGGCGTTGCGATGGTGATTGCCTTGTGCAACGGACTGAGCAGCGCGCAGCTTGCTGCGGCGCATCCCGTCAGCGGTGGAACGTATGAATACGCTTCGCGTCTGATCTCACCGGGACTCGGCTTCACAGCGGGATGGCTCTTTCTCTCCGCAAAATCTGCATCCGCCGCCAGTGCGGCCCTTGGTGCGTCGGTGTACATGATGGGCACGGAGGGCGCGGCCGATCGGAGCGTGGTGGTCGTGACGGCCCTGGGAATCGTCGCCTTGACGACCCTGCTCGTGTTGTCGGGACTTCGGCGATCGAATCTCGTGAACACCGTTATTGTCAGCTTCGTCTTCGTCGGACTCATCGTGTTCCTGTTCACCGCATTTCGTTCCGTGTCGGACGTGGAGGGGACAACACTTGCTTCACCACGGCCGAGTGGGATTCCCGAAGCCGTCGCCATCGTCTTCGTTGCCTTCACAGGCTACGGACGGGTCGCCACCCTTGGCGAGGAGATCAGGAATCCACGCCGATCAATTCCCCTTGCCGTGATCGCGACACTGCTTGTCGCAGGAACGCTGTACCTGCTGGTGGGTGCTGCACTGGCCTTTGCGGCCCCCGCCTCGCAGCTGGTCTCATCCAATGCGGCCATCAGTCCGCTTGAAGTCGTTGCGACCCATCACGGAGGCCGGACCCTCGGGACGATCGTTGCGATCTGTGCCGTCACGGCGATGATTGGGGTGCTCATCAACCTGCTGCTGGGCTTGTCCAGGGTCATGTTGGCAATGGGCCGACGGAGCGACATGCCAAGGGCGATGGCATGGGTCGGACAATCGAGCCGAACGCCGGTGTGGTCGGTTCTCAGCGTGGGATGCATTACGGCCGGACTCGTGCTGATCGGTGATCTGGCCTTCACCTGGACCCTGAGTGCGCTGATGGTTCTCGGGTACTACGCGATCACGAACCTGGCCGCCCTCCGACTTCGTGACGAGGAGCGTCGATTCCCGAAATGGACCGCATGGAGCGGATGCATCCTGTGCCTTGCCGCGGCCTGCAGCCTTCCGGCCGCGATCTGGTGGACGGGGACGATCGTGCTCGCCGCGGGATTCGGCTGTCGATTCGGAATACGATTCCTTGAGGGAAGAAACAATGTCTCCCGGGACGAGAAGTGACCCCTGGATCCACCGATCACCTCTCCAGATCATTTATCAGTCAAAAGCAGCATAAAAAGGCGGTATGCCCTCGCAAATTGCCTTTTTTGAAGGACTTATCTGGGTACATGGCGAACATTATTTCTGAACAACCCCGATTGAAACCCCTCTGATGGCCTGAAAAACGAGGTTTCCTGAAATGCCTCCCGCAGGAATCTGGCGGAGCAGACGGCATTTCTCCGATGTCTGCATCTCGGGAGACGTAACTTTCATGCTCGCGTGAGCATGGGATTCACTCCAGCCCGCTGCGCTGCGGGTCAGACATGGATGTTCAAAAGGAGCAGTGTATGAAGGGCCTGACAACTGTGAAGTCATGGGCACGTGAGTTTATTGATCTTCTGCTGGTCTTCATCGTTCTCGGTGTGCTGGTACAGATCATCTTCGGATCTGGCGAAACGACTATCCCCTACTTCGGTGAAGTCGTGGCGAACCTGATCGATCTCGTAACGCAGCTCGGCCAGGCTGGCGTCGTCGGCTTGATCGCCCTTCTGGTGATCGTCGGCCTCTACAGCGGCGGTCGCGCTACCTCCTAATAGGTAGTTGCGAAACTGAAACATGACGCCTGCCCGCCTTCCGGCGGGCAGGCGTCTTTTTGATGTCAGTCCAGCGGAACATCGATGCCCGGACCCGTCAACAGCAGTCGGGCGGTGATGCGGTCCGCCGACAGCCCGAGCAGCACCTGCACCGCGTCCCGATAGTTCTCCAGCTGCCTGCGGTGTCGAACCAGCACCTTGGATACCGTCTGGGGCGTGGCGGCATCTGACTTGAAATCGACCACGTCCGCCCAGACCGGTTCGCCATCCCGGTAACCGATCACCAGCCGGTCGATGCGACCGTTGGATTCACTGTCGGGCCCGGCCACGGTGAAGGGAAGTTCGTTGCAGACCTCCAGACGATCGTGGGTGCCGTCCCCGTAGGCCGATCGGGACAGCCGGTGCATCACCGCCGGATGCTTCAGGGCGCTCGTGAACGCATCCCGTCCACTGGCACGCAGCTCGTCGGAGATCGGACGCCCGATCTGCATCGAAACCCGCCGGTCGACGATGTCCAGCTCCGCATCATCCGCCGGGCCGTCTTCGAACCATCGAACCGAGGCCATATATTCGTGCAGCAGGGTTCCACGGAGCATGGCGAACTCCGCATCACTTCGATCCACCAGCGATTCGATCACGCCGTCGGTCCTGTCGTGTTCCGACGGTGCGGCGGCCACCATCCACCTCGTGGAGGCACCGGATCGCGGTGAGGGCGACCGCGGAACCTTCGGATCCTGGATCGCATCCACGGGAATGCCGCGATACCACTCCGGGTCACCGCGGTACCAGACCCTGGTGTCCCGCTGCTCACGATGATCCTGCATCGCGTCTTCGAGATCGGGAAGGCCCATTCGCACCAGACCCTCCTGGGTCAGGATGTTCCGTGGCTCGCCGTCCTTCTTCGCGACATGCGGCTTGAGGACGAGATGCAGCGCGTACCGGGCCCGGGTCATCGCGACGTAGAGGACCGACAGGGAATCCTGGACCTGCTCGCGGAACAGGGAGCCGTAGCACTCCTCGGCGATCGTCGGCCACGCCGCGCGCTGCTCCCTGGGCATGGTGGGAACGATCCGTTCCGGAAGTTCGATCGACGATTCGCTCCACGCGAAGAATCCCGAGGGCTGACGGATCAGATCGCGGCCCAGCTCGGGAAGCACGACCTCGTCGAACTCCAGTCCCTTGGACTTGTGGATGGTCATCACCTGCACCGGTGCGGTGGTGACCGCGTTACGGCGGGATCCCTCCACGAAACGTACGAACTCCGATGGTCGACCGGCCCCCCGCACATCCCACAACTCCCCAAGCTCGACGAGATGCCCCAGTCGCAGCAGATCGGTTTCCGTGCATGCATCCCGCAGTCGGGCCGCGATCCGCTCCATGCACGGGCCGTATCCCTCGACCGCGAGACGACGGCGCATCGAGACGGACACCTCGGACGCGATGTCCCTCCATCCGGATCGATTCGACGGTTCCAGCGGCGGACGCTGGAGCCAGTCCCACAGGGGGGTGGTCGAAACGTGGAACAGGGAACGGAGATCGGCCGGGTGATCCGCCAGGTGCATCAGCGACAGCACCGCTCCCACCACAATGGAATCGGTCAGCGCACTGGATCCCTCCTCGCTGGCCTCCACGCCGCGCTGCCGAAGCATGGTCACGATGCGCGAGGCGGCATCGTTCCGGCTCGTGAGAATCCCGATCGAACGACCGGGGTCCTCCTGCTGACGCCGGACCACGAGTTCGACCGCGAGATCGACCGCATGCTGCTGCCGGGGCGACACGTCTTCGGGGAGTTTCGGAACCTGGACCTGGACGAATCCCGGGAGCTGCCGTGCCGCACGGTGGGACTCGTACCGTGCCGCCCACTGCACCGCTCCGTCCCGCGCCTCGGTGGGCATGGATTCGAATCCGAACACGCCGTTGTCGCCGAGTCGTCCGAAGATCGAGTCCACCGCATCCAGCACGACCTGGGACGATCGCCAGCTCATCGAGAGCGGCTCCGCCGACTCCAGCTGGTCGGCGTGTCGATCCTCCAGCAGGCCGATCAGCGCGGAGGTGCCCCCGCGCCATGCGTAGATCGACTGCTTGGGATCGGCCAGCACCAGGAATCCGCGGTCCTCCTCGCTCCCGATGCCTCCGAAGATCTCCTCGATGATCGGATCCAGCACGTCGAACTGCGAGCGGGACGTGTCCTGGAACTCGTCGAGGGCGATGTCGCGCACGATCCCGTCGAGACGGAACCAGAGGTTGCCCAGCGCGCCATGCTGCACCAGACCCGCCTCGGCCAGCCGCTGCGCGATGTCCGCGAACGTGAACAGACCACGCCGGTTCTGGATGGTGCGGTACTGGGTCTCGAGCAGTTCGAGCAGTCCGAGGGACGACACGAGCTGCCGGTGTCGGATTCCGATGCATTCGGTGCGGGCGTGGGCGACCAGCGGTTGCAGCAGCTCCACCAGCGGCTCCGGGACCTCGAAGCGGTCGAACCGCCCGTCGGCGAAGCACGCTCCACGCACGAGGCTGTCGAAGAGGACTCCTTCCCAGTCCTCCGACTCGACGGCGGCCGTGATCCGGTCCCATGCGGTCCGGTAGCGGGATCGTTCGGTCCCCTTCTGGGTCACGGGCATGTCGACTTCGCGCATGGCCTTCGCAATCGAGTCCAGGGTCTTCTCGTCGAGCGCCCGTCCGCCATCGAGACTGGCTCCGTCCCCGTCCGGTTCGAGCCAGAACCACGGTGCGGCGGGATTCGTCCGCAGCCTCGTCAGCCGATACAGGTGCACCGCACCCGAACGGCCCCAGACCTGATCACGGATCACGTCGATGATGGATCGCTGCTCCCGACCCTGCTGCACCATCTGGAGCAGCTCACCCACGAACGAACCGTCGGGCGATTCGAGCAGCGCCGTGAGGGTCTCCATCCGCAGGGACTGCTCCTCGTATTCGTCGGCGATCGTCCAGTGCTCCGGCAGACCGAGTTCCGCCGAGAAGCAGTGCGCGATGCGGTGGAAGAACCCGTCCAGCGTTCCGATCTGCACCCGGTGAAGCTGCCGGACCAGTGCCTCCAGCACGTCCGCGAACTCGGACGGGGTCGGCTCCGGGTGGAGTCCCATGCCTGCGGCGTACTGGGCGCAGACCTCCGGATCGATCGCCCCCTTGGCCAGATGCTCCAGCACCCGATCGAGGATCTCGCCCGCGGCCTTGCGGGTGAACGTCGAGGCCAGGATCCGATCGCACCCCGGATCACCTTCGCGACGGAGACGGTCCACCATCCAGGCGATCAACCGGTTGGCGAGGGTGTAGGTCTTGCCCGATCCGGCGGATGCGATCACGATGCTGCGTGATGCGGTCATTCCCGGTCCTCCAGTTCGATCGCGGCGGAGCCGCAGATGCGACTCCAGTCGTCGTGGAAGAGCGGTGCGTCCGGTGACGGTTCGAAGCGGCCCGACCGGACCGCATCGATGATCTCGACCGCCCGGACGTCGGCCGTGGCGTAGTCCTCGTCGTCCCATGGTGCCAACGAGAACACGTGGTCGTCGGTCCGTGCCGGCAGTGCGACGTACCCCAGAGAGGCGTTGGCGAGATCGAATCCCGCGGCGCGGACCAGATGCCGGTACAGCGGAAGCTGCAGATCGATCCACTCGCCGTGGCGGCGATGGAGCTCGACCGGCTTCTTCGTCTTGTTGCCGGTCTTGTAGTCGAGGATCCGGATGCCACCGTCCTCGTGCACGTCGATCCGGTCGATCCGGCCGCGGATCAGCATCGACTCGCGGGTGGGAAACGGCACCGACGGATGATCGCAGGGGGCCCGTGACGAATCGGGGCCGAAGCTCAGTTCGACGGCGACGATGCGCCAGCCCGCCCGGGCCTGCCGCGCCTGATGGTCGGCGAAGTGCCGGAGTCTCCATCGCAGCTGGTCCAGCTGCAGTCGCACAGCCGGAAGCAGCGACGACCCGAACCGGCGACCGCTCTCGTGGTCCAGCAGGTCGTCCAGCCGGTCCCGGATCCGCCGGGCGTCGACGGTCGCCTCGCCCGCTTCGATCTCGGAACGACCGAACGCCTCGAGGACGTCGTGGGCCAGTGAACCGAACGAGAGTGCCGTGAGTTCGTCCGGTTCGTCGTCGCGGCAGTTCAGACGCAGCACGTGCTTGAGCATGAACCGGTACGGACACGTGATGTAGTCGCGGAAGGCGGTGACGCTCATCGAATCGAGCGGGGCAAGTCGGCCCGGATCCGGACAGCGGACCACCCCCTCGCCGTCTCCCCGCGCCGGCGCTTCGATGCGGAACCGTTCGGAGGCGCCCGTGAAGTCGAGTACGTTCGATGCGATGCGGGCGGCGTCTCCGGTGAGCAGCAGTCGACTGGGAATCTGCGCCTCCCCGTCGATGCCGCGACGTCCGGACACCAGATGCACCGTGCGTCCGCTGCGAAGCGTCGCCTCCAGCAGGTAGGCGTCCCGGGCCAGCCGACGTTCGTTGTCGACGAGTCCGATGGCCCGCCGCAGTTCGTTGGGAAGGAAGGGATCCGCATTGAGCGACATCGGCAGCAGCCCCTCGTTGCATCCCGCGACCAGGAGGGTGTCCGCATCGTCCAGATGACACTCCAGCCAGCCGAGCAGATCCACGGCCGATTCGGTGCGCGATTCGGTGACCGTCCGCTGCGCGAGTTCCCCGACCACCAGACGAAGCAGGACCGCCGGACTGCATCGCCCGATCAACGACCCCAGCCGCTGGACGGAATCCAGGATCGAACCGACCTCCTTGAGAACCGTACGGTCCTCCACCCGGATGTCCTCCGTCGACGGAGCGACGAGTTCGAGGAGGAGTCGTTCGAGGTGATCCACGACGATCCGAGGCTCGTCGTCCAGATCACGAAGTGCTTCCAGATTGTTGAAGGACGGTCGAATGGTCCGGGCCAGCGAGGCGTGCCGATCGGGAAGACGCGACTCGAGATGCATCGGAAGACAGTCCTCCCGGTAGCGGTCGAACGCCTCCAGCAACTCCGTGGTTCCCCCATCCCCGCTCCGCATCCAGTGTTCGACGATCGGTTCCCGCAGCAGGGCGGCGAAGTCCGACGCCTCGCCCCGTTCGAGGAACCGCTCCAGCAGCTTCAGCATTCGTCCGATCCGGGTCCGGTCCATGCGCACGCCGATCGGTTCGTGCACCGGCACTCCCCACTCCGGCAGGACACGACGACAGACCGGCAGCAGCGACTCGTCGGGCAGCCCGACGGAGACGTCGTCGGGATCGAACGGCCCGATCGATCCCAGGAGATCCACGATGCAGCCGATCTGATCCGCCGGGCCGTCCCCCACGTGTCGGATGGAATCACCGATCTCGATGTTCCGTCCGCACCATGCGTCCGGAACGACGCACCCGTGTTCGTCGAAGGACGATGTGTCATCCGCCGAAGCGTGGATCAGAGCGAAGACCGATCCTCCCCGGTCGACGATTGCATCGATCAACCGCCGCTGAACGGCGTTGAGGTCTGCGCTGATGAATCCGACGTGAAGCGGCACCACCGCCTCGCCGTCTCCGGCGAGAAACTCACGGGCCCGGGCATCACGCCGTTCGAATCCGTGTTCGCGAAGCCGTTCGTCGTGTTGCGACTGGAGCGTGGAGAGGTCGCGCCAGCGCAGCGCGTCGGGATTGCCCTGCATGAACTCGTGGTCGGCGATTCCGTGGAAGTCGGTGTCGGCGCCCGCGATCTCCGACGACACGGACGCCAGGGTGTCGGCGAGCGCTTCGATCGCCTCCTCCGGATACGACCCGTCGTCGGCCCGGCTCCGCCCCAGCAACCGGTCCTGCACGGGGCGGTCGGCCGAGCGGATCGCGGCGATCCAGGCCAGTCGCTCCGCGAGCGGCGTCGCCGTCTCGTACCGGGGTACGAGCATCCGATCGGCCAGCCGGCCGATGGTGGTGATGTCCGGAGGCACGAGGTGCAGCCGTCGCTCTTCGGCCCGCTGCCGGAGCAGGGCCCGGAGACGGCGTCCCGCCCTGGAACCCGGCAGAAGCAGCAGCAGCCCGGCAAGATCCCATCGCCCTTCGTCCGGCGCAAAGCGCTCCTGCAGATGGTCGACGACCGCGTGAAGGCAGTGCCGTCCAGTGCCCAGAAAGACTCGCTCGATGCTCATAGACGAGCGCGATTATACCGCTGAGCGGGCATCGTCCCGTCAGTCCCCGGACTTGTCCTTGTCCTTGTCCTTGTCTCCGAGAATCATGTCGCCGAGCCCCTTGAGATCGTTGAGATTCGGGAGATTGGGCAGATCCTTGAGAAGGGGGATCTTGTTCAGCAGGGTGTTGATGCCACCGATGGTGACGTTCGACAGTCCGTCGATCGGATGGTTGAACACCTGATGGATGATGACGTGGGTGAGGATGGAGATGAACCGGCTCGTCAGCTCGCTCGCACCGCTCTTGGTCCCAACGTTCTTGACCGTGAAGTCGGGGATCTTCTGATCGATCTTGCCGCCGGCAAGCGTGACGATCTTGCCCTTGGCACGGAGTCGGACGTTCTTGACCTTGAGTTCTCGGATGATCAGGTTGGTGTCGCCAGTGGCCGGCGGAAGACTCTTGACGTATTCGTTGACATGCTTGATCAGGACTTCGAGGTTGACCGTGTCGTCGATCTCCTCGAGATCGAACGTCAGGCCGTTCAGCTCCATATGGGGAATGTCGATGTCGCTCGACAGCAGAGTGCCGATGCCACTGTCGATTTCCGCACGATCCACCGTCAGGATGTAGTCGTAGTCGAATCCCGGGGGATTCTTGATCGTGATGTCCGTGAAGGACGAGTCGGATGTGAGCACACCGAGGCTCACCCCTCCGACACGCGACTCCACGCCCAGGATGTCCGTGACCTGGCCGTCGATCACGCTCTTGGCGATCACGTCGACGACGCGGAGTCCGATGACGAAGAGGACGCCGAGGCCGACGACGATGATGGTCAGGATGGTGGGAATCTTGTGTTTCATGTCATGATTCTCCCCGCGATCAGGACGTCCTTCAAGTTCGGCCGTCGCCGAGCACCCGTCGGGTCTGGTGGACATCGATGAGCGGAAGCAGAAGGATCAGCAGGATCTGGAAGGCCCCCAGCGCGAAACCGAGCAGCACAAGGTCGAAATCACCGACCACGCCCGCCAGAGACTGTCCGATGGTGGTGCTCAGATTCAGGAATGCCATGTACGCCGTGAACTGGGTGCCGGCCACGATCGGCCACGAGACGGTCATGTACATGGAGAAGAGACCGACGGTCGCAAGGGAGACCAGCAGCCCTTCGGCCAGGATGAACACCGTCATCGCTCCCTTGGAACTCCACGCAAACCATCCCGCACCGACGACGTCGGGAGACATCGCACCGAAGGCCAGGTAGCAGACCCCGAGACCGATCGTGCCCACGGCGATGATGCGCTTGGCGCCGAACCGGTCCGCCAGGAAGCCGCCGCCCATGGCACCGGCCAGCCCCATGAAGACCCCCCACCCTCCGCTGATGTCGGTGTAGTCGGTGCGGGCCCACCCCAGATCCTCCTGGTAGAACACCTGCAGGACGGGACCCAGCGCACCGTTGGCGATGAACATCCCCAGCCCGATCAGCCCCGCGATCACCGTCGAGCGGAGACTGAAGGCCCGCCCCAGCCGCCTGAAGAGCACCTCCACCGAATCGGAGAGCGACTCGGACGGCTTGAGCTGCGTGCTTCCGCTGGTCCACGGCAGGAGTCGTTCCCCCGGCCGTTCCCGCAGCAGCAGCGGGAGCAGCATGATGCACGCGAGAATCACGACCTGCCAGACGAAGACCCCGTTCAAGCCGCCGGCAGTGAGCACCCGGCTGAGCACCGCACCGCCGATCAGGGTCCCGATGAACTTGGAACCGTACATGAGGCCGCTGACGCGTCCCCGTTCCTCCTCACGGAGCAGATCGACCGCCAGTGCATCGACGGACACGTCCTGCAACGAGTTGAAGATGTTGTGCACGAAGATCATCCAGCCCAGCAGCGCAAGATGATCCGTGATGGATGGAATCAGAGCCATCGCCAGGATGGAGAGGATCATGCCCGTCTGTGCGAGCAGGATCCAGGGACGTCGGCGACCCATGGAGGGAATGCCGAACCGGTCGATCATCGGCCCCCACACCCACTTGAAGGTCCACGGCAGCGTGCCGGCGGCGGCCAGGGCCCCGATCGCACCGGCATCGAATCCCCGCTCGGCCAGATAGGCCGCAAGGGTCACGGTCACGAATCCGTAGGGAATCCCCTGTGCGACGTAGAGCACGCACAGGGTGAACAGTCGGACCAGAGGTCGTTCGCTGAGATTGAGCCTGATGACGTCGCTCCCGCGATTCAGTCGTCGGTGCCGTAGCCCTCACCGTGCACCTGATCGGTGGCGACCGATTCGAGTTCCGCCATCTTCTGACAGATCATCTCCTCGGAGACGTCCACGCCGTGCGCTGCGAAGTCGGCCTTGAGCTTGTCGAGGACATCCTCGTCACCGGGCTCCCTAATGTCGGCCTTGACGAGATCGATCGGGTAGCTCTCCGCCGCATCGCCCTCGAGGCCCATCTGCCCGGCCGCCCATTCGCCGAGCAGCTTGTCACGGCGGGCTTGGATCCTGAAATGGACCTCCCCGTCATGCTTCAACTTGGCCTCGTTGCCCTCTTCGCGTTCCTGGAATCCACTGCTCATTGATCGGCTCCTGCATGGTCTGGCCAGCCCCGTCCGGCGTGGACCGGGACCGGTGCATGGTACCGCGAGAACATCCCCGAAAAACCGCCTTCAGAGACGTCTGAAAGCGTTTTTCAAATCAAGTGCGAGATCACCCCCGCGGGGGACGCAGTCCCTTTCAGGAAGGAATCGTATCGCCTTCCGATCTGGACCACGCATCAAGAGAACCACACCATGACCAACCGAACTCACACCGCAACACTGCTCTTCACCGGCCTGCTGCTCTCCGGAGCCTCCACCGTCCTCGCCACCCCCGGATACGAGGATCTTCCGCTCGGTGCCATCTACGGCGTCGGTGACACCGCCACCTCCGAGGGCATTCCCATGGAGTTCGCCCCCTTCCAGTGGGGAACCGGGACCTGGACGAGCGCCGGACAAGCGGACATCGACACCGCCGGCCTGGCCTGCACTCCGAACCAAGAGCTCGGACTCAACAACATCACGGCCGCCTTCAACTACGGAGCCTCGGGAACCGTCCCCTCCTACGTCCGCTTCAACTTCGGCGAGCACGGCGGAAATCTCAATGTCTCGATCAACGGCGACTTCCACAACGTCGCCAACTTCATCGATCTCGACGGCATGAACATCGGCGGCGCGGACTTCCACGTCCTGGCCGGCGGATCCGGACACGACTGCGGAGTCGTGGAGATCCACGGCCTCGTGCAGAAGCTGGAACTGGGCGGCCAGGAGCTCTGGATCGACAACTACACCACCGCCAACGATCCGTGCGAGTACGGCTACGAGGACCTGACGCTCGGCGACGTGTACCTCACCGGCGACACCTTCGTGACCGGCGGCATCCTGTGCAACGTCCGTCCGTTCCAGTACGCGGGCGGATCCTGGACCAACGGATCGGTGACGGTCATGAACACCGGCCTGGCTTGCGCCGCAGACAACGAACTGAACTGCAACAACGAGGTCGTGGAGCACGACTTCGCCTCCTCGATCGGCTCCATGACGGACGTCAGCATCCAGTTCGGCGAGTACGGCGGCAACATCAATGTGTCCATCAACGGCGACTTCCGCAACGTCGGCGACTTCATCGATCTCGACGGCGTGGTGGTGGGCGGCGTTCTGGTCACCATCCCCTACGGCGGTCTCGGGAACGACTGCGGCAAGATGGTGCTCGACGGCACGGTCCACACCCTGGCTCTGGGTGGACAGGAACTCTGGATCGACTGCCTCGACGGCACCCCGGATCCCAACAGCGGTCAGAATCCGCAGCCGGGCGACGCGAACGGTGACCGGCGTGTCGACGTGATGGATCTTCTGAGCGTGATCGAGGACTGGGGCGGCTGCCAGGGGCGGTGCGATGCGGATCTGAACGACGACGGGTACGTCAACGTCATGGATCTGCTGATGGTCCTCGAACACTGGAGGTGAGCGGGACCGGTCCAGAACCGCATCCCTCAATCGAGCACGACGGCCCGGCTTCCACCGGGTCGTCGTGGTTTTGGAGTGCGATCGCCTCGTCGATCGCTTCCGCCAGTTCACGCGGCGTATCCGTTCCGATGCGGAAGTGTCCACCGTCCTGGTATTCCAGTTCGACCGAATCGAAGCCGGACACGTTCCACAGCCAGCACCGTCCGGGGATCAGTCGAATCCCCCACCCGATGTACCACGGGGTCCGGGCGGTGACGCAGCTCCGGACCCGTGCGATGGGGATCGTGCGATGGATCACCCCGATGCCCATGCGGATTCGAATCGAAGACTCCGTGACCTCCGTCGAAAGCGAGTGGAAGAGCAGGAAGCAGATCACCAGGACCCCGAGGCAGATGTAGATGTACGGATTGGACACGATGGACAGGGCCAGCAGGACGATCCCGACCACCCCGATGGTGATCCGGACGAACGTTCCGGGCTGCACATTGCGGTAGATGATCCGTTCGGAATCCAGATTCTTCACGTCATGTCCTCCCATATTGCGACCGTAGACCGGCCCGAGGCGTCAGCGCAGCCACGGTACATGCCCTGCGAAGTGAACGACAGGACCGGCGGCCCCTCCGTTCCCACTGCGATGACGCCGCCGACCTCCGCCGGCATCCCCGAAAGAACGTCGTGGATCGATTCGGACAGCGTTCCCGCGGTGCCGAGTCCCGTCGCGATCCGCAGTGCCGCGGCGTGACGAACGAATTCCTCCCCGTGTCCGGTGCACGAAACGGCGCAGCCATCGTCGGCCCAGTTCCCCGCCCCGTGGATCGGCGTGTCCCCGACCCGACCGGGCATCTTTCCGTTCATTCCCCCGGTGGAGGTCGCGGCGGCCAGTCCTCCCGCCTCGTCCCGCGCGACGACTCCGATGGTGGATCCCTCCTGCAGGACGGGATCGAATCCTCCCACCCGTTCGAACTCCTCCCGCCGGTGCGGCGTGTCGAACCATTCGTTGTGCACGCGCTCGACGCCCATGTCGTCCGCGAACCGTTCCGCCCCCGCACCGGCGATCATGACGTGCGGGGTCCGGTCCATCAGCAGTCTCGCAAGCGACACTGGATTCCGGACCGTCTCGAGGTTGGAGACCGAACCGCATCGTCCGGTGACCCCGTCCATGATCGACGCTTCGAGTTCGTGTCGACCGTCACGGGTGAAGACCGCACCGCGTCCCGCATTGAACATCGGCTCGTCCTCGAGCAGGCGGGCCACCGCTTCGACGACGTCCAGGGCGGCGGCACCGTCGGCCAGCAGCCGCCGTCCGGAGGCAAGGATGCGGCGCAGGGCCGCGAGACAAGCCTCCTTCCGTTCCTCGGGGAGATCACGGGGGATCGCGCCGGCCCCGCCGTGGATGGCGATGGCCCAGTCACCGGGGTCGGGCTGGGGGTGCGTACTCATTCGGTCCACGATAACAGGGCACCCGACCTTTGACAGAGGTGCTATCGTGACTCGTGCCCGCTTCGAATGGAAAGCGGATGCGTTCGAATGAGAAAGGTCTGCCCATGCCACGCTCCCAAACCACCGCGATCATGACGGTGACCGTCAGCACGCTGCTCTCCTGCCTCGCCGTCCCGGTCCTCGCCGACGAATCGACCGAACCGGCCCCGGTGAATGAACTCCACACTGTGAAGCTCGGCACGCTCGAGAAGACGTGGGATGGAATGCTGCGACTCGAGACCAACCGATCCCGACCGGTCAAGATCGGTGCGGAACAGTACAGCCGGTCCGCCGAGATCGCCGAGGTGCTGGTCCGTTCCGGCACCGTCCGCAAGGGCGACGTCATCCTCCGGCTCGACACCACCGAGATCGACGAGGCGATCCGGGATGCGAAGATCGCCCTGGAGGAGCGCAAGGTCCAGATCGAGATCGCGGATCGGACACGGGCCATCGAAGATGAATCCATGGCCATCTCGATGGAGCGGACGGTCAAGTCCGAGGAGCGGGCCCAGCGGGATCTCGAGCTCTTCGAACGATTCCGCGCCGACATGATGAAGCAGCGCCAGCAGATGAGTCTGGAATACAGCCAGTTCCGGGTCGATGATGCCGACGAAGAGCTCCGTCAACTCCAGGAGATGTACGGCGACACCACCCTGGCCGACCAGACGAAGGACATCGTGCTCAACCGGGCCAAGCGCAGCCTGAACCAGTCGCAGCGGAGCTTCGCCATGGCGAAGACCGAACACACGCTGTTCGAGAAGTACGACTTTCCGGACCGCGTCATCGACATCAAGGACGGCGCACGATGGAAGGCGACCGACCTCGAGCACGCCAAGATCCGCGAGAAACTGGCCATGATGCGACGGGAACTCGATCTCGCCGGTGAACGCCGTGCCCTCGACAAGCTGCAGGAGCGGCTCGACGATCTCGAGGCCGACCGGAAACGCTTCACCGTCACGGCGCCCATCGATGGTGTCCTCACTCGCATCAACCTCGAGACGGGCGACACGCTCGGAATGCAGCAGGGCTTCGCACAGGTACACGACCTGAGCCAGCTGGCCCTCAAGGGGAAGATCGACGCCATCGATCTCAACGTCCTGCAGGAAGGCATGGCCGTCGACGTCGAGGTACCCGCCTTTCCGGGATTCGGCTTCGACGGGACCATCCGGTCCATCGGCCTGATCGGCTCCCCCTCCGGATCCTCCACCTCGTTCCCGATCGAGGTCGAGATGAAGTCCGAGGATGATAGACTCCGGCTGGGCATCGCCTGCAACGTCAAGGCGAGCCGAAGCTTCCGGAACGTCCTGACCGTGCCGATGGAGGCCGTGCAGCACGATGGAGATCGCACCCACGTCCTGGTGCAGCGGGGTGAGAACACCATCGAACAGGACGTCGTCCTCGGCCTCGACAACGGCACGGACGTCGTGGTGCTGTCCGGGCTGAAGAACGGCGACGTTGTCGTGCTGACCGGCGGAGAGGACGAGTAGCACCGTGCGTTGCGGATCACTCCTGATCGAATTCACCCTGCTCGCCGTGCTCGCCGGCTGCCAAGGACCACGACGCACCGCCGTCGAGGCGCAGGATGCGGCCGTGGCATGGATGATCGAACACCAGAACCCCGACGGTTCCTGGGGCACGATCGACGCGTCGCGTCCGTACCAGATCTACCTCGACACCCAGTCGAGCCATCAGGCCTTCGGCGGAGCGACCTCCGCGCTGGGGGTCATGAGTCTCGTGGAGCCGAGCCGCACCGATCCCGCGGCCGAAGCGAGTCTGCAGCGGGGCGTGGAGCATCTGGTGACGATGCCCGAGGTCGGCAAGGCCAGCGGAAACACCTTCTACGACATCTGGACGCACACGTACATGATTTCCGCTCTGTGCCGGGTCGTCGACGACCCCCGGTTTGCGGGATCCCGGGACCGGATCGTCGCGGTGATCGAACGCGAGATCGACATCCTGCGGGACCGGCAGGGACTCGACGGGGGGTGGGGATACTACGACTTCGAGTACATCCTCGAGAATCCGAGTGGGGACCAGAGCACCAGCTTCAACACCGCCGCAGTGCTGCTTGCGCTCGAGGAAGCGCGGGCACGTGGATTCGAAGTCGATCCGCAGATGGTCGAGGACGGCATCAAGGCGGTGGAACGGATGCGTCTGCCCAACGGAGCCTACGCCTACGGCACCTACGCGCAGTACCGCCCACAGGCACCCTACAACATGCTCAAAGGTTCGCTCGGCCGGTCCCAGCCGTGCAACCTCTCCCTGCATGAACTCGAACGGAACATCACGCTCGAGCAGATGCAGGCGGGCGTGGAGGCGCTGCGTCGCGACCACCACTACATCGAGATCGGCCGGGGACGGAAGATCCCGCACGAGGCCTACTACTCGACGTCGGGCTACTACTACTTCTTCGGACACTACTACGCGGGGATGGTCATCGAGGAGCTCGAGGAACCGTCACGCGGAGAGTTGGCCCTCTGGCTGCAGGACGTGATGATCGACGTGCAGGATCCGGCGGGTAGCTGGTTCGACTATCCCCTGTACGGATACGGTCACCCGTACGGCACCGCGTACGGTCTGCTGGTGCTGCAGTCGACGCACCGGTCCCTGGCGTCCGGAACGGACGCCGCCGGAAACTGAATCGGATCAGAGGCCCGAGAGCCGACCGGTCGAATCTCCGAACCGGTCCACCGGAACGTCCATCCGGTCCAGCAGCGACGTGTAGAGATTGCACAACGGCGTGCCGGACTCGAACGCGACGTGTCGACCGGGATCCAGCGTGCCGCCTCCCCCGCCCGCGAGCAGGACCGGAAGGTCGTCGTGGTTGTGGCGGTTGCCGTCCCCGATCGCGCTTCCGTACACCACCATGCAGTTGTCCAGGAGGGTGCCGTCCCCCTCGGGCTCGCTGGCGAGCCGATCCACGAACCGGGCGAACCGGCCCACGTTGAAGCGGTCGATCCGACGGATCTTGTCGATCATCGTCTGGTCGCCCTTGTGATGCGAGAGCTGGTGGTGCCCCTCGGCCACGTCGAGGAAGGGGAAGGAACGGTTCGAACCCTCGTTGGCCCACATGAAGCTTGCCACGCGGGTCTGATCGAGCTTGAAGGCGAGGATCATCAGCTCCGACATGACGTCGAGATGCTCCCGGTAGTCGCCGGGGATGCCCTCGGGCCGTTCGAAGGTCGTCAACTGGGCGGGATCCTGCTCCATCGTCTCGACCAGTTCGATCCGACGCTCGAGGGAGCGGACTGATTCGAAGTATTCGTCGAGCCGAAGTCGATCGGCGCGCCCCAGCTGGGCGGCCAGTCGGCGGCCGTCCTCCCGGACGTAGTCCAGGATGCTGCGCCGACGACGCATCCGCTCGTACCGGGCCTCCAGCGTCTCGCGACCGGGTCCGAGCGAGAAAAGCCGTTCGAACACGAGCCGCGGATTCGTCTCCTTGACGTTCGGCGTCCTCGCCGAGCGCCAGGAGATGTTGGTGGAGTACACGCACGAGTAGCCGGAGTCGCACTGCCCCGACTGGCGTCCCCCTTCGCACCCCAGTTCGAGGGACGAGAATCTGGTCTGTCCTTCGAGATGGCTCGCCGCGATCTGATCCACGGAGACCCCCGCGGAGATGTTCGCTCCGGACGTCTTGTAGGGATGGGCTCCGGTCAGGAAGCAGGCGGACGATCGCGCGTGATCGCCGGGACCGTCTCCCAACGCCTTCGCGTTGTGGTGGGCGAGTCCACTGAGCACCGAGACGTGCTCACGCACCCGTTCCAGCGGCTTGAGAAGGTGCGAAGGCGTCCAGTCGGTTCCCGTCCCGGTCGGAGCCCAGTGCGGCGCGTGCACGCCGTTGGGTACGAACAGGAAGGCGAGTCGCACGGGAGGACCACCACCGGTCGACGCGGCCACGCTCGAGGCCGCTCCGGCGACGGACGTCGACATGGCTTCCAACCAGGGCAGGGCCATGGTGGTGCCGAGGCCTCGGAGCATCGTGCGTCGGGTGGGTCCGGATCCGTTCATGCCGCGTCCTCGGGGGCTGCTCGTCGGAGGAACGCATCGGACTCGATGATCTCGATGATCAGTCGCTGCATGCGTGGGTCCTCCTTGAGTACGTCGACCAGATCCAGGAGCAGGGCTTCATCATTGAATCCGACCGGTCGTCCGAGTGCGAACACCAGCATATGACGGGCCAATGAACGAAGGAAGGCTGGATCTCCGAGAAGGACCTCCTGCAGGCCCCCCACCCCCTCGAAGACCCTTCCATCGGGCAGTTCCGCCTTGAGATCGAGCTCACCGATCTCGTCCGTACTGCGCATCCGCCCCACCGCATCGAACGATTCCATGGCCAGGCCGAGCGGATCCATCCTGGCGTGGCACGCACGACAGGCGGGATCGGAGTTGTGCAGCGACATCAGTTCGCGAAGTCCGAGCTGCTCATTCGCACCTTCGGCCTCCGGCAGGGCGTCGATGCCCGGTGGTGGTGGCGGCGGTGGATCGTCGAGCAGCACCTCGAGGATCCACTTGCCCCGCTTCACCGGAGCCGTGCGGGTCGGATTCGACGTCGCGGTGAGCATGCTGGCGTGGCCGAAGATCCCCCGCGGCCGATCGGCTGCGAGGTCGATCCGGATCATCTCCGACGCCCCCCGTTCCAGCTCGAGTCCGTAGTGATCGGCGAGCGGAGCATCCACGTAGGTATAGTCCCCGTCGAGCAGATCCCAGACCGGCCGGTCGCGTCGGACGATCTCGTCGAAGAAGCTCACCGTCTCCTCCTTCATCGATTCGAGCAGTTCCGCGCTAACACCCGGAAACCGACCCGGATCGGGCGTGAGCTCGGGAAGCGAGCGGATCTGCAGCCACTGGGTGGCGAACTGCTCGGCGAGGGAGCGGGATCTGGGATCGGCGAGCATTCGTCTGGTCTGCAGAAGCCGGGCGGTGCGATCGTGCAGCTCGCCGGCAAAGCCGGCGCGCAGCAGTTCCCGGTCCGGCGTGGAGCTCCAGAGGAAGGAGGCCATGCGGACCGCAATCTCGTGACCGTGGAGGAGGCGGGATGCTTCGCCCTCTGGTTCATCCTCGGTGCGCAGGAGGAAGGACGGACTGACCAGCATCGCGGTCAGACAGACGCGCAGGCGGTCCTCCATGCTTGCATCGACGGAGCAGGTTTCGTCGGACAGATCGACCAGTCGTTCCACCTCCGCCGGTTCGACCGGTCGACGCCAGACCCGCGGCAGCACCTGCGCGAGCATGCGGCCCAGATGCGACCGGTTGGATTCGCCGGCCCGGACCGCCGGAAGGTTCCGCTGGAACTCAGTGGGACGCACCCGGTCGATCGGTCCGGTCACGCCCATCCACTGCACGGCGGCGTTCCGGTCCCGCTGGGCGGGATCGGGATCGTCCGGCTCGTAGTAGTCGTTGACGAAGACGAGTTCCACGGACGTCTCCCCTTCCCGGAGATCGATCCGACGCTCGTAGGTCCCCGCTTCGGCCTGCGATACGGGTACATCCACCACATCCTTGCGCTTGCCGTCCACCCGGAGTTCGAGTCGCACGGGATCGGGACCGGCCTGCTGACCGAACGCGCCGAACCGGATCAGATAGGTCCCGTCGCGGGGCAGCGACCAGGAGGAGCCGACGGCACCGCGGGACGTCATCCATCGGAAACCCGTCCGATCCGACACCCGACCACGGACATCCAGGTCCCGCGCCTCGATCCGGCGTTCCTCCCACCCGGGATGCGACTCGTCCCGGATCGCGCGACGGGCCACCTCCTCGGCGGCGTCGAAGTACTTCTCCAGCAGCAGCGGCGGAAGCGAGAGCACGTCGGCGGTGGTGTCGAATCCCTCCCCGACCCCGTCGGCGGGGAAGCGGTCGGCGACGTCGATCTCCACGTCGAACAGATCGCGGATGATCCGCTGGTACTCCACGTTGTTCAGCCGTCGCGGGCCCACCCGTCCGGGCGAGGCGGCGGCGCGGGCGAGCGGTTCGATGCGTCCCTCGACCCACTCCTGCATCCGGAGGTAGTCCTCGTCGGCGGGTCGATCGAAGTTCGTCGGCGGCATGTCGCGGGAGCGGAGTCTGGTGCGGATCGCCAGCCACGCGTCGGCGTCGGCCGGGTCGGCGGCGGCCAGGACCTGTTCCAGGTCGAGCCCCCCCTTCGCCGTCCCGTCACCGTGGCAATCGAAGCAGTACTGCTGGAACGCAGGAAGCGGCGTTGCCCCGATCGACGATGCGAGAACCAGAAACAGCATGACCACGAGACTACCACCGACCGGCCCGTGGTAGGCTGGGGAACTTCAATGAAAGGAAGAGCAATGCGACTCCTGCTGGGCAGCGGTGGTTTCAGGACCGAGGAACGCAAGGCGATCTACCGGGATCGGATGCGGACCCACTTCGGCGACGTCGAACGGATCCTGTTCGTACCGTGGGCCCTCAATGACCACGACCGGTACGTGCAGCTCATGCACGAGAAGGGGCTGGACGCCGGTTACGTCCTGGAGGGCATCCACACCTTCGAGGATCCGGTGGCCGCCGTGGAGTCGTGCGAAGGCATCTACATCGGCGGCGGCAACACCTTCCGTCTGACATCCGATCTCCACCGCCATGGTGTGCTCGAGACGATCCGGCGTCGGGTCCGCGATGGACTGCCCTACATGGGCGTCAGCGCTGGCACCAACGTGGCGTGCCCGACGATGCAGACCACGAACGACATGCCGATCACCATGCCGGCATCGTTCGAGACCCTCGGACTGGTGCCCTTCCAGGTCAACGCCCACTACTACGACGGCCAGATCCATGTGAAGTCCGGCGACGGGTTCGTCGAGCATTTCGGGGAGACCCGGGACGACCGCATCCGCGAGTTCCATGAGATGAACGAGGCGCCGGTGCTGGGCCTCTGGGAGGGCGGACTGCTCGAGATCGACGGCGACTCCGTATCGCTCATCGGTTCCTCGGCCAGGCTCTTCCGCCGCGGCGATCAGCCGCTGGATGTGCAGGACGGTGCGGATCTGTCGTATCTGCTGAGTTGAGGATCGACCTCCTCCGGCGCGTCCCCGCCCGCTAGGAAGAGCAGCCCCACCCCGACGACGGCGATCAGCGCACCCAGCACGGCCCGCGCGGTGATGTGCTCGCCTTCCACCAGCCGGGCTACGGGCAAGATGAAGATCGGTGACAGGCTCATCAACGTCGCCGCAATACCGGCATCGACGCGATCGATCGAGACAAGACTCAGCCAGACCCCGAGCACGGGCCCGAAGATCGCACCCAGCACGATCAGGACCGAGACGACGCCCAGTCCCCGCTGCGCGGTGGATTCGTTCGTGCCGCGGTCCATGCTGCGCGTTCCCATCAGCGCCGCCATCAGCAGGGTGGCCGACAGCGTGCCCAGAATCATGCGTACGAGGGTAGCGGTCCAGGGATCGATCGTCTGCCCGTCGATTCCGTCCATGCCCAGTTTGGCGAGGATCAGTCCGACCGCCTGCCCGATGCCTCCGAGGAATCCCAGGAATACGCCCCGAGCGGGGTTCGGATACTCGCGTCCCGCATCCCCGGTCCGCCGTTCGCAGACCACCCAGGCAATGCCGCCGAGGGTGACGACGATGCCCAGCATCGCCAGCCAGCCCAAGGGCTGATCGAGGACCGGCCAGGCGATTACCGCGGTCAGCGCCGGCGCCACGGTCATCATCAGGGTGCTGATCCGGGGACCGGCGTCCACCAGGGCGCGGAAGAGAAACTGATCACCCAACGCCAGACCAATGACGCCGGACAGACCGAGGTACCACCACGACGAGGCGGGCACCTCGGGCCACCACGATCCGAAGAACAGTCCGTGCACGACCAGCAGGATGGCCAACGCGGCCCAGAGCCGGGTCACATTGACGACCGTCGCACCGACCCGACGTCCGGCTTCGGTGAAGGCCAGCGCAGTGACGACCCAGCACGACGCCGCGCCGATCGCCGCGAGTTCACCGATCACCTTCGATGACCTCCGTCGCGTCGAGGTGATCAAGCATGAAGGCGAATTCGAAGGCGATCTCCCGAAGGTACTCGTACCGGCCGCTGGATCCGCCGTGCCCCGCGCCCATGTTGGTCTTGAGCAGCAGCATCGAATCCCCCGTGGCGATATCGCGCATGCGGGCCGTCCACTTCGCCGGCTCCCAGTAGTGCACCCGGGGATCGTTGAGCCCCGCCGTGATGAGCAGGTTCGGGTACGACTGGGCCGTGACGTTGTCGTACGGCGAGTAGGACTTCATGTAGTCGTAGTACACCGGATCGTTCGGATTCCCCCACTCCTCGTATTCAATCACCGTCAGGGGGATCGAGGGATCGAGCATCGTGTTCATGACATCGACGAACGGGACGCCGGCGTGGGCCGCGCAGAACAGTTCGGGACGCATGTTGATGGTGGCTCCGATGAGCAGACCACCCGCCGATGCACCCTCGATGGCGATCCGGTCCGGATGCGCCCAGCCGGTGTCCCGGAGCGTCTCGGCGCAGGCAATGAAGTCGTCGAAGGTGTTCCGCTTCTTCAGGAACTTGCCGTCCTCGTACCAGTGTCGACCCATCTCGCTGCCCCCGCGGATGTGGCCCATGGCGAACACGACTCCCCGGTCGAGGAGCGAGATGCGGGCGGACGAGAAGCGGGGATCCATGGAGGACCCGTAGGATCCGTAGCCGTAGAGCAGGACGGGATTCGTACCGTCCGGTTCGATGCCCCGCCGGTGGACGATCGAGATCGGAATTTCCGTCCCGTCGCCGGATGTCGCGGTGATTCGACGGGCGACGTAGTCGGAGGCATCGAAGTCGCCCAGCACCTCGTCCTGCTTGAGCAGGGAGCGCTCGCCGGTGTCGAGATGCTCCTCGTAGATCGACGAGGGCGTGGTCATCGACGTGTAGCCGAATCGGTAGACATCCGTGTCGAACTCCGCGTTCACGTTGGGCCGGACGGTCGAGACCCGTTCCGGCAGCTCGAGCACGCGGGACGAACCATCCCGGAGATCGATCACCTTCAGTTCACGGTAGCCGTCGCGGCGCTGCGAGAGCACCAGATGATCGCGGAACGCGTCAACGCCGAGGATGTAGACGTCCTCGTCGTGGGGCACCAGCTCCGCCCAGTGCTCGATGCCGGGCGACGACGTGGGAGCGGCGACGACCTTGAAGTTCATCGCGTCCTCGTTGGTCAGGATGTAGAAGGTGTCCCCACTCTGCTCGACGGAGTACTCGATGCCCTGCCGGCGCGGTGCGACCACCTCGAACTCCCCCCAGGGATCGTCGGCGGCGAGGACGTGGTACTCGCTGGTGATCTTGGAACCGATGCCCAGGACCAGCCAGTCCCCGCTGCGGCTGCGGTCGATGCCGACGAAGTAGCGGCCGTCGGGTTCGTGGAAGACGAGTTCGTCGGCCGACGGGTCCGTGCCGATGCGGTGCCGATAGACCCGGTCGGGCCGATTGGTCTCGTCCTGCCGGGTGTAGAAGAGGGTCTCGTTGTCGCTACCCCAGGCCAGCGACCACGGGCTGAGTTCGTGGAGCGACGATTCGACGATCTCGCCGGTGTCGAGATCCTTGACGTAGAGGTCGCAGCGTTCGTAGCCGGAAGTGTCCTCGAGCCATGCGAACCGACGACCGTCCGGACTGACGGTGGGTGCGGTCACGTTGATGTACCCGCCCTCCCGGGTTCGCTCGTTGACGTCGAGCAGGATCTCCTCGGGGGCGTCCATCGTGCCCTTGCGGCGGCAGATGATCCGGTACGGACGACCTTCCTCGGTGCGGTCGTAGTAGAGGTAGCCGTTCTTCCGCCACGGCACGTCGGTGTCGTCCTCCTTGATCCGGCCGAGCATCTCCTCGTAGAGGGTCTCCTGCAGCTGGGCGGTGTGGCTCATCCGGGCGTCGGCGTAGGCGTTCTCCCGTTCGAGATATTCGATGACCTCCGGGTTCTCCTTCTCGCGGATCCAGGCGTACTCGTCGACGCGCACGTCGCCGTGGGTCGTCGTGCGGACCGGTCGCTCGGGGGCATCGGGGGGAGTCGGATCGTGCATGGTGTGGCATCCGGACAGGAGCAGGGAAAGACAGAACAGTCGTACGCGGTATGACATCGGGATCTCCATTCGGGTCGAACCGTCCATTCTCACCGTCGGATAGGACAGAGGCAACCCTGCTACAGTGGCTTGCGATGCGTATTCTCACCTGGAACGTGAATGGACTGCGGGCCGCACTGCGAAAAGGCTACGAATCGCACATCGCCCGGCTTGATCCCGATGCGTGCATGCTCCAGGAGATACGGGTCCTCCCCGAGCAGCTTCCCGACGAATGGAACCCGCCCGAGGGCTGGAACGTCCACTGGCATCCCGCCGAGCGGAAGGGATATTCAGGAACCGCAACTCTCGCCCGGCAGCCGCTGGAGTATGTGGGCACCGGCATCGACGGGGCGGCCGATCCGGAGGGTCGGGTGCTGGTCACCCGATTCGAGGATGTGATGCTGGTGAACATCTATCTCCCCGCCGGCGCCTCGAGCCCCGAGGCGCAGCGCAAGAAGGAACGGTGGATGAAGCAGTTCGTGACGTGGGCCGACTGGCTGCGGCGACGTCGGAAACCGGTCCTGATCGCGGGCGACTTCAACATCGCCCGGTGCGAACAGGACATCTACCACTGGCGATCGAACCAGAAAACCTCGGGATTCCTTCCCCACGAGCGGGAATGGATGAACGGACTGGTTTCCTCCGGATGGTTCGACACGGTGCGCGAAGTCGCGGGTGACATCGAGGGTCCCTACACCTGGTGGTCGAACCGCGGACAGGCGAGAGTTCTTGATCGCGGTTGGCGCATCGACTACGTTCTGCTCAACGGAGCGGCCCGCAGACGATTCCGCGGTGTGCACGTCGACCGCGAAGCCGCGCTGGAAGTATCCGACCACGGACCCGTGGTCGTTGACCTGGAGTAGTGGCATGCAGCAGCTCGTTCTCATCCGACACGGACAGAGTCTCTGGAACAAGGCCAATCGGTTCACCGGATGGGTCGATGTCGATCTGACCGAACAGGGGGCCGGGGAGGCCGAGCGGGCGGGCCAGCTGCTCGCCGACCAGGGCTACGACTTCGACGTCGTGCACACCTCGCTGCTGAAGCGGGCGATCAGGACCATGTGGATCACCCTCGAGCAGCTCGACCGGATGTGGCTTCCCGTCCATCGCACCTGGCGGCTGAACGAGCGTCACTACGGGGCCCTGCAGGGGCTGAACAAGGCGGAAACCGTCGCCGAACACGGTGAAGAACAGGTCATGATCTGGCGGCGGGGCTACAACACGCCTCCACCGGTCATGGACCCGTCCGATCCGGATTGGCCGGGCAACGATCGTCGATACGCCGACGTGCCACGCGAAGAACTCCCCCGCTCCGAATCACTTTCCGACACCGTGGATCGGGTGATGCCGTACTGGAACGATGTCATCCGACCCCAGGTCGCCGACGGGCAGCGGGTGCTGATCGTGGCCCACGGGAACTCGCTCCGGGCGTTGATCAAGCATTTCGACGGAATCTCCGACGAGGAGATCGTCGGCCTGAATCTGCCCACGGGAGTTCCCATCGTGTACGACATCGATGCGGATGGTCGACCCGCGAACCGTCGCTTTCTCGGCGATCAGGACGCCATCGCCGCAGCGATGGAAGCGGTCAGGAATCAGACCAAGGGATGATCAGGCCAGTCCGCCGAACAGCAGTTCGGTGTAGGACGGGAGCGGCCAGAGATCGGCCGGCACGAGACCCTCGAGCGCGTCGCAGGACGTCCTGGCCCGCTCCATGGCGGGCAGCAGGGTGTCCCGGATGTCGACGGCACGCTGCTTCACACAGTCGAATTCGGCCGACAGGAACGCGTCGAGCTCCTGGATCGATCCGTAGAGCGATGCGGTGAGCCCCACGAGTTCCTCGAGCCGAGACTTCATCGCGGCGGACTCGACGCCGGCCGCGTTGGAGGCCGCGACCGATTCACCCACCTCGGACTGGTAGCGGGCCACGGCCGGCAGGACCATCGTGTTCAGCATCATCATCTGCGTACGGGCCTCGATCTCGCAGACCGTGACGTAGCTTTCGTAGAGGACCTCGACGCGGGCCTCCAGTTCGCTGTCGGAGAGGACGTTGTAGGCGTCGAACAGGGCCTTGGCCTTGTCGGTCTCCATCGCGGGCAGTGCATCGGGGGTGCTGCGGAGGTTCGGCAGACCGCGGCGTTCGGCCTCCTGCTTCCATTCGTCGGAGTAGTTGTCTCCGTTGAAGACGACCCGGCTGTGCGTCTTCATGACATCCTGCAGGATCGTCATGATGGCGGCGTTGCGGGCGGCATCGTCCATGCCGTCCTCGACGGCCTCCTCGATCCGGGTGGCGATGTGGTCGAGCGACTCGGCGATGATCGTGTTGAGCACGGTGTTCGGCCAGGCGACGGAGGCCTGCGAACCGACGGCGCGGAACTCGAACTTGTTGCCGGTGAACGCGAACGGGCTGGTGCGGTTGCGGTCGCCGGCGTGACGCTCGACCTTCGGAAGCGACTCCGATCCGAGCTCCATGAACGAACCTTCGGCCTTCTGGATCGTCTTGCCGGCGATCAGCTCGTCGATCATGAACTGGAGCAGGTGTCCGGCGAATATCGAGATGATCGCCGGCGGCGCTTCGTTGGCTCCGAGGCGGAGATCGTTGGCCGCATTGGCCACGGTCGCCCGCAGCATGTCGGCGTGCAGGTCGATTGCACGGACCACGGCCGTCACGAAGGACAGGAACTGCAGGTTGGACTTGGGCGAGAGCAGATTCTTGCCCGAGTCGGTCGAAAGCGACCAGTTGTTGTGCTTGCCGGATCCGTTGACCCCCGCGAAGGGCTTCTCGTGGATCAGGCACACCATGCCGTGTTCACGGGCGACGTTCTTCAGGACGCTCATCGTGAGCATCTGGTGGTCGCATGCGAGGTTGGTGGATTCGAACAGCGGTGCCAGTTCGAACTGGGCCGGCGCCACCTCGTTGTGCCGGGTCTTGGCGGGGATTCCGAGGAGATACAGACGCTCCTCGACGTCACCCATGAAGGACAGCACGCGATGCGGAATCGAACCGAAGTAGTGATCGTCCAGCTGATGGCCCTTCGGTGAATCGGCACCGAGCAGGGTGCGGCCGCAGAGCATCAGGTCGGGACGCTCGGACCAGGCGTCCTCGTCCACGAGGAAGTATTCCTGTTCGCACCCCAGGGTCGAGGTCACGCGATGAATGCCGTCGGCGGAACCGAACGATTTGAGGATGCGCATCGCATGGGTGTTGAGCGCCTCGATGGATCGAAGCAGCGGCGTCTTCTGGTCGAGCGATTCACCGGTCCAGGAGACGAAGACGGTCGGAATGCAGAGGGTGGCCTCTCCTCCGTTGATGGTGATGAAGGCCGGACTGGTGGGATCCCATGCGGTGTATCCGCGGGCCTCAAAGGTGTCGCGGATGTTTCCGGTCGGGAAGGAACTCGCATCCGGTTCGCCCCGGACGAGGCTCTCGCCGGTGAACTCCGCGATCACACCACCACGCCCATCGAAGCTCAGGAACGAATCGTGCTTCTCGGCGGTCGCTCCGGTGAGCGGCTGGAACCAGTGGCAGTAGTGCGTGCATCCGTTTTCGATCGCCCAGTCCTTCATGGCGGCGGCGACCTCGTCGGCGATCTCTGGATCAAGCTTGGTGCCGAAGTGAATCGTGCGTTCGAGCTTGTCGAGGACATTCGGTGCCAAGCGACGCTGGATCACGTTGCCGGCAAAGATCCGAGAACCGTAGTCCTCTCCGAATTCACGCGTCACGTCGCGTGGTGCGTACGAAGCGTTGCTTCCGTTCATCGCCCGGTACCTTCCGAAGTTGTCAATGTCCATTTCGATAGTCTGGTGGGATCGAGTGGTGCTCATGGCGGACCATGATACTGCCAAGAGGGCGTTTCGACCTATCCACAGGGCGTTCAAATCATCCTTCCGGCCGGAAGAAGATCGATACCAAGGGGGTCCGAAGGGCCGCTGATATGATGCGGGGTCGAAGACCGGAGAACCGACATGAAGCACACTCGTCATCTGATTTCCGCCCTGGTCACGACGATGATCGCTTTGGCCTGCACCACGACCCGCTGCCCCGCCCAGGGGACCGGCGGCATCTTTCCGGAGCCGATGGACTGGCGGGCTTTTCAGGAACTGGTCGATCCCCTCGCTCTCTCGAACGAACAGCTGAAGGCCGTTCAGCCCCTGCATGAGCGGTACCTCCGGGACATGATGGCGCTCCGGGACGGTCCGATCGCGGCCTTCATCGAGGACGAGGGAGTCTTCGGAATCCAACTCCGGGATTCCGAACCAGGGGTGGCCGAAGATCGGATCGCGGATTTCCGCGCGGTGCACCGACGCATGGCGGCGGTGGAACAGGAGCTGCTCGACGCCATCGAGCCCGGACTCGGTCCCACGCAGCGTGAGCGGCTGCAGATCGTCCGGGACTGGCGTACCCGGCAACGGCTGCTGGAGGCGAACTGGCCCTGGATCCACTACGCCCCCTCGATGAACCGGGTGAAGATCGAACTGCGGACGATGGTCCCCTGGGACCGTCTGGACCCCGACTCGATCCGGGGGATCGAGGAGGCGCTGGCGGCCTGGGAACGGGAGCGGACCCGCCTGGCCCAACTGCTCTTCGATCAGCGACTCAAGGGCTGGGTTCGTGAACGCGAGTTGGAGACGGAACTGGGCCCGGTCCGCATGGGATCTCCGGATTCGGATGCGGCATTGGACATGGAGGCGTACGAGGCGGAACAGCTCCGAAGGCACCGTGAGGCGTACGACCGGGCGTTGTCCACCACGGCGAAAATCCGGGACCACGCCCGGGAAGGAATGCGCACCATCGCGTCGCAACTGCCGGAACGCATGGCCCGTGATCTGGAGTGGAACGTTTGGAAGCGGGCGTACGGCCGCAGCGGAGGCATGGATTTCCGGCGCATCCTCGTCAAGACCATCGAAGATCCTCCCGCCGACGACGTGGAGGTCCCACGACTCGAAGCGCTGCTCACCGAACACGACGCCGCGATCAGGCCGCACATGGAGGACATCGTTCGGCTTGTCGAGGAAGACGACGACATCAGGGGAGCCACCTTCTTCTTCACGACCGAGGACGAGGCGGAATCCCCCATGGGACGGGCCCGTCTGGCGATGCGGAATCGGAACATCACGACGGCGCGTCGGTTCCGGGACATCCTCGGTGGACACACTCCGGACGGAATCACCCGCTGGCTGACGATGCTCGACCAACGGGGTGAGCTACCGGCGGATACGAAGACGGAAGCGGTGGAACCCGACGTGTCCGTGGCCATCGCCGTCGGAACCGACGACGGCTTCTTCTCCGAGGAGGACGCGGTGTTGCTGGGTGCCGCACCGGGACAGCTCCGGGACACGATGGACCTCTTCGGATCGGCACCCGAACCGCTGTCCGACGACGAACTCGATCGGCTGGTCGACGACCTGCGGATCGAGGTCGAGGGCCGCGAGGTGGTCGCGGTGCTCTTCGAGACCTACCGCCGCGGCGCCGCGGAGGTCGAACGCGCCTTCCGGACCGGTCAGCAGCGGACCATGATGCGTCTGGCCACCGAATCCGGGGGCGGCCGCAACGTGGGAGCGGATCCTGCGGTGATCATCGATTTCGAGCGGAGCATGAAGGAACTCGTCGACCGCTCCCGGAGCGACATGCAGGAGCTCGACGACCGGTTGTTCGACGATCTCATCCTGGCCGTCGAACGGTCCGAGGACCGGGTGATTCTGGACTGGTACCGCATGGGCCGGGAGCGGGAGCGGACCGGGGGCGGCAGCATGATGTCCAACGTCATGGACCGCATGGGCGGTGGAATGAACCAGGGCTGGACCATCAACGTCTTCAAACTGCTCGCCGGGATCGAACTGGAACCATCCGACCGGCGCCGGGCCCTCGATGCGCTGGCTGACTGGCATGGTCCGGCCACCGAACTCCTGCGACGGAATGCGGCGCTCGACGAACGAATCGCCGGTTTCATGAACCAGATGATCATGCAGCAGTCGGACGGCTTCGAGGAGGAGGAGCTCGAGAACCTCCACAGCGTGGTGGAGGACATGACCGCGGCGCAGCAGGAGCAGGAGGAGATCCGGCGGAGTCTACTGGAGCGCAACCGGGCCGGTGTGGCGGCCATGATCGACGTGCTGCCGCACGAGGACGGGGTCCGACTGGGGAAGGAATTCCGCATGGCATCCTTTCCGGCGGTGTACCGCGATCCGCATTCGATGACCGGTCCGCTGCTGGCCGCGTCACGACTCGATGAACTCGAGGACGGGGTCCGGGCGGAGATCTACGAACTGCAGCAGGAGTACGATGCCCGGTACCACGCGTACTGCGAACGACTGGTCGGGGTGTTCGAACGGATGCCCACCCTGCGGACCGGCGGATTCGCGATGGACCAGCTCGAGCAGCGGGAAAAGGACCGTCGGGAGGCCGACCGGATCCGTTTCGAACGCGACGACTACTCGGACAAGACCAGGGATCGACTGCGAAGCCTGCTCGCTCCCGATCAGGTGGATGCCGTCGGAGGCCTGAAACCGGTCACCTCGAGCACTTCGCAATGGCCTCAATTCTGATGTCCGAGGGTGGTGTACACTAGAGCGTTGCAATGAAGGAAGTCCCCTACGAATCCAAGCCGACCCCGCCGTCGGGACACGGAACGACCCTGCAGACGCTCCGCCGCGCCGCACGGAACGGTGATCGCTTCGCCTGCCTGACCTGCTACGACGCGACCACGGCCCGTTGGCTGCAGCGGGCGGGCATCCCCCTGCTGCTGGTCGGCGACACGGCGGCCGAGATGATCCTGGGCGAGCCCGGCACCATCCACGCACCGCTGGACTTCATGCTCGTCATCACCGCCGCGGTCAAGCGTGGAGCACCGAACACGTTCGTCATGGGCGACATGCCCTTCGGTTCGTACCAGTGCGACGACGCGGAGGCGATCCGGAACGCGGGACGCTTCCTCACCGAAGGCCGGGCGGATGCGGTGAAGTTGGAGGTCGACGGACGATTCACGGAACTTGTGTCGAAGCTCTCCCGTGCCGGCGTCCCCGTCGTCGCCCATCTCGGATCACGACCCCAGGCCGCCAAGCAGGAAGGTGGTTACCGGGCCGCCGGGCGGACACCGGAGGCGATGGAGCAGATCGTCCGCGATGCGGTCGCGATGGAAGGGGCGGGCGCAGTGATGCTGCTGCTGGAAGCCGTTCCCAATGAGGTTGCGCAGGCCGTGGTCGACGCGACCACCGTTCCCGTCATCGGCTGCGGAGCGGGAACCGCGTGCCACGGACAGATCGTCGTGACCCAGGACATCCTGGGACTCACCGACTGGCAGCCGGCGTTCGCCCGACCGATCTGCGAACTCGGAGACACCCTCATGGATGCCGCCCGGGAGTGGATGCGGAAGGTGACCGGGAATGAACTCGGGGACCATCCCTACCGCATGAAGGGATCGGATGCCCCGGGCCCCGCGACCCCGGGAACGAACCCCGACATCCGGGAATCGACCCCCTCCTGAGCCTCCGGAGGCTCGAGACCCGAAGCGACCGGAAATTCACTCCGCGAAACGTGATCGCGCGTATGCTCAATGGTGGAGATTCCACCAATGAACCACTTCCAACGAATCCTCGTCACGGCCCTGATCACGACCGGCCTGGCGATGCTTCTCTCGATCACCATGCTCCCCATCCTGGAGAACATGGATCGGAAACATCGCTACCAGGAGACCGTGACCACCGTCCGCCAGGCGGGTCTGCGACTGAACGCACTCCCCGGCACCGACGGTGCCCGGGAGGAAGGTTCCGGCGTGCTCGCCGAACTGAGCCGCGCGACCACCGACATCGCCGACTTCGTGCGGCCGTCGGTCATCCACGTGACCGGCATCCAGTTCGTGGAGGGACGATCCATCCCGATGTCCACGGGTAGCGGCTGGGTCTACGACGACCGCGGCCACGTGATCACGAACCTCCACGTGGTCGAGGGCGGGGACGACTACGAAGTCCAGATGTACGACGGCGAGATCCGCAAGGCGACCCTGGTCGGCGGAGATCCGACCACCGACATCGCCGTGCTCCGGATCGACCCGGAGAACATCATTCCGGCGACCCGACGTCCCCTGGACCAGCGGGTCCAGCAGGGGGAACTCTGCTTCGCCTTCGGCTCTCCCTTCGACTTCCGGTTCTCGATGTCGAGCGGGATCGTGTCCGGCCTAGGACGGTTCGTCGGCATGTATTGGCGAACGGGACGACGAATCGGATTCGAGAACTTCATCCAGGTCGATGCGGCCATCAACCCGGGTAATTCCGGAGGTCCGTTGACCGATCACCGAGGGCACGTGATCGGCATGAACACCGCGATCGCGACCAACGACGACGACGGGCAGTTCGGAGGCATCGGCCTGGCCATTCCGCTGGACATGATCGAATCGGCCGCCAACCAGCTGATCGAGAGCGGCGTCGTGCGCAAGGGATTCCTCGGGGTCAGTGTCCTCGATCAGAACGATCTGATCGCCAGGATCGTGGGTGCTCCCCAGCGGTTCCGCGGCGACGGCGTGCTGGTGCATGCACTCGACCGATCCCATCCCGCCGCGAAGGTCGGCCTGCGGATCGGAGACGTCATCACCACCTACGACGAGGAACCCGTCGCGACCGCCGACGATCTGGAACGGGCCATCCATCAGGACGACGATCTGCTGATGGAACTCCGGATCTGGCGCTACGCGGACGAGGGATCCGACTGGGAGGATCTGGTCGTCACGCGTACAAACGGAACCGGACGGATCGGATTCGACGTGATCGCAATCAGCGAACGGATCGGTGACCTGCACCGTGCCCGCGGATACACGCGTCGCGGGGTGGTGATCGCCTCCACGCAGCAGGGTATGCCGGCACGCAGCGCCGGCATGGAGCCCGGAGACGTGGTGCACCAGGTGAACGGGGTCGAGGTCCAGTCGGTCCGCCAGCTCCAGTCCTCGATCTCGTCGATTCCGCCGGGGCAGACCGCAACGGTGCAGGCGTGGAGATTCGACCACGCGTCGAACGAGTGGAAACCCGTCACGTTCGAGATCGAGCTCTCGCAGTTGCAGTAGGAATGGGGTACAAGGGTTTCAGGATTCCTCCATGCCCGAACCCGCCGTGCCCCCCCAGCCCCTGCTCGAAGTCGATGGTCTTCGCGTCCAGTTCCCATCCACTCCCCGACCGGTGGTGAACGATGTGTCGTTCACCCTGCAGGCCGGCCGGACCCTCGGTCTGGTCGGGTCGAGCGGGTGCGGAAAGACCACGCTGGCCCGTGCGGTGCTTCGACTTATTCCCGCCCTGGCCGGACGGGTGATCCTGGAAGGCACCTCCCTGCTCGAACTGTCCGAGCGGGCACTGAAACCGATGCGGCGAAGGATGCAGATCGTGTTCCAGGATCCCGGGGGATCCCTCAACGGGCGCATGCGGGTCGGTGACATCGTGGGTGAACCACTGCTGGTGCACGATGCGGCCCGGGGATCGGAACTGCGCGACCGGGTCGTCACTCTGCTGGAGCGGTGCGGCCTCGATGCGGACGCCGCGGAACGGTATCCCCATTCGTTCTCGGGCGGACAGAAACAGCGGATCGCCATTGCCCGGGCCATCGCCCTGTCCCCCGCCCTCCTGGTCTGCGACGAACCGACTTCGGCTCTCGACGTCTCCGTGCAGGCCAGGATCCTGCACCTGCTGACCACGCTGCAGGCAGAGGACGGCATGGCCTGTCTCTTCATCACCCACGACATGGCCGTGGTTCGGCATGTCTGCCACGACGTGGCGGTGATGGACGCAGGCCGAATCGTGGAGCGGGGCCCCGTGCCCTCGGTGCTGGACCGGCCGACGAAGGACGTCACCCGTCAGCTTCTGGACGCCGTCCCCCGTCCGAGCGGTATACGATAGGGCTATGCAGGACTACCTCGATCTGCTCAGGGACGTACGGGACAACGGTGTCCGCAAGGACGACCGGACGGGAACCGGAACGCGGAGCGTGTTCGGAAGACAGCTGCGCTTCGAGCTCGACCGCGGATTTCCCCTGGTCACCACCAAGAAGGTGCATCTGAAATCCATCATCCACGAACTGCTGTGGTTCCTCCGCGGCGAGACGAACATCCGTTCCCTGAACGAGGCGGGTGTGCGCATCTGGGACGAATGGGCCGACGAGGACGGTGAACTCGGTCCCGTGTACGGGCACCAGTGGCGTTCCTGGCCGACGCCCGACGGCGGGCACGTGGATCAGGTCCGCCGCCTGCTCGACGATCTGCGATCCAATCCCGATTCGAGGCGGCTGATCGTCAGCGCCTGGAACGTCGGACAGCTCGATCGGATGGCCCTGGCCCCGTGTCACGCCTTCTTCCAGTTCTACGTGGCGGAGGGACGGCTCTCCTGCCAGCTCTACCAGCGGAGTGCGGACCTGTTCCTCGGGGTTCCGTTCAACATCGCTTCCTACGCCCTGCTCACCATGATGATCGCCCAGGTCAGCGGCCTCGAGGTCGGCAGCTTCGTACACACCTTCGGGGATGCCCACATCTACCTGAACCACCTCGAGCAGGTCGACGAGCAGCTGGAGCGTGATCCGCGTCCGCTGCCGACGATGCGGCTCGATCCGAGCGTCGACGATCTCTTCGCATTCCGCTACGAGCACTTCGAGCTGAGCGACTACGATCCCCACCCGCACATCTCCGCCCCCGTCGCGGTCTGAGCCGAGTCCTCCCATGCGCATCTCGATGATCGTCGCCGCCGCCGAGAACAACGTCATCGGTCGTGATGGCGATCTGCCCTGGCACCTTCCGGTCGATCTGCGCTACTTCAAGGACACCACCATGGGCCACCCGGTCATCATGGGTCGCCGCACGTGGGAATCGTTCGACGGCGGACTCCCGGGCCGGCGCTGCATCGTGGTCTCCAGGAACCCCGATCTGAAGCTCGATGGCGCCGAGACGACGACGTCCCTCCGGGATGCGATCGACGCCGTGAACGGATCCGAGGAGGTCTTCATCGCCGGCGGCGGAGAGATCTACCGTCTCGCGTTCGATCTGGCGCACCGGATCCTGCTGACCCGGATCCATACCACGATCGACGGCGACGCGACGTTCCCCCCCCTCGACCCCGACGTCTGGCGCCGAGAAAGCGCGGATCGCCGGGAAGCGGACGACCGGAACGCACACGCGTGCACGTTCGAGACCTGGCTGCGAAGCTGATCCGTCGCCGAACAGCGATGCGAAGAAAGTTCTCGGTTTCCGGCTGCGCGCGTGGTTTCGATGGGATGCTGTCCCGCGGGAAGAGGAGCAGCATGGGCAGAGCCCGGGGGGGAACACGATGATCGTACGAATGGTGGTATTGGCTTCGACGGCGGCGGCAGCGACCTGCGAGGTGCGGGAGCCGCATCTAGGACCGGGCGGATTCACCGCCGACTCGATCAAGGTGAGTCACGACAGCATCAACGCCGATTGCCTGATCGGCACCTTCCGCAACGACAACTTCATCCACTTCATCATCGATCAGGACTGCGACGGCACGGCCGATCTCATCAAGCGCAGCGACGGCGTGATCTACCAGGTGCGGCCGATCAGCGACGGCAAGGGAGCCGTGGATCATTCCATGCTCATGCCGGGGACGTCGGATGCCTTCGCGGACACCACGGCGGACCGCTGGCTGCACACGAACGGCCTGAACGACGTGGAGACCGGTGATCGATTCGTCCGCCCGGTGCGCGTCCACGAACTGTCGACCGGCGGAAACCGGGCCGAGGTCACCATCGGCATGACCTCGGACATGCATGTCCCCTGCTTCCATGCGCACGGCCTGCAGTACCGATGGATCTGGCTGGATGCTCCGGCCTCGGAGATCGACTGCTGGTCGATCCGTATCCGGGGCAGCCTCCGGGACGTGGTGCGATGGCTGCACGAGGCCGGGGTGCGGTCGGTGCGGTTCGGGGGGACGGAACGCGAACGCATGATCCGATGGAACCGCGAGCTGGAGGTGATCGAGGTGCTTCGCAATCAGGTGGTCACCGACCGAATTCCGATCTGACGGCGGACTATTCGTCGTCGCCGCTGCGAATGGCGACGAAGCCGATCAGGGGCTGACCTTCGCCCGGCTGCAGTTCGACGAGCCGGACGGGGGTCGGCTGTCTGGTCCTGAGCAGGCCGCCCGCATTGAACCGCTCGCCGAGGTCGTTCCGGAACTCGAACAGATCGAGCGTGACCCGCTGGCCGGCGCGAAGCCCGTCGATCTCGTGCGCGAACTGCTGGTTGATCCAGATGGTCGAGGCCCCCCATCCGCGATCGGTGGAGTTGACGATCTCGACGGAGGTCCCGTCACGGAAGACCTGGATCGGCAGCGTATCCGTGGTGTGCAGTTCGAAGGGATAGGGTCGGGTCGCGAGATCGGGGTCATAGTTCATGCGGCTGCAGCTGCTGCAGGCCAGAACCAGAACCAGGAACGTGACGCCTCGCGTGATCATGGCCCCATTGTACGGGCTTGATCCCGTTCGGGGTCGCAATACCGACTTCCACTGTTGTGTCGGCCCCGGGTCCATGGGAGACTGGTGGGTCATGTCCGTCGAAATGGAGCCATCCGGAATCGTCAGCCACCCCGTCTCGAGGGCCGTGCCCGACATCGCACGCTCGATCGAGGTCGACCCGAGAATCCGGGAGGTGATCCCCGCCTTCGACGCCCCCTTCTTCCAGGCCGGCCTGGCCGGCTACTCCGACGGTGCGATGCGGCTCATTGCGCGGAGACACGGATGCCCCTACTGCATCACGGAAGCACTCCTGGACATCACCCTGCTCAACGGCGGCAAGGGACGGACCCGCGAGGATCCGGATCTGCTCGCGGAGGAATGCGGATTGGGCGATCCCCACGAGAACCGGCTGGCGGGATTCGACGACCATCCCATCGCCGGACAGATCATGGGGACCGAACCCGAACAGATGGCGCGGGCGGCGGCGATGCTCGCCGACATGCGCTACGACGTGATCGACGTGAATCTGGCCTGTCCGGTCAAGAAGATCCGCAAGCGCAAGCGCGGCGGTCATTTCCTGCTGGCACCGGACGAGGCCCTCGACGTGCTGGCCGCGGTTCGGGACGCCGTGCCGCGGGAGCTTCCCGTGACGGTCAAGATCCGCCGGGGATTCGACGAGGGACCGGAGATGGAGCACGCCTTCCACCGGATCTTCGAAGGTGCGTACGAACTCGGGTGCGCCTGGACCACCGTGCACTGCCGGACGGTCGTGCAGAAGTACAAGGGACCGGGTCGATGGTCGTTCCTCACCGATCTGGTGCGGCGGTATCCGGACCGCGTCATCTTCGGCAGCGGCGACATCTGGACGGTCGAGGACATCTTCCTCATGCTGGAGGTGACCGGGGTCCAGGCCGTGTCGGTCGCTCGGGGATGCATCGGCAATCCGTGGATCTTCCGACAGGCCCGACAGCTCATGGCCGGTGAGGATCCCACACCGCCCACGTTGCCCCAGCAGCGCCGGGCCCTGCTGGATCACTTCGATCTCGTCATCGCGCTCCACGGCGAGCGGGGCGGAGCCCGGATGATGCGGAAGTTCGGAATCAAGTTCTCCGTCCACCATCCCGATCCGGATTCGGTCCGGAAGGAATTCATCACCGTCTCGTCGATCGACGACTGGCGTCGGGTGCTCGACACGCACTACGGCGACGATGATTCAGTCGACGGATGAACGTCGGGCCGCGGCCCGCTGTCCGGACGTGAGACCGGCCTCGAGCTGTTCGACCGTACGCGACTCCAGCAGACTCAGTTCACCCGTCAGTCTGAGATGGGAGGCCCGGAGTTCCGCACTGTCGGGATCCGACTCCAGCACGCGTTCGCCGAGGATGAATCCGTGGTCGGACCGGGCGAGCAGCAGCAGTGTCTCGAATTCCCTGCGAAGCTGGTCGCGTCGGGGCAGATACGAATCCATGATCGCCTGCGCCCGTGTCCGCACCGCCTCGTCCGTGTTCGCGGAGATCCAGTCGAAGATCAGATCGGCCTGGTCCTTCTTGTGCAGCCAGGGGAAGTACTCGGCGCGGGTGCGTACCCGCCACGCATCGGCGAAAGCCGGGCCCCGTTCCGTTCCGAGCACGTAGGCGACGGATTCGATCGCCCACTCGTTGAGCCCATGGAGCACCCGCCAGCGATCGATCCGTCCCCGCATGACGGACATCGACGTCTCGTTGTCCCGTCCGATTCGGGCGATGCGGGCCTCGATCAGCGCCGAGCGTTCCGCGGACGCCGCCGATTCGACATGGCCGTTGACCCGGGTGGCGTACTGGACGATGACGTCCTGAAGGGACGGAAGTCCGTCGAGCTCCTCCGTGCGAAGGAGTTCGATCACATCCAGACCGTCGCCGGCGTAGGTCCGGTCCTGGCCGTTGCGGCGGATCGATTCGAGCACGATGCGTCGTCGGAGATCCCCGAGCGCCCGATCCAACCGAGCCGGATCCGGCGCGGGCACCATCGCCGCGGTGCTTTCCACCAGTTCCTCGAAGAGCCGGTCCGTGTCCGACCAGTTCTTCGTATAGCTGCGCTGGACGGCGATCCGGGTCTCCCGGAGTTCCTCCGATCCCATGAACCCGCGGCCCTCGTAGGCCGCGGCCAGTCGGTCCGCTCCGGCCTCGGTTGCACGCCGCTCGGACTCGGTCTGCAGATCGACCAGTTGCTGGACGTAGTCCTCGTAGAGCATTCTGGTGATCTGGTCCTCATCCTCACCGATCTCGATCTGCCGGCAGTACGCCTCGTAGGCACTGCGGGTCACGAAGGGGTCGATCAGATGTTCAGGGGACACCGGACCCGCTGCGACGGCGGTCGTGATCAGACAAGCGAGGATGGAGACCATGGTGCGCATCGGCATCCATGATAGTGTCGAAGATGCCTTCAGGGACGCGGATGGTGCGACTGGACGACTTCCCGCAGTCTCGAGTGATCCACGTGCGTGTAGATCTGCGTCGTACCGATGTCCTCGTGCCCCAGCAGTTCCTGCACCACCCGCAGGTCGGCGCCTCCCACGAGCATGTGGGTCGCGAAGCTGTGCCGGAGCATGTGCGGATGCGCCTGCTCGATGCCCGCCCGGGCGGCGAGACGTCGGACGATCTGCCACACGGCGACGCGCTCGAGCGGGCGGCCCGTGTTGGACAGCAGCAGATGCCCCTGGTCGCGTCCGTCGTCGAACCGGGCCAGCGTCGGTCGCAGGGACTCGAGGTAGTCGGCCACGGCCTTCCGGGCCGGCTCGCCGACGGGCACCAGACGTTCCTTGCTCCCCTTGCCCATGACGCGAAGCACCGCGATGCGCTCGTCGTATCCGTCGAGCAGCAGTCCGGCGACTTCCGAGGCCCTGAGTCCCGCGGCGTACATGAGCTCGAGCATCGCGCGATCGCGACGCCACAACCGACCCGACGTCTCGTCGGCGGCCTCGAGGAGCGACTTCATCTGCTTCGGAGTGAGCACCCCCGGCAGACGCTTCCATCGCGTGGGGGTCGACAGCGGTGCGGTGGGGTTGGCAGCGACCGTTCCCGATCCTTCCAGGTATCGGAAGAACATCCGCATGGTGGAGAGATGACGTGCGATGCTGCTGGGCTGGAGTCCGCGGTCGCGATGGAGAAACTGCACGTGCTCGGCGAGATGCCGGGGTTCGACGTCACCCGGGGCAACGACGCCCCGATCCAGCAGACCCTGGACCATGGCCGCGAGATCCGATGCATACGCCGACAGGGTGGCCGACGCCAGGCCGGCTTCCACCTGCAGGTAGGCCAGAAACTCACGAACCGGTTGGTCGAAGTGATTCGTCGAGGGCATGTCGCTTGAGGGTGATGATCACCGGCGTGGTCTCGGCCGGTCGAAGATGTGGTTCAGCCTGCAGTTGCCAGTGCACGGAACAGGATCGAAAGTTGCCGACGCACGTCTGCATGGCCCGCCCGAGCTGACCGAGGGTGAACCGGGACCGGCAGCCCCGGTGATTCCCGTTGATGAACGGGCAGCAGTCCCGGTCGGCATCCGTCCCGTCGTGGATCGTGTGTGTGACCATCCTGGCGGCCTCCGTGGCCCTGCGGCATCGCGTCCGTGCGATTCCAACTATCGACCAGCGGAAACATACGCTCCCAGAAATGGCCATCGGTGCGACCCGATGATCGGCATTTTTTGCGCTTCGAAACCCCCTGGCGCACGAATGAACAGGGTTTGAAGGCCTTCGGGGGGCCTCAGGATGGCCCTGAGGCGGACGGAGTCCGGCACGGAAGTTGCGATGGGTAATGCAGACCCCTCTCAGGGCAAGGAGGCCCACATGCGGGATGAACCGATGAACGAAACCACCCCTCGACTTCGTACCCCGGCTGCGAGGTCGTCCTCCGGTGACCGGACCCTGGCCCGGGAGCTCATCCGCAAGGCCAGACTGGCCACCGCACTGCATCTGGCCCTGCAGGCCGAGCAGCGGGCGACCCGGAAGCACGCCTCATGAACTACGGGCTCTACCAGTCGGCCGGCGGCGTGCTCTCGAATCTCCACGAGTTCCAGGTGATCTCGAACAATCTCGCCAACGCCCAGACCACCGGTTTCAAGGCCGATCTGGCCCTGGCCCAGCAGCGGCTTCCGGCCCGCATCGAATCGGGATCGTTCTCCGATCCCAATCTGCTTCTGGAACGCCTCGGCGGCGGGCAGCTCACGACTCCGACCATGGTCGAGTTCGTGCAGGGCAGCCTCGAGAAGACCGGTGCCTCGGGCGATGCGGCCCTGGAGGGACGCGGCTTCTTCGTGGTCGGACCGGAACGCGGTGCGGACGAGCAGACGGTCGCCCTGACGCGGGACGGACGCTTCACCCTCGATGCGGACAATCGACTGGTCATGTCGACCACCGGCTGGCACGTCCTCGACGAACGAAACCAGTCGATCGAACTCCAACCGGGACAGTTCGAGATCCGCGACGACGGCATGATCATCCAGAACGAACTGGAGATCGCCCGCGTGGCGATCCGGTCGGTCGAACATCCGGATGCCCTCGAGAAGCTCGGCGACGGACTGCTTCGCCCCACCGCCGGCAGCGGTCGCGCGGAGGCGGACGACTCCACCACCGTCCGCCAGGGCTACCTCGAATCGAGCACCGTCAATCCGATCATCGCCATGAAGGATCTCATGGAACTCAGCCGGGCGCTGGAAGCCAACGTCCGCATGATGCAGTACCAGGACGTGCTCATGGGCCAGGCCGCCGGCACGCTCGGAAAAGTGACCTGACCGCACGCTACGACACGAAACGGAGCCGAATCACATGGCATTCACCTCAATGAACGCGTCTTCAACCGGGTTGTCCGCACTCTCCACCTCGCTGGAGGTGATCGCCAACAACCTCGCCAACACCAACACCGACGGTTTCAAGGCCAGCCGGGTGAACTTCCAGGATCTCCTCTACATGGAGAAGCGGCAGCCGGGCATCGAGAACGACATCGGAGACATCTCTCCGACCGGTCTGTACGTCGGCGTCGGAACCCGCGCGTCGGGTACCCAGACGGACTTCGCACAGGGCTCCTCCGTGTTCACCAGCCAGCCGCTGGACGTCATGATCAACGGCGACGGCTTCTTCATGGTCGAGGTCGAGGACACCTGGACCGACGGGTTGGCCTACACCCGGGCGGGCAACTTCTCGCTCAACGCGGAACGCGAACTGGTGATGGCCAACCTGAACGGTCGACGCATCGTCCCGAGCATCGTGGTGCCCTACGACGTACCCGAGACGTCGATCGTGATCACGGACACGGGACTGGTCCAGGTCTCCCGCGGCGCCGAGTTCGAGGAGATCGGACAGCTCGAACTCGCCTACTTCGCCAACAGCGCCGGGCTGCAGCCCATCGGCGAGAACCTCTACGTGGAGACGATCGCGTCGGGCGAGGTGTCCGCAAGCATTCCCACCGAGAACGGACTCGGCAACCTGATCCAGTTCCATCTCGAGGCCTCCAACGTGAATCCGGTGACGGAACTGGTCTCGCTCATCGAGACCCAGCGCGCCTTCGAGATGAACAGCCAGGCGTTGAAGACCGCCGACGAGATGCTTCAGAACGTCACCAACCTCCGACGCTTCTGATCCGGGATCCAAGCCATGACGATCCGACTCCTCACACTCGCCCCCGCCCTGCTCGCCGCATCCGGCGCGTTCGGAGACTCCATCGTGCTGCTGGACACCGCGCACGTGAGCGGATCCGGTTCCGTGATCCGGTTGTCGGACGTGGCCCGACTGGACGGCGCGTACGCGACGGAGCTTGGAACACTCGAACTCGGATCCGTCGATGCCCGGACGGGACGGACGCTGGAACTGCACATCGGCGACGTCCGCAGCCGCCTGGACGAACACGGCGTGCACTGGGGACGCATCACGCTGAGCGGCCGCAGGGTGCTCATCCGGTCCGACGTCGCGGCCGGGCGGAGCGGACTGCTCGCCATGCAGCCCCTCGACACGACCGCCGCCGGCCTCCAGGCCGCGCCGCGCCGCGCCATGCAGCGCACCATGGCCGACGAGGTGATCGGGGATTCCACGCTGCGGGGCCAGCTGACCAGACGAATCGCCGAGGTGCTCGAAGTCGAAGCGAACCGGTTGCAACTCGATTTCCCGATCGACCGGAACGGACTGCTCGAGACGCCGTCGGCCGAGGGGCAGTTCGAGATCAAGCTGCTCAACAGCCCCCGAAAGAGCAATCGACTCGAGTTCGAGGTTCGGCGCTGGAGCAACGGGGTTCCCTCGAGCCGTGAACTGATCTCCGTCGAACCCGCGATCCGAACCACGATGACCCGTCTCCGCAGCGACGTGCCCCGGGGCCGACCGGTGCTCGCGGAACACGTCGAATCGGTCCAGCAGTGGATGTCACCGCTGGAACGCCACGACCGCATCGCACCGGAATCCATCGACGGCCGGGCCGCGGCGGTTCGTCTCCGCGCGGGCACCATCCTGCGAACACGGGATCTCAAGCAGCCCCTGCTCGTGCGACGCGGCGACGATGTCCGCGTCAGCTGCCTCGTGGGAGGCGCCGTGATGACGCTGCGTGCCACCGCCGAATCGGGCGGCGTGGCCGGAGAGACCATCACGCTCCGCAAGGGCCGGGAGCGACAGACCTTCAACGCCCGGATCACCGCTCGCGGTGAGGCCGTGCTCGAACTCGACACCGCCGCACGCGTCGCCGACGCATCCTCGGGAGCCAGACCATGAACCCATACCGATCGATCCGACTTCTGCCGATGCTTCTCGCCGGCCTGGCGACCGCCGACGTCGCGCACCACGCCCCGGGGCATCTGACCACCAGCACCCACCACATCGCACCGATGCCGATGATGGCTCCCGGACAGCTTGGTGCCTCCATGCAGTCCAACCTGACCCTCATGCACGCAAACATGAACGGCGGCATGCACTCCATGGTCGGCTGGAACGGGCTGGGATTCGGAGGCTACGCCGGCTGGAACGCCATGCCCGGCATGATGGCGATGTACCCGACGATGCCGATGGCCGGAATGCAGCCGCAGGTTCCCGTGGCCCCCATCGCCGCGACCGAACTGTCCCCGCTGGCCACCCCGCCGGTGATGCCGGCGGTGCCGATGTCGATCGCGCCGATTCCCACCATGTCCTACATGTCGCAGGCCATGACCGGCCCCTGGGGATCGGTCCTGCTCGACGAGGAGGGACTGCCGATCACCAATCAGCTCGAGGCCACGAGCCTGTTCGCGGTCATGCCGCAGAAGCCCCGGGTCTTCAAGGAGCACGACCTCGTGCAGATCGTCGTTCGCGAGACCACGCGGATCGCATCCTTCCAGGGACTCGAGACCGACAAGGAGTACGGTCTGGCCGGAGGCGTGCGGAACTTCCCGGGGCTGAACAACGCGAACCTCCTGAACTACACGGAGGTCGACCTCGCCGGCGAGAAGGAGTTCGAGGGCGAAGGCGAATACGCCCGCGAGGACGATCTCACCACGCGGCTGACCGCCGAGGTCGTCGAGATCCTGCCCAACGGCAATCTGGTCCTCGAGGCCCGGACCCGGATCAAGACGGACGACGAGGAGATGTTCACCCAGCTCACGGGCACCTGCCGGCCCGACGACGTGACGGCGGCGAACACGATCCTGTCCAACCAGATCTTCAATCTCGAGATCGAGAAGCTGCACTACGGAGAGGTCCGCAATGCGGCGAACAAGGGGATCCTGGCCAAGATCCTCGATGCGGTCTTCGCGTTCTGATCACGACAGTTCGATGCGACGGTCGAAGAAGCGCAGCGACGCCGCCTCCTTCGCCATCCCGAGCGTCTCCTCCGCGATCGCATTCGCCTTGCGGCTGCCCTCGCGGAGGATGTCGACGATGTCGTCGTCGGAAGCGAACCGCTCACGTCGCTCCCGCATCGGTTCGAGCAGTTCGTTGATCGCGTCGACGACCGCCATCTTGACCTCGCCGTCCCCGATGTTGTCGCCACGACCGTACCGGTCCCGCAGGTCGGCGACCCGGTCCGGATCGTCGATGAACGTCTCGACGTACTGGAACAGCGGATTCTTCGCGGGATCGGTCTCACCGGGTTCGTCCGGCTGGCGGCTGTCCTGACCCGTGTAGATCTTCCCGATCTTCTTCTTGACCTGCTTGGCCGTGTCGCGGATCTCCACCGCGTTGCCCAGCGACTTGCTCATCTTCTGCTGTCCGTCGATGCCGACCAGGCGACCCACTTCACCGACGTCCGCGACGGGGATGGGGAACACCCCGCCCAGCGATTCGTGCTCCTCGTCCGGCGCCTTGTCCGGAACGCCGCAGTACATCTTGTTGAAGCGACGGGCCACCTCGCGGGTCAGTTCGATGTGCGGGACCTGGTCCTCTCCGACCGGGACCGCGTGGGCACGGAAGGTGAGGATGTCGGCCGTCTGTCCGACGGTGTAGAGGGGAAATCCGAACGAGTAGTTGTCCTTGAGACCCTTGACCTCGAGTTCGTCCTTGAGGGTCGGGTTCCGCATCACCCGGTTGTAGGGGAGCAGCATCGAGAAGAGGTACGTGAGCTCGGCGATCGCCGGAACCTCGGTCTGCAGGAAGATCGCGCAGCGGTCGGGATCGATCCCCATGCAGAGCGCATCGCGGACGACCTCGATGGAGTCGCGGCGGATCTCGTCGGCCCGGTCGGCACGGGTGGTGTAGGCGTGCATGTTGGCGACCAGGAAGAAGCAGTCGTGGGTGGCCTGCATCTGCACCCGCCGCTTGACCGATCCGACCCAGTGGCCGAGATGGAGATTGCCGGTCGGGGTGTCGCCGGTGAGAACACGATGTCCGGTGGCCTGCGTTGTCATGCGTGGCAGTGTACCGGGTGGCTCACGAGAGCGATGCGAGCAGGAGATTCGCCGCGTTGTAGCCCGCGTGCATGATGACCGGCGCAACGAGCCGACCGGTCCGGGCGTGGACCCAGCCGAGACCGAGGGACAGGACGAAGAGGCTGACCAGTCCCTCCGTCGTGGCCACGCCGCCGTGCATCAGGGCGAAGAGCACACTGGTGATCACGATCGACATCCAGGCCGAGCCGTTGGTGAGCGTCCGGTGTCTCCGCAGCGACTCCTGCAGCAGCCCCCGGTAGATCGTCTCCTCGACGACCGGTACCGCGAACACGATGAGGGCCATGAGTCCCCAGCGCCAGCCGTCGTCCCCGGCACCGTCGAGCAGCACGAGGGTGCGGTGGGCGAAGTCCGGCGGCGGTTCACCGGTGAACCAGAACCGCATCATCGTGCCGCCGAGCAGGATCGACTGCACCATCGGAAAGAAGATCACCAGGGTGACGAAACCGACCCCGGCCGAGACCAGGAACGAAGGACGGGTGTCCTCCTGTCCGGGCGGACGTCGCCACCACCCCGGCATGGCCAGCAGGACCGCACCCATCGCGGACAGCGAAACGAGCTGCAGGATGGTGAGCGCCCGGACGGACTGCTCGGGCGATTCGGAATCCGTGCCGGCGACGGCAAGCACGATCTGCGCGGCCACCGCGCCGGCGATCAGCGTCAGCAGCACGAACGTGTACCCCGTACCCGGACTGAACGTCCACGGAAACCGGGGAAGCCGACCCAGTCTGGCACCACGCGACGACCAGAAGAGCAGCGCGGCGACGAGCCCCAGGGGCATGATCCACCAGCCCCCCTGCAACCAGTCGGCTGCGACGGATTCAGCCGATGACCGCACCGGCGGTGGTGACTCGGTGTAGGCTGTCGCAGTCGAGCAACACACCATCGCGAGCAGGCTCATGCCCGTCACCCTTGAAGCAATCGCCGAGCGCACACGTGAAACGGTCGATGCCGCGCGTCGCGAGCGACCGCTCTCGGCGATGCGGGAGCAGGCGGAGGCCGCTCCGGTTGCCCGATCGCTGTACGACCGCATGACGAGGGACGACGGTTCGGCGCACGTCATCGCGGAATGCAAGCGGCGAAGCCCCTCCGCGGGAACCATCCGTGCTGACTTCGATGCCGTCGACATCGCCCTACAGTACGAGAATGCGGGCGCAACGGGTATATCCTGCCTGACGGACGAACCGTTCTTCGGTGGTTCGCTGCAGGATCTGGCGGCCATCCGCGGCGCCGTGGGCCTGCCCGTTCTCAGAAAGGACTTCCTCGTCGATCCGTACCAGATCTGGGAGGCGAGGGCCTCGGGAGCGGATGCGGTCCTGCTGATCGCGGAACTCCTCGACCCCCTCCTCCTGGACGAACTCGCCGGCATCGCCGGCTCCCTGGGCATGACCAGCCTGATCGAACTCCACGGCCCCGACCAGCTGGACAAGGTGCTCCCCCGCATCGACGAGGGACGTCTGCTGGGCGTGAACAACCGAAACCTGCGGACGATGAAGACCGACATCCGCCACGTGACGTCGATGCTGGAGGATCTGGCCGATCATCTCCCGCGCGTGGTGTGCGAATCGGGCATCCGCAGTCACGACGACATCGAGGCGCTCCGGTCCCACGGGATCCGGAACTTCCTCGTGGGGGAATCCCTGCTGAAGCAGGACCATCCCGGAACTGCCCTGCGGACGCTGCTGGGCGGAAACGGATAACCCATGGCCTCCGGAAGCGAACAAGGAAGATCGACGCGCCGACGCATCAGGCGACTGCTCCGAAGCACGGTGCGATGGATCATGCCGCCGCCGAAGATGTCCAAGACCACGCCGTGGTCCGTTGCGGCGGACTGGGCGCTGCTGCTGACGCTGCTGCTCACCGTGAGCATCATGGTGCTCTGCAGCCGAATCTGCACCACCACACCGATGGCCTCCGGTGAATCGCCGGTGGCCATGATGCCCGACGGGTCGTACACCCTCGACGGAGGCGAGTTCGATCCCGTGGTCGGCAGCGTGCAGTGGAAGGGCGTCGCTCGCGAGTGCGGCTGGCCGTTCCCGATCCTGAGACAGGCGATCCCGATCACCGCGAGCTGGACACTCGACGATCCCCCGGAAACCGTCGCCTCCCGGACCGTTCCGGCCGACCATCCACTGGCGGCGGCGATCGATCGGGAGTTGTCGGAACGCACGCTGCCCGACTGGTACACGACATCGATCCGGACCCACGGCGACCAGGTGGGTGATTCGGTCCTGCTGTGGACGAACGCGATCTTCTCGCTCGGATTGATCTGGCTGGTGCTGTACGCCATCGCCCGGATTCCGATGGTCTTCCTGCGGGCCGGACTGATGATGCGCCGGCGGATCGTGACCGGCGTCGAGACCCGACGCGACCGGTCCGGTCGCTGCCTGCAGTGCGGGTACAACCTCAACGGCCTGGAGATGGCCGAACGGTGTCCCGAATGCGGGGCGCTCCTCTGGTAACCTGTCGGTCATGAGCGAACACGTCCAACTCGAGAACGAACAGGGCATCGTGCGACTCGAACTCGATCGGCCCGACAAGCACAACGCGTTGTCGATCGGTCTGATCGATGCCCTGAACGACGCCATCGGAACCATCGAGGAGCAGGACGACATCCGGGCGGTCATCCTCGGCGGACGGGGTCGATCGTTCTGCGCCGGAATGGACCTGCAGGGCGTCCTGGACGACGCCGAAGCCATGGCCGGCATGCTCAAGGGACTCTCCGTCGCGATGCGCCGGTTGCGAAGGCTCCCGGTTCCCGTGATCGCCCGCGTGCAGGGCGCCGCCGTGGGTGGCGGATGCGGCCTGTGCGTGGTGGCCGATTTCGCCCTCAGCCATCCGGAAGCGAAGCTCGGATATCCGGAGGTCGGACTCGGCGTCTGCCCCGCCGTCGTGGCTCCCTGGCTGGTCAGACGCATCGGCGCCGGGCCGGCCCGGGAAATGCTGCTGGCCGGCGGCACGATGACGGGTGAGGACGCTCTCCGGCGTGGTCTGATCACCGCCCTCCATCCCCGGGAGGAACTCGAGGATGCGGCCATGGATCTCGCCCGGCACCTTGCCAAGGGGGGAAAGAATGCCATGGCGGTCACCAAACAGTGGTTGAACGAACTCGATGGATCTCTGGATGACGACCCGCTGGACCGGGCCGCGGAACTCTCGGCGGAGGTAATTGCCACCGATGAGGCCCGCGAGCGGCTCCAAGCCGTCTTCAAAGGCTGATTTCAGCCCCCTCAGGGCCCCTGGCTGTGGATTTGGGGTGCCTTCGAGCCCTACCCGAATGGTCCGAAATCGCTAGAATGTCGTGTTCGGGACCTCCTGATGCGGCCGGCCGTTTCACGTGCCACGCCACTCCTCCCTTCTACAAGAAGGATCGGGCCGGTTCCCCCGCAACTCCCCGCTTCCCGGGGCCCAGCGGCGTACAAATCTAGGGCAGCCCGATCAGGGCCCATTCTCCTCCCGGAGTCGACTGACGAATCCTCATGACCACTGCACTCACCTCCACTCCGCTGCCATGCACGCGATCAGAGGACGGCATCGTGTCCATCCATCTTGCCGCTCAGGATCGACCGGTGGTCATCCTCGACACCACCCTGCTGGGTGCGCTCGAGACCACCCTCGATGCGGTGATCGCAGCGGCGGACGAGGCCCCACTCCGGGGTGTGATCCTGCGGAGCGACTGCCCCCGGGTCTTCGTGGCCGGGGCGGATCTGGTGGAGATCGACGGTCTCGGGGACGACGCCCTGCTCGACTACCTCGCCGAGGGAAGCCGCATCTTCTCCAAGCTCTCCTCGCTTCCGTGCCCCACCGTCGCCGCCGTCGATGGAGCGACGCTCGGAGGCGGTCTTGAGATCGCCATGCACTGCGACGGCCTGGTGGCGACACGACTCAGCGCATCCGGCAAGCCGTACCCGATCGGACTTCCGGAATGCTCGCTGGGCATCCTTCCCGGCTGGGGCGGCACCCAGATGCTGCCGGCCAGAATCGATCCGCTGACCGCGATCCGCATGACGGTCGGCGGAACCCCTTCGACCTCCGATGACGTGCCCGAGGGGCTGGTCGATCGGTTCGTCGACGACGCCTCCCAGCTGCCCTCCGCCTGCGTGGAGTGGCTCGAGGCGCACCCGGGGGCGGATCGCCCCCACGGAACCCCGCGTTGTCTCGATCACAAGCACCCCGGAACGGTGCAGGCTGCGATCGAGCACGCACGTCAGGAACTCGAGGACACGCCCGAACTGCGGGCCGTCCTCGACTGCATGGAGATCGGACTTCGCGACGGGTGGCACGATGCCATCCGGGCCGAGCAGCGGCATCTCGTCGCGCTGCGGGGCACCGAAGCGACCCGTGCGAAGTTGGAAGCCTTCTTCAGCAAGCAACGCTGAATCCAGGAGCAGTAACCCGTGGCCAAGAACGAACTCACCGACAAACTGAAGAACATCTCCGCCGAAGATCGCAAGCAGATCGAGCAGGCCCAGGAGATGCTGGGACCCGACCCGGAGACCATGGGATTCATCAAGAATCTCTTCTGGGGCAACTTCCGGTCCGAACTGGTCTTCCCCTTCCCCGAGGAACCGGCCGACGAGCGGGCCCGCTGCGACGAACTCCTGTCGAGACTCGACGAATACCTCCGCAACGAGCACCCCAGCATCGAGATCGACCAGAATCAGGAGATCCCCTCCTGGGTCATCCGGAGACTGTTCGAACTCGGTGTGATGGGCATGATCATCCCGCAGGAGTACGGCGGCGGCAGCTTCGGAATCACCAGCTACAACCGGATCCTGGAGCGGATCGGCCAGAGCTGCGGATCCACCGCGGTCCTGGTGTCCGCCCACCAGTCGATCGGATGCGGCGCGATCAACCTCTTCGGCACCGATGAGCAGAAGCAGTACTGGCTTCCGCGCATGGCCGAGGGCACGCTGAGCGCATTCTGCCTCTCCGAACCGAACGTCGGCTGCGATGCGGGCGGACAGGAGACCCGTTGCACCGAATCGGAGTGCGGCGAGTACTACATCATCAACGGTGAGAAGAAGTGGGCCACGTCGGGCGCGCTGTCCGGAATGTTCACGGTGATGTGCAAGCACGACCTCACCGATCCCCGGACCGGAAAGACCAAGACCAAGGTCACCGCGCTGATCTGCACGCCGGACATGGAAGGCATCGACATCTTCAGTCGGAACCGTGCCAAGTGCGGCATCCGGGGAACGTGGCAGGCGCGGGTCCGGTTCACCGACGTGAAGGTCCCCAAGGCCAACCTCCTGCACCACGAAGGTCGCGGATTGAACGTGGCCCTGACCTGCCTGAACTACGGCCGGTGCACCCTGTCCGCGGGAATGGTGGGAGCGGGACGCTCCGCGTGGCTGCAGGCGCTGAAGTGGGCCCAGACGCGACACCAGTTCGACCGCCCGCTCGGCAAGTTCGATCTGGTCCGTGACAACCTCGCAACCATGTCCGCGTACGTCTACGCCATGGATTCCATGCTCTACCTGACCACCGGCATCGTCGATCGCGACGACGAGGACATCATGCTGGAGACCGCCATCTGCAAGGTCTTCTGCTCGGAGATGGGATTCCGTTGCACCAACCTCGCCATGCAGGTCATGGGCGGCGAAGGCTACATGACCGAAAATGAACTCGAACGCCTCTGGCGCGACTCGAGGATCAACACCATCGTCGAGGGAGCCAACGAGGTCATGCACGCATTCGTGTTCGCCTACGGCTCGAAGCAGCTCGGCGAACACATGCTCGCCGTGAAGAGTGCACCCTGGAAGCGGCCGCTGACCGCTCTGAAGATCGCATCGCAGCTGTTCCTGGGCATCCGCCCGGCCGCACCGGCCGTCGACGGACTCGATGCGTCGCTGCGTGGACACACCCGGACGATCGAGGGACTGGTCCGGGAGTTCAGTCATCAGGTCAAGACCATGTTCAAGGTCCACGAGGAGGGTCTGATCACCAATCAGATGATCCAGCGTCGACTGAGCTCGATGGTCATCTGGATCCACGCCATGGTCTGTTCGCTCAGTCGACACGACCGGGACATCCGGTCGGGAATGGATGCCGACGCCCTGAAGCGGGATCGGGCCGTGGTCGACCACATCTGCGCCATTGGAACGCACATGTTCAACGAATGCCTCCGCGGACTGCGGACCAACACCGACGACACCATGCGGACGGCCGCCGATGCGACATGGGATCTGCTCGAAACCATGCCCCATTCAGACTACATTGTGCCCGAGAAGACTCCCGACGAGACCGCCCTGGGCAACGGCCGGGTCACCGATCAGAGCCACATCCAGCAGTTCGGAAGCGGTTCGATCGCGAAGGAACTCGATAAAGAGCGTGTGAACGAACACGCCAGCGTCGATTGAGAGCACGGAAGGAAGCACATGAATCTCATCGAGGAAATGACGACCCGGGGACACGAACGCGTCTGCGTTCATCATGATCCGGACTCCGGCCTCCGGGCCATCATCGCCGTGCATTCCACCGCGCTGGGCAACGCCCTGGGCGGTACCCGGCGGTGGCACTACGACTCCTACGATGCGGCTCTGCTCGACGTCCTCCGCCTGTCCCGCGGCATGACCTACAAGGCAGCCTGCGCCGGCCTGGACATGGGTGGAGCCAAGAGCGTCATCCTGCTCGATTCCCCACGCCAGACCCCCACCGAAGCCCAGGCCCGGGCCATGGGACGATTCGTCGATTCATTCAACGGCGACTACATCGCCGCCGAGGACGTCGGAGTCAACGAGCAGTTCGTCGACTGGATGGCCATGGAGACCGACCACGTGATGGGCGGCACCGGTGAAGGTCAGGGCGGCGATCCCTCCCCCCACACCGCACTGGGCGTGTTCCGCGGCATGCAGGCCTGCCTTCGACACGTCGGAGAGAGCCAGTTCGCCGGACTCACGGTCGCGATCCAGGGGGTCGGAAGCGTCGGAGCGCATCTCGCCCGGATGCTGCACGAGCACGGTGCCGAACTCGTCGTGGCCGACATCCATCAGAACAGCGTCGATGAGATGGTCGGCAAGTACGGAGCGCGTGCGGTCGGTACGGACGAGATCATCGGTGCCGAATGCGACATCCTCGCCCCCTGTGCCCTGGGCGCCGTCATCGGCCCCGACAACATCGATTCCATCCGGGCCCGAATGATCTGCGGAGCTGCGAACAACCAGCTGGTGGATCACGATCGGGATGCGGCCGCCCTCCGGAAGCGGGGCGTGCTGTACGGACCCGACTTCATCGTCAACGCCGGCGGACTCATTCATCTGGCCGGACTCTACCTCGGTCTGACGCCTCCGCAGCTGGAGGCCAAGATCGACGACATCGAGTCGACCACGCTCCGGATCTTCGAACTGACCGATCAGCACGAATCGACGGCCCACGCCGCCGTGGCCCTGGCCGAGGAACGGATCGCCACCGAGCGGTCCCGGGAGGAGACCCATGCCGGTTGAACCAGTCTTTGAAACCAAGATCGATCGGGTCACCATCCTCGATGAGCACGGTCGGTTCGATGAGGAACTCGGCGCCGGTCTCATTCCCGACGAAGACGTCGTCGAGCTGTACAAGCACATGACCACCTGCCGGCATCTCGACGAGATCGCCTTCAAGCTGCAGCGAAGCGGTCGGATGGGCACCTACCCGGAGAACCGCGGCCAGGAGGCCACCTCGCTCGGTGCGGCCTACGCACTGCGACCGGACGACTGGCTCGTGACCTGCTACCGGGAGAACGCCGGACTCTTCTGGCGGGGACTCCCCATGGAATACGTCCTCCTGCACTGGATGGGCGACGAGCGGGGCAACCAGATTCCCGAAGGACTCAACGTGACGCCGCTGGCCATTCCAATCGGAACACAGATGCTGCACGCCACCGGACTGGCCTGGGCCAGCAAGTACCGGGGCGAGGACGGCATCGCCTGCACCTTCTTCGGCGACGGAGCCACGAGCGAGGGCGACTTCCACGAAGCCATGAACTTCGCGGCCAACCTCGACATCCCGGTCGTCTTCTTCTGCCAGAACAACTGCTGGGCGATCTCGGTCCCCACCCGGATCCAGTGCTCCGCTCCCACCATCGCCCAGCGTGGACTGGGATACGGCATGGACTGCGTCCAGGTCGACGGCAACGACATCTTCGCCGTGGTGAAGGTCGTGCGCGACGCCGCCGAACGGGCGCGGACCACCAACCGCCCCACCTTCATCGAGGCGATCACCTACCGGTTGGGAGACCACACCACCGCCGACGACGCCCGTCGCTACCGCGACGAGGAGGAGGTCGAGATGTGGAAGCTGCGGGATCCGCTGATCCGGCTCCGGGGATGGCTCGACGCCCGCGGTCTGTGGGACGACTCGAAGCAGGCGAAGCTGCTCGAGGACGCCGACGAGCAGATCAACGCCGCGGTGCAACGGGCCAACGACATCGAACCGATGCCACCCAGCGAGTTCTTCGCCCACATGTACAAGTCCATGCCGGCAAACCTGCAGAAGCAGATGCAGACGATGCGAACCAGCAGTCTCGGCCGCAACCCCGAAACCGCGGACCAGTCCGCGACGGCCTGACCGACCCCGGAGCCCACCCCAATGGCAAACCTCACGCTTGTCCAAGCAATCAACCTCGCCCTGATCCAGGAAATGGAGCGGGACGATCGCGTGATGATCCTCGGTGAGGACGTCGGTCCCAACGGCGGCGTCTTCCGGGTGACCGAAGGACTGCACAAGCGGTTCGGCGAACACCGGGTGGTGGACACCCCTCTGGCCGAGTCCGGAATCATCGGCACCGCGGTCGGCCTGGCGATGGGCGGCCTGCGTCCGATCGCCGAGATCCAGTTCGAAGGCTTCCTCGGACCCGCCTACGACCAGATCTGCACGCACGCCGCCCGCATGCGGACCCGGACCCGCAGCGCCCTGACGGTGCCGCTGGTGATCCGGGTTCCCGTCGGCGGCGGCATCCACGCTCCCGAGCTGCACAGCGACAGCCCGGAGGCGATCTACACCCACAACCCCGGACTCAAGGTGGTCATGCCCAGTTCGCCGCGGGACGCGAAGGGACTGCTCCTGAGCGCGATCCGCGATCCGGATCCGGTGATCTTCTTCGAACCGAAGCGCATCTACCGCGCCTTCCGCGAGGAGGTCCCCGAGGATGAGTACACCGTTCCCATTGGCGAGGCCCGGGTGGTCCGGAAGGGATCCGAGCTCACGATGATCTCCTGGGGCGCTTCGGTCATCCAGTGCATGAATGCGATCGAAGCCTCCGGTCGGGACATCGAACTGATCGACCTGCGGACCATCGCTCCGTTCGACATGGAGACGGTGTCGGCCTCCGTCCGACGGACGGGACGGGCGATCGTGGTCCACGAGGCCCCGCTCTCCTGCGGACTCGGAAGCGAAATCGCCTCCCGGATCATGGAGGAGTGCTTCCTGCACCTCGAGGCCCCGGTCCAGCGGGTCACGGGCTTCGACACCATCATGCCCTACTACAAGCTCGAACTCGAGTACCTTCCGGACGCCGACCGCATCGGCAAGGCGATCAACGAGATCGTCGCCTACTGAATTCCTCCTGCACACTGAAGCACCATGGTCATCAAGCAACCGGACGACAAGTCGCACTTCATCCTTCCCGACCTCGGAGAGGGTGTGCACGAAGCGGAACTGATCCGGTGGCTGGTCGCCCCCGGCGACACGGTCACCGAACACCAGACGCTCGCCGAGATGGAGACCGACAAGGCCCTCGTCGAGGTTCCCAGTCCCTGGAGCGGCGTCATCAAGGAACTGCACGGCAAGGAGGGGGAGATCCTCAACGTCGGCAACCCGCTGGTCAGCTACCAAGTCGGAGGAGCCTCCGACCCGGCCACCGCACCCGCTGCGGCCGCCGTGGTCGAGGAGGAGTCCGAGGACGCAGGCACCGTCGTGGGCAGCGTCGACTCCAGCCTGTCGATTCCCGCCTCCTTCGTACAGACCGAGGCTCCGGTCGTCTCGAACGCTTCGGGCAAGGCACTGGCCACCCCTGCAGTCCGACGAATCGCCCGTGACATGTCCGTGGACATCGACACCGTTCCCGGTACCGGACGCGGTGGTCGGGTCACCGCCTCGGACGTGCACAACCACGCCAACGGGGCACCGCCGGCACCCGCTGCGGCCCCCACGCCCGTACCCGCTCCGGCTCCGGCCCCTTCGATGCACGCCCAGGTCGGTCAGCATGCTCCGCAGCAGGTACCAGCCCCGAGTGCGGCTCCGGCCATGGAACTGGCCACCCCGGTGGCCCTGCCGCTGGAGGGTGTCGCCGAGCGGATCCCCTTCCGCGGCGTCCGCCGCAAGATCGCCCAGTCGCTCCTCCACTCGGTCCAGACCACCGTCCACTTCACCGTGGTCGACGAGGTCGACGTCACCGAGCTGCAGAAGAAGCGCAAGGGACTCGAGCAGCTGCTGGGCCGCGGACTGAGTCTGCTGCCCTTCCTCATGACCGCGGTCTGCACCGCCCTGAAGCAGCATCCGATCCTCAACGCGAACGTCGACGACTTCGTGGAGGAGATCCACGTCAAGAACGTCATCAATCTGGGCTGTGCGGTCGACACCGAACACGGCCTGATGGTTCCGGTCATCGACAACGCCGATCAGCTCACCGTCGTGCAGCTTGCCGATCGGGTCACGGAAGTGGCCAAGGGGTGTCGCGACCGAAGCATTGCCCGTGAGAATCTCTCGGGGGGAACGTTCACGATCTCCAACGTCGGCAGCTACGGCGGTGCATTCGCCACACCGATCATCAACTACCCGGAGGTTGCGATTCTCGCCGCCGGCCGGGCCCGGGAGCGTGTCCTAACCCGGGACGGTGCCTTCTACGCGGGATGGATCCTGCCCCTGAGCCTCAGCTGCGACCACCGGGTCGTCGACGGAGCCGAAGGTGCACGCTTCCTGAACACCGTCAAGGGCCTGCTGGAATCACCCGGCAACCTGCTGCCCCAGCTCTGAGTTCTCCATCGGTCCCGATGCAGATCGACCCCACCGATGGCGGGGCCGCTTCGTCGTCACGGAATGGTCTCAATTTCGATCAGGGATCGCAGTCGGTGGAATCGATGGTGATCGACCGGCTCGACGACCAGCTGTCGCCCGCTTCGTTCCTGCCCGTGAACAGGGCACTGACCTGCACCGTGGCCGCGAGATCCCGGACCGTGAGCCGGGCGATGAGCACCCCGTTGCTGTCCTGACACGTCTGATCCTGGAACAGGCCCGAGTCACCTTGGGGATTGTCGGGATCGATGAACCAGGAGCCACCGCTGGTGCTGATCGAACCTCCGGACTCGAACGGATCGAATCCGACCCCGATCGAAGACAGCGAGTTTCCGGTCTGATCGAGGAGTCCGATGGTGACGAAGCTGTCGAACTCGACATCCGGCAGGGCGGCGAAGAGCGCGGGATTGATCTGCGCCGAGGTGCTGGAACCGAATTCATTCTGGTAGAAGCTGGTTGTTGACGAAATATTCAGTGGCGATTCTTCAGTACCAGCGACTGCCAAGAGTGTGGATCCGTTCGTCAGGACCGCATAGACATCGACCGTCCAGGTATCCGAATCGTCCATCACCAGATTCTGTCCCACGATGTTGTAGGTCAGACCGATGAGTTCGCAGGGGTTGTCGGAGCAGTCGGTCCCGTCACCGAGGTAGTCGGCGGCACACTCGGCTTCGGTGGTCACCGAGCACGAGCCGCCGACGCAGCAGGCGCCGGTCGCGGGTG
>DBGM01000051.1:59626-59854 GCA_002295885.1 Phycisphaerales bacterium UBA854
GCAGGCGCCGGTCGCGGGTGCGCATGGATCGGTGGTGCAGTCGGTGTCGTCGCCCTGGTACTCCCCTCCGCAGTCGGCCTCGGTGGTCACGGAGCAGACTTCGGCGACGCAGCAGGCACCGGTCGCGGGTGCGCACGGTTCGCCCGTGCAGTCGGTGTCGTCTCCCTGGTACACGCCCTCGCAGTCGAGTTCGGTCACCACGGTGCAGGATTCGCCGTCGCAGCAGGC
>DBGM01000051.1:60178-133868 GCA_002295885.1 Phycisphaerales bacterium UBA854
CCGGTCGCGGGTGCGCACGGTTCGCCCGTGCAGTCGGTACCGTCGCCCTGGTACACACCCTCGCAGTCGAGCTCGGTCACCACGGTGCAGGATTCGCCGTCGCAGCAGGCACCGGTCGCGGGCGTGCACGGATCGCCCGAGCAGTCCGTGCCGTCACCGAAATAGGTGTCGGTGCATTCGAGCTCCGTCACCACCTCGCACACGCCGTCGGTGCAGCAGGCACCGGTCGTGGGCGTGCACGGATCGCTCGAGCAGTCGGTACCGACGCCCTGGAACGTTCCGATGAACTCGCAGTAGTCCTCGAGGATGTCGACGCAGAATCCGTCGACGCAGCACGCACCGTATTCGCAACCCGATCCGGCGCACGTCGTCCCGTCCCCCTGGTATTCGGCGTCGAAGGAGAGTCCGGGGATTCCGGGGATCTCCTCGCCGGTGCAGTCCCGCTCGGTGGTGATCCGGCAGCCCGAGAACACGAAGCAGCAGGCCCCCGTGGCTTCCGCAGTGGAGTCGCCGTCGGTGGAATCGCTCGAGTCGGATGAGCCCCCGCCCAGGCCGAGCAGTTCGCATTGTTCGCCCACCCAGGCGACGATTTCATCCTGGGTGTCGATCCCGCTCGGCCACAGTGACTGGTTCAGGAGCACGTTGAAACCGAGCCATTCGCACATCTCGGTGCCCGTCGAGATCCCGGCCGGCCAGGTCGAACTGTCGGACGGATTGAACCGGTCGATGTCGAAACCGGACGACCCGCCGCCGGATCCGCCCAGACCGGAACCACCCAGGAAGGCACCGAGATCGAACTCGTCCTCCACGGGTGCCTCGACGAAGGTGAGCTCGGACACGGTGCCGTCCGAACGCATCAGGAATGCACCGTCGATGAAGAACGGCTGCTGGATGCGACCGGTATCGAATCCGTCGAGACCGATGTTGGTCAGGGACGAACTGAGACTCCGGTCGACCCGCCAGTTCACGGCCCGACGGTTGTCCTTCTGCTGCCAGAACACGTGGGCGTGCCTGGTCACGGCTCCGGTCTGTTCGTTCTCGATGACGAACTCGCCCACACCGATCGGCATGAAGTCCGTCGATTCGATGTCCGCGTACCTCGTCTCGGCGTCGCCGATGGAGGAGGTGAGCGTGTCACGTTCGTAGACGGTGGAGAAGTCCATCTGCCAGACCGCGGTGGCCCCCGACCCCTGATTCCGCATGATCACGTCGGTGCTCGAGGCGTTGCTGTTGAAGTCGGCCCATCCGATCGGAGCCCAGCGTCGTCCCGCGGCGATGATCTCCCCGTCCGGATCACGGACGGAGATGATGCGGTCCGTGACCGTCGGCCGGGCCGGATCCATCTCGTAGATGGCGAGACTTCCCGCCGAGACGTTCCCCCAGAGGATCTCCGCTCCGGGGCTCCGGGGACTGATGTCCCGGGCGGCGAAGGGCTGCCACTGCGTGTTCGGATTGCGCTCGCCGTAGATCGGTGTCACCCAGCGATCGATCTGACCCGGAGCATGGTTCATCCTCCAGACCAGACTGGTTCCGCTGACCTTGTTCCAGAACAGGATGTCGTCGTCCCCATCGGCGTCGAGATCCCCGACGGCCCGGGCCTTCCAGCTCGAGCCGACCAGCTGCGGGACGGTTCCCACCTCCACGACCACTCCGTCCTGGAGGAACCAGAAAGTGCATCGATCACGGCGGTGGAACAGGATGTCCGCATCACCGTCTCCGTCGAAATCACCCACTTTGGTCTCGAACCAGCGGTCCTTCTTGTGGTACTCGAGGTTGGCCCCCGAGGCACGACGGAGCGGCTGGGGCCCGTCGGCGTTGATCACGATGTTGAACTCGGCATCACGTCCGACGATCGGACCGACCGATTCGACTTCGACGGTGGGAAGGTAGCTGTAGCCCCGACCGGCATCGAGAATGTCGACTCCCGAGATCGGACCGGGTCCGCGGATGGTCTCGAGCAGGGCACCCGTGCCTTCATCATTGGGGAACGACCATTCCGGGGTCGAGCTGTAGTCCTCGCCGCCATCGACCACAACGATCGACTTGATTCCTCCGTAGAGATACGCCTGAAACGATGCACCGCTGCCGCAGGAGTTTCCGGGGAAGAACTGCAGATCCGGCGTCTCCGTGAATCCGGCCGGTGACGGCTGAACCGTGGCCGATACGAACTCGCCCGCCGCATTGACCTCGAGGGTGACCGCAGCCGGTTCGCCGTCCGGCGAGAAGGCGAGCAATGCACCATCCCACAGCAGGGGGAATGCGACGGGGTTGCCCCCTGCATCCACGATCGTTCCTTCGGGGTTCCTACGGGGTTCACAGGCAAGACTGCCGTCCGGAAGAAGGGGGAGAATACTGCTGGGGTAGTAGCCCGAACCGGCCGACGTGATGCCGACCTCTGCGAGCTCTCCGGTCGCGGCTCCGCTATCGGCAGTGAGAACGACCGCGTTGAGTCCGGTCCCGCCGGCGGCACCCGGGTCCCGCTCCACGAGCGGTCCGCTGGTGTAGTCGCGACCGGGGTCGAGCACGTTGATGTCTGCAATCGGACCCGTGACTTCCAGTTGGGCCCGGAGGCCTGTTCCGTCGGAACGACTGTTGTCCACCACCAGCCGGTCGTTCGAGAAGTAGTCCCGACCGCCGTCGAGCACGTCGATGCGATCGACGGAGCCGGAGATGTTCCGCACCGTCACCCCGTCGTCGTTGAGGTAGTGGATCATCATGCTGCCGGTCTTCTTGTTCCACCACAGAAGATCGGTGCGCCCGTCCGGCGTGCTGTCGGTGGAATCGAATCCGAAGTCGCCCGTCGCCACCAGCAGCCAGGGAGGGCCCGCCACCTCGCCCATGACGCCCCGGCCCATGGCCAGAACCGCGAGAGCGGACAAAGCACATCCTGTGATTTTCGACATCATGTTCGAGATCCTGGCCGAACGGCTTCGTACGGCCTACCCAGGTACCAGCGGAGGAAGTTCGGCGATTCGTTCTTCTACGCAGCGATCGGGGAAGGGTTCCCCTGATAAACGATACTCGAAGAACGTCGCAGAGCCGTTTGAATTGCCTTCAATATGGGGCTGATCGGCCCGTGAGAGCGGTATTTCCCACATTTCCGCACCAGGCCGGTGCGGAGACTTACCGGACTCTTTTTCATGGGTTTTCGGCGGTCCCGCCGGGATCGTTCGTGGACCGGGAGCGGACCCCCAGCATGCTGACGCTCAACAGGATTCCGAAGACCCCGAGGTAGTTTCCACTGGCCTGGAAGGAGTCCCCGACCGCAGCCACCATCCAGGCGATCAGCCCGAAGAGGGTACCCCCCGCCAGGCCGGATCCGGCCGCGAGCGGCAACGACTGCTTGAAGCACATCAGCAGGACCCACAGCAGCAGCAGAAGACCGGGGATGCCCAGCGTGACGGCCGCGAGCAGGTAGGTGTTGTGCAGCGTGACCCGGTCCCCCCGACCACCGTGCAGGTCCAACCCTTCCGGCATGAAGCGACTGGCGGTACCGGGACCCGTCCCGAGGATCGGATGCTCCTTCAGCACCCCCAGGCCGTAGTCCACCATCTGGATCCTGATGCCGACGCTGCTTTCGGGATCCGACTCGGCCTCCTGATACTCGTCGATGGCGATCGAGAACCGGTCGATCGCCGTGGAGACGACGGACGGGGCAGCGACCAGAACCAGCCCCAGAGTCACCAGCACCATTCCGACCACGAGTCCCAGCCTCCTGCGCGCCTGCGGCAGCAGCACGAAGGTGGTCACCGCCATGACCGGCAGGGCGACGGCAAGGCCCAGGAGCGGTCCCCGGGACAGTCCCAGCATCATGCCGAACAGGGCCAGAGAGAGCGGAGGCAGTGCAAGCAGACAGGTGCGCCGGTCACCGTGCAGTATCAGCTTGAGCCAGTAGCAGATCGCCGTGGCAATGAAGACCGACGTCACGATGGGGTTGTTGATCGCCCCGAACCGGATCGCGGGTTCCCACACCCCGTCCGGCCACTGCAACCACTGCATGATCTGCAGCAGATTCACGACCAGCACACCGGTGAGGTAGGAGCCGATCAGCCACGGTGCATGGCGAAGCACCGGCAGCAAAAGCAGCGGTAGGAGCAGCATCCGATGCTTCTTGATGTCGACCAGACCCGATTCGACGTCCGAGGTCCAGAACAGGCCGAGGGCCATCCACACGAAGTAGGCCAGAATGGCCCAGGTGGATGCCAGCACGAAGACGGATCGGTAGGCGGATCCGATGCGGAACGCCCGGATCACGGTGATCACGACCAGCCCGGCCATGGCAATATCGCGGGGGGCCGTGGCCAGCGGGAACAGGACCAGAAACAGCATCGCCGCGACGAGATGAAACCGGTCCCCCGACGGATCCACCTCGGCACACCAGCGGGACGCCTGGAGCGGCGTACGGGGGGATCTGGGGGATGGAGAAACGGCGGTATCCATGCCTAAGCAGCCTTCAAATCTCGTCTGAGAAGGGAAATCCCCTGAATCGAAGCCCCAAGGCTCGTCCGGCCCCGCCAACGGTATAATCGCCCAATCCAGTCCCGTCCGAACACTCAAATCCCCCTGCTAGGCAGTTGGAGCACCATATGAGCCTATCCGAGACTCCTGACACCGGCACCACCACCACTCCGGCGGACATCCTCCGTCAGCGGCTGGCGGATCGCACGGCCACCATCGGAATCGTGGGAATGGGCTACGTCGGCATGCCGCTGGCCCACGCCGTCCTCGAAGCGGGATTCACGGTGCTCGGATTCGATGTCGACGACCGGAAAATCCTGAACCTCGAATCCGGAACGGTCTACCTGCCGCATCTGGGTGAACAGATGCACACCGATCTGGCCGAGTCGGACCGGTTCGCAGCCACCTCCGATCCCGCACGGCTCGAGAGCGCAGACGTCATCGTCCTGTGCGTTCCCACTCCGCTGGGGAACCATCGCGAGCCGGATCTGGACTTCGTGCTCGAATCGACCCGGATGGCCGCCAAGGTCCTTCGACCCGGCCAACTGGTGGTGCTGGAATCGACCACCTATCCCGGAACGACGCGCGACGAGATGCAGCCCATCCTCGAGGAGACCGGACTCGTGTGCGGGCGCGACTTCTTCCTCGCGTACAGTCCGGAACGCGAGGATCCGGGACGCAAGGGCGTCACCACCAAGGCGATCCCCAAGCTCATCGGCGGCGTCGACGACGTCAGCACGGATCTCGCGATGCTGTTGTACGGCGCCGCGGTCGAGGATGCCCATCGGGTCAGCTCGGCGGAGATCGCGGAATCGGCCAAGATCCTCGAGAACGTCTACCGGGCGGTCAACATCGCCATGGTCAACGAACTGAAGATCATCCTCGACAAGATGGACATCGACGTGTGGGAGGTCATCGAGGCGGCGGCCACCAAGCCCTTCGGATTCCAGGCCTTCTACCCCGGGCCCGGACTCGGTGGGCACTGCATTCCGATCGATCCGTTCTACCTGGCCTGGAAGGCCCGGGAGCTCGGACACACCACGCGATTCATCGAACTGGCGGGAGAAATCAACTCCCAGATGCCCGAATACGTGGTCGCGAAGGTCGCCGAAGCACTGAACACCCGATGCCGTCCGATCCGGGATTCGAAGATCCTGATCCTGGGCATCGCCTACAAGCCGGATGTCGAGGACATGCGGGAATCGCCGGCCGCCACCATCATCGAATTGCTGATGGATCAGGGCGCAGACGTGTCCTACCATGACCCACATTGTCCGAACTTCCCGGAAATGAGACAGCACGACATCGATCTCAACTCCGTTTCCCTCGACGAATCGACGCTCTCTTCGTGCGACTGCGTCCTCATCGTGACGGACCATTCGAACATGGACTACGGCCTGGTGGGACGATGTGCCGATCTCATCGTTGACACCCGGAACGCCATGGACCGAGTCGAGGACGTATCCGCCACCGTCATCAAGGCCTGAACCCCCATTCCATCGAGTCCCACACCATGACCGATCCCATCAATGTCCCCCTGCTCGACCTCAAGCCCCAGTACAAGGCCCTCAAGACCGAGATCGATGCCGCCGTCCAGGCCGTCGTGGACAGTCAGTACTTCATCCTCGGACCGACCGTGTCCGAGTTCGAGGCCAAGTGCCAGCAGTACTGCGAGGCTGAGCACGTCATCGGCTGCGGATCCGGATCCGACGCCCTCCTGCTCGCCCTGATGGCACTCGTCCCAGGGCTTCCCAAGGTCGAAGGACAGGTCATCTGCCCCTCCTACACCTTCTTCGCCACCGGAGGAGCGATCTCCCGGGTCGGACTGACACCCGTCTACTGCGACATCGACCCCGTCACCTACAACATGTGCCCCGAGCATGCGGCCACCCTGGCCGAACAGTGCGACAACCTCGTGGCCATCATGCCGGTCCATCTCTACGGACAGGCCGCCGACATGGATGCCTTCCTCGAGCTCGGTGAGCGGTACGGCGTACCGGTCATCGAGGACGCCGCCCAGGCCCTGGGCACCCGGGACGCACACGGCCACATGGTCGGAACCCGGGGAACGGTCGGAACCTGGAGCTTCTTCCCCAGCAAGAATCTCGGCGGATTCGGCGACGGAGGCATGTGCAGCACCGACGACCCCGACATCGCGGGCCGGCTCCGCATCGACCGCGTCCACGGCATGGAACCCAAGTACTACCACCAGCACGTCGGCGTGAACTCGCGACTCGACGCGCTGCAGGCGGCCGTCCTGTCCGTGAAGCTCGACCACCTCGAATCGTGGCACGAGGCCCGACAGCGCAACGCCGCGTTCTACGACCAGGCCTTCGCCGCCGCCGGCGCGGTCGACAGCCGTACACCGCTCGCGGACGGCGGCTACCCCCTCCGGACGCCGTACGCACTTCCCGCCCCCGCCCGGCACATCTACAACCAGTACGTCATCCGGGTCCCCGCGGACATGCGGGACGATCTCCGGACCCACCTCGGCGAGATGAAGATCGGCACCGAGATCTACTATCCCGTGCCGCTGCACATGCAGGAATGCTTCGCGGATCTGGGCTACAGCCCGGAGGACCTTCCGGAATCGTTCCTCGCCTCGCGCGAGACCATCGCCCTGCCCATCTATCCGGACCTGACCACCGAGCAGCTGGAACATGTTGCCGGAACGATCGTGGCGTGGATCGGTGACCGGGTGGCGATCAACGCCTGATCACGAGGCTGATTCACCCGCATCGGGACGATGCGTACGTTCACGGATCTCGGATTCGATGCGGCTCCGATGGAACGAGAGCGTTTCTCCACCCTCGATCTGCTCACGTCGCAGCCAGAGCCGATCGACGATGTCCATCGCCGGGTTGTACCCGTCGACGAATGATTCCATCCGTCGACGGATGAGGTCGCATTCCATGTCCTCGCAGGACGCGGTGAGCTCCTGGATCAGCGACTCGATCACGTCCCACGGAAGATCGTCCTCGTTGGCACGCAGGATCTGCTTGTGGGACGTGCCCACCGTGTTCTGTCCGATGAGAAGCTCCTCGTAGAGCTTCTCACCCGGACGCAGGCCGGTGATCTCGATCTCGATGTCGCCGTCCGGATTGTCGTTCGTGCGTTCGGAGCGTCCCGCGAGGCGGATCATGCTGCGGGCCAGATCGATGATCTTCACCGGCTCCCCCATGTCGAGCACGAAGACATCGCCGCCGCGAGCGAGCGATCCGGCCTGGATGACCAGCTGCGCCGCCTCGGGAATCGTCATGAAGTAGCGGATGACGCTCGAATGCGTCACGGTGACCGGACCGCCGGCCTGGATCTGCTCCCGGAAGAGGGGAACAACCGAACCGGAGGAATCCAGTACGTTTCCGAAGCGGACCATGCAGAAGCAGGTCGTCGACTGCTTCTTCGCGAGTCCCTGGAGGATCAGTTCGGCCAGACGCTTGGTCGCTCCCATCACGTTGGTGGGACGCACGGCCTTGTCCGTCGAGATGAGCACGAAGGATGTGACTCGGTTCTCGATCGCCGCACTGGCCACGGACCAGGTACCGAGGATGTTGTTGCGTACACCCTGGACGAGATTCTGCTCGACGATCGGAACGTGCTTGTAGGCCGCCGCGTGGTAGATGGTCTGGATTTCGAAGAGCCCGATGATCTTCCCCATGTACGCGCTGTCGCAGACGTCGCCGAGAAGGGCGACGATGTCGATCTCGATCGAGTGCTTCTTCACGACGGACCGCAGTTCGTTCTCGATCTCGTACAGCGCGATCTCCGACTGGTCCACCAGTACGAGACGGATCGGTCCGAGACGGATAATCTGACGGCAGAGCTCGGACCCGATTGATCCACCGGCTCCCGTGACCAGCACCGACTTCGCGCGTGTGCAGCCTCCGAGCAGTTCGGCGTCGGGCTTGACGGGCTCCCGTCCGAGGAGATCCTCGATCAGGATGGGACGGATCTCGTCGTACCGGGCGGAGCCTGCGACGAGCTCCTCGAGGTTCGGAATGGTCGACACCCGGACTTCGTAGTCGCGGAGCCGATCGATGATCTCGAGCCGCCGACTCCGGGAGACGGAGGGGAGGGCCAGGAAGATGTCGCGGGTCCCGAGTTCCAGCAGCTGGTCGAGCCGGTCGGGCGAATAGACCTTCACGCCGCGGATGTTGTCGCCCCAGAGTTCGGGGTCGTCGTCGATGATGCCCATCGGCATGTACTCGCCGCTGTTGACGATGGCGGACACCAGTCTGGCTCCGGCGTCACCGCCTCCGTAGATGAGCACCGGCACCGACTGCGACTGCAGCGACTGCCGGAAGTACCAACGCACGAGGAGCCGGCTTCCGCCCACGAGCATGATCGTGAGCATCCAGAAGATGAGCGGAACCGTCCGGGGGAACAGGGTGGCCTGGGTCACGAACGCCACCAGTGCCATGGCGATCGCGGAGATCGTGACGCCCTGCAGAAGGGAGATGCTGAACCGTGGACCCAGATATCGGATGACGGATCGGTAGAGCATGCAGGATGCGAAGATCGGGATGCTGACCAGGGGCATCACGATGAGAATCCACCACATGGATTGGAACTGCACCGGGACCCACTCCCCCATGCGGATCGCGAACGCGGCCCAGGTGCAGAACAGCACCAGGCCGGCATCGCACACGATCATGATGAATCGCTTGGAACTGCGGGAGAGTTGGCTCAGCCACGTGAACATCGATCCATCATTCTACAACGACGCAGGATGGGAATACACCATTTTCACATGGAGCCGGGAGCGGGCATTATCGGAATCAGCCCATGGGCTTCGCCGGCACCCCGACGACCGTCAGGCCGTCATCGACGCATGCGACGACGGACGCACCGGCACCGATCATCACCCGTCGCCCGATGGTGATCCCGTGTCGAACGGACGATCCGATGCCGACCCAGGTCCCCTCCCCGATCACGACATTTCCGCCGAGGTGCGATCCCGGGGACACGTGGACGAACTCGTCGATACGGCAGTCGTGATCGACCGTCGCACCGGTGTTGATGATGCAGCCGCGACCGACGACCGAACCCGTGTTCACCACGGCGTGCGGCATGACGACGGTTCCCTCGGCGATCCTCGCACCCGTGCTGACGAACGCCGTCGGATCGACAATCGTTGCCAGCGGCACGCCCGCATCCTCGACCAGGACGAAGAGTTCGGAACGTCGTACATTGTCCCCGACCGCCACCACGCATCGATCACCCTCCGCGGCGATGTTCCCGAGATCGGAACACGGACCCAGCACCTCGTACCGGTCCGTACCGGAATCGTCCGGTCGGGGTTCGTTGTCGAGAAAGACGATCGAGCGGTGGTCACCACCGCGTTCAGCGACATCCGCGACCACGCGACCGTGTCCACCGAATCCCAGAACAATCAAGCGACTCATTCGTCATTCCCCGTGAACCGTTCCTGGGTCGCGTGTCCCGCCTGCGAGACCTCGGAGACGCGGAAGACCTGCACCAGGGTGAGGACGAGGATGCGCAGGTCGAGCAGCATCCCCCGGTTCTCAACATACCATACGTCCATCTCGAAGCGCTGCGGCCATCCGACCGTGTTCCGTCCGTGCACCTGTGCCCACCCGGTGATGCCCGGCTTCACATCCAGCCGCCGGCGCTGCCGTTCGTCGTAGAGTTCCAGATACTCGGGGAGGAGCGGTCGGGGTCCCACCAGCGACATCTCGCCGCGCAGCACGTTGAACAGTTCGGGAAGCTCGTCGAGACTGGTCGCCCGGAGCATGCGTCCGAGTCGGGTCATTCTCGCGGCGTCGCTGTCGGTTCCCGTGACCATGGTGCGGAACTTCAGGATCCTGAAGTCGGCGCCCCGAAGTCCGTGCCGATGCTGCCTGAACAGCACCGGACTCCCCATCGAGAGCAGGACCAGCAGCGCCACCACCACCATGACCGGAGCGAGCAGGACGATCATGATGGTCGTGATGATCAGTTCAAGCAGCCTGGGCATGACGCATCCGTTGTCGGGCGGGGTTCATGATCCGATGCGGCGGACGGCACCGTCGTCGAGACGGTACTCGTCGCCGGTGTGGGGACAGACGCAGCTCGCACTGCCTTCCAGCGGAAGATCGAGCCGCTCCCCGTACGCACTCATCCAGCCGATGTGCCGTCCGGGCACTCCGACGACCAGCGCGTAGTCGGGTACGTCGCGGTTGATCACCGTGCCGGCACCGACGAATGCATGTTCACCGATCGTGACGCCGCAGACGATGGTGCAGTTGGCACCGAGCGTGGCCCCGCGCCGGACCGTCGTGTCCAGGTACTCGTCCTTCCGCACGACGGCGGATCTCGGGTTGTAGACGTTGGTGAAGACCATGCTCGGACCGCAGAACACGTCGTCCTCGAGAATCACGTTGTCGTAGACCGAGATGTTGTTCTGGATCTTGACGTTGTTGCCGATGCGGACACGGTTGCCGACGAAGACGTTCTGGCCGAGGGAGCAACCCGTTCCGATCACGGCCCCGCCGCAGACGTGGACCCAGTGCCAGATGCGGGAGTCCTCCCCGATCACGGCTCCGTCGTCGACGATCGCTGTTTCGTGAATGAAGGGTTCGGCCACCACGGGTCTCCTGTTCAGCGTGCAAGGGGAAGCGAGACGGCCTCTCCGCCGGCGGCGGAGCGATAGGCGGCGATGAGCAGTTCCAGACTCCGCAGACCCTCGTTTCCGTCGGTCATCGCTTCGCACTCTCCGCGCATCGTGGCGATGACGTTGCGGTAGTAGGGAACGTGTCCGAAACCGTAGACGGAGGCGGTCTCGTAGCTGGCGTCCTTCACGAGGGCGTCGTCCTCGTGCTCCTCCTCGAAGTCCCACTGCTGGATCTCGTTGACGGCGACTCCGCCGACGCGGACCGTGCCGCGCTCGCCGATGATGGTGATGGATCCCTCGTAGTTCTTCGGGTACGTCAGCATCGTGACGTTCACGCTTCCCAGGGCACCGTCCTTCCATCGCACATTGAGGATTCCGGTGTCCTCGCATTCGATATCCCGCTCGCGGGTCGCCATCATGGCGTGGATGCAGTCGACGGGTCCGAGCATCCAGTCGAGCAGATCGATGTAGTGGCTCGCCTGGTTCATGAACGCTCCACCGTCCATGTCGCGGGTGCCGCGCCACGATGCGGCATCGTAGTAGGCCTGGGGACGGGTCCAGAAGACATTGAGATTCACCATGTGGATCCGTCCGAACCGACCGGCGTCGACGGCCCGCTTGAGAAGCTGCAGCGTCGCATTGAGCCGGTTCTGCTTCACCACGAACAAGCGTACTCCGGCCTTGTCGCAGGCCTCGACCATGTCGAGTCCGTCCTGCCAGTGGGTGGCCATGGGCTTCTCGGACATCACATGGACACCGGCCCGGGCGCAGATGATCGCGTTCGCCGGATGCTCGCCGCTGGGCGTGCAGATCGAGACCAGATCCGGGCGAACCTCGGACAGCATGGTGGCCAGATCCTCGAACCGGGGTGTCCCCGCGGGGATGTCCTCGCGTTCCATGGCCGAGGTCACCGAATCGCAGACGGCGACCAGTTCGAGATCCTCCGAATGCTCGGCGATGGCGTGGAGGTGCTTGCCGGCGATGCGGCCGGTGCCGACGACGGCGATTCGGATCTTGCGGTCAGTGATCATCGGACTGTATCCCTATTCTGACGGGGGCAGAAGTCGGGATTCTATCCGGCGTGGGTCGCGGCTGCTCCGGAGCGACCGGTAACCTCGCGGAGGGCCTCGGCAACCCGCCCGGCGAGCTTCGAGAGGTCGTGATGATCGAGGACGTACCCGATTCCCCGTTCTCCCATCCGCGACCGTTCCTCGTGTCCCATGGAAGCCAGTTCAATGACCGCATCGGCGAGCGCCGAAGGATTTTCCGGTTCGATCGTGAGACCCGATCCCGCCGCGGATACGGGATTCGTCGGACCGTCGACGGCGAAGATCACCGGTCTTCCCATCGCCATGTAGTCGTAGACCTTGTTCGGACTCACACCGGCCTGGTGCATGGCGCAGCGTCGGGTCTGCATTACGTACACATCGGCCTCCGACATCACTTCATAGATCCGACGCTTGGCGACGCTGTCGCGGAACTCGACGTTGTCGATGCCTTCGTCGGCGACGCGTTGCATCAACCGGCTCTTCTCGGGTCCGTCTCCGACAAGTATGAAACGCACGTCCCGATCGGGCCGGCGGCGGGCCGTCAGTTTCGCCGCATCGATCATCGTATCCAGACCGTAGACCATTCCATGCAGTCCCACGAACATCACCCGGAAGACCCCGTCTTCCTCCACGGACCGTCCGGCCGGAAGGAGGTCGACATCGATTCCGTTGGGGACGTGGACCAACCGTTGGTCCGGAACCCCGAGCCGCCGGAAGTGCTCCGCGGATTCCCCCAGCAGGGTCAGGACCCGGGCCGCCGCCCGACAGACCCGACGTTCGATCCGTGCGAACCACAGGACCAGTGGATGCACCCGGGACATACCGCCGGCGTCGATCAGCGTCCGGGGCCACAGATCGCGTACCTCCAGGACGTAGGGCACACCGAGTTCACCGGCGATGCGCCTCGCTTCGTCGGCGGCGAATGGATGCGGGGTGGAACCGATGATCACGTCCGGCTTCGGTCCCGGAAAGTCGCGGTGGCACCGGCGCAGTCGTCGCTTGAAGGACAACATGTTCCACAGCTTCGAGATCGAATTTCCCCGGTACGGTGGTGTCTTGAGTCTCACAAAGCAGACTCCATCGCGATCGAGGATCTCCATGTCGTTCGGCCGGGACGTACGCTCCCGCTGGATGAGGTAGTTCACATTCGAGGTGACCAGCAGGACATCGATGCCGTGTTCGCGCAGATGGGATGCCATCGAATAGTGCCGAGTGCCTCCGGGTTCATCGGGAGGAACGGCATAATGGTTGATCCACCAGCAACGAAGTCTTGTCACGAATCGGCTCCAATACGGACCGGCACGACGAGATGTCCGGAACAGCACGACCAGGGCGGACGGCATCGTTCCCCCGGAGGCGGCGGAGATGGTGCGCACGACTGTCCAATGGGCCCGCTGGGACTCGAACCCAGATGAGGTTGCCCTCAGCGGATTTTAAGTCCGCCGCGTCTACCAATTCCGCCACGGGCCCACTGCATGGTACCGGCTCGATTGCAAGGAAACTCCCCCCGGGCGAACCGACGGGCCGATAGAACGGTGATGAACACGCGATCCGGAATCCGCACCCTGTTCGCCATCCTGGCCCTGGTCTGTCTCGGGGCCGGGGTCGTGCTCAGCAGGGCGATTCCCGGGCTGCCCGAACGGATTCCGACGGAGTCCGTGGCACCGGTCCCGGACGAAGGAACCGAACCGGTCCCCGCGACGTCCGCACCGCACGACGTTCCGGCTGAGTCCGGTGACGAGCCGGCCGTCGAAGCGTCGACGACCCTTCCGCTCTTTCCCGATCTGGAGGGCGACCGGCTTCGGTCGGCAGTCCGGTCCGCCCTGAAGTCGGGGCATCGTCCCCTCACCTACCGGAAGGCCCGTGAGGCGATGTACTGGATCATCGACAACCGATCGGGAACGGTGACCACCGTCTACGCCATGAAGCCGCTGCCTCTGGAGCCTGGTGAATGGCCCCGGCAGCAGCAACTCAACTGCGAACACGTCTGGCCGCAGTCGAAGGGTTCGAGACGGATGCCCATGAAGACGGACCTGTTCCATCTCCGCCCGGCGGACCCGCGCACCAACAGTACGAGAAGCAATCATCCGTTCGGGATTCCGGTGACGGAGGACGACCCGCGCACCCCGTGGCATGTCGGACCCGACGCGGACGGACACATGGTCTTCATGCCTCCACCCCAGCATCGAGGCGACATCTCCCGCTCCATGTTCTACTTCTCGATACGGTACGACATCGACATCGATGCGAATCAGGAGGCGATCCTGCGCACATGGCACCGCGAGGATCCGGTCGACGAAGCAGAACGGAACCGTGCCGATCAGATCGAGGACGAACAGGGAAACCGCAACCTCTTCATCGATAACCCGGAAGTTGTGGAACGGATCGATGATTTCTGAAATGCTCTGCTAGCATGATCGCGGGTCGAACGTGGAGGTACGACATGATCCATTCAAAGAGCGATTTCGAATACATGGACGTGATGACTGCGTTCGTGAATTGGGGAGCCTATCTGCTCACCATCCTCTTCACGGTGCTGGCGCTGACCATCTCGCCCCTGTACTTCATCGGACTATCGATCGCGGGACCGCTGGCCCTGCTTTCGATCCGGGACCGTCTGCAGACCAAGCACAGCATCCTGCGCAACTACCCGATCATGGGGCATCTCCGGTTCGCCTTCGAAAGCATCCGACCTGAGATCATGCAGTACTTCGTGGAGACCGACACCGACGGTCGACCCTTCAGCCGCAACGAACGGACGGTCGTCTACGAGCGGGCCAAGAGCCTCCTCGACGACAAGCCGTTCGGTACCGAACTGAACGCCTACAGCACCGAGTACGAATGGCTGAACCACTCCATCGCGCCCCACGCGAAGGCGACGCTTCCCGCCGACGGAACCTCCGACCCCTTCCGGCTGGACATCGGCGGACCACAGTGTTCGAAGCCCTACTCGTCATCGATCTACAACATCTCCGCGATGAGCTTCGGTGCGCTCAGCGGCAACGCCATCATGGCCCTGAACAAGGGTGCCAAGAAGGGCGGCTTCTACCACGACACCGGTGAAGGGAGCATCAGCCCGTACCACAGGAAATACGGCGGCGATCTGGTCTGGGAACTGGGAAGCGGCTACTTCGGTTGCCGGACCGAGGACGGAGAATTCGACCAGGCCAGGTTCGCGGAGCAGGCCGTGGACGATCAGGTCAAGATGATCGAGATCAAGGTGTCCCAGGGGGCCAAGGCCGGCCACGGCGGGGTGCTTCCGGCGGCCAAGATCTCGAAGGAGATCGCCGAGACCCGCGGCATCCCGATGGGCAAGGACTGCATCTCGCCCGCCTTCCACAAGGCGTTCGGCACCCCCATCGAGATGATGCATTTCATCGAGATGCTCCGGACCGAATCGGGCGGCAAGCCGGTCGGATTCAAGCTCTGCATCGGACGCCCCAGCGAATTCATGGGCATCTGCAAGGCGATTCTCGAGACGGATATCCTTCCCGACTTCATCGTCATCGACGGTGGTGAAGGAGGAACCGGCGCCGGCCCCATCGAATTTCTCGACCACATGGGCACCCCTTTGACCGAGGGTCTGCTCTTCGCACACAACGTGCTGGTGGGCACCGGTCTTCGCGACAAGATCCGCATTGGATGCAGCGCAAAGATCGTGACCGCCTTCGGCATCGCCTCGAAGATGGCGACGGGGGCCGACTGGTGCAACGCCGCCCGCGGATTCATGTTCGCCGTGGGATGCATCCAGGCGCAGCGATGCCAGACGAACACCTGCCCGGTGGGCGTGGCGACCCAGGATCCGAAGCGGCAGAAGGCCATCGTCGTTTCCGACAAGGCCGAGCGGGTCTACAACTTCCATCGCAACACCCTGGATGCCCTGTCCCAGGTCGTCGCCGCCGCGGGACTGGATCACCCGAACCAGTTCGAGCCGATCCACATCAGTCGCCGTGTTTCACCGACCAACGTGCTGTCCTACGAGGACCTGTACGACTACCTCGAGCCCAACGAGCTGCTCGAAGGTAGCGACAATGCCCTGTACCGGAAGTACTGGGAACGGGCGACCGCCGACGCATTCTGCGGTCCGGTCGCAGTCTGAGCCGATCCGGAGCCTATGATCCGGAACAGAAACCACAGGAGCATTCCCATGCGTACGACCAGTTTTCTCAGTCTCGTGGCCGCCGTCGCGGCCGGATTCATCCTCGCCACCTCGGCCCCACCGGTGGCCGCCCACTGCCAGATCCCCTGCGGCATCTACGACGATCCCATGCGCATCACGATGCTCCGTGAGGATGCCGAGACGATCGCCAAGGCGGTCGACACCGCCAGGACCCTCGACAACGACGACTACACCAGCGAAGACGGGACCTCGGCCCTCGATCTGAACCAGCTCATCCGCTGGACGACCACCAAGGACGAAGCCGCCACCAACATCCAGCGGATCGTCTCGGACTACTTCCTGACCCAGCGGGTCAAGGCCGTTCCCGCCGGTGAAGCCGGTCACGAGGCCTATCTGGACCAGCTGACGAAGATGCATGCGATCCTGGTTGCCGCCATGAAGTGCAAGCAGACGGTCGACCCGGCCGCGGTGGCCACCCTCAAGGCGTCCATCGAGGTCATCGCTCCCATGTACGTTCATGAACACGACCATGACCATGGTCATGGTCATGATCACGGTGGCTGAAAAGCAGACCGACCGTCCTCAGAGAGGACGGCCGGCTGGGAGTCGATCGCATCCAACCGTGGATGCGAATTCACGAGTCAATCAGAAGATCAGCTGCAGCTGGGCACGCAGCATCCACTCACCGTCTTCACCCTGGCTGTCACGCCAACCCGTTCCCGAGGTGGTGTAATCGGCCGACGTCGGAGCGACACCGCCATCGGTGACCGGATCGAATGCATAACCCCAGTCCATGGTCATCTTGACGTTGTCGTTCATGAACCAGTTGAATCCGACCGTGAGGGCACTCAGATCGTCGTTGGGAAGTCCACCGCTGGTCAGAACGTTGTTGGTGGTACCGTCCTTGATGTGCCCAAGCTCGTAGCGAGCAAAGAGCTCGAAGTCATCGGCGAGCAGTACACCACCCTGAACGACCCAACCCCAGGAGTCCTGGGTGTCGCGACGCGGGGTGCCGGAGAGGGTGCGATCCTTTCCGTCGGACCAGACGAAGTACGAGAACAGCTGCCAGCCGTCACCCGCAAGGGTGCCGTCGACCGTCCAGGAGACGCTCCGCTGGACATCGCCGTTGCCGTACTCGATGGTTCCCGGGGATCTGGAGTTGAACCAGCCGATCGCGGCGCCCAGCATGAAGCCCATCTTGCCGTCGGTGTTCTTGGCGTTGAAGCCCTTGAACATGCTCCAGTCGGATTCGTCACCGAAGAGGAACTCACCGCGGGCGGTCAGGGACTGACGGCCGTTGTTGTTCGTGATCTGGGAGTTGATGTTGTTCGGACCTTCACCGTACATGGCTTCGATCTTCATTCCATCGTTCTTCCAGCCCAGCATGAGTCCCTGTGAACGGGTCCAGGTGAACGCGTTGTTGATCATGGAGCGATCCACGGCCAGCTGACGCGTGCTGGAGACGAGTTCCTCGCGGAGGAACGGAACCTTGTACTGACCCGCACGGAAGTACATGCCGTTGTCGAAGTTCTTGTTGATGTAGGCGTCCTCGATGAACACGTTCGCGTTCTGATTCGCGCCCGCGAACTGGACCGTCTGGCGGTTGCTGACGACGGTCAGCTTGTACTGCCAGGACGGATCGATGACGTGACCCGAGAACTTCAGTTTGGCCCGTCGGATCTCGAATCCGTAGGCATCGGGCTGTTCATCGACCCGATTGAAGTGCCAGCGGACCTGAATCTGGCCGTTCATCTTCATGAGCCAGTTTCCGTCGGCAGTGCCGATGTAGAAGCCCTTGTTGTACCCGGCGGCAAGTCCGCTTCCCTGCAGACTGGATCGGGTGTCGGCGTCCGCCATCACGTCCGAGACCAGACCGCGGATCTCCTCGGCCCGACGCTCGGTGAGCCAGTCGTTGTTCTGCTCGGCACGGAGTGAATCGACTTCACCCTTGAGCTCAAGCACCATGTTTCGAAGCTGCTGATCGGACATCGAATCGATCGTCGTGTCCGCCAACGCTGCTGTTCCACCCAGGCCGAGGGCCAGGGCACCAATCAGAGTCTTCATGAGAAGCTCCCTTCAAAGGAAACACGCGGAACGTCCGCGTTCAATTGATCAATCGGCCGGACGATACCCTGCCGGAAAGGCCGAAGAAGACGTCCGGAGGGAGTTTGCAGAAACACTAATGAACGTGAACAGAAGATGAACAATGGTGATCTGTGCCCACCGCCCGGATCGTTACCGGGCCCGGGGTATCGAGCCCGGTAACTCATTCGAACCATTGACTTTGCGGATATTTGAGCCCGTTGACCGCCCTTCCGGAGGTTCAACTTGGCCCCTAGGGAAATCCGTCGTAGACTTGCCAACTCGACGGCCGTGTACCCAAGTGGACTAAGGGGACGGATTGCAAATCCGTTATTCGTGGGTTCGAATCCCACCGCGGCCTTTCCTCCTCCGGAGCCCCCCACCAATGCTCCACCTTCGAACCTCCGCCTTCGCAGTCCTGATCCTGCTGGCGACCACTGCGTTCTCGATGCAGTCGGACTCCGGCGTTGCACCGCTCCTTCCCGAAGGGACCTTCATCGCCTCCGCGCGGGGGAGCCTGGAGCGTTTTGCACCGGATCGCCCATGGACCTTCAGGATCGATGCCGTCGAGGAAGGTGGACCGCAGCAGCAGCTCACGGTGCTTCCGACGACGCTGCTGGAGGAGATGGAACAGAACCAATCGGAACGGGACGAGGAGATCCACTTCTCGATCTCCGGACCGGTGCTCCTGTACCGGGGACGGAATTTCCTGCTGCCCCAGCACGTCGAGATGGAATCCGATCATGCCGATCGGGGGGACACGGCCACCCCACCCGCACCGACCGATTCCGATCCGGAACCGGCCCCCGTCGATCCCGACGCCCTGATCGAGGATGACTTCGATCCCGTCGACCAGGGAGACAGCATCGCCTCCATCGTCGCCCAGCTGCAGCAGGATGTGGGCCCCCTGAAACGATCGGTGGCCAGGACCGGACCGCTGGTCGAGGTTCCCGAGGGTGTCCGCGAGGGGGAACTGCTGATCTCGCGTCGAGGACGGGTGCTCCGGGACCGCAGTGGGGCGTGGGTCGTGGTACCCGATGCCGACGCGACCGGCCTGCAGGATCCGAGCATGATTCTTCTTCCGTCGAACAAGCTCGTCGGGATCGAGAACTGGGCCCGACGCGGCGGAATCGGAAAGCCGATCCTGATCAGCGGAGAGGTCTTCTCCTACCGTGGTCGACACTTCCTGCTGCCCACCGCATGGCGCGTTCCCCGCGAACGACCCAATCTCAAGTAATGGATCCGGCCCAATCACGTCGTCGGTTCATCGCCATGGCTTCGGCCATGTCGGCGGCGCATCTGATTGCATCGGATCCAACGTCCCGGGCCGCGGAACCGGAGTCGGACGGCTCGCCGACGGCGGATCCCACGACGCAACTTCCCGATTCCCCGTCCGATCGGATCACGTCGGAGACGATCGAGCAGGCGGAACGCATTGCGGGAATCGATTTCACGGAATCTGAGCGACGGATGATGGTCGAGACCATCTCCGATCAGACGAAGATGTTCCGGGCACGGCGTGCGGGCATCGAACTTCCCGAGACCCTCTTTCCCGCCACGGTCTTCGATCCGCTCCTGCCGGGACAAGCACCGGATCTCACCACCGCAACGGGTGATCCCAATCGTCTGCCCGGTGTGTCGGCAGCACCCGCAGACGGCACCGATCTCGATTTCGCATCCATTGCCCATTTGGGGGCATGGCTTCGTTCCGGAGCGGTGACGAGCGTCGAGTTGACGCAGCGGTCCCTGGAACGCCTCACGACCCACGGTCGGACGCTCGAGTGCGTCGTCAGTCTGCTCGAGGAACGCGCGATGGAACAGGCCCGGCGGGCGGACCGGGAGCTTGCCCGCGGTCGGGATCGGGGACCGCTCCACGGAATCCCCTGGGGTGCCAAGGATCTGTTCGATACCAGCGATGCACCCACCACCTGGGGCGCAGCCCCGTACCGTGACCGGCGACCGGAGGCCGATGCGACGGTGATCCGACGTCTCGACGATGCCGGTGCCGTGCTGGTCGCCAAGCTCACCCTGGGTGCTCTGGCCTACGGAGACATCTGGTTCGGAGGAAAGACGAGGAACCCGTGGAATCTCGAGGAGGGATCCAGCGGGTCGAGCGCCGGATCCGCCGCGGCCACGGCGGCGGGCCTGGTCGGATTCACATTGGGAACCGAAACCTGCGGATCGATCGTGTCGCCGGCCATGCGGTGCGGTGCCGTCGGACTCCGACCGACCTTCGGTCGGGTGCCCCGTGACGGCGCCATGGCCCTCTGCTGGTCGCTGGACAAGGTCGGACCGATCGTTCGACACGTGGATGATGCCGCTCCCGTGCTGGCGGCCGTGAACGGAGCAAGCCCGGGTGATCCGGCATCCGTGAGCCGTCCGTTCCATGCCGACTCAACGCTGGATGCCCGGGGCCTTCGCGTCGGCTACGACCCCCGATGGTTCCAGACCGGTCCGGACCGCGCCCTCGAGGACTCCGCGCTCGATGCGCTGCGGGAGGCGGGATGCCGACTGGTTCCGATCGAACTTCCCGATTGGCCGTGGGATGCGCTGTTCAGCATCCTCCTGGCCGAAGCCGCCGCCGCCTTCGAATCACTGACCCGGGAACACCTCGATGACGATCTGGTCTGGCAGGAACCCCAGGCCTGGCCGAACACCTTCCGCCAGTCATGGTTCATTCCCGCTCCCGAACTGGTGCAGGCGGACCGGTTCCGACGTCGCTGCATGCAGCTCTACGCCGGACTCTTCGAGGATCTCGATGCGATGGTCGGCCCCTCGTACGCCGACGGCGTGCTGATCACCACCAACTGCACCGGACATCCTTCACTCACCGTTCCGGTGGGACGGAAGGAGAACGGGAGTCCCCATGCAGTCACGTTGATCGGTCGCCTGTTCGACGAAGGAACCCTGCTGCGCATCGGAAACGCCATCGATCGGCGCTGCTGGCCGGCCGAACGGCGACGTCCTCCCGGATTCACCGGTTAGAGGACCTCGACCGACTCCATGCCCGCCGGTTCACTGGGACGATCGTGCGCGTCGGTCGGAATGGAGCCGATCATCCGGACTACCTCGATCCCTTCGACGACCTGACCGAAGGCCGTGTACTGGCCGTCCAGATGCTGGCAGTGCTCGCGACCGAGACAGATGAAGAACTGGCTGCCGGCGGAATCGGGATCGTTGGAACGGGCCATCGACAGCGTGCCTTCGACGTGCTCGCGGTCGTTGAACTCGTTCTTGACGGTCCAACCCGGACCTCCGGTGCCCGTCCCTTCGGGGCAACCGCCCTGGATGACGAACTCCGGGATGATGCGGTGGAACGATAGGGTGTCGTAGAAGCCGTCGCCGGCGAGCTTGGTGAAGTTCTCCACGTGCCCGGGCGCAACGTCGTTCCAGAGTTCGACGACCACATCACCGTGGGTCGTCCTGATGCGTGCCTTGGGATATTCGCTCATCCTTCTTCCTTTCGTGAATCCTCGTGATCAGTTCCGGAGTCGGGAGACCAGTCCCGAGCGCACCGCAGCGGCATCGGCCTGTCCCCCACTCGCCTTCATGACGTGTCCGACCAGCCGACCGACCGCGGCGTCCTTCCCGGACGCAAAATCCTCCGCGGCCTGGGGCTGGGCCGTGATGGCCCCCTCGATCCATGCCTCGAGCTGGTTGGTATCGGTGACCTGAAGCAGGCCCTCCCGTTCCGCCAGCGCACGGGCGTCGTCGTCGCGATCGCACAGCAGCTCGAACAGCTGTTCGGCCGCCGTGGAACCGATCTCGTTGGCGTGACGGAGTTCGATGATCTCCGCGATCTGATCCGGTCGGATGCCCAGTTCCTGCACCTCGCACTCGCGTTCGTTGGAGAGTCGGGCTCCCGCATTGAGTATCCACTTCGCGGCGGCGGATCCAACCTCGGAGATGGGCATCGAGTCCCCCATTCGTTCCTCCGTGGATTCGATGCAGCCCTCGTAGAAGAAGCACGCATCCCGTTCGGCGGTCAGCGCGGCCGCATCCTTTCGGGAGAGAGCGTAGGACGACTCGTAGCGGGCACGGCGCTGGATCGGAAGTTCCGGAATGGTCGCGGCAATCTCGGAACGCCACGCCTCGTCCACCACAACCGGGATTAGATCCGGTTCGGGGAAGTACCGGTAGTCGTGTGCGTCCTCCTTGGCCCGCTGTAGGAACGTCTCCTCGCGCTGGTCGTCCCAGCCTCGGGTTGACTTCATCCCCGTGCCCATCACGAGTCCGTCCTGCTTCCATGCTTCCACCTGCCTGACGCCCTCGTGCTCGATGGCACCCTGGACGGCGCGGAAGGAGTTGAGATTCTTGATCTCGACGATCGGCGTGGCGACCGTCGAACCGTCCTCCAGCGTGATCAGGACGTTGATGTTCGGTTCGAACCGCATGTGGCCGCGCTGCATGATGCCCTCGGTAACTCCGAGGAAGCGGCAGATGTTGCGGAGCTCCTTGCCGAAGGCGACGGCCTCTTCGGCACTCTCGAGATCGGGTTCGGTCACGATCTCCAGGAGCGGCACCCCGGCCCGGTTGTAGTCGACGAGCGATCCCTCGTACGGATGTCCGCCCGGCAGCTCGTGTCCGGTCTTACCCGTGTCCTCCTCGAGGTGGGCCCGGATGATCCCGATGGTCCGGGTGCTCCCGTCGTCGACGGGGATGTCCAGAGCCCCCCCTTCGCACAGCGGAAGGTCGTACTGACTGATCTGGTACCCCTTGGGAAGATCCGGATAGAAGTAGTTCTTCCGGTCCCACTTGCTGTACTCGGCGATCCTGCAACCCAGGGCCAGGCCCACCATCATCGACATCTCGACCGCCCGTCGGTTCATCACCGGGAGGGCGCCGGGCAGTCCCAGCACCACCGGATCGCACAGCGAATTGGGGGCCGCGTCGAAATGATCCGGATGGGCCACACTGGCCGAGCGCGAGAACATCTTGCTCCGCGTGGCCAGTTCGACGTGGACCTCCATTCCGATCTTGATTCGTGTCGAGACGATGGTGCTCATTGGTCGGTCGGGAACCTCTTCCGAAGGTGGAAATCGGCCTTCATGCTGCTCACTGTAGCCGTGGTGCGGACGGGGGGACAGGGTACCACCACCCACCACTCCTGGAGTACCATTCCGCCATGATCGAACGGAATGAAATCGCCCGACGAATCGCCGAGACGGCCGTGCTGCACGGCAAATTCACCCTTCGCAGCGGCCGCACCAGCAACTACTACATCGACAAGTACCGGTTCTCGACCCAGCCGGACATCCTCCGCGCTCTGGGCGAACTGTTCACCGCCGCCCTCCCCGCCCCGACGACCCTGCTGGCGGGAGCCGAACTGGGCGGAATTCCGCTCGTGTCGACCGCGAGCATGGCCAGCGGCATCCCCTGCCTCTTCATCCGCAATGCGAAGAAGGAGTACGGGACAGCCAAGATGCACGAAGGTTCGATCGGATCCGACGACAAGGTCGTCATCCTCGAGGACGTGGCGACGACGGGGGGCCAGGTCATCGAGGCCGCACGCACCATCGAGGAGCAGGGAGCGGAGGTCGTCGCCATCATCGCAGTGATTGACCGGCAGGAAGGTGCCCGCGAAGCCGTCGAGGCTGCGGGATACGCCTTCGATGCATTGTTCACGGTCGCAGAGCTCGGAGTCGAAGCGGACTCAACCGCCTGACGGCGTCTCTTCCTCTTCGCTGCGGCGGCGGTCGATCTCGCTTTCGACCATGAACTGCGCACGCTGTTCGACCCATTCCGCCAACTGCCGGATCCGGGGGTTTTCGGATCGCAGGGAGGACAGCAGGAAGGGATCGGTGAGCAGCTGGTCTGGCTGCCCCAGCTCGAGCATCCGCAGCAGATGGATCATCTTGGGCAGATCGTCCCCACCCTGCAGCACGATGGCGTTGATCGGGTTCAGCAGCTCACCCTGGGCCGAGACCGAGATGAACCATGCCTTCTGCACCTCGTCGAACCGGTCGAAAGCGTCGACGATGACCGGTCCCGTCTGCTTGATGATCTCGGGATCGATCTTCTCCGAGGACTGGTTCTTCCTGGCCACGTGGGTCAGCACGGCGAGATTCGCCAGCAGCTGCGCATCGATGGCACCGCTGCGCGCTTCGGTGATCGTCCGTGCGGCCCAGGTGTCGTCGACCCGGACCCCCTCGACATGGAGGGCACGACCGGTCACTTCCGAACCCAGCAGTCCGGGAGCGAACACGGTGCGACGCTGCAACGTCTCGTTGGAGACCCGGAAGTTCACGATGCCCGTGGTGAGCACCGTCGATCCCTTGACCGGTGATCGATTGAGAAGACTGCCCACCCAGGTGGTCCGGAGATCGAACGGAATCGTGATGTGCTCGTACGGTTCGAGACGCAGGCGTCCTCCCACGTCCACCACGATGGGAGCGAGCGCCATCGGCGGTTCGTGGGGAGTCTGCACGATGGGTTCGAGCAGCATCAGTTCCTGGATCGGACCTTCGGGACTGATCGCCATCGGCATCGGAGCATGGTTCATCAGTTCGATGTCGAGGATGACGGGGTCGTAGGGGGAAACCGTCTCCGATCGCGGTTCGACGTCGATGGAGAACGCGAGTCTGGGATCCGAGGGGTAGCGGTCGAAGGCCATCGGGATCGCGTCGATCAGTTCGGTCATCCGGACCGCCTTGTCCGACATGGGGATGGGAGTTTCGATCATCGATGCCAACCGGTCGCGACTCCAGACCCCGATGAGCGAACCGGCGTCCGTCCGCGCAAGATCGAGCAGCAACCTGGCCGCATCCTGCCTGCGTCCCTGTTGTTCGCGAACCATGGCCAGTCCGAGTCGGGCGGCCGGATCGTCCGCGGCGAGCGGTTCGAGGGTCTCGGCCGCATCATCGATGAATCCCTGACGGAAGCTGATCCAGCCGTCGAAACGTCGGAGGGCCTTCTCGTCCATCGGCGCGAGTTTCCGGGCCTGGGCGAGCCACTCCTGCACCTGATCCACATCACCGTCCAGCCAGAGCACCAGCCACGAAAGTTCGATGAGCGCCCACGCCCGCTCGGTCGAGGTGTCTTCCTGACTGTCGAGGATGAACATCGCACCTCGGTAGGTCTCGATCAGGGACGAGATCGCGTCTTCGGCCTCCGGTCCACCGCGCTCGTTCATGATCACGGCCCGGGTCGCGGCCAGCGTCGGGGTCAGAGGAGCCTCTATTCGCGCCAGCTCGATCGGAGACAGCGTGGGTGATTCCTGCCTGGTCATCTGCCGGTAGAGGCGGTCCGCCTCCATCTGACGGGACTGGATGACGTTCAATGCCGCATCCGCGTCACCGGACGCCCATTCCGAGATGGCAAGATCGGCCAGCAGATCACCATTGGCACCCCGACCGTCCGCCTCCAGTTCGGAGACCGCCAGCCGATACATCCGGCGGGCGGATTCGTAGGCTCCCGCCTCCATCAGGAGGTGGGCCAGAACCGGTGGCGTGGTGCTGTCGGCGGGATCCGCCAGCAGCAGGGTGACGAGGAGTTCGACGCTGACGAACGGATCCTCGACTCTCGACTGGAAGAATCCCGCCCCCATCGCCACCGCTTCGGAATAGAAGGGATCCAGATCGATCGAGCGACCCAGCCATTCGCTGAACTCGTCGATGTCCCCCACGCGACGGTGAAGCATGGCGAGCTTCAAGGCGATCCGTGATGCCATCACCTTTCCGATGACCTCGATGTTGGAATCATCGAGCATCAGTTCGTAGGCCCGGATCCGCTCGTCGGCGTGCTGGTATCGATCCACCGCCTGCAGCAACCGCCGCAACTGCGCCGCCTGATTCGAGGGGTCGCACGACAGGAGGATCTTCGTCGCCTGTTCGACCAGTTCGCGATCCTCGGCCAGAATCGCCATCTCGAGCAGTCGGGAGGCGATCTGCGGATTCTCTGGATGCAGACGGGCTGCCTCCATGAAGAAGTACTTGGCCAGCTGGATCGACTCGACCGTGACCGGACGAATCACGATGATGTCGTTTCCGTAGCGGAGCAGTTCCGTGGCGAGACGCTGCGAAGTCGTGGTATCGACCGGGGACGGATCGACCGCGCTGTCCTGGAATCCCGTCGATGACGTGGAACAGAGGGTGAGGACCGCGAGAACCAGAGGCAGGAAATGGCTGTGCATCGAGATCCCCGAGAGCTGGCGTACGACCGGCCTGGTCGCCCGCTGGTGAAATGGTAGGTCCCCATTCCCCGTCCTGCCAACCGGGAACCCGGTTGGAAGCACCCGAGGGGCGGAAGGGTCGGTTTCGTTGACACCCCCATGGGGGGGTGATACCGTTTCAAATCCTCCTGACCACGGCCCTCCGGAGCCCTGTGCGGAGCCAAATCATGCTCGAACGAATCACCTCCATCCTGGTCCTGTCGACGGCACTCTCCCTGACCACGGATGCCGCTCTGGCCGCCCCGCCGAGTTCGCTCAACAGCGTGGCAACCGAGACCACCCTCGACGCCGAGCAGGAGAAGCGGATCGGCGAGTACGCCGGCTACTGGCTCTCCAAGCTCGAATCGGGCACCCCGGAAGAGACCAAGAGAGCCCGGAACAAGCTCGTGGAACCGGTCCGGAGCATGCTGGGCAACTCCAGTTCGATCTTCCGATCGACCTACGCCGGCGACCTGGTTCCTGGATTGAAGAAGATCATCGAGGGTGACGATCTCTACCGGGCCGTGAACGCACTGCAGATCGCCGGCTTCCTCGGTTCGGATCAGGTGATGCGTCTTCTGGTCGATACCGCGGATTCCGAACTCGAATCCAGCCCGGAGAAGCGGCTCTGGGCCACGATCGCCATTCGCGAAGCCATCCAGAGTGGAAACCTCTCCCCCCGTCGGATCAGCTCGGCCATCCGCAGCCTGGCCCGCTTCGCCACCACCGAACCGGATTGGCGGGTATTGACCCGGGAGATGGAAACCATCTCCTCCGCCGCCCAGTCGGGACTTTCCAAGGACCAGGGTGGCGACGAGATCCGTGCCCTGGGGCGTGAACTCCAGCTTTCGACCCTCACGTCGACCGTGGATCGGCTCACGTCCGACTCCGGACAGATCGAACTGATCTACGCCCTCCGCCCGGGCATACTCGAGTTCAGGCAGCAGTACCTGAATCCGCAGATGGTCGACCACCGACGGGAGATCGCCCTCGGCACGGCACCCCAGCTGGGTCGGGTCTACGTCATCCTGCTCAATCACTACGACCTCATACGTGAGAATGAGAAGCTGTCCGATGCCTCCGGGATGATGCTCCGGTTGAGCGAGGAGACGCTCAAGCTGATCGACTCCGACGTCGGCGGCGGAAGCGCTCCGAACGCCAACTCGCTTTCCGCCTGGAACAGCGGTCAGCGTTCCACGATCGAACAGAATCGGGCGGCATGGGCCACCGTGCTCTCCGCCCCGCCGTACACCGGCAACTGATTCATCGATCCCTCCCCACCCGAATGCACCAAAGCCGATTGTCGGCGTACCATGGGTACGTTCGTTCCAAGGATGGTGCGATGTCCCGACAACTTCCCCTGATCCTGCTTCTTCCTGTCCTGCTCCTCGTGGTCGTCTGGTTCGACGATCCGGGACCGCGGTCGGATTTCACCTGGAGCACGACCAGTGACGTGTTCACGCTGGATCCACAACGGATGAGCTACCTGGAGGACATGCGGGTCGGATCGGCACTCTACGAGGGCCTGGTCCGGTTCGATCCCCAGCGGAACGGGTTCGACCCGGGGGCCGCTCGATCGTGGACGACCAGCGACGACGGACTGACCTGGACGTTCCACCTGCGCGAGGACGGACGATGGAGCAACGGTCGCCCCGTGACCGCCCACGATTTCGCATGGTCGTGGATGCGTCTGCTGACACCCGACACCGCTGCAAGCTATTCCGGACTCTTTCTGCCCATCGACGGTGCGAGAAAGACCTGGGCGGCGCGAAACGAGGATCTCGAACGCTTCGCCGCCACCGAATTCGAAAGCCGGATGCAGCGGACCGAAGAGGCCCGTCGTCTCTGGCGGCGACACGAGGAGCGGTTCAAGTCGGACGTGGGAATCGAGGTCGTCGACGATTCCACCTTCAGGGTTCGGCTCGAACATCCCGTTCCCTGGCTGCTGGATCTGGTCGCATTCACGCCCGCCGCACCCGTCTACCGACCGGCGGTCGAGGGATGGCCGGACGATGCCGGTGATGGACCACCGTGGTTCGAGGCCGAGGTTCCCGACTGGAACGATCGGACGTTCGTCAGGATCGATGATGACTCAGGACGGCTCTTCCAGGATCACCGCTGGGCACGAGCGGGTCGCCTGATCGGCAACGGGCCCTACACGCTCGCCGCCTGGAGGTACAAGCGGGATCTCAGACTGGAGGCATCGCCCACCTGGCGGGATGCGGATTCCATCGCCTGCCGGACCATCACCAAGCTGACGATCGAGGATCCGAACACGGCGGTGCTGGCCTTCGAATCGGGTGCGGTCGACTGGCTGAACGGCATCAACGTCGACTACCGCGTCGACATGATCCGACAGCAGGAGTCGGGCGACCGAAACGACATCCATGTGGTTCCGGCGTTCGCCACCGACTTCTTCTCCTTCAACTGCCGGCCCGCTCTCGCGGGCGGAGCGGACAATCCGTTCGCCGATGCGGCGATCCGACGGGCGTTCGCACTGGCCGTGGACCGCGAGACGATCGTGCGGCACGTCACCCGCCTGAACGAGCCGGTCGCCACCGCGCTGGTTCCCGTGGGTTCGATTCCGGGGTACGAACCGCCGGCGGGACTCGGCTACGACGTGGAACGAGCCCGTGACGAACTCGCATCGGCGGGCTGGTCCGATCGCGACGGGGACGGATTGGTCGAGGACCCGGCGGGAGACCTCTTTCCCGTGACGACCCTGCTGTACACCACCAACACCCCCCGCTTCAAGCGAATGGCCATCGCACTCCGAGAGCAGTGGGAATCCGCATTGGGGGTGCGGATTGAATTGGTGGGCAAGGAGTCGAAGTTCTACCGCAACGATCTCCGTGAAGGCGATTTCATGATCGCACGCGGCACGTGGTACGGGGACTTCGGCGATCCCACGACCTTCCTCGATCTGTGCCGGACCGGGGACGGCAACAACACCCGGATGTTCTCCGATCCCGGCATCGATGCTGATCTCGACGCGGCAGCCTTGGAACGGGATCCGGACCGGAGATTCGAACTCCTCGAGGACATCGAGCGCCGACTCTTCACCCGGCATCTTCCGATGATCCCCATCTGCCAGGTCGTGGACGTGCACATGTACGACCCGACGAGGGTCACTGGACTCTCCGATCATCCACGACAGGTTCAGCGACTCTGGAACGTCGACGTCCGAGATGATCCGATCGGAGGCTCCGAACCATGAGCGGCCGGTCCGGACATCCCCTGCTCCGACTCGTGGGGTGGCGTTTGCTGCAACTGCCGCTGATCCTGCTGGTGATCTACACCATCACCTTCGTGCTGGCGTGGTTGATCCCCGGTAATCCACTGGAGCAACCGGAGGGACGGAGGCCGCCCGAGGAGATCGTCCAGGCCATGGAGGCCCGGTACGACCTGGATGATCCGATGGGGTTCTACGTGGACTACCTGGGCGGCATCACCGGCTACGACTGGATCGCTTCGGGCGGACAGGGATCGGTCATCGACTTCGGGCCGAGCCTGCGTCACGAGAACTGGACGGTCAACGAGATCCTCTCCTCGCAGCTTCCGGTGTCGATCGTGCTGGGGTTGTCGGCCATCATGCTGGCCTGCGTGATCGGACTGCTCGCGGGGATTCTCGGTGCCCTCCGTCCCGGGAGCTGGATCGACGTGCTGACGCTGCTGATCGCCCTGGTGGGAATCAGTCTGCCCGCGTTCGTGACCGGGACGTTCCTGCTGGTCGTGTTCGCCGTCTCGATGGGTCTGTTCCCCGTCGGTGGATGGGGTGATGCGTCGCACATCGTGCTGCCGGCCGTGGCATTGAGTCTTCCCTTCGCCGCCTACATCGCCCGGCTCGTCCGGACAGGCATGCTGGAGGAGCTCCGATCCGATCACGTCCGGACCGCACGGGCCAAGGGACTCCCGGAACGGGTCGTGGTGTTCAAGCACGCCCTGAAGAATGCGTTCCTGCCCGTGCTCTCCTACCTCGGACCCGCAACCGCGGCCGCGATGACCGGATCGTTCGTGGTCGAGAAGGTGTTCGCGGTTCCGGGCATCGGAACCCACTTCGTCGATGCGGTCCTGGGCAAGGACATCACGCTGATCACCGGCGTGGTCCTGGTCTACTCGACGCTGCTGGTGCTGCTCAACCTCGTGGTGGATGTGCTCTACCACTGGGCCGACCCGCGGATCCAGATGGGGTGATTACATCGTGGGGCCGTATTCGGCCAATTCACCCAGCTCCTCCGCGATGCGGATGAGCTGGTTGTACTTGGCGGTCCGATCGCTCCGGCACGGGGCGCCCGTCTTGATCTGGCCGGCGTTCACGGCCACCGACAGATCGGCGATGGTGGAATCCTCCGTCTCGCCCGACCGGTGGCTGATGACCGCCGTGTATCCGTTGTGCTGGGCGAGGCGGATGGCCTCGAAGGTCTCGGTCAATGTTCCGATTTGATTGACCTTGACGAGGATCGAGTTGGCGCATCCCTCCTCGAGGCCGCGCCGAAGGAAGTCGACGTTGGTCACGAAGAGGTCGTCTCCGACCAGCTGCACCTGGTCTCCGAGCCGTTCGGTCAGTCGGGCCCATCCGTCCCAGTCGTTCTCGGAGAGTCCGTCCTCGATGGAGCGGATCGGGTACCGGTTCGCCCAATCCTCCCAGAGGTCGATCATCTCGTCCGTGGTGGCGATCCGGTCTGGATCGCTGGAGAAGAAGCAGTATCCCTCCAAGCCCTTGGATCGGGCCGCGTCGACCATCTCGCTCGCGGCGGGGTCCAGAGCGATGAAGATCTGCTCGCCGAAGGTGTAGCCGGAGCGGTCGACGGCCTCCTCGATGACGCGGAGCGCGTCCTCGTTGTCCGATAGGTTCGGAGCGAATCCGCCCTCGTCCCCGACGGCCGTCGAGAGACCCCGGTCGACGAGCACCTTGCGAAGGCAGTGGTAGATCTCCACTCCGGCCCGCAGGGCCTCCTCGAACCGATCGAATCCCCACGGCTGGATCATGAACTCCTGGAAGTCGACGGTGTTGTCGGCGTGCTTCCCTCCGTTGAGGATGTTCATCATGGGTGCCGGCAGTGTTCTCGCCGACGCACCGCCCAGATAGCGGTACAGCGGAAGACCCGATGACTTGGAAGCGGCCCGGGCGACGGCGAGGGAGATGCCCAGGGTCGCGTTGGCGCCGATGTTGGACTTGTTCGGTGTTCCGTCCGCCTCGATCATGAGCTGATCGATGTATTCCTGCTCACGTGCATCGAGGCCGACGATCTGGGGCGCCAGTTCGTCGTTCACGTTGTTGACGGCGTGTTCGACCCCCTTGCCGGCGAAACGGCTCTCGTCTCCGTCGCGGAGTTCGACCGCCTCGTGTTCGCCAGTGCTGGCGCCGGAAGGAACCATCGCCCTTCCGATGGAGCCGTCGGCGAGAATGACTTCGCACTCGAGGGTCGGATTGCCCCGGCTGTCGAGGATCTGGCGGGCGTGGATGGTGTCGATCTCTTGGTCCATGGGAACTGCTCCGGGAGTGGGTTCGGTTGGATGATACCCGTCTCGCTCCGGCGATCACTCCCGGACGGACAGGTGGTCGACGAGATCCCGGACCACCCAGCTCATGGCCTCCAGACCGGTCCGGGTCCGCGCCGCGATGTGCGGATGGAGGATGGCGTTCCCGACATCGAGCATCGGACTGTCCCCTGGAATGGGCTCGATCTCGTGCACATCGAGGATGGCGGTCATGGAAGGTGTGCCACGGAGTCGATCCGACAGAGCCCGCTCGTCGATCACGAACCCCCTGGAGGTGTTGATGAGCAGCACATCCTTCCGGAGACGCTCGAACTGTTCCGAACCCAGTAGCGTGCGGTTCTCGGGTCGTCCGTCCACGTGGATGGTCAGCACGTCGGATGCGCCCAGCAGGGTCTCCAGATCGACCGGTCGGGCCGATCCCCGTTCGGCCGCGGGAATGTCCCTGAGATCGTGGTAGAGAACGTCGAAACCGATGGCGGACGCGATGCCGGCCACCCGTGACCCGATCCGTCCGAACCCGAGTACGCCGAAGGTCAGTTCGTCCATTTGGACGGCGGCCCGATCGGAGGCGCGCATGGCAGCCCACTCCCGGGAATCCACGGACGACGTCACGCGATCGCGTGGGCGCAGGACGTCGGTCATCGCCGCGACCACGAACTCGACCACGGCCTGTGTGTTGGCGTCGGGAGTGTTGAGGACCCTGATGCCCCGGTGTCGACACGCATCGAGATCGACCCCGTCGAGCCCCACCCCAGCCCGGGCCACCACACGCAGTTTCGGCGCGGCGTCCAGCATCGCCTGATCCACCCGGGTCGCGGTCCGGACAACGATGCCCTCAGCGCCGGCGAGGCGGGATTCGAACTCCGGATGGGTCCTCGAAAGCTCGTGAAGTTCAACACGATCGGCCAGCCAGCGGCGGGCGGATTCGTCGATCGGTTCGGCCAGGATGACCAGGGGCAGGTCGGTCATGAGTCTGCATGGTACGCCCGTTCGCACCCCCCCAGCGGCGACCGTGGGAGCAATTTGACCCCCCGATCGGGGGTCCGCGGAAGGTGATTCACGAAAAATCAGCCGGATCTGTGAGATGTGCCTCCCGGGAACGCAATCAGGGTGCGGGGACCACCGGTCTCTGATCGCATCAATCAACCACGAGGAACAGACCAATGCTTCATTCACCCTTCAGGACCCTGGCCGCGTGCGCACTGGGCACGCTCATCGGAACCGGTTCGGCCTCCATGGGCGAGGTCATGCTCGCCAATTGGACCGACGACGAGAACTTCTACTACTACCTCAAGCACATGCCCGACTTCGACCAGAGGCGGTGCGAGGATCAGGAACCATCGATCAAGGGCCTGGGCAACGATGGTCGCAACCACTGTGTTCCGACCGCGACCACGAACGTCTTCTCGTACATCGCCAGTCACGGATTCCCCCACATCGATCCCGGAGTGATCTGGAATCCGGGATCCGACTTCCGCTACAACTTCTTCGGTGAGTTCATCGACGATCTCGGCGACGACATGGACACCGACCCCTGGGGCGGCACCAACTACAACGACTACTACAACGAGATCAGGGACCGGCTCACGTGCGAATTCGTCGTCAAGCTGTACATCGCGGACGACGACTACGCACCGGACTTCAAGGGTCTCTGCCGCTCGGCCATCAACGGACACCTGGTGCTCGTTCGCTACGGCTACTACGACGACGACGGCATGACCGATTCCGGACGGTACAAGGTCGATCGTACGGGGGGTCACCTCACCACCTTCATGCAGGGGTGGGGCTGGAACGGCACCGAGATCATGACCGTGCGCGATCCGGCCACGGGTGGCGACGACTGCTACACCCAGAGTGATTTCTCGAGCCGTTCGTGGCACTGCGAGGAACGCATGATCCGCGACGAATACGGGGGCGAGCGGGTGCAGTGCTACCTGTGGGAACCCGGAAGCAGCAACAACGACTACGGTGATTCTCGGCGCTACCTGGACGGATACATCTCGATCATTCCGAACCGGTTCTACTCATGGGGACCCTACGACAACGGTCTTCGGATCATCCCGCTCGACCACCGGTTGCACGGGCAGGTCCCGGGACCCATCGGTTCGTCGTCCCATTTCGCGGACTGGTATGTGGCGGAATTCCACCCGAGCCCGAACGGACTGGGGGGATGGGCCATGATGAGGTTGCAGAGCGGAGCACGGCGAATCGCCGAACTGGACATCGATCGCAATCTGCTGGTTCCCGTCGAGACGATGGACCGTGACATCCAGTCCTTCACCCCGGATCGGTACGGACGGATCTGGATGACCGATCAGAACGCGATCCGGGTCGTCGATCCCGAAGACGGATGGCGTACGAGTGCGACCTACGAAGTGCAGGGTGCACCCGCGGCACTCGCCTGCGGAATGAACGTGGTCGCCGCACTGCTTCCCGGCGAACGGTGCATCACGTTCTTCTCGGATGCACCCGGCGGACAGCAGCCCCTGCCTCCGGTCAAGATCGATCTGCCGGACCAGATCTCCCTCCAGGGGGCGTGCCGAATGGACATCGATCCCAGCACCGGAAGCGTCGCCCTCTGGTCGGAAGCTCGTCCGGACACCGTCTGGAATCTCCGGCCCATCGAGGGTGGGACATTCGTCGCCGAAGTGATCTGCGGCGGACAGGTTGGTGAGACGGCTCCCGTCAGCTCGTTCCAGTTCGACGATCGTGGAGACATGGTGGTGCTCGGCGAAAGCGGTGCCCGCTTCTTCGGTCGGAACGAGCAGGGTCGGTGGAACAGGATCCAGGACCATCCACTCGCCTCGTGGGGCCAGCAGAGCCATGGTCTCGGCGGATTCCGCATGCTCCGGAGCAGCACCAACCTGCCTTCACAGCTCCCGGCCGATCAGTACGACAACGCCGGTATGCAGTACGAGAGCAGTGATTCGGCCATGGAGCAGATGGACTGCGACACCGACATCAACCTCGACAGGAAGATCGACGTGAGCGACCTGCTGATCGTGATCCGCGAATGGGGCAAGACGCGGAGTCCCGCCGACGTGGAACGGGACGAGATCGTGGATGTGCTGGATCTGCTGGCCGTCTTCGAGACATGGGGAGAGTGCGAGTGAATCGAACTCGAACTCGAGAAGGACACGGGGGTCGCCGGAAGGCGGCCCCCGTGTTTCATCGTGTGGGACCGTCAGGCGTAGGAATGCAGACCGGAGATCGTGAAGTTGATGACGATCCAGTTGAAGAGCATCACCCCGCAGCCGATGACGGCGAGGAACGCGGTCCAGAGCCCCTTGTCGCTCGCCCGGTACCGGACATGGATCAGGATCGCGTAGATCAGGAACGTGTTCAGCGCGAACACCTCCTTCGGATCCCATCCCCAGGGCCGACCCCACGAGTGGTCCGCCCAGATCGCACCCATGACCAGTCCGGCCCAGAGGAGGATGAAGGAGAGTTCGACGAGGATCATGGTCGTTCCGTCGAGCACCGCACCGAAGCTGGTCTTCGAATCGAGCAGGGCCGCCTTGCCGCCGCGCCGGCGGACGATGAGGGATCCGATGCCCCCCGCCCCGACGTGCTCCCGGATGTCGCGTTCGCCCCGGGTGAAGCGGAGGAACCGGACCAGCATGTACAGGCCGGCGGAGACGAAGGCCAGGAAGATCAGAACATACGAGAAGATGATGACGTTCGTGTGGATGTAGAGCCACACGTCGTGGAGCACCGGCATCCGGTTGCTGAAGTGGGGCGACAGCTGCAGCGGGCTGAAACTGGCGGCCATCAGCGCGAACATCGACGCCATCGCACTGCCGAGGAAGAAGAGATTCTTCACCCGGGTACGACCGAGGATCACCTCCATGATGATCGCGAAGCATCCTCCGAACCAGGTCGATGTCGTGACCGCCTCGAACATGTTGGTGTTCGGCCACCGTCCCGAGACGTACCACCGGAGGATCAATGCGAAGGTCTGCAGCAGGAAGGCGGCGGAGAAGAAGGCGACACCCCCCCACTTCGCTCCCGACCAACCGTAGACGATGGCCATCAGGAAGAAGATGATCGACACGAGGTAGATCATCCAGATCCAGGTGAACCCCTTCCACTTGAAGTAGGCGCTCTCGAGATGCAGACGCTGCTCCGACGGGTACTCGGCCAGCCGCGCACGACCGGCCATGGGAAGCACCTGACCGAGCCGGGCGACGGCTGCATTGACGGCTGCGGTGTCCTGCTGGTTCCAGGCCGCCACGACGGCATTCCACGCCTGCACCATCGGGTCCGCCGCCGCCGCATTGGGATCGAGACGCGACGAACTGACCTGGTACTCGTCGATCGTCATCCAGGGATCGTCGTACTGTCCGCTGAAGGGCGGCAGAAGGATCAGCAGTCGGCGGAGCACCATCGGATCCGAGAGGTTGACGGCCGCCTCGATCGCGTCGACCGGCTTGGCGAAGCGGAGGACATCGGAGCGGAGTCGGCCGAGCAGATCCTGTACGGATGCGTTGTCGAGCAGCGACTTGCTGGCCAGTCCGGTCTCCATGAACGTCTCGAGTTCATCCCGGGATGGTGGATCGACCGAAGCCATCGCGGCATCCACGAGCAGCGCCCGGAACGGCTTCTTCTTCACGAAGTAGATCGGGACGCCCTCGTAGGCCTCGGGGCGGAGCATGAGATCCAGATAGGTCAGGGGTGGAGACTGGCCGTTGATCTCCCTCGGACCGGTGATCGACTGCATGATCGAACGGGCGAACGAGTCATAGGACTTGATGCGACCGTCCTGCCACACGGCCACCACGTCGAGCGGGGTGATGTCGACGCCGGCGGGAAACGGTGCCGGTGCGCCGGTGTCCGATTGGGCGGACACCGGGGCCGGTACGAGCAGCAGGAGCAGAAGAAGAATCCATCGGGTCATGCTTCACCTCCGGCAGCGGCGAGGGCCGCTTCCTGACGTCGACGCACAAGGACCGGCTTGACGTAGAACGCGTACATGAGGCCAATCACCATGAGCACGCTTCCGGCCAACTGGACCCAGACGCCCTCGCGGTTTCCGACTCCGAGCACGGTGTAGTTCAGTCCCTGCGAGGGGACGTCGCCCTTGAACCGGGCCGGATCGGGAGGATCCCACTGGGACTGGAAGAACCAGAATCCATCCTGCTCAGCCGGAGCGTTCACACTGATGTCTGCCTCCTGCGAACCGGTCTGATTCTCGAATTCCACCCGGCTGGTCCAGTTCAGGATGCTGGAAGTGCTACCCGTGAATCCTCCGATGTGGTCCTGGGTGTCGAAGCCGAGAAGGGAGACGCGGGCCGGCAGCGGCTCGCTGCGTCTCGAGAGCATCAACTGGACCGTCCGTCCATCCTCGAGTTCGACCGTGGTCGGTCGCCAGGGGAATCGACGGAGGACATCGTTGCGGGAAGGGAATGGCCAGTGGTGATAGGCCAGCCACGCCTCCCGGCCGGCGGATCCCGGAACATCCACCCGGACCATCGAATACATGTTTCCGATGGATGGATCGAGCTGGGCCTTCGGGACGATCGACGGTCTGGTGGAGGTGGTCGTGTAGGCCGAGTAGCTCGGAACCGTCATCGAGATCCCGGGAACGAGCTCGACCGAATCGCCGATGACGACGTCCATCGCCACGGGTGGTTCCTCGGGCTTGAAGTTCGTGAGGAGCCTCAGGCGGGATTCATCCGGTCCTGCGACGAGAAGGACGGGGGCCGGAGGGCGCGTCGATGGTTCGAATCGCATCTTGATTCCGGTATCGAGTTCACGTCGTTCGACCGTGTGGTCGGTCGGTCCGTCACCGGGGGTCGGGAGCGGAAGGTCTCCGTTGAACGACGTGTCGTCGAACACCCAGCGCATCCACCGGTCGCCGTCCTTCTCGATCTCGACGCGGACCATCGAGATGTCCCGGCCCTCGATCGAGAGACGTTCGTCGTACCGGACGGGTCTCCAGGAGTACGGGCTTCCCTCGACCGGCTGCATCGGGAGGTCGGGGTCGAGTTCGGAGAGTCCCTCGATCGGAATAGTCCGGGACGAACCCTCGACACCGGGAATCTCGATCACGATTCGGGGGACTCTGGGATTGACGAAATCCTCGAACTCGGTCTCGTCCTCGATCCACATGAACTGCATCAGGGACGGGTCCGCATTGGAGGCCGACTGGTTCATCGCGAAGAGTTCGTACTGTTGGCTGCGTCCCTCACTGGTCCGGAAGTCGACGGTGACCGAGGGGGCGAACTCATCGCCCCCGGGCTCGGTACGCGTCTCGAGGACGGCGGCCCGGAGATAGTCGGTCACGCGGATGGGTGTGTCGCCCAGAGGATCCAGAGTCGAGATCGCATCAGCCCGGAGATCGAGGGGTTTGATGTACGTCTTGCCGTCGTCGGGGAACGGCCAGGTGGTTCCAAGCTTCGACAGGTAGTTGTTGTACCGGGGAAGATCGTCGATCGGTCGTTCGATCCAAGGGGAGACACCGATGAACGAACCCTCCTCGTCACGATCGACTTCCCGGATGTACAGGGCCGAGGAGTGCATGACATGGAAGTGGTCGCGGACATCGGGCTTGAGGCGGATCGAGAGTTCCTCGTCGATGACCGGTTTCCCCACCACCTTGATCGCACGTGCGAAGGGCTGTTTGGGATCACCGCTCGAGACGAGGTCCTCGGTGTACTGTGGATAGCCAAGGATGACCTGACGGATGAAGCGTCGCTCCGGTGCCTGCACGGCGACGGATACGGAGTAGGCCCTGGTTCCGGAATCCTTCCCTGAGAGCAGTTCCCATTCCGGATCGATGGAGGTGATCTGGAAGGACCATTCGTCCTCCCCCTCCCCCACGGTCATGATGGAACCAGGCATCACGAGCATGTCGACCGGATCCTGGTCCGGTACCTCGATCTGCATGATGGCACGGGCGATGGGCACATCACCCTCGATCTTCGTGGCGAAGTACTCGATGCTTCCCACCACCAGCATGATGATGCCGGTGTGGATGGTCCACACTCCGAGATTGATCTTGTTGAAGGGGATCCGGCGGATGGTGGTCACCACCAACACCAGTGAGAACATGCCCACCAGAACGTAGAACGGCCACCAGTGGAACCACTCGAATTCGGTCATCTCCAGCCAACTGGCTTCGCGCAGGGCGTACCAGGTGGTCGGCTCCCAGAGTGCCCAGTGGATGGGAATGCCCGCAGATCCGATGGCGCTGTAGACGAAGAGCAGCACCATGAACACGATGCCGACGCGTACGCTGCTTAGGAAGTCAAGGATGAACTTGAATGGGCTCATTGGAGGTTCGCGAAATCATCGGCCCGAAACGGAATCGGGCTATGTGTGATCGTAGACCCCATGACCCGTTTTGTTGCCAAGTCGTCCCAAATCGACCAATTCAACGAGTTTTGGGGCTGGGAGGTACTTGTCGTCGCCCAGGCCGCGGTGCATGACCAGCATGATGTCCCGGCAGACGTCCAGACCGATGTGATCGGCGAGTCGCAGGGGGCCCATCGGGAAGGCGCATCCGAGGGTCATGATCGAATCGATGTTCTCGGGCTCCGCGACCCCGTCCGCCCAGGCGTGGAACGCCTCGTTGATCATGGGCATGAGGACCCGGTTGCTGACGAATCCAGCGAAGTCGTTGGCCGGAACCGGAATCTTGCCCATGGACTCCGAAAGCTCGATGGTCCGGTGGGTGGTCTCCTCGCTGGTGTCTCGCCCCTTGATGACCTCGACGAGCTTCATCACCGGGACCGGATTGAAGAAGTGCATTCCGATCACCCGGTCGGATGCCCCGGGGACGGCTTCGGCCAGCTCGGTGATCGAGATCGAGGAGGTGTTGGTCGCCAACACGACGTCCGGACCGAAGGTCTCGAACATCCGGACGAAGATCTTCTTCTTCAGATCCGAATTCTCGGTGGCCGCCTCGACGACCCAGTCCGCATCGGATGCATCGGCCATGTCAGTGACGCATGTGATGCGCGCCAGTGCCGAATCTGCCTCTTCACGGGTCATGCGTTCCTTCTGGACGTTCCGGTCCATGGTCTTGGCGTGGTAGCCTGACGCACGTTCCAACTGCTCATTCGAGACATCGACGAGTGCGACTTCGATTCCCCGGGATGCGGCGACCAGAGCGATACCGCTGCCCATGGTGCCGGCACCGATGACCGCCATTTTACGTACGTGTGACATGGTTGACTCCGCCGGCCCGGGATCAGGATTCCCAGGACTTCAGTTCGGGACCGGTGTACTCGGCCAGCGGCCTGATGATCCGGTTGTTCTGGTGCTGCTCCATGATGTGGGCACACCATCCGGTCACGCGGCTGGCCACGAAGATGGGTGTGTACTGGGGAACCGGAATGCCCATCGAGAAGTAGGTCATTCCGCAGGGGTAGTCCACGTTGGGGTGGATGTTCTTCTCGCGGAGCATGATGCCCTGGACCTCGTCTCCGAGATCGAACCACTTCCTGGCTTCCGGATTCTCCTGCTCGGAATACTTGAGTCCCCATTCCCGCAGGATGCCGGCACGGTGGTCGCCGTTCTTGTAGACCCGGTGACCGAACCCCATAAGCTTCCGCTTGGTTTCGAATGCGTTCTGCAACCAGGCTTCCGCCGTGGTGCCGCCCTCGACCGCCTCCATGATCTCGGCCAGCATGTCCATCGCCGCTTCGTTGGCCCCGCCGTGCAGCGGACCCTTCAACGCGCCGATGCCGCCGCAGATCGCCGAATGCATGTCGGACATCGTCGATGCGATCACCCGGCAGGTGAAGGTCGAGGCGTTGAAGTCGTGCTCGGCGTAGAGGATGAGCGATACATCCATGACCTTCGCCGCGATCTCGCCGGGACGCTCGCCGGTGATGCAGAGGAGTAGGTTGGCGGCGTGCGAGAGGGAGGGATCGGGAGCAACCGCTTCCTTGCCTTCCAGTGCACGCTGGTGCGCGCCGATCATCGCCGGAATGGAGGCCATCAAACGCTTCGACTTCCGCAGTTCGGCCTCCGGCGAGTTGTCCTCGCAGTCGGGATCAAGGTGCGAAGCGGCCGAGACGGCCGTCCGCAGGGCGGACATCGGATGCGTGTCGGGGGATGTCTTCGCGATCTTCTGGACCAGTTCGATCACACTCGGGTGGGGGTTCGCATACTCGTTGATCTCCGCCTTGAAGGCGTCCAACTCCGCGGATGAGGGCTTGTGGCCGACCAGCAGGAGAAAGGCGACCTCCTCGAAGGTCGCATGGGCGGCCAGATCCGCGATTTCGTATCCCCGGTAGATGAGGTGCGACTGGCCGACCGAGCAGATCTGGGTATCGCCGATGGTCTGGCCGGCGAGTCCTCGGGTGTCAGGTTGCTTGGTCGACGTCGTCATGATGTGGAGTCCAATCGTGTAGTAAGGTGCGAATCCATCCCCAAAATCACTGGAGGATGCCTCAAGCCAAGCGATTGTAGTGGATCAGGAGGGTCGCGTCGCGGACCAGTATCAGGAGGTCCGAGTGGTCGAATTGGGGTGGATCCACGGCGTCCCAGGGGTGTATCCGAGCAGGTCGTAGAGTTCCTCCCTCGTCTGCATCGAGTCGAGCAGCTTGGAGACGTCGCCGTCCCGATGCAGGATCTCCAGTGCCCGGACCACGGCACCCATGGCAATCCGCTGCATGGTGACGGGATAGATCACGAGGTCGTATCCCATGCCGGAGAAGTCGTCGATGTTCAGAATCGGCGTCTTGCCAAATTCCGTCATGTTGGCCAGGAGAAGGCCCGGACACCGGTCCGCGAACTCCGCAAACTCGTCCTGGGACGCGAGTCCCTCGGGGAAGATCATGTCCGCTCCCGCCTCCCGGTAAGCAAGGGCACGTTCGACCGCCGCATCCATGCCCTCGACCGATCGGGCATCGGTCCGTGCGATCAACAGGAAGTCGGGATGGTTCCTGCCGGAGGCGGCGGCACGGATGTTCTCCACCATGCGTTCGACCCCCACGAGCGTCTTGCCGTCGAGGTGACCGCATCGTTTCGGAAAGACCTGATCCTCGAGGTGCATGCCGGCCGCACCCGCCCGGTCGTATTCGTGGACGGCGCGGACGATCATCTCCTCCTCGCCGTAACCGGTGTCGGCGTCGGCGATGATGGGTAGTCCACTGGCCTCCGAGACCTCCCGGATAGTGCGGCAGACCTCCGACAGGGTCAGCATGCCGACATCGGGCACCCCCGCCGCATTGGCGGTGGCTCCTCCGGAGATGTAGGCGGATTCGAATCCGGCCGCCGCGATCGCCCGTCCGACCAGGGCGTTCCACGCCCCGGGACACATCACCGTTCCTTCGGCGAGAAGGGTTCGAAGTCGCGTGGCCGGATGGTCTGTCATGTCAGCATTCTATCTCAGGTCGAAGCGGCGATTTTCACCACCCCGAATGAATCTCCGATTCGGGGTAGTACCAGTTCAGTATCTCGCGGAAGGACTTTCCACGGGTACCGAGTTCCTGGGCTCCGTACTGACAGAGTCCGACTCCGTGTCCGAACCCGTGTCCAGCAAGAACGATTCGTCCACGATCGACCGATCCCGTGGCCCAGCCCGACCACAACGGCTTGAAGTCCGACTTCGGCGCCCCCGCTCCGCGGTAGTTACACGCCTCGAGGAACTCCGGAATCGTGAGGTCAGCGGTTCGTCCTCCGCGATCTGTGATCCGGAGCACGTTGGGACGACCGTGCGGGTTTCGCTGATGCACGTCGATCGATTGGACCGACGTCAGTCGACGCATCCGACCATCACCACGGTGGGTGGCCCAGGCCTGGAAGCGACGATGCAGCGTTCTCGCCGAACGATCGATCTCCCAGGTGTAGAGCGGCGACTTCGTACACGGATCTCTCCCGTCGTGACCTTCGAGCGGTGGGATGTCGTTCACCGGTGACGGTCCGATCTGATCGACCGCAACCGCGGCCAGTCCGCCGCAGCAGCTGCTGTAGTAGCCCGGAACGAGTTGTCCATTCCAGGACAGGACCATGCCTCTGGTCATGGCCTGGGCTTCGTGGGCGGTCCGGTTTTCGGTGATCCCGACATAGGCCTGCGAAGTCGGGGACGCGACCACATCCCAGTCGCGGTGGGATCGCATCTGCACCTCCATGCAGGCGAAGCTCCGGGCTGCGACGGCCTGGGCCGCGTAGCAGGAGAAGTTCCAACCCGCGTACAGCTCTCCGGCGAGGACTCCGGGGATGTAGTCCTCCATTCGGACGTGTTCGACGAGATGCCAGCCTCCGGAATCCGAGGCGATGCAGTGCAGCACACCCGAGAACCGATGATCACCATCCGCGATCCGGATCGGGTTCTCTGAACGGATTCGGATCGTGGAGCCGCTGTGACGAAGTGATTCCCCTTTCGGTTCGGATCTGATGATCCAGTCGCCGTTCCGGTGTTCGACGACGACCGGAGCATCCAGTTGGTGGCTTGAATCGGATGCATCGACGATCTCCAGGACGAACCCCCTCTCTCCGATGGAGATCGCATCATCCCGGTCGCGACTGGATTCAAGTCGAACCCGAACCACCGGCTCTGTGGTCGGGAGATGCAGACGAATCCCCTGCTCCGGGGTGGATTCCGTCCGCTCACCGGTGTCCTGGACGTCGTCGGAACACGAGACGAGACACAGGACCGCCAGTGCCCCGAGGAGGCGCGGTGATCGTGATGCACTGCATGGTGACGGCACGTCAGTCGAGCATGCGGAGCGTGAGACCGAATGAGGCGAGCTTGTCCTTCACCTCGTCGAGACTCGTGGCCCCGAAGTTCTTGACACCCATGAGTTCAGCCTCGGTCCGGGTCGCCAGATCACCGACGGTCTGGACCCCCAGGAGCTGGAGGGCCTTGCGGGCGCGGACGGAAAGGTCCAGTTGCGACATGGACTTGTTGAGCACGCTCTCGGACGCGACGCCCTTGAGCTGATCGAGGATCTCCTCGCGGACCCGGCTGTACTGGTGTTCGATGTTCTGACCGAGACGGAGTCCCTTCATGGAGAGCATCTTCTTGATCTCCACCAGGGATGTCTCACCGAAATTCTTGTAGCTGAGCAGCTCCGCCTCGGACACCTTCAACAGGTCGCCCAGGGTCCGGATCTGCATCTTCTTGAGGCAGTTTCTCGCACGCACCGAGAGCTCGAAGTCGGTGACCGGGGTATCGAGCATCGCATTTCGCTTCGCGACGTCGCGGGCCTGCTCCTCGTCGTAGTACATATCACGGGAGGCGTTGATGTCCTTCATGAACAGCAGGGCGCGCTGGTGGGTGGGATTGGTGTCGATCACCTGCCGCACGCACTTCTCGGCACGGATGATGTCGCCGCGATCTTCGAAGATGACCGCGAGATTGAGGAGTGCATTGATGTGGGGTCGATCCAGCATCGTCAGCTGGGTGTAGTACTCGACTGCCTCATCCTCTTCACCGGCGAGATCCAGGAGGTATGCGAGGCGAAAGACCAGGGAGGCCGAACCGTTGGTTCCGGCGGCCTTGCGAAGAAGATCGATCGCACCCTGGCGATCACCTTCGGAATCCATCGTCGTGGCCTGTTGGAGCAGTTCGGCCGCCTCCTGCGGGTTTCCGCTGGGGGCCTCGCCACCGATCATCGTGTCAAGTACGTCGCCTGCATGTGCCGCCACTGGAAATCTCCTGTCTGGTGCCTGTTTCGAGCCGTGCAGTGTACCGGGGGCCGGATGCTGTCTCAATCCCCGGGGGACGACGACCGCCCTGACGGCCTGAAATCGTAGAATCGGCACCCATGAACCACCTGACACCAGCTACCACCGCTCGAATCGGCATCGGAATCCTCCTCATCGCCGCCGCAGGTCTCACGGGTTGCGGCACGACATCGACACCACGCATGACGTTCGATGAGGTCCGCACATCCGTCGTGATCGAGGATCGTGATGGATCACCGGTGTCGTGGGACGGGTTGATCGAACGACTGGATGAGTCGGATGTGATCGTGCTCGGAGAACTGCATGACGATCATGTGGCACATCTCGTCCAGCGTGCGGTGGTGCAGGATGTCGGAGACCGAAGACCGGGAACCGTCCTGGCCATGGAGATGCTCGAACGGGATGAACAGCCGCTGGTCGACGACTACCGGGAAGGTCTGATCTCACCGGAGACGTTCACCAGGTTGACGTTCTCCGGGTCATGGGCGGGTGAGGGAAGCTGGGATGATTGGTACCTCCCGATCATCGATTCAGCCCATGATCGCGGCATGATGGTCGTCGCGGCCAATGCACCACGGCGATACGTGACGCTCGCCCGGACCGACGGGTTCGAGCGACTCGACGGTCTTCCGGATGAACGCAGGCGGTTCGTGGAATGGCCGGACCCCCCCATCGGAGACGGATACCGGAAGCGGTTCATGGATCTCATGTCCGGTGACGGGGAACGGGAGATCGACGAGGAGGTCGCCGAGTCCTACTTCCGTGCCCAGCAGACCTGGGATGCGACGATGGCCGACTCGGTCGCGTTGCATCGCCCCGCCGATGGTGGAGCGGTCATCCTCATGCTGGGACGGTTCCACAGCGACTTCGACGGTGGAACCGTGGTCATGCTCAGGCGGAAGCTGCCCGATGCGCGGATCACCGTGATCAGTCTCGGTCCTCCCGATGAGGACGAGGGTGTTCCCGCGGATCTGATGATCCGCGACGCCCGGTGACCATCAATCCGTGGAAGCGCGGATAAGCCGGTCACGGATCGCCCGCCAGGACGGACCGTCACCGGGACACTCCATGACGATGAGTTCCGATCCGGTTCCGTCGGCACGGCGCATGGCGGCGTACATGCCCTCCGCGTACCCAGTCGGATCATCGGGAAGACGGAACACATGCTCGAACCCTGCGGCGTCCGAGGTGGTGATCACCGCGACCTGTTCATGTCCCGATGCGGCGGTCCGGATCTCCGATGCCGTTCCGACGATGCGGATTGGAGTCGATGTGGCGTAGTGCCGACTTCGGGTTCCCGGAGAGTCCCCCTGTTCCATGGGTGTGGAGTCCTCCACTGTTCCCACCACATCCTGCAGCATCTCCCGGGTGACCGAACCCGGTCGGAGGATCCTGACGCACCCCCCCGTGAGATCGATCACCGTCGACTCGATGCCGATGTCGCAGGAACCTCCGTCGATGACGAGGAGATCGGATTCGTCTCCGAAGGATTCGAACTCGTCGTGGACATGTCGGGCGGTCGTCGGGGAGACCGAACCACTGCGATTCGCGGATGGGGCGGAGAGTGGTCCACCGAACGTGGACAGGAGTGTTCGCGACACCGGATGCCGGGGGCTGCGGACGGCGATGGACGTCCGTCCCCCTGATGCGACAGGGGGCACATCGCATGAACGTTCCAACACCATGGTCATGGGACCGGGCCAGAATGCCGCGGCGATCCGGTCGCACCGATCGTCCCAATTGGAGGCGATCGATCGTGCTCCTTCGACATCGAGGACATGGGCGATCAGCGGGTTGTCCGAAGGCCGGCCCTTCATCCGGTAGATCAGTTCGAGCGCATCGGTATCGAAGGTGCTGCCGGCCAGTCCGTAGACGGTCTCGGTGGGCATGCCGACGACACGACTGGAGCCGAGATGTTCAGCGGCTTCGGCGATGATCCGCTCGTCGGGAGGCTCGATTCGGATGTTCATGGATTCGATGGTTCGAGCACTGATCCCCAGTAGGAATCCTCATCGATCTGCTGGAGACCGATCTGGTGCATGTCGAGCACGGTTCCCATCGCCCGATGAAGCTGCACCACCGAGATGTTGAAGCTCGAGATCGCCTGGAACTCGTCGCTGCGAGCTGTCGCAAGGGATGCCTGGGCGCTGAAGATGAGATTCAGGAAGGTCGGGGTGAGACTGGCGAGGGTCTCCCGCTCGACCTCCAGGGCCCGGAGGTACTCGGCGGTGGCGAGGCGTGCCACCCGGGTGGCATTGATGTATTCGGCGTTGTCGATGACTTCACGCATCGTGGTCTTCACGTCGAGGATCGCCTGCTGGATGGAGGAGCGGTAGGCGACCATCGCGGCCGACCGGCCCAACCTCGACTCCCGCCAGGCCGCCTCCGCGGCCCGGTTCCCGAGTGGATACTGGAATGCGAGTCCAAGCACATAGGAGATGAAGTCGCCGTCGAACGTACGGTCGTAGCTCTCTCCGATGGCATCGGACATGCCGGTGGTGCTGACCTGGGCCTGCAGATCGAGCTCCGGAAGCCGGCTGTTGTCCGCCACGACCTCATTGATCCGGGCGATGTCGATCTGGAGGATCGATTTCCGGACATCCGGTCGCTTTGCGATCGCGGTCAGAAGTGTCGAGCGGAGATCCAGGGAGACCGGGGTGTGGACCATCTCGTCGACGGGAGCCAGGACGGACTCGCCGGCGAGGGGGTATCCGGGATCGTTGATCAGCACCTTGAGATCGTCGGATGCCTCCTTCACAGCCTGTTGGAAGGAGATCACATCCGCAACCCGCTGCTCGACGGTCGATACGGCCTGCGCCCAGTCGGCGAGGCTTGCATCGTAGTTCCGACGCAGGTCGATGATGTCCCTCAGTTCGACCGCGGCATCGATCAACCACAACTGGATCCCGAGTGCCCGCCATGAATAGGCAAGGTTCCAGTAGGCGACCTCAGTGTTCGCAATGGTATCGATGAGACTCTGACGGAGCGTCTCGATGGATTCCTGCTCGAGCTTTCGTGCGATGTAGACCTGGGAGAGATTCACCTTCTCACCGAAGCCCCTGAGCAGCGGTTGGGAATAGTCGAGAGTCAGTGCGGGCTGCCAGTACGGATTCGGACTGTAGGTGACGTTGTCGTCGCCCTGCACGTTGCTTCGAACGAGATCGGTCGAGACCTGGACCGAACCACCGGAGGTCAGCTGCTTTCCGAGACTGACCTCGACGTCGTTGGTCCGGATGTTCGTCAGGGATGGATCGACGTTGGGCGCAACCCCCTGGATCGCGATGTTCTGGTTCGGGGTCCGGGTCCGGGTGAACGAGTACCCGCCGCCGAGGATGATGTCGAAGACCGCTTCGGCCTGGATGACCTGCTCCCTCTGGATTGCGGGCTGGAGCCTCGAATTCTGGAGTTGGAGATTGTTCATCAGGGCCATGCGAACACAGTCCTGGAGGGCGATCGGTCGTTGGCCCTGCGGGTCCCCGTTGAGATCCATTCCGAGGTCGTAGTCGAGATCGGAACCCGCGGGAATGGGGACGATCTGGTCGAGCTCCTCCATACGGTGGGCCAGAGCCTCCTCGACCGGGGAGGGAGGTGGGGTCGTCCCGACCTCGGTCTCCAGACCATCCACCTGCTCCAGCTCCCGTTCGATGACCTGGGTGATCCCGACGTCGAGCACCGGCCCGGCGTCCGGACTGTCCAGGGGTGAACCACATCCGGCGATCAACACCATGGATGTCGAGAGGCTTGGAATGAGTCGGTGCATGGGTGCTCCTGAACGGTGCAACACACTACCACGACGTGGGACCCGTTGCCCCGAGAAGCCCGACGAACTGCTGGTGGTGGTGTGTTCGGATGTGGAAAACAGCCTTGAAACTTGCCTTGAAACCGGTGGTTGGATACATTCGGAACCGAGTGGTCCGCATGAAGCGATTCCTATCCACTCGACGAAAGACCAGTGGCACAAGGAGGTCCCAAGATGGTTCGTCGCATCAATTCATCCCTCGCCTGCTTCACCGTGATCGTTGGAACGGCATTTGCCGGTTCGTCGAATGCGGAACCCACCTGGTATGTGGTGACCGGTGAGGATGTGCAGATCCGTTGTGGAGCCGACTCCAGCTACTACTCATTCGCCGTCGCCCAGGAGGGTGATCTCCTGTCCGTCAATGGTGAGAAGTACAACTACGCCAGGGTCCAGGCCGTCGGACCGGTCTTCGAGCGAGCCTACGGATATGTGAAGTATCCGACCAAAGAAGATGGTCGGTTCAAGATCGATCCGGACGGTTCATCGGCGACGACCATGGGTGCCACTCCGATTCTCGCCCCCAACCTAAACACGAACGATCTCGCCCATTCGTGGAGACAACTCTGCATTCTGCCGGGTGGAGAGACCCTCAGGGTCCTCGAGACATGGACGATTGAGCAGGATGGGCTTCACGCGGTCCCCCACACCGTGCATCGGGTTGCACTTCCGAACGTTGCCGAAGGTTGGGTGAACATGGCGGACCTCCGACCCGCCACGTCCACCGAGACCGGAACCACGGAGGTCGAAGTCGAGAAGGTCGATATCGTGACGTCGGATTCGACCGGGTCGGATGTGGTGATGGGGGAAAACAGTGAGATCTCCGAAACGGTAGTGACCGAATTGACCACCGAAACCGAGGAACAACCCGTCTTCGTGTTGAACGAGGTGCAACCCTCCCTGTTGATGCAGTGGATGGAAGTCGAGGAACAGGAGACCGTAGCCGAAGAGGTCGAGATCGTCGTCGAGGAACAGACCTTCCTGATGATGATTGAGGAGGCCTACGAGGGTGTCGTGCTTTCGGATCTCGATGACGAGGAGCTGGTCTGTCTTCGGGACGACTTCATCCTCGCCAGCGAAGAGGAGGAGGATCCCGTCCGGGCCAGATACGCGATGATGCGTGCCAACCAGATCGACGTCTATGCCACCCTCAGGGACCAGAATTCGGTCATCGACAGTCTTCAGACCCGGGTCGAACGGTCGAAATCGGATGCTGTGGACCGGGACATCGCCATTTCGAACACCGGTGACTACGAGATCGTGGGTCGTCTCGGGACCTCGGGGGTGTTCAACGGAGATGAGAGACCTCTTCTCTACCGGGTCCAGGATCCCAGGACTAACCGCACTCTGGCCTATGTCCGCCCCGGTTCCTACACCGCGATCGAGGACATGATCGGCCAGCACATCGGAGTGATGGGAATCGTCGAATACGACCCCACGCTGCAGGTCAACATCATCAATATGAGTCGGGTCGACCTGATGGCTTCGAATACGGCCTACGTTCCTGTAGACTGATCGGATACCGCACGGGGCATTAGCTCAATTGGGAGAGCGCCGCCTTTGCAAGGCGGAGGTTATCGGTTCGAGCCCGATATGCTCCATTGTCGATGGGATGTCAATCTGGAAAGGTCGGTGCTTCCTGCTGGTTCCACCGACTCGAGGCCTGGTACGGGCCACCCCACATCGACACCATGAACAGACCGATCATGAAGATGCTGATGATGATCGCAAGTATCGTCCATGCTCTCTTCGCAGACTTGTCCATGATCGTGAATCCATCCCAGGTTTATCAGACCGGTTTGACCAGGTAGACATCATACCGGGCGATTTTTCCTGCCACCTGATGGTCGGGATCGGACACCAGTGGTGGGTCTCCCGAAGCCCTTTTCACCACGACACGTTTCGTTGCGCAAGCCCTCGCGGCCTCGAAAAGTTCGAGGGTGTCGCGAGGCGGTCCTGCAAGGAGGCGGAGGAGCTGGGCCCGCTTCCTCGGGAGTGCGGAACTCCGTTTCACCTTCTCGAACATGGGATCGAGATAGACGATGTCGACGGGATCGATCCGGGAGAGAATTTCGACCGAGTCGGCATGGATCGATTCCAGGCGATCCCCCATGGCGTCCGAGAGACGGGAATCCGCACGGGCGTGCCCGATGGACGATTCGAGAAGATGATGGATCACGGGATCGCACTCGACCGCGGTGACCCGGTGACCCATGCAGGCGAGCATGAACGCGTCGTGGCCGAATCCAGCGGTGGCGTCGATCACGGAATGGAAGATCCCCGACCGACGACTGGAACGGTCGCCCACCGCCCGTCCCAAAGGCTGGTTTCTGGACATGTTTCCCGTTCCGGTCCTCGTGTCGATCCCTGAGAAGTCGACCCGGCTGCCGCGACGATGGGACGTCTCGTCCCTGATCTCGATGTGGTCGTCCCGGAGTACCAGACGGATCTCTCCCGGGAGGACCCGTTCATCGGTCGGTCTTCCGATCCGCAGTCGCTCGCGGAGGGAGTCCAGTTCGTCCCGTCGGGACGGGGACGCCGAATCGATTGTGATCAGCGTGTCCATGGAGGATGGCGACTCGCGCATCTTGGGGAGGATGGTGGGTTGTATACTCGCGCCGTGAAATGGAACCGCACCATCGGATCATTCCTTCTGGCCTCCATCCTACTGGGACTGGCGGGGTGTCGTTCCCACGACGAGACACCCCGGCGGATCTCGAGGATCAACCACATCGTACTCATCAAGCTGCAGGATCCAGATTTGACCGAGATGCTCGTGTCCGACTGCAGGAACCGTCTGGAACGCATTCCGAGCGTCGCCGGTGCCTACACCGGGCGACATGGTGATTTCGGACGATCCGGTGTGGATGGCGACTACGACGTCGGATTCTTCGTGACCTTTGAGACGGCTGAGGACTACCGGTCCTATCTCGAACATCCCGACCACGTCGGACTCGTCGGTGAGTGGAAGCCGAAATTCGAGTGGATCAGGATCCACGATGTGGTGGATGAAACGGCCCGTTGATCCGACAGGGGCTACAATGGGTGACTCATGTCCAGAAGACCAACGAAGAAGAAGAAGCAACCGAAGAAGAGGGGTTGGAAGACCGCCAAGACGGCGGACATCCTCGAGCTCTACGAACTGTCGGTCCAGGAACCCGGAAGTGAGGTCGACATCATCGACCAGGTCTGGCAGGAACAGCGGGGTCGAACCGCGAAGATCCTGCGTGAGGACTTCTGCGGCACTGCGGCGATCTCCATCGAATGGGTCAAGCGTCGCGAAGACAACAACGCCTTCGGAATCGATCTCGATTCCCCCACCCTGGAATGGACCAGGAAGAGGCTTCCGGACCGCCTCGACGACCACCAGCGGTCACGACTCGATCTGATCGAGGGTGACGTGCTCTCGTCGCCGACCCAGTGCAGCGACACCATTCTGGCCACGAATTTCAGCTACTTCATCTTCAAGACCAGGGATGAGGTGCGGAACTACTTCAAGATCGTTCGCGAAGGACTTGTGGACGACGGACTCTTCATCCTCGATGCCTACGGAGGAAGTGATTCCTATCTCGAGATGACCGAGGACCGTGACCTGGATGGATTCACCTACACCTGGGATCAGAACTTCTTCGATCCGATCACTGGTGATGTCGTGAACCACATCCACTTCAAGTTCCCGGATGGAACGAAGATCAAGAAGGCCTTCACCTACGAATGGCGGTTGTGGACCCTGCCCGAGATCCAGGAACTCCTGCTGGAGGCCGGGTTCAGCGACACCGTGATCTACTGGGAGGGAACCGACGACGAAACCGGTGAGGGAGACGGGGAATGGGCGGTTTCAAAGCGTGGGGAGGCCTGTGAAGGATGGGTCGCCTACATCGTGGGGATCAAGTGATGGGTTCATGGAGCGCACTGTGGGTTTGATCAAGGGGATCGAGATCGACGACACGCTCGCCGGACTGATCCAGAATGAACTGGTGATCATCGGCGAGATCCTCGAGGATCAGCTTCGTGGTGAACATGAGATCGTCAACGATCTCTGCCGGCACATCGAATCCTACCGGGGGAAGATGCTCCGACCATCACTGGTCGTCCTTTCGGCACTCGCCTCGGGTTCAGAGTCGATCACCCGGCAGCATCGGGTGATCGCCGCCGTGGTGGAGATGATCCACATGGCGACCCTGATCCACGATGATGTGCTCGATGAAGCCGATACAAGGAGAGGTGGACGCACGATCAGCGCCCTGCGTGGAAACGAGATGGCGGTCATGCTGGGTGATTACCTGATCTCGAACGCCTTCCACCTCTGTTCGTCGATCGGTCAGCCGTGGGTCAACGAATACCTCGGTTCCATCACCAATACATTGTGTGAAGGTGAACTCATCCAACTGGGAAACCGTCAGAATCTCGAGATCGACGAGCAGACGTACTTCACCATCGTCGAGAAGAAGACTGCATCGCTGATCGGTGCGTCATGCCGGCTTGGTGCTCTGTTGACCCGTCCCGACGAGGACGACGCGGGGAACCTCGAACGATTCGGTATCTCATGTGGAATCGCCTTCCAGATCACCGATGATCTGCTGGACATCGTCGGTGAACAGGATGTGGTCGGCAAGTCGGTCGGACGTGATCTTGAGAAGGGGAAACTGACGCTTCCGACCATCTATGCGATGAACGAGATGGACGACGACGACCGTCTTCGACTGATCGAACTGATCGAAAACAGGGATCTCGCCGGTCTCCGGTCCACCGTCCGCGACGCGGGTCTTATCGATCGTGCGATGGAGAAGGCATCGAGTCTCGTTGATTCAGCGAAGGGTCGTCTCGATTCCCTCGAAGACACCCCGGCCAGGACGCTGTTGGCTTCGCTGGCGGATGGAATCGTCGACCGTCGCTATTGATCGTCGCGATCAGGCTGAATCGCGACGTGTGACCTTGTTGCACATCACGATGAGATGTTCCACCCGCTCGATCGCCGACGCGAGTTCGGCATCAGACTGGGTCTGGATGTGGTCGAGCACGGGGATCGATTCAGGGACGATCCTGGATGCCGTCCTCGTCTCCGAGGCCTGAAGGATCATCCTCCCGAGGAGCGAGCAGTCGACCGAATCCCAGGTGGTCATCCACCTCGACAACCGCCGACCGTGTCGATGGGAAAGCGCGTCGATGGATCCGATGATGGCATCACATCGACGTCTGGTCATTCCGCGTGGAGTGTTTTCACCGTGATTTCGTGCGTTGTCCATGGTCGCTTGATCGGTTGCGTAGGAACACCACTTCGGTGGAAATGTATATTCGGTCTGGAATGGCTGTCTGAAGCTCGTGGGGGTTGATTCCCTGACCCGGTGTTCGATAGCATGAGTGATCAACAATCGGACCCCGGCCGCGTGAAAGCGCTGCTTCAGGAGGATTCACAATGCTGCCAAAAAGGCCCCCCCGGGATCAACGGGTGGGATTCATCTACGCTCCGCCCTACCGGATCCAGGGGATCAGCATCGGTGGGGAGCAGACCGTGGTTCAGGTTCCGGAACTGGGACTGAACTTCGATATCGGACTCGCACCCAGAATGGCGATCACCGCTCCGTTCGTGGCCCTCAGCCATGGACACATGGACCATGTGGCGGCCCTGCCCTACTACTTCAGCCAGCGGATGTTCCTGAAGATGGTTCCCGGCACCTGTGTCTGCCATCCGGAGCTTGCGGGACCCCTCAAGAACATGATGCAGGGGTGGATCCAAGTGGAGAACCAGCAGACACCACACACCATCACCCCACTGGCGCCGGGAGAGGAGATCGAAATCAAGCCCTCGTTGATGTTGAAGGCGATCGAGGCCAAACACACCGTTCCCTCCCTCTCCTTCGCCGTGGTCGAGCACCGGAGCAAGTTGAAGGAGGAATTCGCAGGACTTCCCCAGACGGAGCTGAGGCGGATCCGATCGGAGGGAAATGAGATCACCCATACCCTCAAGGTTCCGCTGGTGGCATACACCGGGGATACGGAGATGAACGAGAATCTGGTTTCGACCCCCTTCAACGAGGCCGGAGTGATCGTGACGGAATGCACGTTTTTCGAAGACGACCATTTCGACCGGGCCCGGATCGGGAAACACCTTCATGTGGAGCACCTGAAGGAATTATTGCAGTCCTGGAAGGCGGAAACGGTGGTCGTCATCCACACCTCGAGGCGGACCCACCTCGAATCCGCAAGGAAAAAAATGATCGAAACACTGGGGGAGGATTCCGAACGGATCCACTTCCTCATGGACCACCACCGGAACCGGATCCGGTACGAGCAGCAGGAATCCTCCCTTGAGAGTGAAAAAGAGGGTTCAGAAGCCGCTGGAAAAGGTTGACGACCCGATCTCGATTTCGTTAGTTTGAACGGAGAGAGAGGGATTGTCCGGGGAAACAAGAGGGGAACAGCGGCCCAGGGAGGGGCTGGTCTGTCGGACAACAAGCAGGGATTGCGTGGTTCCAAGTCCAACCCGGACGGGTTGGGGAATCCGTTGGAATGATGCATTTCGAACAAAAGACAATGGATTCCCTGCTTCACCACCTGCGTGAACACCACACCAGCATCTGCCGACATTGGTTCGAGGAAATCAAGCCGATCGACATCAATGATGGTGTCCTGCGCCTCGTCATAGATGAACAGGTCCGTCTCAAGTACCTGCAGCGATGCTGCATGGAACAGTTCACCGATTCCATCCAAGCCGTCACCGGAAAGCTCGTTTCGGTCCGCTTCATCGACGAAGAGGAGGCGAGGAACAGTAAGTCGGATGTGCGGGGTCGCGAAGACCAGGAGTGGGCCCACACCGGGTTCAACCAATCCGGTTTCGACGAGGACATGCTCCTCAGTCCCGACTACACCTTTGATTCGTTCGTGGTGGGTCCCGACAACCGACTCGCGCATGCGGCTGCGATGGCGGTGGCCAAGAAGCCTGCAAAAGCCTACAACCCGTTCTTCATCTACGGTGGGGTCGGACTTGGAAAGACGCACCTCCTGCAGGCGATCTGTCAGGAAGCGATGCGAAACCATCCGTCGATGAAGATCTACTACACCTCCTGCAACGGTTTCATGAACCAGTTCCTGGATGCCGTCCAGGCGGGCCAGATGAGCTCGTTCCGGCACCGGTTCAGGACCTACGACCTGCTGGTGATCGACGACATCCATGATCTCTCCAAACGTGGGCCGTCCCAGGAGGAGTTCTTCCACACCTTCAACATCCTCTATCAGGGTGGTCGACAGATCGTTCTGAGTTCCGATGCTCCTCCGAACGAGATACCGGAGCTCGAGGAGCGGTTGATCAGTCGATTCAACTGCGGTCTGGTCGCGAACATCGAGCGACCCTGTTATGAGACACGGGTGGCAATCATCAAGAGCAAGGCCCAATTGAAGGGGGTCGAACTTCCGGATGATGTCACCAGCTACATCGCCGCGAAGATCGATTCGAACATCAGGGAGATCGAAGGAACGATTACCAAGATCCAGGGTCTTTCGGTCATCAACAAATCGAAGATCGATCTCTCCCTGGCCAAGAAGGCCATCGGAGACCGGATGACGGAATCCAAGTCCACCCAGCTGACGATCCAGGGAATCATCGAGACGATCTCCGAATACTACGATCTGAAGCTCGCAGACCTTCTTTCCAAGCGACGACACAAGTCGATCTCACTTCCGAGGCAGATCGGGATGTACCTGGCCAGAAAGCACACCAGATTCAGCCTCGAGGAGATCGGGGGGTATTTCGGTGGTCGAGATCACACGACGGTGATGCACGCGGTCAGGACCATTGATTCGAAGCGGGGTGAGGATTCGATCCTGGACAAGGATCTGATCCATCTCGAACGGGAATTGACCGGAAGCGTCACCGAGTCTGTGGCCTCCTATTCCTGATCCCACCCCGTGTGGTCAAATGGTGGAATACCTGTCGTTGGAGTCCTCCCGGGGCCGGAGCAACCGGTTGGGGACGATCACGACCATTGATCCGGATTGTTCGGGGTGCTGTAATGATCAGTGGTTGGAAGGGATTGTGACAGGATGTCCACACGACACCCATTCACCCAAACCACTGGAAACAGTGTGGTACCGCTCTTCGGGTGATCCAATCCACAATTCGACAGGACTAAGAATTAAGACGACGAATTTAATTCTGATGCATCGTTCACGAAGCGGAACCCTGGGAGAAGTGACAGGCGGTGGGGTGAGAAGTACACGGATATACTTCGGAGCCAGCGAGAAAGGATGGATCCCCCCATGGACCAGAACGAGCACCACAGCGAGATCTCCCAGTCGGCGGAGCGGATCAGATCCCAGATACACCGGGTGGTGGTCGGTCAGGACGAGGTCATCGATCAGCTTCTCCTGTGTCTCTTCTGCGGGGGGCACGCCCTCCTGGTCGGCGTCCCGGGACTGGCGAAGACCCTCCTGATATCCACCATCGCCAGGACCATGAACCTGGAATTCTCCAGAATCCAGTTCACCCCAGATCTCATGCCCTCGGACATGACCGGTACCGAGGTGATGGAGGAGGACCGGTCCACCGGAGCCAGATCCCTCCGATTCGTCAGAGGTCCGATCTTCTCGAATCTGGTTCTTGCGGACGAGATCAACCGCACCCCCCCGAAGACGCAGGCGGCACTTCTCGAAGCCATGCAGGAGCGTCAGGTGACCGCCGGAGGGACACGGCACGAGCTGCCGGACCCCTTCTTCGTGCTCGCAACGCAGAATCCGATTGAACAGGAGGGAACCTATCCCCTCCCCGAGGCGCAGTTGGACAGATTCATGTTCAACATCCGGATCTCCTACCCCGATGCGATGGAGGAGTGCGAGGTCGTGAAGCGGACGACATCCTCAGAAATACACGATGTCGAACAGGTCATCGACGGATCCAGGATGTCCGAATACCAGTCGATCGTGAGGAACACCCCCATTGCCGATCACGTCATCGACTATGCCGTCCGCATCGCCAGAGCGACCCGGACCGACGGTTCCACGAACGAAGCACCCTCCATCATCCACGACTACGTTAGTTGGGGTGCCGGGCCCAGGGCGAGCCAGTACCTGGTACTCGCCGCGAAGGCCAGGGCCACCATCTCCGGATCTCCACAGGTGAATCCGAGCCACGTCCAGGAGGTCCTTCTTCCTGTGCTGCGTCACAGGATCCTCCTGAACTTCAATGCCGAGTCGGACGGTGTCACCACCGACACGATCATCCGAGAGCTGATCGACCATGTCTCCGTCTCGAGGACGGATCCCGGTACCGGAAGGCAGATGGATCGGGTCATGAACTGATCCCCGGTCCGGAGGCGACCCCATGACTGATCCAACCGGAATCCGCGCCGAATCCTATCTCTCACCCGAAACACTCTCGCAGCTGGCCCCCTTCGATCTGCGGGCCCGGATGATCGTCGAAGGGGTTCGAAGCGGATTCCACGCATCTCCGCAGCAGGGGTTGTCCGTCCAGTTCAAGCAGCACCGTCCGTACACCGCGGGAGATGACGTCAAGCATCTCGACTGGAAGGTCTACGCAAGGACCGATCGCCTCTCGGTGAAGCAGTATGAACAGGAGACCAACCTCGACATCGTCGTTCTGGTGGACTGCTCCGCTTCCATGCGTTTCGGATCGATGGGTGTGAAGGCCGGCTGGGGTGGTACACGGGCCAGTGGATCCACATCCTCCTGGACCAAGTTCGATCACGCCACGGCGACCGCAACCGCGATCGCCTGGATGTGCCTGCAGCAGTCCGATCGGGTCGGATTGTCGTTGTTCTCGAACGGGATCAAGCAGACGATCGGTCGGACGAGCTCGATCGGACACTGGAGAAGGATCGTGTCCGTGCTGTCGTCCGAACCGGTTGACGACACCACCGACTTCGAACGCACGACCGAACAGGTGCTTTCGAAGATCACCAACCGATCACTCTTCGTCGTCATCTCCGACTTCCTGCAGGATCCTGCATCGATCCGATCCTCCATGGCGAGATTCCGTCACAACAAGCACGACGTCATCTGTCTCCAGGTGCTCGACCATCAGGAGATCGAATTCGACCTGCAGGATCCGTCCCTCTTCCTCGACATGGAATCGGACGACCGGCTCAGGGTGGACCCCCCTGCGATCCGCGACGCCTACATCGAGGCTCTTGCATCGCATCAGGAGGAGATACGGTCCCTGCTCACCGGATTCGGATTCGACCACCACCTGCTCGACTCCCGTGAACCGGTCGGTCCCGCACTGGCCAGGGTGGCGGCACGCAGATCATCCTGGTTGAAATCCCACCATGGTCGTTGAATCACCGCACATCATCGGTCTGGTGTTCATCACACCCTGGATGGCCCTGCTCGGAATCGCCGGGATCCTGATCCCGTTGGCCATCCATCTGCTGTTCAGGAGGCGCCGTACCACGATGGAGTGGGCTGCGATGCATCTCGTCCAACAGGCGTGGGCCTCACGGAAGAGCCGTGTCAGGATCGAACAGATGCTGCTTCTGATCAGTCGCTGCCTGATTCCCCTGCTTCTCGGGCTGGCGCTTGCACAACCACTGTTCGACTCGAACTGGTTCTCCGGTGGTCCCGTCAATCGATACATCATCATCGAGGATGGAATCACCTCGATGACGAGGACCGATTCCGGTCGAACCGACCTCGAGAATGCGAAGGACAGCGTGCTCCGCTATCTGGAGACGGTCCCGGCCGGAGATCCCATCACCGTCATCACCATGTCCGACAACACGACGACCGGACCCACCACCAACCCCGAAACGATCCGACGGATCATCTCCGGCATCGAATCATCCCACCTCCCTTCCGATCTCCGGACCTCGGTCTCCGTCGCATCCGACCTGATCGAAGCACTCGACGACGGTTCACGATCGGAGATCATGCTCGCCACCGGATACCGCAGGGGCTCCCTGTCCGACGGTCGGAGGGATCCGGTCGTACTGGACGGATCGGTCGATCTCGTCCGGAACACACGACAGACATCGGCTCCGGACAATCTTCGAATCGTCGATGTTGTTCCGAACCGAAGCTTCGTGCTCGCCGACGCGGATGGTTCCGAGCGGTTGCGGAACGCACATTCCAGCACTGCGACGATCACCATCGCGCGTGACGGACCCGAGTATCCGCAAACCAGCACATCGATCCTCGTCCGTGGAGGAACGAGGGAATCGAATCGGAACATCGAATGGTCCGAGGGACGACGCACGATCGTCACGACGATCGACCTTCCCGTTGACCGCACATCGGACGCCGATGAGGCGTTCGGAGTCGAGATCCTTCCCACCGACTCCCTTCCGGAGGACAATCTCTGGTACCTGAACATGGGATCCGTCGACGGGATCGACATGCTGATCCTCGATCGACCCGCACCCGGATCGACATCCTGGATCCCCTACGCACTCGATCCGATGTCCTCCGACACCATGTCGCTCCGGACGATCGACCCCGTCTCGCTGATCGAGTCCGACATCCGCGGGACCGACATCATCATCGTCGTCCGCCCCGATCTCGTGCCGTCGGATTCCATGCGACACCTGATCACCCATCTCGAATCCGGGGGATCGATCATCATTGCTCCACCCGCATCAATGAATCATGGGTGGGTCGATTCATGGAATTCGGAACTGGATGTTCCCTGGGAATGGGACCAGCAGGTGCGAATCCACGACCGACCGACCGGTCTCTCGATCACCGACGACATGGTGGACCACCTCCGGTCCATCGGAACCGAGTTGGAGACGCTGCTGACACCGGTGGCGGTCGAGCGAATCCAGATCATCACCCCCCGGGACGGATGTGAAACCATACTCGGCACCACGAACGGTGATCCGTTCCTGATCGCCTCTCCCCCTTCGCGGTCAGGATCGGGTTCCGTGATCGCCTTCGCATCCCCCATGAACACGGACTGGACCGATCTTCCCACCAGGCCGTTGATGGTACCGCTCTTCCAGGAGTTGATCAGGGATGCCGTCTCAAGGAACGGAACCACCTCGCAACACACCATCGGTGTTCCCGTCGAATCCACCCCGGGACGCTTCGAGTCCATGCGGAGCACACGTCTGCCGATCATCGATTTCCTGAATCCGGAAACAGTCGTCTTCGACACGCCGGGACACTGGATTCTCCGTGAAGACGGATCGAACCCGGACCGGATCCACTCCAGCAACATCGCACCCGGATCATCATCCACATCCCCGATCGACGACATCGAGATCCGCGCTCTGGTCGATCATCCGGTCGGCTGGATCGAACTGGATTCCGATCGTCCGGATTCGACGGTGGTGAACAGTGCATCGGTCACCAGATACATCATCCTGATTCTCCTGGTACTCGCAGTCGGAGAGACCGTTCTTTCACGCCTCTTCACGCACTCCAGATACAGGAATCCCGGCGCATGACGGATTCCACCACATCACTGGGATGGCTCTTCCCGATACCGGTCTGGGCATGGGTGATCATCATCTCGACGACGGTCGCTCTGGTGTGGTGGAGCTACCGACGGTTCGACATCCCGACCTGGGCCGCGTTTCTGCTCGGGACCCTCAGGTTCACATCGTTGTGCGCCGTCCTGATCATGCTCGCCGGTCCGGTGATCGAAACGACCGTCCGGAACGAGGTCCAGGATCGCATCGTCGTGATGATCGACCGAAGCCGATCGATGTCGACACCCGACACCACCGACGAAACGGGCGGGATGGGGTCGAGAAGTTCCCGTATACGGTCGATTCTCGGGAATACCGGGGTGTGGGATGAAATCGGACGTGGACGAATCATTGAATGGTTCGGATTCCACGACCACCCGTTCCCGATCGATGCTCCCCAATCCGGATCATCCACCCTTCCACCGGAATCCGGCAACGGGACGGACATCACCAGGTCGATCGGACAATTGAGGATCGGTGAATCAGTCAATCCCACCGCGGGACTCATCATCGTTTCCGACGGACGTTCCAGATCGAGGTCGACCTGGGATACGACATCATCCCTTCGTTCATCGGGAATACCAATCCACACGGTTCTGATCGGTCCTTCCGGAGAAACCCGGAACATGGGAATCGGGTCCGTCAACCAGCCCGGTACCGCATTCGCAGGCGACATCATTCCCGTGGTCGTCGATGTGACCAATCCCGGAAACGCGTCCCCCGATGCCGAGCTCGTTCTCCGCGACTCGGATTCCGGAACCGTTCTCGATCGCCGGAAGATCGAACCGGATCGGAATGAATACACCCTGGTGGGCGAATCGTCCGTGGATGGAGAAGCCTACTGGACGGTCGAGATCACGCCCCCTCCCGATGATTCCGATGTCACCGACGATTCCCGCGACATCACCATCCGCATCACGGATGAACCACTCCGCGTCCTCTATGTCGACGGGTATCCGAGGTGGGAATTCAGGTATCTCAAGAACCTGCTGATCCGGGAGAAGTCGATCACCAGTTCGATCCTTCTCCTGTCGGCGGATGGAGACTACGCGCAGGAAGGTGACCGACCGATCCGGCGCCTCCCCCTCACACCGGAGGAGTTCCGCGACTTCGATGTCATGATCATCGGTGATGTCCCTTCATCAACACTGTCGACCGAACAACAGGAGCTCGTCGAACAACTCGTGGTCGACGGTGAGCTGGGGATTCTGTGGATCGGTGGTCCATACTGGACACCATCCGATTGGCGGGGTGATCCGATCGAATCGATCATTCCATTTACTCCCTTCGCCGATCCGGTACGAAGCGATCTACCGGTCCACATGGTTCCCACGGATGATGCCGTTCAGATGGGAATACTCCGGATCGACGACGGCACGGACGGACCATGGGCCGTCGATCTCGGTGATCCGTCGAATCCATGGTCGGCCCTGCAGTGGTACCAGGTGATCAACCGGGATCTCGTGAGACCCACCACACGCGTGCTGGCCGAATCGGTCGAGACCTTCGGATCCTCCGGACTCCATCACCCATTGGTCCTGATGATGCGGTACGGAGCCGGTCGTTCGATCTACTGCGCGACCGACGAGATATGGAGATGGAGACATGGTCGGGGGGAACGTCTGTATGAACAATTCTGGATACCGCTCATTAGAAGCACCATCCGCTCCGATCGACTCGACGGTGATCCGTTCGTGATCGATCTCGTACCGGACCAGGTCCAGATCGGTCGTCCACAGCGGATCCGTCTCACGGTCAATGATGCCGATCTCATCGATGATCTGGGTGAGATCATCCCCCTTCGCCTCGAATCCGATTCGGGATCGAGACGTCGGGCGGAACTGATGCGGGAATCCGGATCCTCTCGTACATGGTCGACGACCTGGGTTCCGGACGAACCCGGCCGATGGACGGTGCTTCCACTGGATGATTCGATCAGCCCATCCGCATCATGCGAAACGACGGTGTTCGACCGTTCCGGGGAGATGTCCAACACCGGCACCGACCATGATTTTCTTCGACGCATATCCCGGGAGACCGGCGGGATCACGGTGTCCCCCGACGATCTGTCCGGGCTTCTCGACGTCATTCCGGACCGGTCCATCATCTCCACCAGCACACTGCGGAATCCACTCTGGAACCGTTGGTGGATGTTCTGTATCCCGATCCTGATCCTGGGCATGGAGTGGATGGGTCGACGTCTGTTCAGGTTGTCCTGAGAAGATGAAAAAGTGCGGGGTTGCCGGTGGTCCGGCCAACCCGCAGGATGGAGAATGAGGAAGCATGAAGCTGGAGCGGCGAATCGACGACATGCGGAACACGGTCTACCGTGCGGTGATCATCCGCAACGGAGCTGTGGTCCTGACGTCGTTGCTCCTGCTCCTCTCGACCATCATTCTCCTCGACTGGATATTCAGGTTCTCCGTTTCGCTGAGGTTGTTGAGCTGTCTGATCCTCGTCGGGGCCCTGATCTATCTCGTGGTCAGATACGTCGTTCCGACGATCCTGTTCAGACCCTCCCGTCTGGACATGGCTCACCGGATCGGTTCGTTCATTCCGGACGATGACGGGCGGGTCGCATCCGCCGTTCAATTCATCGGGCGGTCGGACGACGCCGGGGATGGAACGGAATCCTGCATCGGATACGCCGAACGACAGGTCTCCACCCTGACCACGCGACATCTGATCCGCATGGCCCCCCTGGTCGTTTCATGTCTGATCACATCCATGTTCACCCTCGGATGGATCCTCTTCATCATCATCGAAACACAATCCGCCGTTACGGGATTCGGCAGGATCATCCTTCCCACCTCGGATGCGAGCTGGCCCTCCAGAACGGTCGTCGGTTCCCTGATGGAGGGGGATGAAATGGTTCACGGTCGGGACACCGCCCTGCTGATGCGGGCACGGAACGACACCCCCGGAGATCCATCCGGTCCGGTCCGACTCCGGTTCCGCGAGTACTTCGACGGATCATCCACCCCCTGGAACGAAGTGCTCCTGACCCACCAGGGCGAAGGACTCCATGAGCGGATGATCACTCCCACCGGAGAACGAATCGAGTTCTCGTTCTCGACCTCCGATGCATCCACCCCCACCGGGACGATCCGGGTCGAACCGACTCCCCGGGTCCTCGATGCATCGATCACGGTCTCACCTCCGGGATACATCGACGAAGAGCCGTTGCTGTACGAAGCGGATGGACCCTCGAACCGACTCGACCCTCCGCCGGTGCTCGAACAATCCTCCCTTTCACTCCGCATCACATCCAACAACACCCTCGGAATTCCCCGGGAACCCGATGAACGTCGGCAATGGTTGTCGGAGGTGTTCGTCAGCAGTGTCCCGGAAGGAATCGTTTTGAAACACGGAGAACACGATCCCCGCGCCTTCGAACTGGAGTGGATCGCATCGGGAACGACCGACATCACCCTCCTCCTCCGGGACGGCAACGGACTCACGGGGGTCGAACCCTGGAGACTCGAACTGGACGTCATCGAGGATCGGGAACCCATCATCACCATCTCGGTTCCGGATCGCGACATCTCCGTACTCCCTTCCGCGGTCGTTCCGATCGAAGTCGTCGCATCGGACGATCTCGGAATCGATCGGATCGTGATCGAGGCCGTGGTCGAAGGAGACCCGGACTCGTCGCCGTCGGAATCAGAATGGAGCGTGTCGACGCAACCATCCGAACCGGACCATGTACTCACGACCACCATCGATCTGGAGGAGATCACGATCGATGCGGGTGAAACCGTCCTGGTCGAAGGATACGTAACCGACACCTACCGCAACGACGGTTCGGCACGGACCATCCACGCAGCCCCGCGCCGGATCGAGATCATCGACGAGGCATCCTTCCTCTCCTCGGTCAGGAGCCGGTTCGACCTTCTCCAGCGTCGTGTCAAGGACCTCGACTCCATCCAGGATCGCCTGCAGCGCGTCGCCTCCTCCGGATCATGGACCAATCAGGAGCAGCGGGAGCAGGCATCCCTGACGCGGTCGATACAGGACCAGTTGTCGACTCTCGACACCGTCGAATCGGAGATGCGGATGAACCGCATGCAGGATCCCAGAATCGAATCACTGCTCCGACGATCCCGCGAATCGATCACATCGGCTTCTGCGGCATCCGATTTCGCGGTCGATTCCATGGGAAGCGGTGATCGAGACGGCGTGCTCGGTCACCAGTCGGAGGTCCGGATCGAGTTCTCGGAGATCGTCGCCCTGCTCGGAGAGGACCAGGAATCATGGTTGGTCGAACGCATGGTCGACGACATCATCATCCGCCAGGAGAACATCCTGACGCGCTCCGGGGAGATCCGGGACGAGTTCATCGGACTTCGGCGCGAAGACATGGATTCTGAACAGACCTCCACGATCGACGAGCTTGCCCGTGAACAGCGTGCATTGGCCGATTCGGTCCGTGATCTGGAGGAATCCCTCCGGGATCGTTCGGATGTGATGGAATCCGTCGATCCGGCACTGGCCGAATCGATGGATGATGCGGCCGATCTCTCCGATCGGATGGATGTCGAGGATCGGATGGAGGACGCCGCGGAACAACTGTCCGGCGCACGCATGCAGAACGCGATCACCTCCCAACAGTCGGTACTCGAGGCACTCCGGGGGGTGAAGGATGAATTGAGCGGAGACGAGGGAGTCGAAGTCGAGGATCTGGTCCGCATCTTCGAGGAGCTCGAGAAGTCCATTGAACGTCTGGTCCGGACCCAGAGGCGTGAACTCGATCGATTCGATGCAGCGGTCGCCGGGGCCGGATTCTCGAACCTCGACACAAGGATGATCCGACTCCGCACCAACACCCTTTCCGTCGGTGACCAGGCCCGGTCCGGTGGAGGAATGTCGCGTGAAATCGTCGACCAGCTCGTCGGGGCCGCTGCAGCACAGGCCTCCGCCATCTCGTCGTTGAGGTCGGATCCGGTTGCGATCAACGAGACCCGATCCAGCGAGGAGGAATCCCTGCGCCGACTTCTCTCCGCTCTCGAGATGTCCAGGGAGAGGATGGAGGAGGTGAGACGCCAGGAACAGTCCACCGGTCAGAACAGACTTGCGAAGGTCTACCGTGATCTCGCCGAACAGCAGGCGGACATCATCGAAGGAAGCATCTCGGTGATGGATGTGGAGGGCGACCGGAGAACCAGATTCACCATGCGCCAGCTGGCGAGTCGGCAGGAGGAGGTCCGGATCACCCTGTCGGAGGTCGTGGTCTCGAACGAGGAGGTGTCCGGAAACAGGACCTTCATGCATGTCCACGATCGGATCGACGATCTATCCGGATCGATCATCACGGACCTCAGGGACGGCCGCGCCGCTCCGATGACCATCTTCCGTGAGCAGACCATATTGAACCACCTCGTCGATCTCGCCGATTCACTCGAGCAGGATGATTCCGATGAACGATTCGCCGAATCGGGTTCCGGTTCGGGTTCCGGTTCGGGCGACGGACAGGAAACCGGTTCGTCACCGACGGAATCCGGAGCGGTTCCACCGATCGCCGAGCTGAAATTGCTGAGGAGTCTCCAGGCCGGCCTCCTCGACCGGACCAGACGGATCGAATCCTCTCCAGATCTGTTCGGAGAAGACCGGACCGGCATCATCCGGGACATCGCATCCCAACAGCAGACACTTGCGGAACTCGGTCTCGGGATGATCGAGACGCTTCGGGAGTCCGAGGGGAAATCCCCGGAAGATCCCCCAGAGCAACCCTCCCTGATGATGGAACCGGTCCAACGGACATCAACCACCAGGAAATCGACCGGGGACGGATTGGCCGATCTCGATGAACTGCTCGGATTGGATGGTGATCCCGAAATCGTTCCATCCGATGATGCAATCGATGTTCCCGAGGATGTTCCACGGGGTCTCGAGGTTCTGGTGAGCGCCATCCGTGGAATGGATCGGGCGGCCGATCGGCTCGCGGTCGAAGCCACCGGTGTGGGGACACAGCGGATCCAGCAGGAGGTCATCGATGAACTCGACCGTCTGATCGAGACGGCATCACGGCAGGATCGCAACTCCTCCGGATCGTCCGAGGGATCGGAGACGAGTCCAGGGTCGATGGATCGTCGACAGCTCGAACCCTCCTCCCCGGGACCATCCGACTCCGGCGACGGCCGGCTGGTCATGGAACCGGAACGCCCGAATCTGTCCGAGCCCATTGACGAGCTGGGAACCGAGTGGGGTGTTCTTCCGGATCGGGTCCGACGCATGCTCCAGCAGGGAAGACTGGATGACTACTCCTCGCTCTACGAGCGGATGACCATCGAGTACTACCGGAGACTCGCACGCGAATCGAAGGCGGGTTCCACCGATGAATAGGTCGATCCCTCCCACCCTCGTGTTCCTTCTCTGTCTGACAACCTCGGCCCAGGAGCCGATGGCACCGCCATCACCGGTTCCGACACCCCCAGTCTCCCCATCCGAACCGTCCGAACCGGTCGCTCCCGACGGGGCCGAGAACGCACCCTCGGTCGGAGAGATGAACGAACGCCTGTACACATCCATCGAACGCGGCCTGTCGTATCTGGCCGAGCAGCAGGTGGAGAACGGATCGTTCGGAACGGGCCGTTATGCGAATCACGTCGGCATCACATCACTTGCCGCGATCGCCTTCATGTCCGATGGTCACCTTCCCGGTCGCGGAAAATACGGTGATCAGGTTCGCAAGGCCCTCGACTTCGTACTGGATCACTGCACCGAGACCGGATTGATCGCAGCAGAGACGTCGCACGGACCGATGTACGGACACGGATTCGCCACCCTCTTCCTGGGGGAGATCTACGGAATGACTCCGGGCGACGACCGGGTCCGGACCGCTCTCGAGAAGGCTGTCGATCTGATCGTACGCACCCAGAACGACGAGGGAGGGTGGAGGTACCAGCCCGTCCCCTCCGATGCCGACATCTCGGTGACCATCTGCGAGGTCATGGCCCTCCGCAGTGCGAGGAACGCCGGCATCAAGGTTCCGGAATCGACCATCGACAAGGCGGTCGAGTACGTCAAGCGCTGTCAGAACGTCGACGGCGGATTCCGCTACATGAGCCGGGAGGGAAGCTCGGCCTGGCCGCGGACGGCGGCCGGCGTGGCCAGCCTCTTCTACGCGGGTGTCTACCAGGGTGAAGCGATCACCCGGGGACTCGACTACCTGGAGCGGAACGCGATGCCCGGCCGAAGGACCATGCGCCAGTCCCATTACTACTACGGCCAGTACTACGCCATCCAGGCCATGTACATGGCCGGAGGTGAACGCTGGAAGCAGTGGTGGTCGGCGGCCCGGACCGACATCATCGGGCGACAATCGGCGGGAGGAGGATGGATCGACAACCACATCGGTGGTTCCTACTCCACGGCGATGGCGCTCATCGTCCTCCAGATGCCGAAGAGGTACCTTCCGATCTTCCAACGATGAACATCACCACGACCACCCTCGCCACCCTGGTTCTTGCCGCATCACCCCTGATCGCGGATTCGTTCATGCTTCTCGACATCGATGGATCGGTTCGACCGGTGCAGATCACCAACATCGGATCCACGGGCATCGAGGTGATCGATTCCGAGGACGGTTTCACGACTCTCTCCCGCGACGACTGCATCGCATTCCTCCGTCCTGTTCCGTATCCGACAAGGACCAGCCGCCCCATCATCCACCTGCACGACGGTCAGTCGCTTCCGGGGCGCATGAAGGATGGATCCGATGGAGACCACATCATCTGGGAGCACCCGTGGATCGGAGATCTGAACATCCCCGTCGACCGGATTGATCGAATCATCCTCAACGGGTCATCAATCCTCCATGGGACGGATACGGAATCCGATTCGGACACCGTTCGGCTTCTCAATGGTGATGTCGTGGAGGGATTCGTGACCTCCATTTCACCACTGGTGCGGATCGAGACGGATTCCGGATCCGTCCCCGTTCAGATCGAGATCCACCACGATCGAATCTCCGAGATCGACCTCTTTGGCGAACGGGTCGAATCCCTGGACCCGATGGTCTGGTCGAATGACGGAACCGTTGTCCATCTTCCGACGATCGGAGTCGGGGTCGACGGACACCTCGTCGTCGGTCGACACATGTACGCATCGGATGCACAGGTGGAGATGGAACCCGGTCCCCACCTCCAGTCCATCCACACCATCTCGTTCTCCGGTTCCGCAATCCATCCTCTCGGGACACTCGACATCATCTCGTTGGAAGGACCGGAAACAAGGATGATCATTCCATCCCCCCACACCACCGATCCCTCCGCTCCCCTGGAACTCTCCCCGGTCGAGTTCCGTGGCCCGCTCACGATCCGGTACCGGATTCCCGAGGGTCACTACCGACTTCGTGCCACAATCCGCATGCCCGCTTCCGCTTCGAGGTGGGGCGACTGCGATCTGGCCATCCTCGTGGACGGTGTCGAAAGGCATCGTTGCCTCTTCAATTCGGATCAGCTCGAGCATCCGGTCGACATCATGGTGTCGGGTGATGTTCTCGAATTCAGGTTGGGTGAAGGGGCGAACGGTCCGGTGCAGGACCACATCCGATTCGAATACGGTGTTCTGTTGCCCATGGGTCCCTCATCCGTTCGAACATTCGACGAGACGCTCGAGGGTCCCGAGTGATCGACCGGAATCAATCGATTCCCCCGCGATGCCGACCGCCTCGGTGATGTCATCGCAGCATCCGGCTGCAACCAGGGCGACGGCGGAGTTCAATACCGTCATATCTCGCGGCGGTCCGTCGATCCGACCGGAGATCACACCGTGGATCATCTCCGTCGCATGATCGAGGTCTCTGGCGGTGACCTCCGAGATCCCGGCTGTCCGCAATCCGACCTTCTCCGGAGAGATGACGGATCGGCGGATGGATCCTCCGTGGACATCCATGATGGTCGTCGCGGCGGAGATTGAACATTCGTCGAGTCCGTCCTCCGAGTGAACGACCATGGCCCGCTCGGTTCCGAGCCGGCCCAGGGTCTCGGCGATGACCTCGAGGAACCGTCCGTCGTAGATCCCCATCACCTGACGTCCCGCGCCCGCAGGATTGGTGAGTGGACCGAGGAGGTTGAAGATCGTCGGCACACCGATCGCCTTTCGAACCGGCATGACGTGCCTGGTCGCGGGGTGATGGTGGATCGCGAAGCAGAAGCAGATTCCCGCCTCCTCGAGGCATCTGGCCTGGACTTCCGGACCGGCATCGACGTCGACCCCGAGCGACTGGAGTGCTTCCGCAGATCCCCGACCGGTCCGCGACCGGTTCCCGTGCTTCGCGACCCTGACCCCCGCACCGGCTGCGACGATGGCCGCTGCGGTGGAGACGTTGAACGTCTTCGGAGCTCCTCCGGTACCGGCGGTGTCGAGTATCCCCGACACGGATCCGCTTACCGGAATACGCGTCACGTTCCTCCGCATCACCCGTGCCGCCCCGACGAGTTCGTCCGTGGTCGGAATGCGTGTGGCAAGCAGTGCGAGCAGCGCACCCATCTCGCCGTGGTGGACACGTCCACTCATCATCGCATCGAAAGCGGCTGACGATTCACCCTCGGTCAATGTGCGGCCGGAGAGCAGGATCCGCAGGAACGGTGTCAGATCCGCATCCTGATCCGGGCGTGGAAATTCGGATGGTCCGGAGCTGGTATTGCTGGTGTCTTCGGTCATGACCCGCACCCTGTCGTATGATGACTTCCGTTCAATCGTGAATCGGATCCCGGACCCACGTCGTGTACAGCATCGTCGCAGAATCCTACCTTCATTCGCTCGATCCGTACCTCTTCCGGTTCGGAGACGGATTCGGTGTCCGATGGTACGGCCTGGCGTACGTGGCCGGATTCCTCATCGCATGGTGGATGACGTGGTGCCTTGCGAGAACCCGTCGCTGTCTCCTGGATCCCCCGATGGCCGGGGACATGATGATCTACATCATCCTCGGGGTTCTGATCGGTGGACGCCTGGGATACGCCCTGTTCTACGATCCACACCTCTTCGTCGGATTCTCGTCCGCGTTCCCGTTCTGGGATCTGCTTGCGATCCACAAGGGGGGGATGGCCAGCCACGGCGGGATGCTTGGGGTGATCGTGGCGCTGATGCTCTTCGGTTCGCGTCGCGGCTTCCCCATCCTGCATCCGGTCGACATCGGTGCATTGATCGCGCCCCCCGGCCTCTTTCTGGGACGAATGGCGAACTTCGTCAACGGCGAGCTGTGGGGCAGACCGTGGAGCGGTGATGGTCCCGCTCCGTGGTGGACGGTGAAGTATCCATCCGAGATCCACCAGCGGAACGACATCGATCTCGAACCGCTCCGGTCGACCATCGGAGGTGATGCATCCTTCCGTGAACGTGTCGTCAGCGAGGCGTACGCCGGCAACCCCGATGTGATCGAGGTCATCGAACCGCAATTGACCTCCTACCTCCCCTCCCAGATCTTCCAGGCCCTGTCGGATGGTCCGGTTCTTCTCCTGCTGCTCACACTGGTGTGGCTGAAACCAAGGAAGCCCGGGGTCATCGCCGGCTGCTTTTTGATCTTCTACGGAATCCTGCGGATCCTCACGGAGTTCTTCCGTCAGCCGGACGAAGGTGTCACACTGCTGTTGGGGCTGTCCAGGGGACAGCAGTTGAGCATCGTGCAGATCCTCATCGGAACGGTCGTGGTGGTGTTCTGTGCATCCCGCCGGGTGAAGCCGATCGGCGGACTCCGCGGGGCGACGGTCGGTGCATCCGATTGATCAGGACGCCCGCGCCGCCTCGGGATCCCGCCAACTCGCCGACAGCGATTCCATCAACTGCTTGATGTTGATGTGACTCTCGCTCTCCTGCTCGATCTGGACCAGGAGGTCGATCGTGGCGCAGATGCCGGTCTGCGCATCCGCATCACCGGACCCGGAAAGCTTTCTGCGCAGATGATGGCCCAGGAGCCCGATGAGGGTGCGGACGCCGGATCGGTTCGCCGCCTCCTTGCTTCCCTTGTTGTTCTCCGCAAGCTGCACCTCGGCGTACTGCTCGATCAGCTCGACCATGGTCGGAGCAAGATCCGGCGCGAATCGCCCGTCATCCATCTGGTTCAGGAGTGGTTCAAGGGTCGCATCCCACTGCACAAGATCGTGTTTCCGTGCGTTCTCGTACCGGCCGGGGGATCCCTCCGCCCAGGTGAGGAGCCATGAACGCGAGGATTCATCGTCCTCGTGTCCGGATTCCCGTATCCAGTCCGCCATCGAGTCCGCACCCAGACCACCGAACGGAAGCTGTTGACACCGGCTCCTGATCGTCGGCAGGAGCTGATCGGGCTTCGATGTCACCAGGATGATGTAGGTTCCCGCCGGTGGTTCCTCGAGGGTCTTGAGCAGGACATTCTGTGCGGTCCGGTCCAGGAGCTCGGATTCATCGATGATGAACACCTTTCCGTTGCCCATCGATGGTGTCCGGTAGGCGGGGGCCTCCTTGATCTTTCCGTCCGAGGTCCGTCCGCCGATCATCCGTTCCCGCAGCAGGTCGAGGGGGATGTTGAGCTGTTTCCGTTCCCGGAGCTGCCGGTTGTCCGACCAGGCGGCATCCTCCTTGCGGATCACATGCAGGTCGGGATGGGTTCCTGCGGCCAGAAGGGTTCCGACTTCGGTGTTGAGGACCGGTTCGGGTTCTCCGAGGTGGGATCCATCGAGAGTGGGGTCGAGCAGGATTCTCGCCAGTTCCTCCGCCACGGTGCACTTTCCCACCCCTTCGGGGCCGGAGAAGATCCATGCGTGGTGCATCCGATCACCCTCCAGGGCGGATCGGAGGGTGGTGAGTGGTCGCTGGTGTCCGTGGATGATTCCCATTGATTCCTCATTCGACCCCCCCACCCCAAAATCGTCAAGGTGCCGGCGGTCCCCTCGCTCCATTTGGTGGGGCCTGGAATCTCCACCAGAGCCGTCTTCTCCCGGCCGAGGGCATGGTCGTTTACTCCCCGAAAGCCCGTTTCAAGGCTTCTGAGGGGCTCTGGAGGGCCTTGGTGACCAAATACCGGATTAGCTGTGAGATCCCGATCCCCCGGACGCATTGGTGCTGACGGAGACCCTTGAATCCTCCGTTCGAACCCCAACCAGGAGAACAATGATGCAGTCCAAGACCCTTCTACTCGCCGCCGGTTTCCTCGGTCTCGCCACCCCCGCGATGGCCGCGAACCTGTTCGTCCCCTCCAACGACTACCCCACGATCCAATCCGCCATCGACGCGGCCCGCCACGGGGACAACATCCTCATCTCCGACGGGCGGTACGAGGAGACACTCCGCATCGTGGACAAGTCCCTCAACTTCTACGGTCGCGGTACCCACCCCGGCCACACCTCGATCGTCTCCCCTTCGGGGCGCCACGAGATCGCTTCGTCGCAGATTCGTTTCTCCCTCATCGGTTTCCACAGCGAGCAGGTGTTCGATCACCGGATTCCGCTGGTGCCGGGCGAGGACGGACTGCTGATCCACTACAGCACCGTCGAGTTCAGCATGTGCGAATTCGATCGTCTCGTCTCGTGGTACACCACAAACTCGCTGGGTGACGCCGGAGCGATCGAGATGTGGCAGAGCGACGTCTCCCTCTCCCGATGCAACTTCGAGGGCAACGGATCCCTGTCGAACAAGCCCTACTGGGCCTCCGTCGCCCGGGGTGGAGCGATCTACGCCGCAAGTTCCACCCTTGACATCGAGGACTGCCTCTTCGAATTCAACTACGCCCGGGCCGATCAGGGCGTCCATTCACCCTGGGGATGCGGTGCCGAGGGTGGTGCCATCTACATGTCCGGATGCGAGTTCACCAGCACCGGAACCCGCTACGAGCAGAACCGTGCCACGGGTGTCGACGGCGGATCCGTCCCTTCGATGCT
>DBGM01000035.1:0-479 GCA_002295885.1 Phycisphaerales bacterium UBA854
GTGAACTCCGCCACCTTCTTCGCCTCGCCGCCGTAGAGCGTCACCACGTTCCCCCAGTCCTCCTCCGGAATGCCCTTGCGCATGCCGTTGTCGATGACCCCCGTCATGAACGTCGACGGGAACCACGCCGGAATCACCGGCACCTCCACGACCTTCACCTTCGCCTCCGCCATCGTGAAGCCGATCGTCCAGCGATCCAGGTCGAACTGCGTGTTCTGCTGGTAGCCCACCATCAGGATGGCCGGAGCACCCGAGACCGCCGCCGGCAGGTCCACCACGTCGTCGTGCAGCGACTTGCCCGACACCACGGGGAACGTCTCGCCGACGGGATTGCGGTTGGGATACGACACGGTGCAGGAGGGGAGCAGCAGCAGGGCGAACAGGACGACGAAGGGAACGATCAGCAGCAGATACCGGTTGCGTCGGGAAGTCTTCATCCGTGAAGGGTATCGGGTCCCCGAACCCCACGCCAGACACCG
>DBGM01000035.1:870-3201 GCA_002295885.1 Phycisphaerales bacterium UBA854
GACGCCTCCCGGTGGGGGTGGGATCCTACTATCCACCAACCGAGTACAGGAACCAACGCCATGCCCGAGACCATGACCATGACCGATACCCGTCCCGCCACCCTCGCCGAACTCCGCGCCTCGGGCTGGACCAGCCGCACCGTCAAGACAGAACTGCGGGAGAACCTCGTCGCCGCCCTCGCCGAACACCGGGAACTCTTCCCCGGCATCCTCGGCTACGAGGACACCGTCGTCCCCGAGATCGTCAACGGCATCCTCTCCGGACACGACCTGCTGCTCCTGGGAGAGAAGGGGCAGGCCAAGAGCCGACTCATGCGCCGACTCGTCAACTTCCTCGACGAATGGACCCCGTACCTCGACCTGCCCGACTGCCCCGTGCACGAGGATCCCTACCAGCCCATCACCGGACCCGGCAAGGCCATGGTCGCCGAACACGACGAGAGCGAGATCCCCATCGCCTGGTGGCACCGCTCCGACCGCTACGCCGAACGGCTCGCCCCCGGTACCAAGTTCGCCGATCTCATCGGCGAGATCGATCCCGCCAAGGTGCTCTCGGCCGGCGCCGGTCTCAACACCGAGGCGTCCCTCAGCTTCGGACTCATCCCCCGGATGCACCGCGGCATCTTCGCCATGAACGAACTGCCCGACCTCGACGATCTCGTCCAGGTCGGACTCTTCAACATCCTCGAGGAACGCGACGTCCAGATCCGCGGCTACCCGGTGTCCTTCGACATCGACGTCTGCGTGCTCTTCAGCGCCAACCCCTCGACCTACAACCGCTCGGGCAAGGTGATTCCCCAGCTCAAGGACCGCATCGGCACCACCGTCGTCACCCACTACCCCCGGGAACGCGAACTGGGCATGCAGATCACCCACGATCAGGCCGTCGAGGACGGCATCGACGAACTCGACGACCGCTTCCCGGTCCGCGTGCCGCGTTTCATGGCCGAAGTCGTCGAACAGATGTCCATCCAGGCCCGCAAGAGCAAGTGGGTCGACCAGGACTCCGGCGTCTCGGCCCGCTTCGGCATCGCCAACTACAAGACCATGATCTCCAGCGCCCGACGACGCGCCATCATGCTCGCCGGCGAAGGCGAACCCACGCCCGCCGTCCCGCGCATCAGCGACCTCGCCCACTTCCACGGGTCCGCCATCGGCAAGCTCGAACTCGACATGATGGGCTCCCACCAGATGAGCGAGGCCCAGGTGCTCGACGCCATCATGGCCGAGGCCGTCTCCCACGTCTTCGGCGAATACGTCGACGACCACGGACTCGAGGAGATCTCCGAACTGTTCGCCAAGGGCGTCCGCATCGAAGTGGGGGACATGCTCCCCAGCCGCCACTACGCGGAACTGCTCAAGCAGGTGCCGCCGGCCTGGGAGAAGGCCTTCGAGGTCAACCCCGCCGAGGACATCGCCGTCCGCGCCAGCTGCGTCGAGTTCGTGCTCGCCGGACTCTGGGCCACCGACCGCATCAGCCGCGGCGAAACCCACGGCAAGGTGCAGTATGTCCTCTGAGCCCGACGGTGCCCAACGCCCCGGCGGTGTCGTGCACAGCTACCTGGGCTACGACCCCCAGACCTTCCCGCCGCCCCGCGCACCCGCCGGCGACGGCATGGCCGAAGCCGCCTTCGACCATCTGCTGCACTACGGCTCGCGGCATCCGCTGACCGAGGAGCAGCTGGCCAACGCCATCAAGCTCGATCCGTCGCAGATCTCCGGACTCGGGCCCAGCATCGACTCCCTCATCGCCATGCTCGAGGAACGCAAACGCGTCATCCTCGAGACGTACGAGGCCGACTCCGCCCTGCAGGAATCCGGCGACGTCTTCAGCGACGCTTTCACCGCCATGCACGACGCCGCCTCGCCCGAACTGCGCCAGCAGCTGGACTTCCTGTCCCGCATGCAGTCCGTGCCCAAGCTCGAGGAACTCTGGTACCGCGTCGAACGGCAGGGGGGCGAGATGGCCGGGCGGCTCATGCGGATCATCGGCGCCCTCACCGACCGGCTGCAGATCGAACAGCTCGTCTCCCGCTACACCTTCACCGGAAGGCAGTCGACAACCCCGGAGGAAGCGCTGGAGATCAAGGAGGAGCTCGAGACCATCGATCGCCTGCTCAAGGAGCTCCGCCGCGCCCGGGAGACGGCCCAGATCGGCATCATCGACATGGACGCCCTGCGCGACTTCGTCGAGGAAGCCGACATGCAGCAGCTCCAGGACCTCGAGTCCACCATCCGCTCGCTGATCGAACAGCAGGCCGAGGCCGCCGGCCTCGAACGCACCGCCGAAGGCTACCGGCTCGGCCCCAAGGCCCTCCGCACCGTGCAGGG
>DBGM01000004.1 GCA_002295885.1 Phycisphaerales bacterium UBA854
CCGACGGCACGGTCCACGAGCAGGACGGCGGCCTCCGGTTCACTCCGGATCGCTACGCCCGCACCTTCCAGAACTGGCACGAGCAGCTGCGCGACTGGTGCATCAGCCGACAGCTCTGGTGGGGCCATCGCATCCCGGTCTGGTCCCGGACGTTCCCGCTTTCCGACGCCGGAGCGATCGAGGGCGACGGACTGGTCCACGACACCGACGGATGCACACTGCCCTGTGCCGACGGAGCCGTCGAGGGACGTGCCACCATGCTCCGCATCGACCGGGCCAACGACGAAGTCGTCGTCTTCGCCTGCGTCGACCACGACCGTGGCGAACTGGAGTCCGAACTCGAGGCCGCCGGCTACGTCCAGGACGAAGACGTGCTGGACACCTGGTTCTCCTCCGCCCTCTGGCCCCTGTCCACGATGGGATGGCCGGATCCTTCGGCATTCGAAGGCATGGAGGGAATGCTGGACACCTTCAACCCCACCTCGGTGCTCACCACCGCCCGCGAGATCATCACGCTGTGGGTCAGCCGCATGGTGATGTTCAACCGCTACTTCCGCGGCGGAGTCCTGCCCTTCACCGACGTCGCCATCCACCCCATGATCCAGGACGGACACGGGCAGAAGATGAGCAAGTCGCTGGGCAACGGCGTCGACCCCCGGGACATCATCCGCACGCACAGCGCCGATGCCCTGCGTTTCGTGATGGCGTCCATCGCCACCGCGACCCAGGACGTGCGGCTGCCGCTGGATCTGATCTGCCCCCACACCGGCAAGACGTTCACTCCGGAGTTCATCACCACCTCCGCCGGCCACGTGGTGACCGCGCCGGTGCAGTCGTGCCCCGACGGGTCCGGCCGCGAGATGGCCACCGTCTACGGCGTGCTTTCGGGCGAGACGGAGGTCACCGACGAGCGGCCCATGGGGATCAACTCCTCCTCGAAGTTCGACCTCGGTCGCAACTTCGCCACCAAGCTCTTCAACGCCACCCGCTTCGCCCTGAGTCGCGTCGAATCCCCCGCCGCCGCCGTCGATCCGTCCGGGCTCGGACTGGTGGACCGCTGGATGCTGCATCGACTCCGGACCGTCACCGCCCAGATCGAGGAGGCGATCGCCGAGTTCCAGGTGCATCGCTACGCCGAATCGATCTACGACCTGGTGTGGCGCGACTTCTGCGACTGGTACCTGGAGTCGATCAAGCCGACCGTGGCCGACGATCCCGCCCAGCAGCAGGTGCTCCGCTCCGTCCTCGATGCAATCCTCCGGCTCGTCCATCCGCTGTGCCCGTTCGTGACCGAGACCCTGCATCCCCACGTACGGGACGCCGGCCAAGGCGGGGTCACTGGCCTCGAACTGGCCTCGTCGGAACTCCTGGCCGAAGGACACTGGCCCCGCATCGATGCCGGCCTGGCCGATCCCGACGTCGACGCAACCTTCGAACGTCTGCAGGCACTGGTCAACGAAGTCCGGCGGGCCCGTGCCGAACAGGGGTTGGGACCGCGTGACAAGATCGATCTGTTCGCCCCCGCTCCCGTGCGCGATCTCATCGACCTGGCCTCCGAAGCCGTGCACACCATGCTGGTCGCGGACTCCGTGGCCGATGCCCAGGACGCACCGGACGGCGGCTGGTCGGTGGTGTTCGAAGGCCACACCATCCGCGGCGCGTCGAGTCTGGGGGCCGTCGATCTGGAGGCCGAGGCCGCCCGCCTGACCGCGAAGGTCACCGAGTGCGCCCGAGCCGTCGAAGGATTCCAGAAGCGACTGGCCAACCCCAGCTACGTCGAACGAGCGCCCGAACACGTCGTCAACGAGACCCGCCAGAAACTGGTCGAGGCCGAGGGCGACCTCGAGGCCGCCAACGCGGCCCTGCTTCGCGTGCAGGAGGCCATGCCGTGATTCGACGACCACTCATGCTCCTCGCATTCCTTCTGACGGGTTGCGCCCAGACCTACGTACACACCAAGCACACGGATGGCGTCCGGAGCGAACCGGCCAACCGCAGCTGGTCGATGAGCGAGGAGGGCAACTGGTCCTCCCTGCAGCCGTGGACCTTCATGGGGGTCGAGGGCACGCTGGTCGAGACCCCCAACTGGGAGATCTACACCACGATCGACAACGAGCGGTTCGTGAACTTCCTGCCCGACTTCTACGAAGCCGCCCTCGAACACTACCGCACGGCGTTCGGCGAGCTTCCGGCCCCGCCCCGGCCCATGGAGACCTATCTGTTCGGCGATCGGCGGCAGTGGAAGAACAAGACCCGGATGATGCTGCCCGAACTGGCCTCCTCCTTCGAAGGTCTGGGACGAGGTGGTTTCACCGCCGACGGCGTCGCGGTCCTCTACGACATCGACAACAGCATGTGGGACCGGGACACCCTCGCCCTCTCGTCCCACGAAGGCTGGCACCAGTACGCCCAGACCACCTTCGAGCAGCAGCTGCCGCCGTGGCTGGACGAGGGCATCGCCACCCTGATGGAGGGTTTCCGCGTCCGTCGGGGACGCATCACCTTCAGCATGGACTCGAATCGGGAACGCAGCTACCGGTTGCGGATCGCCCGTCGCTCGAACGCAATGATTCCGCTGCGGGAGCTGCTCGACGGCGACCCGCATGTGTTCCTGGAACAAGGCAAGTCCGATCTGCTGACCTACTACGCCCAGGTCTGGGCCTTGGCCCGCTTCATCGCCGAGGGCGAGGACGGCCGCTACCTTCCGGCCCTGCAGAACGTGCTGAACCTGGCACTCGATGGCGACCTCTACCGTCGACTGCTGCAATCGGACGCCGCGGCCCGGAGCAGCGCCCCGTCGAAGGACACCACCGGCGTGGTGTTCATCGAAGCCTTCTTCAATGAGAACTTCGACGAGTTCGCCGCCGGCTTCGAGGCCTGGGTCGAGCAGCTCGCCAGCCGCCGGATGTGGTGGCGCTGACCGATCATGCGCATCGGCATCCTCTCCGATTCCCACGGGCGAAGCGACCGCGTCGAAGCGGCGATGTCACTGCTGCACGACGCCGGCGCCGAACTGTTCCTGCATCTCGGCGATCTCATGGACACGGCATCGATCGATGCGATGCACGGCTACAACGCGCGATTCGTCCTGGGCAACTGCGACTGGGACGAGGCGGGACTGCGCCGGCACGCCGAGCAGTGCGGCGTGGCGTGCGACCATCCGATCGGACGCATCGACGTCGAGGGACGCACGCTGGCCTACACCCACGGGCATCGCAACGAACTCGTGCAGGTCGCCCTCGCCGACCGGGTGGACTGGCTGCTGCACGGCCACACGCACGAACCCCGAGACGAACGCATCGACGGCACACGGGTGATCAACCCCGGGGCCCTGCAGCGGGCGTCCCGATATACTGTGGGGCTGCTGGATACCGGCGACGACCGCCTGGAACTCCTGGAACTTCCGGCTTCGCACCAGCCTTCCCGTTGACCCCCCCGTTGCCCCCCCGTTGCCCCCCCGGAGACCACCGTGTCGAACGCCGTCATCCGTCCCGCCACGCTCGATGACCTGCCGTCCATCCGTCGGCTGTTCGAGGCCAGCGTGTACGAGGGGCAGACGCGGATCAACGACACCGGGGCGGACATCGACAACTTCCGCGAGGCCTACCTCGACGAATCCGAGACCAGCGGGTTCTGGGTGGCCGAGGTCGGCGACCACGTGGTGGGCATGATCGGCATGCAGGAGATCCGCACCGACGTTGCGGAGGTCCGCCGGCTGCGGATCGAGGAGCAGTATCGTCGCCGGGGCCTGGGCACCGCGTTGATGGAGCAGGCGATCGGCTTCTGCCGCGACCACGGGTACGTGAAGATCGTGCTGGATGTCCGGGTGGAGCGCGGACCGGCGATCGAGCTGGTGAAGAAGTTCGGCTTCTTCCACTCCAAGACCCGCGAGACCGAGGGGCACAAGCTCCTGGACTTCTACGTGGATCTCTACAACGAACCACGG
>DBGM01000019.1:0-3653 GCA_002295885.1 Phycisphaerales bacterium UBA854
GACAACCGGGCCGAGATCCAGCGTGCGCTGTCCGAGACACCGGATGATCAGCGGCGGTACATGCGTTGGCTGGTGGCCCACATGCCGCCGCAGGATCTGCAGTCGCTCGATGCGGCCTTCCTGCTGAACAACTGCGATCTTGCCTGCCGTGCGTGGCGAGCGGCACCGTGGCACGGGGAGATCGACGAGGCGATGTTCGTCGACACCATCCTGCCCTACGCCAGCGTCAACGAGCGGCGGGAGGACTGGCGCACCGAGTTCATGGAGCGATTCACCCCGCTGGTGGCCGATGCGAAGACGCCCGGCGAAGCGGCGGCCATGCTCAACAACCGCGTGTTCCCGATGGTCGGTGTCATCTACTCGACGAAGCGTCCGAAGGCGGATCAGAGTCCCTACGAGAGCATCGAGGCCGGCATGGCCTCCTGCACCGGACTGAGCGTGATCCTCGTGGACGCATGCCGGTCCGTGGGCGTCCCGGCCCGCTTCGTGGGCACGCCGCTGTGGAGCGACCAGAGCGGCAACCACTCCTGGGTCGAGGTCTGGGACGACGGGGATTGGCACTTCACCGGTGCAGCGGAGCCCTCGGGCATGGAACTCGATCGGGCCTGGTTCACCGGTCGGGCCGCGACGGCCACGCGCGATGATCCGCTCAATGCGATCTACGCCGTGACCTGGGCGGACAGCCCGATTCATTTCCCGATGAGCTGGCGTCTGCACGACACCTCGGTGGGCGGCATCGATGTCACCGATCGCTACACCGTGGACCGCCAACCCGTCCCCGAGGGGATGGCACGGGTCCGGTTCCGCGTCGTCGACGAGGACGACCGTCGGATCCGCACGCCGGTCCGCATCGAGGTCGCAGGCATGGATCCCATGGAGATCGAGACCCGCGACGAGCGGTTCGACGCCAATGACCACGCCGAAGTCCTGCTGCCGCTGGGCAGTGAGGCCTCCGCGGTCCTCGGCCACGGCGCTCGTTCGATGCCGTTCTCCGTGGAGCGCGACGAGCAGCTGGTCTCGATGCGCACGGCCGGGACCGACGAATCGAAGCCGCTGAGCCGTGCGGAGGCCGAGGCCGTCGCGCGGCGGCTGTGGGACGAGCACGAGGACATGATCCGTCGCACCCGTCGGGCCGAGCACGAGGCCCGCCTGCTGTCACTGGGCGACCACGAGATGAAGTACTGGTACGAGGTGCACGGTGACGCGCCCGCCGAAGGTCGCAGTCTGTACATCTCCATGCACGGCGGCGGGGGAGCGCCGGCCGAGGTCAACGAGCAGCAGTGGAACAACCAGAAGAGGCTCTACACCCCGGACGAAGGCGTGTACCTCGTGCCCCGGGCGCCGACCAACACCTGGAACATGTGGCACCAGGGGCACGTCGACGACTTCTACGACCGGTTGATCGAGAACATGATCGTCTTCGAGAACGTCGATCCGGACCGTGTCTACCTCATGGGCTACAGCGCCGGGGGCGACGGGGTGTACCAGCTCGCACCGCGGATGGCCGACCGGTTCGGGGCCGCGGCCATGATGGCCGGCCATCCCAACGAGACGAATCCTGCGGGCCTGCGGAACCTGCCGTTCACGTTGCACATGGGTGGTGAGGACGGAGCCTACAACCGCAACAACATCGCCCGCGACTGGAAGGACCGACTGGCCGCGTTGCGGCGCATGGATCCCGGCGGCTACGTGCACCACGTGGAGATCCACGAGGGCAAGGGACACTGGATGGAGCGTGAGGATGCCGTCGCCGTGCCGTGGATGGCCGGGCACGATCGCGACCTCCGGCCCGAAGCCATCGTCTGGTTGCAGGACGATGTCGTGCACGACCGGTTCTACTGGCTGGCCGTCGACGAGCCCGCAGCCCGTCGGCGCATCGTCGTCTCCCGCAAGGGGCAGGTGCTTCGCATCCACACCGCCGGCGGGGCGAAGCAGTTGAAGTTCCGACTCGACGACTCGATGCTCGATCTCGATCGCGATGTCGTCGTCAGAATGGCGGGCAAGACCCTCTTCAAGGGGCGGGTGCCGCGCACGACCGGGACGATCCGACGGACGCTCGCGGAGCGGGGTGATCCCGACGGCATCTTCACGGCCGAACTCGTGGTCGATCTCAGCGAGGAGGATGCGGTGGACACCTACGAGCCGGGGGCCGTCGACATCGACGTCGACGGCGCCCCTCGGACCTACCGCTACCGGCTGCGTCGTCCCGAGGGCGAGGCCCCGGCCCCGCTGGTCGTCTTCCTGCACGGCATGGGGGAGCGGGGCAGCGACAATCTCGCCCAACTCGGTCACTTCCCGCATCGGGTGCTGCGTGAGGATCACCTCAGGGACAAGCGGTGCTTCGTGCTGGCACCCCAGTGCCCGGAGGACGACTCCTGGGCGAGGTGGCGCGAACCCGACAACCCGGATCCCACCGACGCGATGCGGGCCGCCATCGCCGCCATCGATCAGGTCATGGCCGAGGAGCGGATCGATCCGGATCGCGTCTACCTCCTGGGTCTGTCCATGGGCGGCTACGGAACCTGGGATCTCGCGGCGCGACAGCCCGAACGGTTCGCGGCCATCGTCCCCGTCTGCGGCGGCGGCGACCCGTCGAAGATGGAGCGGCTCGTGGGACTGCCGACCTGGGTGTTCCACGGCACCGCCGACCGTGTGGTTCCCGAAGCCCGGTCCCTGGTGCTCGTCGAGGCGCTGCGGGAGGCAGGGGGTGATCCGAAGTACTCCGCCCTTCCCGGGGTGGGGCACAACTCGTGGGACACGGCATTCGGACCCGCCGAGGACGGCGGAGCGATGGACTGGCTCTTCGAGCAGCGGCGCGACCGGTAGTCGCGGCGCACGTCCCGATGCGGATCGATTTCGTGTTCAGTCGCGGGCCTGGATGCGCATCTCGTCCTGCCGCATGGGCATGGAGTCGATGAGGTCGTTCATCTCGGTCGGATCGAAGAGATCGTCCCATCGCCGCTTGGCCCGGCCATCCTTCCCCACCAGCACGGCCTGGAATCCTCCGGAGGGAATGTCCCAGCGCTGCTGCAGGGTCGTCACTCCCCGGTCGTCGATGGAGTGATCGCCGAAGCGGCCGTGGCCGGGAACCAGTTCGACCACCAGCAGATGTCGTTCCACGAGTTCAGGGGCGATGTCCCCGAGGCGCTGCCGTTGGGTGGTGAATGTCGGGTCCGAGTTCGAAGCGGCCGACAGCACGATGAGGCGGTTCGTCCACCGTGCGGACTCGGCGTACGTCGAAGCGGCATTGGACGCATCGGGGGCGGAACGGCAGCCGGGAAGGATCATTCCCACGAGAGCGATCAGTCGGCACAGCATGGCATGTCTCCGGAACGTCATCAGAACTCGGGGCGGACCTGGGGAAGGCGATAGAAACCGTAACCCAGTTCCTCCAGGGAACCGCGCTTGACCAGCACCCGCCAGATGTCCTCATCGAACTCGTTGGGAGGAAGGATCGAATCGAACGCGGCGTCCTTGCCGGACGTCAGGGGGCTATGGCCCAACTTCGATTCGTGGTCCAGTTTCGTCAGTTTCAGCCGTTTCCGGAACGCCTTCATGGCCTTCCGAAGTTCCTCCTCCGGGAACTCGGGAAGCGTTTCCTCCTCTTCGGGAGGAAGGGGGTCGGTCTCGTGTCCCTGCAGGGTGGCCAGCAG
>DBGM01000019.1:4013-4299 GCA_002295885.1 Phycisphaerales bacterium UBA854
TCGCGTCCCATCACGGCTCTGGCGGTCTCCGACGGATCGGCCTTGATCGAGAGCAGCAGTTTCTGGGTCCGTCCCCAGGTGGCGGGTTCGGCCCCATCCTCGAGTTCCGCCCGCAACTGCACGAGCTCCTCGATCACGGCGGCCCGGTCGACTGTCACCGGGGGCGGGGCGTGTCCGGGCCTCTTCTTGCGCTTCTTGGGTTTCGCCATGGCACCATTCTAGTCACGTCCCGGACGGGATTGCGGCAAGTGCATTTCCGGCTTCGTCGAAGAGATGCATCGAGTCC
>DBGM01000042.1:0-299 GCA_002295885.1 Phycisphaerales bacterium UBA854
AATGAGCACCGCCATGGCCGTCGAGTTCAAACTTCCCGATCTCGGTGAGGGCGTCCACGAGGGCCAGGTGGTCAAGCTGCACGTACGTCAGGGAGAGACCATCCAGGAGGATGCGCCGCTGATGGAGGTGGAGACGGACAAGGCGGCGGTGGAGATTCCTTCGCCCGTCACCGGCACCGTCACGTGCTGCCATGTCGACGAACAGCAGCTCGTGCACGTCGGCGACGTCATGTACACCTTCGAGACCGGCACGCCCGCAGAGGCTTCGGCTACGCCCGCACCCGCCGCACCGGCGGCGG
>DBGM01000042.1:610-3154 GCA_002295885.1 Phycisphaerales bacterium UBA854
CCCGCCGCACCGGCGGCGGCCGCGACGCCAGCCCCTGCCCGCGCCGCGGCACCTTCCCGATCGAACGGGCGACGCACGCCCGCATCACCGTCCGTGCGCCGACTCGCGCGTGAACGCGGCCTCGATCTTTCGACGATCCACGGCTCGGGCCCCGGAGGACGGGTGACACGGGCCGACGTCGAGGCGGCATCGACCGGCGGCGATGCCCCGGTCGCACCCGCGGCACCGATGTCGGCCCCGACCGCGGCCCCCGCTCCCACGCCGGCGCCGGTCGTGGACGCCACCCCCGTGGCCCCGCTGGCCCCCCGCGTCCCGACGGGGTCCCCCCTGGCGATCGACGGTATCGAGGACAGCGACGACTACGGACCGATCGTCCGTCAGCCGCTGTCACAGGCCCGCAAGACGATCTCGAACGTGATGAGCACGGCGTGGATGACCATTCCCCACGTCACCGACTGCAACGACGCGGACATCAGCGAACTCGAGCGGATGCGTAAGGAGTTCAACGACCCCGATCATCCGGACCGGCGGCTGACCGTGCTGGCCTTCGTGGTCCGCGCGGTCTGTCGTGCACTCGATGCGGTGCCGATTCTCAACGCCACCCTCGACGAGCAGACCGGCGACGTGATCTACCGGCGCTACGTGAACATCGGCATCGGTGTGGAGACCGAACGCGGTCTGGTCGCACCGGTGATCCGCGACGCCGACCGCATGACCGTCGGGCAGATCGCCGATGCGCTGGAGATCATCGCCAGCAACGCCCGCAGCGCGAGCTTCGGCGTCAACGACACCCGCGGCGGCACGTACACCATTTCCAACGCCGGCGCGATGGGACCGACCCGGTACTCGACACCCATCATCCAGCCCGGCCAGGTCGGCTGCCTCGCCCTCGGCCGCGCCCGCAAGATGCCGTGGGTCGTGGACGACGAGATCGTGCCGCGACTGATCCTCCCCCTGAGCCATTCGATGGATCACCGTCTGGTCGACGGCGGACGCGAGATCCCGTTCATCGGGCACCTCATCGAGGACCTGCAGAACCCGATGCGTTTCATGGTCTGAACCCGGTCTCAGAATCGCTCCCACTCGTCGAGGATGGAGGGAGTTTCGGCCTCCACAGCAGTGCGAAGAGAAATCCGCTACCGTGCATGGTCGACCCCCACGGGAAGGAGAATCCCCCAATGCACAAGCATCTGCTGTCCACGATTCTGGCCGCCGCCTGCATCGCTCCGGCGACCGCCCAGACCACGCCGCTCATCCCCGTCCTGCCCCTCGCGGCCGCACAGGAGTCGGCCGAAGCGGCCAAGCCCCTGACCGTCGGCGACAAGGCGCCCCCCATCAAGGTGGGAACCTGGGTCAAGGGCGAACCGGTCACCTCCTTCGCCGACGGCCAGGTCTACGTGATGGAGTTCTGGGCCACCTGGTGCGGCCCCTGCATCCGCGGCATCCCCCACCTGACCGAACTCCAGAAGAATTACAAGGACAAGGGCGTCACCATCGTGGGCACCGCGATCTGGCAGCGCGAGCCGACCCAGGAGGACCGGGTGGCCACCGTCACCGGCTTCGTGGATCAGCAGGGTGACAAGATGGACTACACCATCGCGGTCGACGACGAGCGATCGATGAGCGAGTCGTGGATGATGGCCGCCGGACGCAACGGCATTCCGTCCGCGTTCATCGTCGGCAAGGACGGCACCGTCGAATGGATCGGCCATCCCGCGACCATGGACGACCCGCTCGAGAAGATCGTCGACGGATCCTGGGACCGGGATGCCTTCGCCGCGGCCGAGGCCGAGCGGGCCCGCCAGCAGCAGGAGATCAACCGCGTCATGACCATGCTGCGGTCCGCGGACACCGCCGAGGAGCGGCTGGAGGCCATGAAGGGGCTGAACGGACTCATCGAGAAGATGCCCGACAACGTCAACATGAAGATGATCAAGTACGAGTACCTGATCGATCACATGTCCATCGCGTCGGCCGTGAAGTTCGGCGACCAGGTCGCCAAGGCCAACTGGGACGACCAGATGATGCTCAACTCGCTGAGCTGGATGATGGTGATCAGCGACAAGCTCGACGACCAGGGCAAGGATTTCGCACTCCGCATCGCCCAGCGGGCCGACGAACTCACCGACAACTCCGATCCCATGGTGCTCGATACCGTGGCCCGGTGCTGGTTCGTCAAGGGCGATGTCCAGAAGGCCATCGAAACCCAGAAGAAGGCGATCGAACTCGCCGACGAGGACATGGCGAAGCAGTTGCAGCCGGCCCTCAAGGAATACGAAGAGGCCCAGGACAAGATCTGAGCCCCGCTCGAATCGATCCATGCACGAGGCCCGCCCCCCGGCGGGCCTCGTGTCATCCGGGCGCTCTCGACTACACTTGCACCCATGGTCGTCGGCGAATTCACCCAGGACACGGACGTACTCGTCATCGGCGGCGGGCCCGGCGGCTACGCGGCCGCCTTCCGGGCCGCGCAGCTGGGACGACAGGTCCTGCTCGTCGACAGTCGCCCCGCACTTGGCGGCACCTGTCTGCACGACGGATGCA